>JAKOTN010000161.1 GCA_029776255.1 Pseudomonadota bacterium
GAACGGATGGAAAACAGGACCTGCAAAAGGCTGGCCCGCAACAGCCGTTCGGGCGGGATGCCGGGGCGACCGGTGCGCGAATACAGCTGCTCGAAGGTCGCCTGCATCGCGCCCAGAATCCCATCGACCACCACCCGCAGCTTCCTCAGCGGATGACTTGCCGGAATCCGCTCTTCCAGCGTCCGGTAGCTGAACATCGCATGCTGCGTCGTGTCGGGCCTTCTCATCTTTTTTCCATCTCGTTCAGGCAAGGTTCGAATTATCCCATCGGCGTAGCTGGGGCGGGGTTTTTGAGCAGCCTGCTAAAGCGCGAGGTCAAGGAACTGCGCAAAGCCAACGAGATTCTCAAGCTTGCCAGCGCGTTTTTCGCCTAGGCGGAGCTCGACCGCCGATTCCAGTCCTGAGAGCGTTCGTCGACGAACACCGTGATGCCTTCGGGGTCGAGCCGATCTGCCGGCAATTGCAGATTGCCCCGTCGGGTTACCGGCGCCACGTTGCCCTGCGGCGCAATCCTGAACAGCGTAGCCAGAGAGTGCGGCGTGACGAGGCCTTGGCACCCGAGATCGAGCGCGTCTGGCAAGCCAACCGGCAGGTCCATGGTGCCGACAAGGTCTGGCGGCAACTGAACCGCGAAGGCGTCGTGGTGGCCCGTTGCACGGTCGAGCGACTCATGCGGCGTCAAGGTTTGCGCGGTGTCATGCGCGGACCGTGGTGCGCACAACGGTCCGCGACAGTAAAGCAGCGTGTCCGCTGGATCGGGTCAATCGGCAATTCAAGGACGACCGTCCCAATCCGTCGTGGGTCTCGGACTTCACTTCTGTTTCGACCTGGCAAGGCTGGCTGTACGTTGCCTTCGTTATCGACGTTTTTGCCCGACGTATCGTGGGGTGGCGGGTGAGCCGTTCCATGCATACGGACTTGGTCCTCGATGCCTTGGCGCAGGCGCTGTACGCCCGCCCGCCGAGCCCGGAGGAGGCGTTGATCCACCATTCGGACAGGGGCTCGCAATACGTATCGATCCGCTACAGCGAACGACTGACCGACGCCGGGATTGAACCTTCAGTCGGCAGCAAGGGCGACAGCTACGACAACGCCTTGGCAGAGACGATCAATGGCTTGTACAAGGCCGAGAGGATCCACCGGCGTGCCCCCTGGAAAACCAAGGAATCCGTCGATCTGGCAACCTTGGAATGGGTGTCTTGGTTTAACCACCACGGACGACTTGAACCGATTGGCTCTATCCCGCCGGCAAAAGCTGAGGCAAACTACTACAGGCAACTCGCCAATCAGGCCACCGTCGTGGCCTGACTTAAACCAACCGGCCTCCACGGAAACCGGGGCGATTCATTTAGGTCGTGTCAACACTATTTTTTAACAAAAAGTCAATTTTGGAAAAAATGCGAGTTCATGAAGATCAGCTCGGAACAATTCACCCGCATTGAGCCGCATTTGCTCAAGCAGGAGTGGGTATCGACGAACTTCTTCACGCCCACGACATCACGCCATTCCCTCTGGCCAACACCGCTGACACCGTCGTTGGCCGCACCGCCTTGCCCATGGTTGCGGAAGTCGAAAGTCAGCACGTTATCGCCGGCGTCCGTCAGGTGCTTGTACTGGATCACGAAATCGATTTCGACCGCCTCGACGAACTTGCTCCACGGCTCGCCCATGTGGCCTGGGTAGCCGGCACGGCACATCGGCAGGGCATGCCAAAAGATGACGAACTTGCCGCTCTCACCGCCCTTGGCCGGGATGTACCACGCTTCGAGCGGCGTGCCATCGTCAGGCACGCATTGGATGACGGCTGCTCAACCGCACGACGCGGGACATGTCGACGACCAAGGAAGGACAGCATCGGCTGGCTTTCTTGACACCTGCCTTGGATGCTATCGAAAGTGTGGTGCGCCAGTTGGGGACGTCCGTGCCGATCCTTCGGGTCTGATTCGCTTGAATACCTCCCGAATCGCCGCCAAAACACTGATCGGGCCTCATTTAATCATGATGAATCGTGCGGCACCCAAAGCCAAAGCTGTGCCAAGAAGGGTTCAATAATCGCAAGCGACCTGACGCTCCCGCGCGATTGCTCAATTGGTCTCACGGTCTGTTCTCCGCGGCACACCCACTCTCACCCGGCACTTGTTGTCGAATGGCCGGATACCGGATAGTGAGGTCGGTCGTCAAGCGTGAAGATCACGGGGTTGAGCGGCGAGAATGGCTCGAATCAATGGTCCCGTGGCAGCTTGCAATTTCCGCCTCGGCGTGCAGCGCACCGCGCTGAAACGAGACCGGAAGAATCCAGATGCGGATTCAGTCCGGTCAAGCTTTCCACGGTGTTGACAGACGTTCAGGATTTGAGCGAGCGCATGTCAATGACGAAACGATACTTGACATCGCTTTTCAACATCCGCCGGTAGGCCGCGTTGATGTCCTGGATGTCGATGAGCTCGATGTCAGCGGTAATGCCATGCTGGCCGCAGAAATCGAGCATTTCCTGGGTTTCGGCGATGCCGCCGATGACCGAACCGGCGACGGCTTTCCTTCCGAGAAGCAGCGGAACGGTACTCAAATCGGGCGGGAGATTCCCGAGCAGACCGACCAGGACGAGCGTACCGTCCAGCGACAGAGTCGGCAGATACGGGTTGATATCGTGCGCATAGGGAACGGTGTCGATGATCAGATCGAAGCGATTCTTCGCCTGCTTCATTTGCGTTTCGTCGGTCGAGAGCACGATATGGTCGGCGCCCAGGCGGCGCGCGTCGTCCTCCTTGCCCGGTGAGCGGGTGAATAAGGTCACTTCGGCGCCCAGGGCCTTTGCCAGCTTGATCCCCATGTGACCCAGCCCGCCCAGCCCGACGACGGCGACCGCGCGACCCGGCCCGGCCCGCCAGTGGCGCAGCGGCGACCAGGTGGTGATGCCGGCGCACAGCAAGGGAGCGGCACCCGCCAGATTCAGGCCGGCAGGCACCTTGACCACGAAACTTTCGGAGGCGACGATCTTTTCCGAATAGCCGCCGTAGGTCGGCCGCCCGTCGTGCCGGTCCTTGCTCGCGTAAGTCAGGGTGTGGCCGTTTTCGCAATACTGTTCGAGACCTTGCTCGCAGGCCGCGCAACGCCGGCAGGAATCGACCATGCAGCCGATGCCAACCGTGTCGCCGGGTTGAAAGCGGCGAACCTCCGCGCCAACGCCGACCACCCGGCCGATGATTTCATGCCCCGGAACCAGTGGATAAAAACTCCAGCCCCAGTCATTGCGCGCCATGTGAAGATCGGAGTGGCAGACGCCGCAGTAGAGGATTTCGATTTCCACATCGTCTGGACGCCGATCCCGGCGCTCGAAACGGAAGGGAGCCAATTCGTCGGTGGCGGACTGGGCGGCAAAACCCAGGACTTTCATCGTCATGCCATTATCCTCATGAAAATGGGTGGAAATGGGAGTGAAAAAAACACGGATGCGGCGTTGGCCATCGCCGTCAGTTTAACAGTCTGCCGCGTCGGTGGCTCTGACGAGTGCCCGCCGGGTCACGATGGCGGGCGTGCGGCCTCGGTGGACCAGATGGCGCGCGGCAGGAGTATCGCCACTTCGGTGCCGCGATCGACGGCGTTACCGACCTGAAGATGGCCACCGTAGACGTGCGTCAGCCCATGCACCACCGGCAAACCCATGCCGGCGCCGGCCGCCACGTCCTTGGTGGTGAAAAAAGGCTCGAAGATGTGTTCGCGCAAGCGCTCCGGAATGCCGCTTCCACCGTCGATGACCGCGATGCGCAAGAATTCGCCTGAAAATTCGCCATGACACGACGCGCAAACGTGCCCCGCCTCGACAAACACGGCGCGCGCGACGATGCGGATGATGCCCGGCTGGTGCATCGCGTCGCGGGCATTGCGACAGAGCGCGGTCAACAGCCGGTACAGATGCGAGCGGTCGATTTCCAGCGACGGCAGATCGTCGGCGCTATCGACCGCCAGGGTCAGAAAAGACGGCAGGGAAGCTTCGACGGTTTCGGCCACCTCCCGCAACATGTCGGCCACCCGCACCGTGGCCCGTTTCGAAGTGCCGCCGCTGGCGAAGGTCAGCAACTGCGCCACCAGATCCTTCGCCCGCTCGCCGGCGGTTTCGATTTCCTCGAAATAGGACAGCACGCGCGCCGGGCCGCCGGCGGCTTGCAAGACCGCCTTGCCCAGCCCGGAAAAGCCCAGAATGGCAACCAGGATGTTGTTGAAATCGCTGGCCACGCCGCCGGCCAAGGCGCCGATCACCTGCATCCTTTCGACCCGGCTCAAACGCGCCCGCAACTCGTCATGCAGACGCTCCGCCGCGTGACGTGCCGAGACGTCGTCCTCGATGGCCACGAAATGTGTGATCGCGCCGCCGTTGTCGGTCACCGGCGCGATCGACACGGCGACATCGATCAACTGGCCGTCGCGGCGGCGGTTGACCAGTTCGCCACGCCACACCCGACCGGCGCGCAGCGTCGACCACATCGTCGAATAGGTTTCCGGTGGCGTCCGCTCCGACTTGAACAGACGCGGACTGGCTCCCAGCAAGGCGGCGGCGGGATAGCCATGGAGCTCGCAAGTCGCCGAGTTAACGAACTCGATGACGCCGTCGGCATTGGTGATCAGCACCGCCGTCGCCGACTGCTCGACAGCGCGCGACAGCGTCCGCAAAGCGGCCTCGCCGCGCCGCGATGCGCCGACATCGACGCTGGCGACCACCACGCCACGAGTTTCCGACGAGGCCTCCGCCGGCGTCGTGGCGTCGGCCGGTGTTTGTGTGTGCCGCGCCGCCGCGCCGATCGGCAAGGCGCTGACCGACAGCCAACGGTCGCCCTCCGGTGTATCGACGATCATTTCCACATCGAACACCGCGGAACCCGCCGTCAGCGCCCGCAACGGCGGATAGGCGTCGCGCGCGATCGCGCCGCCGTCCGGCCGACGCGCACCGGCGACATACGCGGCATCGGCGCTGCCCAGCAAGCGCTCGCGCTCGGCGCCGCGCTGCATGGCGAATGCGGCGTTGCATTCGACGATCGTGCCCGCCGCGTCGGTCACGGCGATGCCGATCGGCAACACATCGAAAATGGCCTTGAGACGCGCCTCGCTGGCATGCACCGCTTCTTCCGCCCGCCAAATGTCGGTGATGTCTTCGTTGATGCCGACGATCCGCGTCGGCAATCGCCCGTCGAAGCCAACTGGCCGGGCCAAGGCGCTGAGCATGCGAATCTGGCCGTCGCCACGACGGATGCGGAAATTAACCCTGAATTGCCGCTGTTCGTCGACGGCCGACCGCAAGGCCGCCTCGACCGACGGCCTGTCGTCGGGCAGAACGCAGCGCCGCCAGTCCTCCGGCCCCACCGTTCCGGTCGCCGGGTCGAGACCATGGATCGCATACATCGACGCATCCCAGTTCAGGCGCCCGCTGGCTGGCTCATAGTCCCAGACGCCGAGACCGGTGGCGTCGACGGCCAATTGCAGGCGCTCGGCCACCAAACGCCGTTCAACCGCCCGTTCGGCGACACTGGCATCCAGGCGCCGCCGCCAGCGCTGAAGGAGATGCAAACCGACCGACGACGACAAGGCCAGCGCCAAAAACAAGCCGGCGACCTTGATGGCATCGCGAAACCCGTCGCCCCCACTGGATGGCCGCGCCTCGCGCACCGACAACCGCAGTGGCCCATCCATCGCCACCCCCGGCAACGACAACTCGCGCACCGCCACGATTCCACCCTCGAACGCGCTCGCGCCATCGTCGACCATTCGGCAAAGCGACCGACCGCCATCCGGCGCCACCGCGCCACCCGAGGTCGCCACGCCGGGTAGTAGACGCCAAGACACCCGATGCGCGCCAATACCGAGCGAAACGCACAGGGGGGCGTGCCCTGCGGCCTCGAACGTCGCGCCAAGATATTCCGGCGGCAGTTCGATCGCCACCACCGCCAGCAACGCGCCCCGGCGGTCGACGACCGCCCGCGTCAGGACGACCGCATTCGCGTCCAGCGTCGCGACATCGTCGCCCGCAGGTGCGCTCCGCCGCGTGGCCGCCAGAAAGTACATCCGTTCACTGAAATCCCGGCCGAGTAGTTCACGACGACTGGCGGCGGTAACGCGGCCGGACCGATCAAGAATCAGCACCGTGAGCGCCTTGTCCGCACCGTCGAGGAGGCTCGCCAGCCCGGCCAGACGCGGCTCCCCGCGATTCTTGCCTGAACCGGCCCAATACAACACGTCGCTGGCGACCATCCGCAGCCCTTGCGTCGCGGCATGCAGCCGCCGGGTGCTCCGTTCGGCCATTTCGCGCGCGGCGTCCTGCAACTGCGCACCGTCTTCGCGCTCCAGCTGTTGGACACGCAACAGATGGAAAATGACGGTGACGCCGCCAAGAACCAGCAGCGCGCCGAACAGCAGCAACCACTCGAAACGGTAGCGCCGCGGCCGGAATGTCGATGAGGCAGGCATGCTCAAGCCCGGCCGGCTGCCGCGCCAGCGCGGCCATTTTTTAAACTACAAATTGATTTATTGATTGATTTAAACATCGATTCCAGGCCACAATTGCCGACGCGCGCATCGTTCCGTCTCACCCACCATAGCCCAGCCGCGGCCGCCGGTGCATCGGGACTTTCCCGCTAGACTGCGTATTTCCACTGACACCGACTAGAATGAAGATCGGGCCGCCGCGCGGGCCGGCCTTCTCACGCCTTCGGGACGCGCATGCAATCACTCACCGATCTGACCGTCTGTGTCGTAGACGACGACGTGCAAGTACGCCGTTTGCTGATCGAAGTGCTGGCCAGCATCGGGCTGACCATCGACGAATATCGCTCGGGCGAGGACTTCATCCGCCGCTGGCGATCCGGCCACACCGGCTGCGTGCTGCTCGACGTGCGCATGCCGCGCGTTACCGGACCGGAAGTGCACGACTGGCTGCGCGAGCAGAATCCCGACATTCCCGTTATTTTCATCTCCGGCTATGCCGACGTGCCGACGGCGGTTCGCGCCATGCGTCTCGGCGCATTCGATTTCCTTGAAAAGCCGTTCAATGTCCAACAGTTGATCGAACGCGTCCACGCCGCGCTCCGCCTCGCCGACGACCGTCGCCGCTGCGGCCTGCCGGTCGTCGGCAGTGCCGATTGGCAGCGCCTGCTGACCCCGCGCGAACAGGATGTTCTCGATGCCATTGTCGGCGGCAAACGCAACAAAAGCATCGCGTCCGACCTCGGCATCAGCGAGCGCACCGTCGAAACACACCGCGCGCACATCATGACCAAGGCGGGCGCGGGCACGGTTGCCGAGCTGGTCGGCATGGTCATTGGGGGCAAGCCCCGCCAAGAGGACTAGCCTGCACGCAGACGATGCGAACCACGTCGACGCGTGTCCCCGGGCCGTGCGAATCGCCTTCCATTCGTCACCGATCCTGCCTTACGCATCCGCCATCGCCGATTTCGGCGACCAATCTCCGTACTACTACGGATGGGCGGGAAAATTACTGATGGCAGGAGCAAAAGCGCCCGACTAATCTAAACCAAGAGTTAAAGCACGCAATCGGCAATACGACACCGACGACGGCCTGCCCGGACAACGGGCTGGCGGTACCGCACATTTCTTCGGGGAACAACGAGCCATGGCAAAAACAATTTTCCTGGTCGACGATTCGGCAACCATTCTGCTGAGCGTCTCGAACATACTGAGGAAAGCTGGGTTTGGCGTCGAAAAAGCTTCCAACGCCGAAGAGGCGTTGACGAAGTTCGCGGCCGGGGTAAAGGTCGACCTGCTGATCACCGATCTCAACATGCCGGGCATGAATGGCATCGATTTGATCAAGGCCGTGCGCGCCCTGCCCGGCTACAGGTTCCTGCCCATCCTTTTCCTGACCACCGAATCGCAGCAGAGCCGCAAAGTGGAAGCCAAGGCCGCTGGCGCATCGGGCTGGATCGTCAAACCCGCCACCGCCGACGATCTCCTCAATACCATCAAGTTGGTCATCCGGTAGACCAGGCAATGGACGCCTCTCTGCAAAAGGATTATCGGCAATATCGTTGGCGCACGCTGGCGACGGGGCTGACAACGGCCGTCGCGCTGGTGGCGCTGGCCTTTGTTGCCCACCCCGTCTATCAACCCTTCCTGGACAACACCCTCGGCATGGGCAACCGCAGCGCCGACAGCGTCGTCCTGCTGTCCGGCCTGCTTGGCTACATCGTAATTCAGCGCATTAACTCCCGGCTGCTGTTCCGGATCAGCGGTGTCGGCGAAAAACGATTTCTGTCCAAGGAAAAACGGCGTTGCCCGGAAAACAACGTCTGCCAGAGCGTCGCCATGCCGGAGATCAAGGAAATTCCGCGTTTCAACAAGATTCTCGTCGGGCAGTTGCGCAGCGTTGTCGAACAGACGGAAAAAGCCGCCTACGACGTCACATCGCGCTTACAGACCATCGATGAGGTGGTGGATGCACTCAAGACATTCGTCGCCAACGCCACCACCGAATCGGAACAGCTATCCACCGATTCCGAGCGAAAAATCGGCAGCAACCGGCAACTGATCGCCAAACTCGAAGCCTTCATTTCGCAGCGCATCGAGGAAACCAAGGCCGAAGAACTGCGTAGTGCCGAGGCCGTGGAGCAAGCCAAGGCGCTGCAATCCCTGGTCGATTTGATCAAGCACATCGCCGGCCAGATCAACCTTCTGGCACTCAACGCCGCCATCGAAGCCGCGCGTGCCGGCGAAGCCGGCCGGGGTTTCGCGGTGGTGGCCGACGAAGTGCGCAAGCTGTCTTATGAAACCGAAACGGCGGTCAAAAAGGTCAACGACGGCATCGCTGCCGTCCTGAACATCATCGAACGGCAGTTCAAGGAGAAACTCGCCCATTCGCACATCAAGGAAGAACGGGAAAGCCTGGAGCGTTTCGCCGAACAATTGGTGTCCCTCGGCAACAGCTACGAGCACGTCACCCAGCGCGAACGGGAAATCCTCGAAACCATCAATGCCAGCAGCGACAGGCTTGGCTCGATGTTCATGGATACCCTGGCCAGCGTGCAGTTTCAAGACGTGACGCGCCAGCAGATCGAACATGTCATCGACGGTATCGAACGCATCGACAACCACGCGCTCGCGCTCGCTGGCGTGCTCGAGAGGCGCGACGATAACACCTTCTTTGCCGGCCATTTCATTCCCCTGTCCCGGCAATTCGACGACCAATTCTCGAACTATGTCATGGACCGGCAGCGCGATACCCACGCACAGGCGATGGCCACCCGAAGCGTGGGTTCCGACACACGAAAGGCGAGCAGATCTCGTTCTCACGCCGAGGCCACCAAGCCCAGCGGCCCGTCCAATGTCGAACTGTTCTGAGGAGGGCCCATGCCATGACCATTTCCTCCCCTGCCCGCCTCGCGATTTTCGAGGAGATGACCATCTATCAGGCACAGGCACAGAAAGAACAACTGCTTGCCGCCCTGAGCGGAACGGAGCATCTCGAACTCGATCTGTCGGCGGTGCCGACGATGGACAGCGCGGGCCTGCAACTGCTGATCCTGCTTAAACGCGAGGTTCAGGAACAAGACAAACGGCTGACCATCGTCGGCCACAGCGCCGCGGTACAGCAGATTCTCGACTTTTGCAATCTGGCCAGCACCTTCGGCGATCCGATGGTGATCACCGCCTGCCCATGAGCCGCCACGACCTTTCGAAAGCGAAGGAAAGACGATGGATGAACTGACGAACCTGTTCGTCAACGAAAGCCGGGATCAGTTGATCGCCATGGAAGATGGCTTGCTGCGGCTGGAGCAGGAACCCGGCGACACCGACAACCTGAACGCCATTTTCCGCGCGGCGCACACCATCAAGGGTGGCTCGGGAATTGTCGAGTGCCATTACATCGAGACTTTCACCCACATCGTCGAAAACCTGCTCGACAAAGTGCGCAATGGCGAGATTCCGGTCAGCGGCGAACTATCCACGGTGTTGCTCGAATGCTGCGATCACATGGGCTCGCTGCTGGATGCCTTCGCCGCCGGCTTGGCCGAACCGGATGCCGAAACCGCCGCCCGCGGCCAGACGCTGCTGCAAGCGCTGACCGACAAATTCCTCGACGACAAACCGTCGGCGACGGTCAACGCGCCCGTCGCGCACGAAGACGCGGTGGAAGCCTCCGGCGGCGGCGTGGTGATCACCGATGCCTGGCACATTTCGATCCGCTTCGGTACCGATGTCCTCCGAAACGGCATGGACCCGCTGTCTTTCCTCCGTTTTCTCAACAGTATCGGCGAAATCACGGCAATCGCCACCCTGGCCGATGGCATGCCTCCAGCCGTCAGCATGGACCCGGAATTGTGCTACCTGGGTTTCGAAATCGGCTTCCAGACCCGCGCCGGCAAGGCCGAAATCGAACATGTTTTCGATTTCGTCCACGACGATTGCACCCTGCACATCCTGCCGCCGCATTCGAAGATCAGCGAGTACGTCAAACTGATCAATCAGCTCCCCGAAGACGAGATGCGCATCGGCGAAATCCTCATGCGCTCCGGCGCCCTGACGCAATCGGAACTCGACGCCTGTCTATCGGCGCAGAACCGCCCGGAGCCTAGTGAAACGGATTGCGAATTGCCGGAGAAACCGCATCAGGCCATCGGAGACATAATGGTCGAGCAAATGGTCGTCCAGAAGGAAATCGTCGAAGCCGCCGCCAACCGCCAAGCGGTGGTCAACGAGAAGAAAGCCGTCGAGGCGCGGATGATTCGTGTCCAGGCCGACAAGCTGGACCAATTGATCGATCTGGTCGGCGAAATGGTCATCGCCGGCGCCGGCGCCAACCTGCTCGCCCAGCGTAGCGGACAGTCCGATCTGATGGAATCGACCTCGGTGCTGCTCCGGCTGGTCGAGGATATCCGCGATTCGGCGCTGCAACTGCGGATGGTGCAAATCGGCGAAACCTTCAACCGCTTCAACCGCGTGGTCCGCGACAGCTCGCGCGAGATGGGCAAAAACATTGATCTGGTGATTACCGGCGCCGAAACCGAACTCGACAAATCGGTGGTCGAGAAACTCGGCGATCCATTGATGCATCTGGTGCGCAACGCCATTGACCATGGCATCGAGCCGGGCGGTCTGCGCGAACAACGCGGCAAACCGAGCACCGGCACGCTGCAACTGAACGCCTACCACGATTCCGGCAACATCGTCATCGAGGTCATCGACGACGGGAACGGCCTTCCCAAGGACAAGATTCGCCAAAAGGCCATCGACAAGGGATTGATCGACGCCAACGGCAATCACTCCGAACAGGAGATTCTCAACCTCATTTTCGAGCCGGGATTCTCGACCGCCGACAAAGTCACCAACATCTCCGGACGCGGCGTCGGCATGGATGTGGTCCGCCGCAACATCCAGGCGCTGCGCGGCAGCATCGACGTCTCGACTGTCGATGGCGAAGGTTCAACCTTCACCATCCGCCTGCCGCTGACCCTGGCGATCATCGACGGCTTCCTGACCGGGGTCGGCAAAACGTCCTACGTGGTGCCCTTGGACTCGGTCGTCGAATGCATCGAACTGACCGACGGTCTCGATCACCGCAACTACCTCAATCTGCGCGGCGAGGTGCTGCCGTTTGTCCGTCTGCGCGAATTGTTCGCCATCGGCGGCCGCGCGCCCACCAGACAAAACGTCGTCATCGTCCAGTACGCCGGTCAGAAGGCCGGGCTGGTGGTCGACGAATTGCTCGGCGAATTCCAGACCGTCATCAAGCCTCTCGGCGTGCTGTTCAAGAACATCCGCGGCATCGGCGGTTCGACGATTCTGGGCAGCGGGGAAGTGGCGCTGATTCTCGATGTCGCCGCCCTGGTGGAGCGTGCCAGCACCATTGAATCCGAACACCTGCTGCAAGGTTTGATGTTGAAGACCGGCTGAAGGAGAGAGCAATGAAAACAATAACCCACAACCCGCAGCCGCTCCGTGTCCGTTCCACGTTCCCTCTTTTTCACCCCTAGTCGCCCCGGCGGCAAAGCACCACCCGCCAACGATGCAATGCCAATGACATTGGCCTTACCCTTTCAGGAGTAATCCAAGTGCTCTCTAATCTGAAAATCGGCGTCCGCCTTAGCGTTGGCTTTGGCATCGCTCTGTTGATCTTGATTCTGGTAGCCGTGGTCGGCATCGTCCGCGTCGGCGATTTGCAAGGTAGCGTCTCCGAACTGGTCGACGAGAAGAACGTCAAGACCAAAATCGCCAACGACATCATCGACGATATCAACCGCTCCGATCACTACCATCGCAACCTGCTGATCTATAAGAACGACGAAGCGACGCAGAAGGAAATGGCCCGGATCGTCGAAGCGCGCGAGGCCGTGACGAAGGCAATCGAAGCGCTGGAGAAATTCAGCTATGGCGAAAAAGGCAAGGCGTCCTTGGCTAACGCCAAGAATCTGCGCGCAGCGTTCTTCGCCGCCTCGACGAAACTCCAGGACCACGTGAAAGCGCGCCAATGGGACGAGGCGATGAAGCATTTCGACGCCGCTTACCGGCCAGCGTTCAACGCCTACATCAAGGGCGTCGGCGAATTCATCGACTACCAGACCGAACTGGCCCAGAAAGTCGGTACCGACGCCGAGGCGCTGGCCCACGCCACGCGCAACCTGATCATCGGCATCGCCGTCGCGGCGGTGGTGATCAGCACCGCGCTGGCCTTGTTGATCGTCCGTTCGATCACCGGCCCGCTCGGCAAAATGGTCGCGTCGGCCAATCAGATGGCTCGCGGCGATTTCAATTTCACGCTCGATCTGACCAGCAAGGACGAAGTCGGCCTGTTAGCAAAAGCCATCGTCGCCACCCAGAACGCGGTGCGACTCATGACCACGGACGCGGACATGCTGTCGGCGGCGGCGGTTGAAGGGAAGCTGGCGACCAGAGCGGACGCGGGCAAACATCAGGGCGATTTCCGGAAAGTGGTGACCGGCGTTAACGACACCCTCGACGCGGTGATCGGTCCGCTGAATGTCGCCGCCAGTTACGTCGACCGTATCGCCAAGGGCGATATTCCGCCCAAGATCACCGACAGCTACAACGGCGACTTCAATATCTTGAAGAACAACCTCAACACCTGCATCGACGCCGTCAATGCCCTCGTCGCCGACGCCGCCATGCTCAGCGCCGCCGCCGTCGCCGGCAAACTCGCCACCCGCGCCGAGGCCGGCAGGCATCAAGGCGATTTCCGGAAAGTGGTGACCGGGGTCAACGACACCCTCGACGCGGTGATCGGTCCGCTGAACGTCGCCGCCAGTTACGTCGACCGTATCGCCAAGGGCGATATCCCGCCCAAGATCACCGACAGCTACAACGGCGATTTCAACACCCTGAAAAACAACCTCAACACCTGTATCGACGCCGTCAATGCGCTGGTCGCCGACGCGGCCATGCTCAGTGCCGCCGCCGTCGCCGGCAAGCTCGAAACCCGTGCCGACGCCAACCGGCACCAGGGCGATTTCCGCAAGGTCGTCGCCGGCGTTAACGAGACGCTGGACAACGTCGTCGACCCGATCAACGAGGTGCGCCGCATCATGGGCGCGATGGCCAACGGCGACCTCACGCAGACCATCACCACCACCTACCGCGGCGACTTCGACGAATTGAAGAACGCGATCAATCAGACCGTCGCCAAGCTCGTCGAAACCATCGGCGAAGTCCGTAACGCCGCCGACAATCTGTCGAACGCCTCCGGCCAGGTTTCGGCGACGGCGCAATCCTTGTCGCAATCGTCCTCCGAGCAGGCCGCGTCTGTCGAGGAAACCACGGCGAGCATGGAGCAAATGAGTGCCTCGATCCTCCAGAATACCGAAAACGCCAAGATCACCGACGGCATGGCCTCAAGCGCCGCGCGGCAGGCCACCGAAGGCGGCGACGCCGTCGGCAAGACCGTCGAGGCGATGAAGAGCATCGCCGAGAAAATCGGCATCATCGACGACATCGCCTACCAGACCAATCTGCTGGCGCTGAACGCGGCGATCGAGGCCGCGCGCGCCGGCGAGCACGGCAAGGGCTTCGCGGTGGTCGCCGCCGAGGTGCGCAAGCTCGCCGAACGCTCGCAAGTCGCCGCACAGGAAATCGGCAATGTCGCCAAGGATTCGGTGAAACTCGCCGAACGCGCCGGCTCGCTGCTCAACGAGATGGTGCCGTCGATCAAGAAAACCTCCGATCTCGTGCAGGAAATCGCGTCGGCGTCGCAGGAGCAGTCCTGCGGCGTCGGCCAGATCAACGGCGCGATGGCGCAACTCAATCAGGCAACGCAGCAAAATGCCTCGGCCTCCGAGGAACTGGCGGCCACCGCCGAGGAAATGGGCAGTCAGGCCGCGCAATTGCAACAACTGATGACCTTTTTCGAACTCGCCGTCAATTCGCACACCGCCCGGCGCGCATCGCCGGCCGCTCCGCGTCTCGCGGCCGGCGCGCCGGCACCGCGAAGCGTCAGAAGCGGGCGCGCGCCTGCCACTGCCTCCGTCGTGGAACACGATTTCGAACGTTTTTGATCAGGAGTCCGTGATGAGTCATCTCGCGCCATCGCGCGCAACACCCGTCCCTCAGGGCAGAGCGCCGTCGCGGCAGGAAGCGGCCCGGCGGCAGGCGCAGCAACGGCAACACGATCTGGCGGTGGCCGACGCGCCGCAGCAATATCTGACCTTTCTGCTCAACGGCGAGATGTTCGCCGTCGGCATCCTCAACGTCAAAGAGATCATCGAATACGGCAGCGTGACCGAAATTCCGATGATGCCGACGTTCATCCGCGGAGTCATCAATCTGCGCGGCAGTGTGGTGCCGGTGATCGATCTGGCGGCACGGTTCGGACGCGCGCCGAGCGTGGTCGGCAAGCGCTCGTGCATTGTCATCCTTGAAGTCGCCGAGGCCGATTTCCGACACGATATCGGCGTGATGGTCGATGCCGTCTCGGAAGTGCTAGAAATCCCCGGCGGCGACATCGAGCCACCGCCCGCCTTTGGCGCGAAAATCCGCGCCGATTTCATCCACGGCATGGGGAAAGTAAACGACAAATTCGTGATTCTCCTCAATATTTCCAAAGTTCTGTCGGCCGATGAAATCGCCATGCTGGCCAGTACCGCCGACGATCCGGCCCACGCCCCCCTCCTTTCGTCCTCCTGATCGACCGCATTGAACCGGCACTGGCAAACGCCGCTTTCACCAAAAACAGGAGGATCACCTTGGCTTGGCAGCGACCCATGAACGGATCCATGAACGTAGTGGCCGCCTCCATACGCCCTACGGATGAGCATGCGCGTTGCTCAAACCCCAGGCGGCTGCGCGATAGACGCTCGGAGCGTCCGACTCGCGTGCGACGAACGACTGACGGCGAGGGACATGCACCCGGGAGGGGGCAACGGACGGATGTCGCCCCGGAACCGCTTGCCATACACCGCGCTCGGCCCACTCTGGATTCGCGACAATGACCAATCCGTACGATCTCGAACGAGCGGCGCGGCGCGTCAATCCGGGAGGTTGGGCAGTCGAGCGCGACAGACCCATCGCCACGCTGCTGGGTTCCTGCGTGGCCGTCTGCCTGTGGGATCCGGTGCTGAAAATCGGCGGACTCAACCACTTCATGCTGCCAGGATACGAAAAATCGGCGAACAGCGATCTCGACCTGCTGCTCTGCGGCGACTATTGCATGGAAGCCCTGTTGAACGGCATGCTCGGCCGTGGCGCGCAAAAAAAACGCATTCAGGGCAAAGCGTTCGGTGGCGGCAGCGTGATCGCCACCCTTACCGGCGTCAACGTCGGACAACGCAATGCCGCCTTCGCCATCGAATGGCTGGAGCGTGAGGACATTCCGCTGCTGGCCTCCGACCTTGAAGGCTCGTGGTCACGCAAAGTGGTTTTCGACCCACGCACCGGCGACGTATTCTGCAAACGCGGCCAAACCAACCAAAGCATTGCCGAAGCCGAACGCGCCTACGCGGCGACACTGAACGTCACGCGCCAGAAGACCGATATCGAGCTATTTTGACGACCCATGAAACGTCGGAAACAAGAAAAAAATCTCCCGCCCGATCGCACGCCACGGACACTTCGCCGGATTGCCCCTGGGGAAGCCCCAACGCCAGCGCTTGCCGCCGCCACACGGAATGGTGGTCATTGGCCGGGAAACTCACCAGGGTATTGCGTAGCATGATGAGCCAAAAAAAAATTCGCGTCATGATCGTCGACGACTCGGCGCTGGTCCGCCAGATCGTCTCGATGGCGATCGCCAAGGTAAAAGACATCGAGGTCATCGCCACCGCGTCCGATCCATTGTTCGCGCTTGAAAAAATGCGCGGCGAGTGGCCCGACGTGATCGTGCTCGACATTGAAATGCCGCGCATGGACGGACTCTCTTTTCTGCGGAAGCTGATGAGCGAGCATCCGACACCAGTGATCATCTGTTCCTCGCTGGCCGAAACGGGCAGCGACGCCCTGCTGCAAGCCCTTTCCGCCGGCGCCGTCAGCGTCATCACCAAGCCGAAATTGGGTTTGAAGGATTTCCTTCAGGACGCTTCCGACGACATCATTTCAGCCATCCGCGGCGCCGCCAAGGCCAATGTCCGCGCCCGCCACCGCCCGGCGGCCGCCCCGAGCGTGCGTCCGCCCTTGTACGATATGCCGCCGCGCCTCACGGCCGATGCGATGTTGTCGCCCGGCGTGAGCACGCTGGTGAAAACAACCGATCAAGTCATCGCCATCGGCACCTCCACCGGCGGAACCCAGGCCATCGAAGCGGTATTGACCCGCCTGCCGGTGTCGGTAGCCGGCATCGTCATCGTCCAGCACATGCCGGAGCGATTTACCGCGATGTTTGCCCAACGCCTCAATTCCCTGTGCGCCCTGGACGTCCGCGAAGCACAGGACAACGACCGCGTGCTTCCCGGCCGCGTACTCATCGCCCCTGGCGGCAAACACATGATGCTCAAGCGTAACGGCGCGCAATACCACGTCGCGGTGGAAGACGGGCCAGTGGTCAATCGTCACAAACCGTCGGTCGATGTACTGTTCCGCTCCGTCGCCAAATTCGCCGGCCGCAACGCCATCGGCGTGATCATGACCGGCATGGGCGACGACGGCGCGCGCGGCCTGAAGGAGATGAAAGATGCCGGAGCGGCGACCATCGCCCAGGACGAAGCCTCCTGTGTCGTCTTCGGAATGCCGAAGGAAGCGATCAAACATGGCGGCGCCGACCGGGTGATGCCGCTTGAACAGATCCCGCACGCCCTGATCGAAGCCAGCAAGAATTGACCCAAACCGCAGTGCCACACCCTCACCCCAACCTTGCCACCGCTCGGAGCCCGGCTTTGGAACATAGCGAAATCCTGCGCAAGATTACCGCCGACCTGGAACACGGCGAACTATCCTTTCCAAGTACCGCCCGCGTGGCGCTGAAGCTGAAACGGGCGCTGGACAACCCCGATTGCCATCTTGAAGAGGCCGCCCGGCTGATAAAAACAGACCCCTTGCTCTCGACCAAGGTCGTCGCGCTGGCCAACTCGGCGGCACTCAATGCCTCCGGACGCACGATCACCGACGTCCGTTCGGCGGCGATGCGCCTCGGCTTTCGCCATCTGCGCTCGCTGGCGTGTTCCATGGTCGTCCGCGAACTGGCTGACAACGCCACGCCGCGCACTCGCGAACTGGCCGATGCCCTATGGAAACACACCGTTCACGTGGCCTCCCTGGCGTATGTCATCGCCCGCCGGGTCACGCGTCTGGATGCGGAAACAGCCTTTTTCGCCGGCCTGTTACATGAGATCGTCGGCTTCTATCTGATCTCACGCGCCGGTGATTATCCTGTGCTGCTCGAAAAAGATCTCGGTCACTGGTCGGAAGGCGCCCAAGCCGAACTTGGCGATGCCCTGCTGACGTTGCTTTCGGTACCCGACGCGGTAAGGGCGACAATTGCCGACTACTGGAGCGGTTTCCTGCAAATGCCGCCGGCGACACTTGGCGACACCCTGCTGCTGGCCGACAATCTGGCGCCTGTGGACAACCCATTGTACTCGCTGGAAAAAACGCCGCGAAACGACACCCGGGCGAGGATCAGTCTATTGGTCAATGGCGAAATACTGCGGGAAATACTCGAAGAATCCACACAGGAGACAAATTCCCTAGTCGAAGCACTCAGTTATTGACCACGGAGGCCGACGCGCGCAAACCACGCCAGGACGCGAAAAACTTGCCTGCAATTCGACAGCGTTTGTTTACTGTGTCGCCTCCCGTTCAGGCATGGTGCTTGCTGACTTTGGCGAATGCCGCCGCCAACACGTTCTCGAAATGAGCGCGGACAAGACCGATGTCGACCCCCAGTCGCAAGGTAATACGCAAACGCCGAAGACCAAGAATGCCCTCGACCAGCAACTGTCCTGGAACATCGATCTTGAACATCCCACTTTCCCGACCAATGGGAAAAGTCGGCGCCCCCAGACAAGCAGCCGCTTCCAATAGTTTGGCGTCCACGGGCGAACCGAAGGAATATTCGAATATCTTCATTCCCATGCAGTTTTTTCCGGCTCTGATATCGAAAATCTCGTCATGAGCCATCGTCATGGGATCCACTTCATTGTCAGAAGCGATCTCAGTCATGGCGATGGCCCGTTGTTAACACTTCTATTGTTCCCCTGACGAACTACTCTCGTTCGCAGACAAATTCGTCGAACTCCGCACCCATGGCTCGGCAACTGGTTTCTGAGCATCTCACCGGTGCACGACGACCACGGGCGCCTGAGCAATTTCATCGGCATCATGCGCGACATCACCGACCGCAAGCAGGCCGACGAGAAGCTGCATCTCGCGGCCAGCGTGTTCACCCACGCCCGCGAGGGTATCCTGATCACGTCCGCCGACGGCAAGATCATCGACGTAAACGAGACCTTTACCCGGATCACCGGCTACAGCCGCGAAGAAGCCCTGGGCAAGAACCCGCATATACTCAACTCCGGTCGCCACGACCCCGACTTTTATGCCGCCATGTGGCGCGATCTGGTTCGCGACGGCCACTGGTACGGCGAAATCTGGAACCGGCGCAAGAACGGTGAAATTTTCGCCATGATGCAAACCATCAGCGCCGTACGCGACGCGCAAGGCAACACCCGGCAATACGTCGCGCTGTTCTCCGACGTCACGCCGTTAAAGGAACACGAAAAACAACTCGAACACATCGCTCACTACGACGCGCTGACCAATCTGCCCAATCGCGTGCTGCTCGCCGACCGCCTGCACCAGGCCATGGCACAGGCGCAACGCCGAGGAACCCCTCTGGCCACGGCCTATCTCGATCTGGATGGTTTCAAGACCATCAACGATACTTTCGGGCACGATGCCGGCGACCAGTTGCTAATGGCGGTGGCCACCCGCATGAAGGACGTTCTACGCGAAGGCGACACCCTGGCCAGACTGGGTGGCGACGAGTTCGTCGCCGTGCTGCTCGACCTGCCGGACATTCAAAGCAGTGTGCCAATGCTCGCGCGCCTGCTCGACGCCGCCGCGCATCCGGTGCGCATTGACAAGCGCGATGCGCGGGTATCGGCCAGCATTGGCGTCGCATTCTACCCGCAGACGGAGGAGGTAGACGCCGACCAACTGCTACGTCAGGCCGACCAGGCCATGTATCGAGCCAAGCTGGCCGGCAAGAACCGCTATCACATTTTCGATGCCGAGGAGGACCGCTCGGTTCGCGGACACCACGAAGATCTGGAACGCATCCGCGGCGCCCTGAACGACAACGAACTCCTGCTCCACTACCAGCCCAAGGTCAACATGCGCACCGGGGCGATAATCGGTGCCGAGGCACTGGTCCGCTGGCATCATCCCCAAAAGGGATTGCTGCCACCGTCGGTATTCCTGCCGGTGATCGAAAACCACCCGCTGGCCAGCGAACTCGGGGAATGGGTCATCGACAGCGCGCTCGCCCAGGTTGCGCGCTGGCGGCGTGCCGGACTGGACATTCCGGTCAGCGTCAATGTCGGCGCCCATCAGCTACAGCAGCCGGAGTTCGTCGAACGCCTACGCGGCCTGCTGGCGGCGCATCCCGAAATCGCGCCTCGCCACCTCGAACTCGAAGTCCTGGAAACCAGCGCACTGGAGGATCTGGCGCATGCCTGCCGCGTCATGGAAGCCTGCGCGGCCACCGGGGTGGCGTTTGCCCTGGACGACTTCGGCACCGGTTATTCGTCGCTGACCTATCTCAAGCGCCTGCCGGTGGCGCAGCTGAAAATCGACCAGAGTTTCGTTCGCGACATGCTCGAAGATCCCGACGACATGGCCATTCTCAAAGGCGTGCTCGGGCTGGCGGTCGCCTTTCGCCGCCAGGTGGTCGCCGAAGGAGTGGAAACCGTGGCGCATGGAACGAAGTTGCTGCAACTAGGCTGCGAACTCGCCCAAGGCTATGGCATCGCCCGCCCGATGCCAGCCGGTGACTTCGTCGGCTGGTCGGCCTCCTGGCGCCCCGATCCGGCGTGGCAAGCCTCGCCGGACATGCACGGTATCGGAGCGATGCACGGTCGCCAAGGCGAACTCCCTTTCAGCGCGCCACCTGCAACGGCGCCGGCGCATAGTTGATGCGCCGGGTTTCGACGATGCGTTGCTCGTCGATCCGGCCTTCCACCAGTTCGTAACCCAACAGAGCGAAGACCCGGCCGCGCAAAAACAGTGGCCGCGAATTGCCGTACCAATCGACACAGGACGCCCGGCAACCGTCGTTACGGTCACGCTCGGAAGGACGGGCGTCCAGGGTGCCGAGTTCGGCGAGCGTCAAGCCGCGATTGCGCAGAAAAAGCAGCGCCGCCGACTCCTTGCGCAACTGCCGCGAGGCCGCTTCGCCGCCGTTGATGATCGGCAACCCGAGCAAACCGTCGAAATCGTTTTCCGCCTTGTAGAAAAAACCATGGCTGCGCGTTTCACCCTGGGCCGCATCCGGACGGGTGTAAGTGGCGACGGTTACCGGCAAGCGCGCCAGACGCACACTGGTCAGTTGCAAATCCTTGCCGTTGGCGCCAACGACCAGCGCGTTGTCGCCCAAAGCCTCGAGGCGGTCGACGCCGTGCGGCAAGGGGAGTTCGTACACCTTGCCCTGCGCGGGCTGCACGGCGTAAACCTGAGACGAAGACACCGTCCGTGGTGCGCGCCAACCGGCGCCACCGCCATAAAGCAGATAGGAACCGACATAACGGTTTTGCAGCGCCTGACCGCCGGCTTTCGGTAAACGCCGATAGGCGTCCGCCGGCGCGCTGTCGCGGCCATCGGAAAAACTGCCTAGCGGCACGCGCAGCAGCGCCAGATCGCCGGTGGCCACCTCGCCGGCCCACATGCCGTCGCCGCCGCCGTTGGCGCGCACCAGCACGTTGAGCATGCCGGCGTCTTCGAGAAAGGAAAACTGGTCGATCGGGCTGCCGGCGGTCTTGAGCGCGCTGACCGCCGAACCGTCGAGCGGAATGCGGAACACCGCCGACGCCGGTGCGCCCTCCTTCGGCGCGCTCCGCCAGGTCGTGGTCCAGACAAAGACGGCGGTCGGCGAAACGTAGAAAACGCGCCCCGGCGGCCCGAGAACCGCCGTGCTCTGGCATTCCATTTCCGGCTTGGCGAGATCGCAGATCGAAACGCTGTGCAGGGCGACGCCGGCGAAGGGGTCGAACGGCTCGTCGGTGCGGTAAATGCGGGTTGCCGGCGCGATGCGCTTGAAATCCGCCGGCTGCGCGCCCGGTCGCCAGCGACGCAACGCCGGGAAAGCGGCGTAAGGATCGCCGCCCCACGGACTGAGCACGTGCGGCGAGTAAACGATCAGCTTGCCGCCGATCAAACGACTGGCGTAGTTACGCGACGAATAGTAGTCGTTGGAACGCAGATGATAAGTCGCCCGATAGGCGAGTTGGCCGTCGCCGCCAATATCGAACAGGCCAATCTCGGTACCGCCGCGCTGATAGCTATAGCCGATGACGACGATGGTATTGCCGGAGATCAGCATTTCGTCGTACCAGGCACCGCCGGGATCGACGTCGCGGCCAAAGGCGTCGATCGACGCCACCAGCCGCAAATCCTGCCCGGCGACGCGGACGGTGAACAAACGCCCACGTCGCAGGATCACCAGATGATCGCCATGCACCTTGACGATACCCCCCTCATCCACCCCGGCATGCTGCACATTGGTCACCGATTCCGCCTTGCCGACCGCAACCGGCGCGGCGGCCTTGCTCGCCACCGGCGCCGCCATCGGCATCGGCGACGGCACCGCTTGCGCGGTGTCGGCGGACGACGCCTGGCGGACACGCCGCTCGTCCTGGCGGCGCTTGGCTTCCGTGGCCCAGCCCTTGAACAGAGCGGCCAGTTCATCCTCGCTGGCGAATGGGCGCAGCGTCTTGCGCGGCGCGTTGGCCTCGGCCGGCGCGGCGCTCGCCGGCACAGCGACGGCAAGCGCCGCAACGGCCAAGCAAAAAAACAGAGTACGGGACATGGCGTTCCTTTCGTGTTGAGTTCCCCAGAATAAACGCGCCGCGCCGGGCAATGGGGTTAATCGTCGCCGACAAAACGACACCGAATTCGCCACCGCCCGGTCAGACGCCGGATGACGCCCGAAGCCCTGTCGACAGTTCCGGTGCGAACCCGTCGGCGCCAGACACTTGAACGAGCTCGCTTACCAGCGGTCATCCGGCAATCGCGCTGGTTTATCGACGCGAAGTATCGCAAAATCGACACCGGCTCGATGATGAAGTCGAAAAGCATGATAAATCCGCAATGTGCAGTGGATTGGCCCTCCGCATGGCGGCTTCGTCCAGCCTCTCTCTTGACCCGATCCATTGCAGCGCGTTGCGTGCGGCTCACTTCCAACGCCAGACATCCGGCGTGTGCGGCACCGTTTCCGGAGATACGGGAATGGAAAAACCGTTCAAATCGTTTTTCCTCCCATTATTTTTCATAAATGCCAGCCGTTCCGTGGCTGATATATTTTTTTAGTCGGCCACTGCATCAAAGAAATCCGATGCAGCGGAAGGAAAAAAGCCGCGTTTATAGCCCGTCGTTGACTTTTCATGCGAAGCGTTTTAGGAATGAGCGACAAAAGCCAGATGTCCACCCTCACTGGGAAAATGAGAAAAATGTCACGAGAAGACGCGCCATATTCCACCGAACAAACAATCCAACAGGCGACGACGCGCATGGAGGAAACCTTCCAGAAAGGAATGCGACTCGAACACCGCGGTCAATCAGATGCAGTCGCTGAGAAACAGCCAGACGACAAATTTACTCATCGGATCAGGGTGAAAATCCGCCCCCGAACCAAATGAATATTCAATGGAAACCTTCATGTGGCGCCGACTTCTTTTTTCAGTTCCAGCAGCGATAATTTTTATCGCCGGCCTGGTAGCGTGGGACCTATTTCTTTTACCGTCTTCGCTGACCGAAGCGCTTTTTCGTTATCGACTCAATAGTGCCGCGCAGGCACAAAAAAAAGAAATAGATCTTTCAGGTTTGGCCACATTCGAATGGGATGAAGTCTGCGATCATCACCCCTATGATGGCGAGTTCAATTACCCCAAATACGGCCGCACCTACAGCGCCCCAAAAAATGCCGCACACGATGGTGTCTGGGTGCTCCTGTTTATCGAAAAAGACGGTAGCCCAACATACATTTCCGGAAGTTGTACACATGGTGGTGCGCACATCGGGGAGTTTGGGTGCTTGGCACGCGCCCAAGCCGTCTTTCGTCTCCAACAATCACCTGGTTGCCCATTCTACGCCGCGGCTACTGGCCATGAATGGAATCCCGCCTTTTAATCAAGGGGTCAAGAAAAAATATTAGCCGTTAAAGTCAAAAATAGCCAACTCTAATCGAAAATTCAAATCAACAATTAATAAAAAACCAGAAAAATCATGCCTCGCGCTCTCAAGATTTCACTAATTATCGTTGTCGCCATGGCTTGCGGTCATTACACGGCAAGATTTATTTTCTCCGCAAAAATTCCCATGTCGTTCGCCAAGTGTTTCGATGAAGTCAAATCGGCCTCCGGGAAAAAACGCTTCAAGGACGAAGAGGAGGCAAGAGCATATACAAAAACGCTGTTCAAGTGCGTGGACCGACGAAATGCCTTCCTTGCCAAGATATTCTTCGACGAAAAACAAGCCGGTCGCGAGCTCACTTATTCCGAATAGAAAAATAGAAATAGCACGGTAACTTTGACGGCGTTGATCGCCCTTATTACAGCCCTACCGATAAAGCTGGCTGCTGACTTCACTGACAACAGAAATAAAGGCTTTATTTATTTGGTGCCACCAGACCCGCTCGGTTTCTTGAGAAGACGTTCCCGCGTGCGGTTGAATAGGACTTGGCCCACGCAAGAAGTTCAGGCGTAGACGTCGACGTTTTCCCCAAAGCTGCTCTCTTCGGACTTGCGGCGAGTTGCCGTCTGGATAGGCTGCGCCTCTTGGGCGACTTGAGCCTTTTGTTGTGCTTTTTGTTGAGCCTTCTGCGCATCCTCCTGCTGGATGGCCGCGATCTGTTGTAACAACAGTTGTATTTGCGCCTGCAACTGCCCTACCTTCCGCACCTTGGCCTTGGCATCTAAAGTGTTGTCATTAGCAATGCCCATCAGCTCAGTGGTCAGATCCTTGATCTGCTTCTGTAGCGCTGCGATTTGCGCCGCTGAACTCAATCCACTCGCAGCGCCACTGCTGTACAACATGCCTTGCACCGTAGTTGAGAAGGAAACTCGCACGGCGGACCCCGAGAGAAGTTGAGCTATAACTACTATTAAATCGGAAGACTAGGAACTTTCTGAAGGAGCGTTACAGGGAGAATGCGCCAATTCCATGACATGGGCCCTACAGTCCGAGAGGCGATTGCCGCGCGCGCCACCGGCAACGCCTCCTGCGCCAACTCGTCGAGCGCGCCGGAAAAATGGGCATGAAACTCGTCGCCACCACATGCCACTCTTGAAAAAATAATTCAAGAACAGTTACTTGAGGCGTGTTTCTTGAGAGGTATCGGACGAGTGCGTGTGAATATAGTCATCAATGGCATTCTTGGCTTCAGACAGGCTGACACCGTACTCTTTCTGGTATGACTTAATGGCGGAGAATTTCTTTCCGGACTTCAGTGCGTCGATGCGCCAATCAGGAATTGATTCCGGAGCCGGTCTCCGAGATGCATAAGACGGAACATCCCAGCGCGCCACGACAGGAAATGGATCAACGAGTGGAGCAGGGAACTTCAAGAGTTCGACGGAAAGCTGGTCTTGAGCTATTAGCGAGAAGGCGACACGGGGGCACGCCCTTGGGCCGTCCCGATATTCTCGGTGAGCCGGAGGAAGATGACAGAACGACTGGAGATACTCTCTGACCCTTGGGTCAAGGAATTCAGAGACATGAACCACATCGGCTTTCACGATTTCCAACGCCTCTTGTTCCGAGAAGTCGTCAAGAAGGTGACTCATATCCGCAAATGTTTCGAGAAAGCGTGTACATACAAAATCAACAAATGATCGATAACCAATCTCGCTGTCATCGCAGTCGTGAAAGACGTGGGCCACGCCAATCGATTGGCCGTCAGTTGGCATAAGGCAGAAGACATCCCCTGCACCATTTCGGCCGAAAGGCAGGAAGCTTCGCCCATCCTGGAATTGGGGGTTCAGCCAATCCGAAATCACTCGTCTACTTGAGGCTGCGTCGAGCCACTCGAAGTCATAGCAACTCATGAGAGGCGGAGGGCTTGTGAGTATCCGCTCACGCCAGGTAGTCCGCCAGTCGGAGCCGTAATCGGTTCTCCCGGTTGCTAGCAGGCTATGCAGTAGATCCGGAAGAGGAATTCCGGTTTCGTTGGCGATTATCTCGAAGGGCGATGGCATGTGCGCGATATCTAATGTAGCGTTAATTTCGATCACGTAACGACGGGGTTTCCAGGCCGATTTGTCTAAAGTTGTCTAAGAAATCTCGTTTATCTCGGAATGGATGCAACGTGGCCGGCACAGAGACTGCTACTCGGCCAAAGCTATCAGTGACCTGCTCAGACTAATTGGTCTACAGAGAGTACCCAAGCATGGCTTCATTCGGTTCCAGTTAATCCTCTTCGAACAACTCCCGCTCCTTTAGCGATTCGGCGATGTTCTTCTCTGCGTTCTGTTTGATGAGGTCGTATAGCCTATAAGCGGGGGAGAAGCGAGGGAGCGAATCTAGAACGGACTTCGCTTTCTCCAAGGCTTCCACGTCACGGGGAAACGGTTCGCCCGGCGCCCCCTGTTTTCCTCCGCTCACGGCCGCGCAATACAGTGCACTGGTGGCCGATTCGAGACACTTACTCCCGTGCGACTTGGCCGCCGTGAGATAGCCGACGACAAAGGCCGGATTGTCCAAAGAAAAAGAGTGATCGGCCTCTCGGAGGATTTTTCCAATGAGAGAAATATCGAGGCTGTCACCGGAGCACTTATTTCGCATAAAAGACAGCGTCCTGTCGTCCGTTGCGGAAAATACGGCGCAAAAAAGGTGGGAGGCGAAGTATTGGAACTTGTGGTCGTCGTTATCACCTGCTCTCATCCAAGACCAGACATCCTTGCAAAAACCTTCGAATGCCGCCGACTCGGTGAACCGCAAAGGCTCGTGCACGTATGGGCCGTAGTTGCAGGGACGGAACGCGTAATCTTCAGTCGAAGCCGCGTGCATGACACGCTTCTTGAAGAAATCCAGCGTTTCCATCGGGTACCTCGCCGAAGTGGACGCGAGAAATTTCTGGATCCAATACTCTTCCAGAACCGGTATGGGGAACAGTTTTTCCAGCAGAATACTTACTGAGCGAGAATCAAGCAGGTCGGGCGGAATCGGCCCAGGGGATTCGAAGAGGGAAAGAACCTCGTCGGCAATGTGCTCGGAACCGCAGAAATTCGTCGCTCCTATGAGCTCCAACGCTTTCGCGACGTCCAGCACCCCGACATGGCGCAGCTCGCCCGCCGCGATGGCAACTTCGTGTTCGTCGTCGGAAGAGAGAAATCCCTTCAGGATGTCGAATTCGTATTCGCCCAAGGACGAGTTTCCAAGGACCTGGCCGAGACAGCGTGCCAGCGATGCTCTCAGTTCCGGACTGCCGGAAGCCAAGATTCTGGACGTAAACGCCCTTCCAGTTACGACGTCTTCCGAATAAATCATCGGCAAGGCCATGGGGACGTATCGGGCGATGGCCGATCTCGGGTTTTCGAGCGCGTACTCCACGATTTGTTGCGCCAGGGAGTTTGTGCCGGCGAGGAGTTCGTAGAGCAGGACGTGGGGTGAAGCATTCCTGTTCAGTTTTGTTTCATCGACCCTTGCCAGCGTCGACGCCACGAACCGCACAATCGCCTCCGGGGTCCCGAAGGCATCGGCTATCTCTGCTGCGGTGTGCCGGATAATTGCCTGCCATTCCTTTTGCCTGTTTTCGAAATCCGGATCTTCGACTAAGTGCCCGTACCCGTCTACGAATGCGCGTATAGTCCGGAATTCAAGGCTACCAGGGGTAAGGGCGAATATCTCGTTCGCTACGTCGCTCGTCTTGCCGCCGGCGAATTTCGCGTGCCAAGAGATCGAAGACAGCAACTCAAGCCATACAAAGGGATCCAGCGATGACGAAAGGACCTTCCTCCTGACGGATTCCAGCGTACAAACGAATTCGTCGGTCCAACACGCGCGGTCCTCATCCGAAACGCTCGCCCCGAATTGGCCCATCGGATACCTAAGCGCGTCGGAAAGAACCCTTGCGGATAGGATCGCGACATCTAACCGCGTAGAACTGAGCTGTGCAATCGCCGCTCCGATTACTTCCCGCCTCAGCGCAGCAACGGCTTCCTGTCTCACGAAGTACGGACTGAACGAGAAGGCGCGCCCGTTAGATGATGTGGTATGCCCCTCGGTCTGGAGGATTCCGCTCAAGAAATCGTACGGGTTGTATGTGCTGCTCCACGAGTCGGGTAGATCCAATAGTGACAGTCCGAATCCAACGACCTCGGCGTTGTACTCAACCGGCTTATTGGGCTCCACCGCGCAGAGTTCCTTCAGAATGCGTATGGCGTGGCTGGGGTGTTGGTGCAACTGCCTTTCGTCCGATTTCCCCAATTCCCACAGGCATTCGCACGCCCGTCGCAAGTGCCCGAAGTTGTAGGCGGCGTACTTGACCAGTTCCGGCAGGTCTGTGGGAATCCTACCTTCGGCGATACGTTGTTCGGCGAACTGAAGCGCCCTCTCGGGCTGGTAGTACGCGACGGATGTCATCGCCTTGAAATGCGTGTCGCCGTACTCCCCCGTGGGCCGCAATTGCTGCCATAGCCCATCGAGCAGCCTGCTGCTCGCGGTGTTCCCGCTCGATAGCCGCCAATCCAGTCTCCCGAGGTTCAGCAGGACGTGCTCGATGAGTGATTGTGGTGACCCAGCGAAGACCTTTTCCGCGTAGCCGGACGACGCGCCGTTCTCGGTCACGCAGTTTTGCTCGATGATGTAGTCGGCGAGTAGGTCCGGAGCGAGTCTGTAAGTCAGACCCCGCTTGAACGCCACGCCGCCCGTTACCAATGTCTTGACGAGGCGGTTGCTGTCCGCCACGGAGATGCCCTCGACATTCTCCAGCAGTTTCAGGAGCCCGACGTCGTCCGGACTGAAAGGTTGGACCAATGCGAGGACTCTCAGAATGGAGAGGATGGCCTCCCTGTCCTTGCCTTGAGCTAGTTCTCCCGCAATTACCTGCTGGAAGCGGGCCAGAAGGGTCGTCCGAAACACGCCTTCGGTGCTCAGGAGTTCCGGATGCAACCTTTCCTTCGCCACGACTTGGGCAGCGACGACCGTGGCCAACGGGCAGTCGAGGGTGTAACGGCTGACCGCTTCGGCCGCCGAGTCGGGACCGCCGTACTCCTTCAGGACCTGGGCCGCAAGTTCGACCGACTGTTTATGGGACAGCGGTTCGAGGCTGATTTGGAAAGTGTAGGGCGGCTGGAGATGGACGGCTGCCGCCTGCAACCTGATTCGCTCAAGGCCGTACGTCCGGAAGGAAAGGACCACTCGCGCCGAATTCTTGGGATTGGCGACGTAGGCGAAAAGCAAGGGGAGATCGTCCCGGTCGTGAGCGTCGTCGACGACCAAGAGTTTTTCGCCTTGCCCGAGGCTCTCTAAATGCTTCGTAGAGAGCTCCTCTGTAGCGGAAAGGACTTTGACTAGTGTTCCAGACTTCGCGCTTTGGTAATCGGCGAGGGCTTGGTACAGCAAACGGGACTTCCCAGTCCCGCCAGAGCCGGTCAACAGGGTGACCAGCCGATCTTTATTGCGGATGTTGTCAGACAGGCTTGCGAGCTCTTCGCTCCGTCCCACCAGTTGCCACAGGTGATTAAAGGCGCGCTCCTTGCACAGGAACGCCGAGAAGAAGTCCTCAACGGACATCCATGGACCGGCCTCGACTTCGCCGAGCAACGCGAGTCGCTGTCCGGGGAAAAAGATGTCCACTAGACGAATTTGTTCCGACTTGGGAAGTTGGCGGATCCGCTTGGAGACATCCTCTTTATCCCACAGTTCCCACTTGGGATGGTGGGCCATCGCCTCTCTCGCCTGCGGGCTAGCGATTCTCGTAAGGAGCAGGACTTTCTTGTCGGAGCGGCGGACGTGTGCTTTGACTGCCGCTTCGACCTTCGCGGGACCGAACTGCTGATGCCTTTTACATTGATAGGTACGGATCGTCCCGTCTGGCAAAGCGGCTTCGATATCTAACAGGCTGCTCAAAAACCCCGCCCCAGCTACGCCGATGGGATAATTCGAACCTTGCCTGAACGAGATGGAAAAAAGATGAGAAGGCCCGACACGACGCAGCCTGCGATGTTCAGCTACCGGACGCTGGAAGAGCGGATTCCGGCAAGTCATCCGCTGAGGAAGCTGCGGGTGGTGGTCGATGGGATTCTGGGCGCGAT
>JAKOTN010000002.1 GCA_029776255.1 Pseudomonadota bacterium
CCGTCTTGGCATTGAGCGCGGCTTCGCTGAGCAGGTCGATGTACAGCGCGTAGTCGCCTTCCTCAAAGAAGACGCAACTTCTTCGGTTACCTCGCTGCGTCACGTGGTGAGGGTAACCGGGAACAACAAGTCTTGGTAGGCGAGCCATGCCGCAACCATGGACTAATTCGGTAATTTAGTAAACTGTCACCGTAATTCCGCAGCGCCAGCGAAGAAGGCCGCCACGAAGCGACAGGCACACGCCACCAGATGAACGAAGGGCCGCAATCGCGGCCCTTCTCTTTAGCGGCTATCCGCGCAAGGCGGGTATGGGGGAGGTCTTCCTCATCAATCAGCCGTTCTTACGTTCACGTAACTCATGGATCACACGATTCCAATAACGCACAGCCTCGAAGTGCTGCTGCCGCGTCAACCAAGTCTTGTTTTTCGGATCAACCGGGTCTCCACCAAGAATGACGGGCGTAATCTCAAACAATTCCATCCCAAGAGGCCGAGACCGTTTTTGTTGATCGTTCGTCATCATCATTTCGCCAACTGGTTCAAGAAGTCGGTGAAGCCACCCGCCACAGCCCGCGCATAGCGCAATTCCATGCCTATGAATGGAACCCGAACTACTGGCATCGCCGCATCGCGCGTATCAAAGCCATAGCCTTCGCCGCCCCCATCAGACCCGAACAGAAGAAGCCCTGGAGCATACTGCTCGACCTCATATTCACGATTGAAGATACTCAGTTCCTCGGCTTTCCAGAGAATCAGGTAGTTGTCGCCAATGAATCCCTCTCCACCATCATGGTCGTGAAGAAATTGCACGTAATCCGGAGGCAGCGAGCAGCCAAGTAATGAAACAGCATCACGGATGGCATCTACAGATGCCCCCGGATTCAACTGCCAGTCTTTCAGTATCTCTTCTGTCTTCATGCTTTGGCACCGCCTCAATCTTTATTGGTTGCTGATGTCTCGCTGGAGTCGATTCCACCATGGAGTGACTTGCTGTCGATGAATATCGCGCGGTAACACGACCTTGTTGGCCGGATCCGTTGGGCTACCATCGAATTTAACCGGTTTGATTTCGTGGACATCAACCGGCTTTCCAACAAGCCCCTGCTCCCTACGAATCGCACTGTTCGCCGCGTTAGCAGCATCGCGTGCAGCTTCGTACTCAGATCCTTCGATCAATCGGAATGGGCCTTGAGGTCTAGGCACGCCGGCTGGGTATCCCGTCCAATCTACGATCGAGAATTCGCCGGGTTTAACGGTGGTGACTGTCTTGTTTGCAACATTCTCCCCCACACGAACCCCATTGCCAAGCGCCCCCTCAAGCCCGTCGGACCATACGATGCTGTAATTTCCGTACCGCTGTAGCCCTGCGCCAATGGCCGCCCCGGTGGCAAGACCGCCCCCCAGGCGGGCAACACCATTCCAATTTTCATTACCAATCGCCGTTGCGACATCATAGCCGAGAGGCAATAGATTCAGCCCCGGCGTAGCCTGAAGGATCAACTTTCCTTGAGAGACACCCGCTGCATAGCTCTCGGCAACCGGCCCGGAAAGCTCCGGGTACCACTCGCCACGGTTTTGGCCGGTAACGCCGTTCCAAGCGGATCGCAAACCCAACTCGTTCCAAGCGACCGAGCCAGCAGCCTTGGTTAGATCGAATGCATTTTCAGCCGTACCAAAGCTCAATCCGTACAGCGTATCAAACACGCCACCTACAACATTTCGCGCCAAGCTGCCTAGGGTGCCACCGCCTGCAGCAGAAGCTTCCTGAACACCCAACGACGGCAATCGCAGACCGTTGCCAAACTTGCCGACGAAGGATGTCTCTGTTTCGGATGAGGAGGCGACGACGTTTTGCGGCTGGGGGGTATTGGTTCCAGGCAGCACTATTTCCACAATAGAGGGGTCATCAACTACTGTACGTTCAACTTCCATCACATCTGATCTTCCAGCAGGCATCTTGCCATCAAGCGGTATCCGGATTTGCCCAGGGTAATCGGTCACAGTCACCCCAAACCGATTGTCCAAGTCAGCCGTCTGCTCGTATCGCAGCCTCTGAGAAAGCTCAGGTTTCTGTTGCTGGATAGACCCGAACGCATTAACCAACCCATCAAAAATCTCTTGCGCTCCAGACGAGAGATTTTGGGCGGAATCTTTGGTATTCGCCGCATTTGTGTCCGCCGGAGACCAATTAAGCGTATCGGCATTGGCCTTATCGCGCAGCGCCTCGTCAAAGTCGGCCTGCTGTGCCGTGGTGCGGCCGAACTCGTTGCGCTGCGGCGCATACATTTCGCGAATAGTGCTGGAAAGCGCATCGGCGGCGATCGCCTCCCACTGCAACTTTCCGCCCTGAATGGCGAGGTGGGTGACGGCGGAGACCAGGGCGGAAGTGGTGCTTTTCACCAGGGACTGGACCGCTGGATCCGACTTGGCGAAGACCCCGCCCTCGCCGGTCAGCTCGCCGCCGACCGCCTGCGCGATCGGCGCGCTGATCGCGCTGACGGCAAGGCTAGTCCAGCTGAACTGCTTTTGCTGGCCCATGACCATGTTGATGCCCTGGCTGGCGACGTTGCTGGCGACGGCGACACCGATCGCGCCGAGCGGGTTGCTACCCCAACCGGCCACCCCCGCAGCCGGCCCGGCCACCATGCTGGCCCCGGACGCCCAGGCCCCGATACCCGACCCAGCCGCCGTCGTCAGCGCCGACGTCGCCACCGCACTCCAACTGAACTTGTCCTGCAAACCCGCCGCCATCGACAAGCCTTGACCGACGATACTGCCGACGGCACCGCCGATGGCGCCGACGGCTATCGCCGTCCCGATACCATAGGTTCCTAGGAGTGCTCCTGCACCAAGGGTCATCACTCCTGTTCCTCCCGCGGCGGCAGCGGCGGCAGTCGAAAGGAATGGTGCCGCCGTCCCGGCGGTAAACACCGTGGCCACCACGGCCACGATGGCCACGATGATCTTCGCCCCGCCGCAGCCGCCGCCCTTTTTCTTGGGCGCCGGCGGCGCGGTGGGCAGCGTCGGGCTGGTGTCGCCGATGGCCTCGCCCGGGCGATAGGGCCGGAACGTGCCGGCGTTGTCATGGATGTTGGTGACCTTGTTGGGCAAGGTCAGGATCTGTCCGGCTTTCAAGGCTTCGCCGCCGGTCAGGCCGTTGGCGTCGGCGATCAGATACCACATCGCGGCGTCGCCCCAGACGCTGCGGGCGATGCTCTGCAAGGTGTCGCCGTTCCGCACGGTATGACTGGTGGACGTGGCGCCCGGATAGGTCGGACTCACCGGTTCGTGGTTCTGATCGAAATCCGCGCTCGCCACCGGCTGCCAGTTCTTGTAATTCTTGTGATCGACACCGCGCGCGGCGATCGCCTGGGCGTAGTCGGTGCGCGACGGACCGTCGTTGCCGACATCGCCGACGCGCACCCCGTTGGCGTAGTAGTAGCGCTGGATGCGATTGACCGTGCCGCCGGCGATTTCGTCGCGCACCAGGATCAGCCCCTGGGCATCGGTGGTGTACCGGAAGACGCGGTCGTCGGCGGTATTGAGCGCCCCGTCGGCGCCGGCGTCCTGGGCGGTGCGCAGGTGACCGTTGACGTCGTAGGCGTGGTAGGCGTAGCCCGGCTTCCAGTAGGCGTTGTTGCCGGCCAGCGCCGGGTTGTAGGCCTGGCTGGTGACGGCTTTTTCCTTGGCGTCGTCCCAGTACTCGTAGGCGACGTAGGTATTGACGGTGGTGCCGCCATTGACCGCGATACTGCGCGCCAGTTCGCCGGCGCCGCCTTGGCTGTTCTTCTCGGGCAGGCGTAGGCCGAGGGTTCTATCGGCGAGGCCGTGCTTGAAGGTGTCGATCAGTTAATTCGGCGTGCTCGAGTTCCCGCGCGGCCAGGCAGGCCGGGCGTCCGGGATTGCTTAAGATGCTCGTGGTGGTAGGCGATGGTGTCGTTGAGCAGATGCGGCTCATCGGCATCGAGTGTTACCGGTGGCGCCATTACCAACATTCGCGGCTAAAGAAGGGGTGGCCTTCAGGCGTTCGACGGCGTGGCGGAAACTGACGCCACGGGCTTTCATGACTCAGTCGATGGGGCCGCCGCCGAAGCCGTGCCAGAAGTTCTTCGCCGGGGCCACCACCAGCGAGGCCTCCCGGTCCTCGTGGAAGGGACAGCGGCCCAGTCAGTCCTTGCCGGCTTTCTTCAGTTCGATCCCCGTCGATTCGACCAGCCGCTGCGCCGACACTTCTGCCTTTAGCCGCTCGATGTCTGCTTCGGGGAGGCGGGGCATAAGTCGGGTTCCTGGTAAAAAGCCGTCAAGGGGGGGCGGATAAAAATATTTCGTTTCGTAGTATGCTCCGCTTAGTGGTACTTCAAATCGGATCACGTAAAAAACGGCGGTATATGGCTGTCTTTACGCACCACTCGACGGCAAACACCATGACCATCGGCAATCAGGAGCGCGAGTTCTTCGTCGAATTCGGGGCACGCATCGCGCAACCGTGCAAGGACCGCAACATCACGCAGGTCCAACTGGCGGAAGCACTCAATGTCTCGCAGACCTTCCAGGCCTACGAAGTGGGTCGGCGGCGCCATTCCCGTCTCGGCACTGCCGGTCGTCGCCCATACACTTGCCGTGTCCCTGGAGGAGTTGTTCGGCGAAGTAGAGCAGCAACCGCCGCGCCGCGCTGGCAGCAGCAGATCGAGGCCATCGCGCGGCTACTCAAAACGCAGCAGCGTTTCGTGGCGCAGGGACTTGATGCTTTCATCGAGCGCGGGCAACTCAAGCGCAAGGCGCAGACGGGCAGCAGCCGGTGACGTTCTTCGATTTCGATTGGGACGCGAACAAGGCGCGGAGCAATCTGGCCAAGCATGGGGTATCGTTCCGCTTGGCCACGTCGGTGTTTCGGGATGCGCTGGCGCTGACGATCTTCGACGAGGAGCACAGCGACGACGAGGACCGCTGGGTGACGCTGGGGCGTGCTCGGAACGGGCAGGTGCTGGTGGTGGTCCATGCCACCGAGGAAGTCGGCGGCACGGAAACGCATATCCGCATCATTTCGGCGCGCCGCGCCGATCCGGCGGAGGTCCGCGATTACGAACAGGCGCCGCGTTAGCGGCAAAGGGTGACAGCGATGAAGGATCATTACGATTTCAGCAAGGGCACGCGCGGCAAGTTCTATAAGCCCGACGCGGTTTTTAGGCTACCGGTCTATCTCGATGAGAAGGTGCAGGACTATCTCACCGCCAAGGCCGACGCCAAGGGCATCGACTTGTCCGATCTGGTCAACGATCTGCTCAAACGGGAAATCGAAATTATTGAGGCGGTGAAGTAAGAGCCAGCCCCAGCCGCTAAAAGAGAAACCCCCGACTGCCGCGACTACAAGCGGTTGGCGGGGGGTTTTTTTTCTAGACCAAGGTAAATTCGAGCACGGCCCCTTTTAATTGTTCCTCAAAGAAGACGCAACTTCTTCGGTTACCTCGCTGCGTCACGTGGTGAGGGTAACCGGGAACAACAAGTCTTGGTAGGCGAGCCATGCCGCAACCATGGACTAATTCGGTAATTTAGTAAACTGTCACCGTAATTCGCATGGACTAATTCGGTAATTTAGTAAACTGTCACCGTAATTCGTAATTCTGTCACCGTAATTCAAATACTTTACGGGCCGCCTCTCGGCCAGCAAGACGAAACGCGCGGAGCGTGGACTCTACTTCGTCATGATCGATATCGATTACAGCAATCTTTACCTTGGACATGGCATAAGAGTGGGTAGTCATGAGCACGTCCAGCACCCCGAAGATCACGGATCGCGCGTACCCCTGCACGAGCTGATCGCTCCCTAGTGCTGTGGTATCCGCTTGGAATTCTTCCGCAGGCTCAAGCCTAATGGTGGCCTTGGCATATGCAGGTCGCGACCCGATCAAGGAAGTAAAAGCTCCATTGACCTCGATTTCTTTGGGGAAACCTATGGCTCCGACATCTAGGAGCGAGTCTTTCCATTCTGCCAGAGTGATGGTCATTTCAAGCCCGCCGCCTTCAGTGCCTCGTCAGACCAAGTATCCAGACCTGCGGCTTTCATCGCATCCGGGTGATAAACCTTGGCTTCAAATCCTCTCTTGTACGGAATCCCCTGCCATTGAAGGGTTGCTTTATGGGCCGCCTTGTAATCTAAGCCTTGCGTCATGAAAGAGGACTCCTTCAATTCATGCATAAAAAAGTTTTGGTCGACTTCCGTCGTCATCCCAGACCGTAGCCTGGCTAACATCACTTGATTCTCAGGCGCCATCAGTGCCCCGTCGAGTTCCGGTCTCGACAAGTGTGCTTCAATACGCGTCAAACCTTTTTCTGTGACTTGGAACCCCTTGGCTGTCAGAGTTCCACTGTTCGCCCCCCCGATTTCCCCGAACTTGATTCCGTTTCCGAGTTCTCCTGCAACGTCACTGCCGAAAAAGTCCGTCGCCTTCGACGAAAAGTATTTTACCCCCGTGGCAACTTCCGTTCCGAGCCAAGTCGTGTTGAGGTATTGCATGCCCAACCCAATACCTTTTCCAATCAACGGGCCAGCAACCATCCCGACTATTTCCACTTGACTGGCAGGAAAGAACTCTGCAAGCGTATACATGGCTCCTGCTGTAGCCCATCCGATTTTGCCGACCACGTCCCCACGACGAGCCATCCCGGATCCCGCCTCGACCCAATACGCTTTCGCATCCGTTTTCAGCGCATTTAACGCAGCGGGCAGGTTAACAACGATGCCTTGCGCGTCCCCATCGTATCCGCCACCACCGTCAAACCCGGCAGTGAATGGATCGGCGCCGGCCGCTACTTCTTTGCCGGCCACCGGCATCGGTACCCTGCGGCCTTCGTTCCCGTAATTCTCCGTCGCGGCCCGAGCGGGCAAACGTAATTGATCGATGCGTCTCGCGTATTTCTCACCGACTCGATCTGGCAACTCCCAATCCGTTGCTGTCGAATTGCCCGACTCCGACGGCGCATATCTCGCCTGGGCCGCCTGGTTGGCAACCGTGTCCGCCGGAGACCAATTAAGGGTATCGACATTGGCCTTGTCGCGCAGCGCCTCGTCAAAGTCGGCCTGCTGTGCCGTCGTGCGGACGAACTCGTTGCGCTGCGGCGCATACATTTCGCGAATAGTGCTGGAAAGCGCATCGGCGGCGATCGCCTCCCACTGCAACTTTCCGCCCTGAATGGCGAGGTGGGTGACGGCGGAGACCAGGGCGGAGGTGGTGCTTTTCACCAGGGACTGGACCGCTGGATCCGACTTGGCGAAGACCCCGCCCTCGCCGGTCAGCTCGCCGCCGACCGCCTGCGCGATCGGCGCGCTGATCGCGCTGACGGCAAGGCGGGTCCAGCTGAACTGCTTTTGCTGGCCCATGACCATGTTGATGCCCTGGCTGGCGACGTTGTCAGCGGCGGTGATCAGCGCGGCGTCGCCCCAGAGGCCGCGGGCGATGCTCTGCAAGGTGTCGCCGCCATGCACGGTATAACTGGTGGACGTGGCACCGGGTAGGTCGGACTCACCGGCTCGGCGTTCTGATCGAAATCCGCGCTGGCCACCGGCTGTCCTTGTCGTAGGCGTTGGCGCGGGGGCGTCAGGAATCCGTGCGGCGTTCCCTGGTGTTCGGGAAGGCTTTCAAGGGTCGCGAAAGCGATTGACGCGCTTTCCGTTGCTGCCGATACTGGCCCCGCCAGCCGACCGCTATCTGTCCGGACAATTTTCCCGGCACGCTGGTGAGGCTTTTTTAACGAGGGAGGGATGCGATGCGCACGACGGCCGTAATTCTATTGGGATGTTTCACGCTCGGATCGGCAAGCCTTGTCGAGGCCAAGAAAAACGATACGGGAAGCAGCAAGTCGATTGCCGAATGCGGCAAACACACACGCGTCGTCCAGCGAAACGACGACGGAATCATCACGGCACAGGAAAAAAGAAAACACGGTTGCGTCATCGACGTGCAAGCGCTCCATCCGACACAATCCGCCGTCGGAATGGACGCGGTCCAGTGCAAGGCCGCCAAGATCACCAGCAAGGCCAAGGCTGGAAAACTCGACGCCTATCTACTCGCCGACAACCACTGGGTACCGATGGTTCGTGGTCCCGGCGGAAAGTTTTATTTGACCGACCATCACCACCTGTCGACCGCTGTCTGGAACGCCGACATCAAGGACAAGGACAAGCGGGTTTACGCTTATCTGCTGGCCGACCTCTCGGCGTTGTCGGAAAACGCTTTCTGGGCCCGGATGGTCAAGGACCACGATACCTGGTTGAAGAATCCGGCCGGCGAGGACATCGCGCCCAGCCAGTTGCCGAAATCCATCGCGCACTTGCAGGACGACCCCATGCGCACGCTTTCGGCCTGGGTGCGTGGTAGTTGCGGCTATGTCAAGTGCGATCCGGTGGGCACGGCCAAGAATGACGACGAACTGTCTTGCGAGGACAAGTTTCACGGTAGCGCGACTTGCGCCGCCGCCGACGTCTATTTCCTCGAGTTCAAGTGGGGGAGTTACCTGGCGAGCGTTCCCGACGTCAAGGAAGCCCTCGGTCAGAACGCAACGTGTTCGCAACAAACGCCCCTCGATCGGAATTGCCTGGACGAACAGTACGACCGCTTGAAAAAAGCGTTGCCGGCGGCGATGAAGGCGGCGGCGGCGCCGGACGCTTTGCGCGTGCTGGGCAAGAATGCCGGCTACAACCCCACCGAACGACCGGGCATCGCCCAGCCGCGTCACTGCAAGTGATGTTCGGTGCCTCGGCCGACGGCCTGGACGCCCCAGGCGCTTTTCGGCCGTGGCGCCGGGTGTGGCGCGCCCGTCGATCCGTTCCTAGCTTTGACCCGCCTCCAAGGCCCGCACCGTCGCTTCAAGTCGTCGAGGCTAGATATTTCAACGCCTGTTGGGCAGGATTCGGGGCTAAAGACTACTGAGTCGGGCTTTCGCTACTGATCGCGTCGCCGTTTGATTGATTACCTCCGTGGCGGCACTACCGGCGACGGAGTCCGATCCCGTCATGATTGGCAAGCCCCGGTCGATGATTTCGATTGAACGATTTTTTGAAAGATGAAAGATAACCGGCGCGCCGGTGCCCGAGCCGGTGCCCAAGTGGTGGCCCGTCGCCACGCCCACCCTAGCCGGCAAACGGCGCCGGCGGATGGCAACGCGCCAGATCCTCGGGGGTGTTGATGTTGACGAACGCCGCGGAATCGTCGAAGGACACTTCGACCATTTTCAGCGTCGCGTGCCACTCCGCGACTTTTCGCCCGCCGCCGGCCAGATACGCCGTCAGCCGCGGCAACACCTCGCGGCGACACAGGCAGAACACCGGTTGCGCGCGCTCGGGTGTGCGCGCCACGGCCAATTCGACCGCGGCGCCGTCGTCGGTCAGGCGCGCCAGCAGACGCGCCACCAGATCGTCCGGAAAGAACGGCGCGTCGCAGGGAACGGTGGCGACCAGTTCACGTGTCGCTGCCGACAGCGCGGCGTGCAGGCCGGCAAGCGGGCCGGCGAAGTCGGAGAGGCGGTCGGCGACCACCGGATAGCCGAAAGCGGCGTAGCGTTCGCGATTCCGATTGGCGTTGATCAGCAGTTCATCGACTTGCGGTGCCAGACGTTCGATCGCCCACTGCGCCAGGGGTTTTCCGTGCAGGGTCCGCAAGCCCTTGTCGTTACCGCCCATGCGACGACCCCGACCGCCCGCCAGAACGACGCCGGTGATCGTCGGTTGTTTTCGGTCGTCGATCCGGCCGGTGGCGACGGACATGGTCGCCTTCCTCAATGCGTGGCGTTCAAGGCCCGGTCGCTCAAGGACAAGCATTGCCGGAAGTGTTTTTTCAGGCGGTAGAGTTGCGCCGGACGATGGGCCTTGCCGGTTTCCATCGCGCCTTCCACCCGTTCGAGGATGGCGAGTTCCTCGATCTTGCGCCGGAAACTGACTTTGTTGATCGGCTCGCCGAGAACGGCTTCGTAAACCGCCTGCAACCGCGGCAAGGTGAAGGTTTCGCCGCAGAGATGGACCGGCAGCGACGAATACGCGCTTTTGTCGCGAACGCGCCGCACGGCGGCGTCGACGATCTGCCGGTGGTCGAATGGCAGATCCTTGATCTGCTCGACGGCGCTCAGCGTCACGTCCGGATGGACCGCCGGCACAAGCGACTTCTCGGCCACCAGCGCATAGTAAGCCACTGACAGCGACCAGCCGCGCGGGTCCCGGCAACGCCCGGAAAATGTCGCCAACTGCTCCAGATACGGGCTGGCGATGCCGGTCTTGGCACGCAGCATGCGCGCGGCGGACTCCTGGGTGTCGGCGTCCTCGTCGGCCTGGACATAAGCGCCCGGCAAGGCCAGAACGCCTTCGAACGGCGGGTGGTCGCGCTTGAGAAGCGCGACGTGAAGGGCGCCGTTCTTCAGGGTCAAAAGAACGACGTCGACGGTGCAAATAATGTCTGACATGCTCGGCGCTCAAGAAATTGTTATCGGCCTGGGCAATTAGAATATCACAACACATAAGGTGAATTTAAAATTCAATCGGTTAATCATTTGACTAGAAAAATACTTCTCTACTTGGTTGCATTTTTATACTAAGCAAGCTAGTCTACGCTCACGTTCTGAATCTTCAGCACGCCACTTCGGGAGACCCACCGTGGCCCACAAAAACATCCATCTCGTGATCATCGACCCGCAAAACGACTTTTGCGATTTACCTGACAGCCATTGCCCGCTTCTACTGGACAAACCCGGCGACCGCCAGCGGCCGGCGCTGCCGGTCCCTGGCGCGCACCGCGACATGCAGCGGATCGCGGCGCTGATCCGGCAAGGCGGCGACGGATTGCGCCACATCTCGGTCACGCTCGATTCGCACCAGCGCATCGATATCGCCCATCCCGGTTTTTGGGAAACCGGCGACGGCGCGCCGGTGGCGGCTTTCACCGCCATCGACGTCGACGACGTGCGATCGGGCCGTTATCGGCCACGCGATCCGGCGGCATTGGCGCGCGTGACGGCCTATCTCGACGCATTGCAGGCCAACGGCCGCTATCGGCACATGGTCTGGCCACCGCACTGCGAAATCGGTAGTTGGGGGCATAACGTTCACGACGCGGTGCGGCGGGCTTACAACGCCTGGGAGGACGCCGGCGCGCGCACGGTCAGCCATGTGCTCAAGGGCCGCAATCCCTGGACCGAACATTACAGCGCGATCCAGGCCGAGGTGCCCGACAGCGCGGACGAGACAACGCAGACCAACAGCGCTTTCGTCGCCGCGTTGCGGCGGGCCGACCGGGTCTTGCTCTGCGGCGAGGCCGGCAGCCATTGCGTCAAGGCGACAACCGAACACCTGCTCGACCATTTTCCCGGCGGCGAGCGGCGCAAGCTGGTGCTGCTGACCGACTGCATCAGCCCGGTGAGCGGTTTTGCCGCGCCGTACGCCGCTTTCATCGACACCATGCGCGAACTCGGGGTAAGTACCGCCACGTCCGACGAGGTGCTGCCCGAATTACTGGCCAATGCCCAATGAACACGATCGACAACGCCTCGCGATCGCCGGTGGTCCGCAGCCTGCTGGAAAACGATCTGTATAAATTCACCATGTGGCAGGCGTTGCTGCACAGCCACCCCAGCGCGCAGGCCGAGTACGCTTTCGTTTGCCGCAATGCCCCGGCCTACCCGCTGGCGACCTTGCGCGACGCGGTCGACAACGAGCTCGACCGGCTGTGCACGCTCCGTTTCGCCGACGAGGAACTGGATTACTTGCGCGGCCTGCGCTTCATCAAGAGCGATTTCGTCGATTTCCTGTCGGTGTTCCGCTTCCAGCGCCGTTTCATCGAGGTGCGCGCCGATGGCGAACACTTGCGTATCGTCGCGCGCGGCCCGCTGGTGCATGTGATGGCCTTCGAGATTTTCGTGCTGTACATCGTCAATGAACTTTATTTCCGCCATCTGCCGCACGACGCGTCGCTGCCGAGCACGGCGCGCGAGCGGCTGGCGGCGAAAGTGGCCTTGCTCAAGGCGCAACGCGAGTCGCTGAATTCGCCAACCGATCCGTTCGTGTTCTTCGATTTCGGTCTGCGCCGCCGCTATTCCGGCGCCTGGCATGAAGAAGTGGTGCGCACCCTGGCCCGGGAGGCGCCGGAACATTTTCGCGGCACCTCGAACGTCTATTTCGCCCGGAAATTCGGCCTGACACCGATCGGCACCATGGCGCACGAATATCTTCAGGCTTACCAATCCTTCGGCTTCCGTCTGCGCGATTTCCAGAAGGCGGCGCTCGAAGGATGGGTTCAGGAATATCGGGGCGACCTGGGAATCGCGCTGACCGACGTGGTCGGCATGGACGCCTTCCTGGCCGATTTCGATCTCTATTTCGCCAAGCTGTTCGACGGCTTGCGGCACGATTCCGGCGATCCGGTAACGTGGGCCGAAAAAGCCATCGCCCACTACCGCAAGCTGGCCATCGACCCGCTGAGCAAGCGGCTGGTGTTTTCCGACGGCCTGAACATCCCGCGCGCCATCGCCCTGTACCGACGCTTTCACGGCCGCGTGCCAACCAGCTACGGCATCGGCACCGATTTGTCCAACGACACCCCGCAACAGGCGCTGAACATCGTGATGAAAATGATCGCCTGCAACGGTCAGCCAGTAGCCAAGCTGTCGGACGCCCCGGGCAAGACACTCTGCGAGGACCAGACCTATCTGGCCTATTTGCGACAAGTTTTCCGGCAAGAAACGGAGTAAGCCGTGAACCCGCTGCGAATCACTCTGGCCCAACTCAACCCGACCATCGGCGACTTCGCCGGCAACATCGCGGCGATGCGCCGGGCGGCGGCAACGGCGGCGCGGCAAGGCGCCGATCTGGTGGTTTTTCCGGAGTTGTCGCTCACCGCCTACACGCCCGGCGATCTGCTCGACGACCCGGCGTTCCTTGCGCGGACCGCCTCGGGGATCGCCGAACTGCGGGCCGCGACGCGCGAAACCCCGGCGCTGTGCTGGGTCATCGGCGCGCCGACGCCGCGCGACGGCCCGGGAAAACGGCTGGAAAACAGTCTGCTGGTGCTGCGTGACGGCGAAATCGTCCTCCAGTACGCCAAGCAGCTCCTGCCGACCTACAACGTCTTCGACGAGCGCCGGCACTTCGAACCGGGGCCGGATGTCGCCAAGGTGCTGCGCATCGGCGACACCCGCGTCGGTTTCCTGATCTGCGAAGACGGCTGGAACGATGCCGGCGTGGATTATCCGCGCAACCCCTTGGCGCGACTGGCGGCGGCCGCGCCGGATCTGGTGGTGTCGATCAACGCCAGCCCGTCGAACGTCGGCAAGCGCGAACAGCGGCACGCCTTGTTCACCGCCGCCAGCCGCCGCCACGGCGTGCCGCTGGTGTACGTCAATCAAGTGGGCGGGCACGACCAGTTGATCTTCGACGGCGCTTCGTTCGCGGTAACACCCGCCGACGGCGTGGTTTTCGAGGCCGCGCGTTTCGACGAGGCGGTCGACACCCTGGAATTGCGCGACGGCCGCTTCGTCACGGCAGCCGGAACGCCATTGCGCGCCGCGCCGACCGACGGACTGCCGACGATGGAATTCTATCGCCGGCAAATCGTGCTCGGACTTCGCGATTACGCGCGCCGCTGCGGCTTCAAGCAAGCGGTGCTCGGCTCTTCGGGCGGAATCGACAGCGCCTTGACGCTGGCCCTAGCCGTCGAGGCGCTGGGCGCCGACAATGTGGTGGCGATCACCATGCCCTCGCGTTTTTCCAGCGCCGGCAGCGTGGACGACTCGGCGCACGTGTGCCGCAACCTCGGCGTCCGCCTTTACCGGCACCCGATCAACGAAACGGTCGACGCTTTCGAGCGCGCCTTCACCAACGCTTTCGGCCCGCCGCTGCAAGGGCTGGCGCTAGAAAACCTGCAAGCGCGCGTGCGCGGCACGGTGCTGATGGCGTATTCGAACAGCCACGGCCACCTGTTGCTGACCACCGGCAACAAGAGCGAAATCTCGGTCGGTTACTGCACGCTCTACGGCGACACCAACGGCGGCCTGGGCCTGATCGGCGATCTGTACAAAACCGAGGTCTTCGCGCTCAGCCGCCACCTCAATCAATGCGCCGGCCGCGCCGTGATTCCGCTCGGGATCATCGAAAAAGCGCCGTCGGCCGAGTTAGCGCCAGGCCAGCTCGACAGCGACAGCCTGCCGCCCTACCCGGTGCTGGACACGATTCTGAAAAAACTGATCGAGGGCGAACGGCTGGGCGCCGACGAAGGGCGTGAAGTTGACGCCGACCATGCCGCGCTGGTCGCCAGCGCGCGAGGCCGACAACTGGTCGCCAAGGTCAGGCGCCTGATCGCCCGCAACGAGTACAAACGCCGGCAGGCGCCGCCGATCTTGCGCTTGCGCGCCCTGGCGTTCGGCAGCGGACGCCAGATGCCGATCGCCGCGATCCACGAAGAGGCGATTGAACAATGAACGTTTCCGTTCTCGCCTGCCCGCAATGCGCCGCCCCCCTGCCCCGCCACGCTCGCTGGCGAACGGTCAGCTGCCCTTATTGCCAGTCCACGGTGACACACAACGAACCGGTGGCACGGGCCGCGCATTTCCGGCAAGCACGGGCACGCGTCTGGGCGGCGCACGTCGCCGACGACGCCGCCGGTCGACCCACGCTGCGCTGTGGGGACCAGCACTACGGCCTGCTGGCCAAAATCGGTCAGGGCGAGCACGCCGACGTGTATCTGGCGAAAACAAGGCATCCCCTGCCGCAACGCGTGACCGTGAAGATCGCCCGTCCGGACAGCGCGCCGGGCAGGCTGGCCGCCGAGGCGGCGATTCTCGACCGGCTGCAAGCGCTCGGCGGCGCCGGCGCCGCCTACTTCTCGCAACGCCTGCCGCAAGCGGTGGCGCACGGCACGACCGAGGATGGCGCCGGCGGCACGCGGGAAGTGCTCGTCTTGCGTCACCCCAGCGGGTTCTGGGGTAGCCTGGCGGACACCATCGGCGATGCGACGCCCGGTGTCGACCCTCGTCACGCGGTGTGGATGTGGCGGCGCATCCTCGAAGTGCTGGCATATCTGCACGACCGGGGCTGGACGCACGGCGATCTGCTGCCGGCGCATCTGCTGCTCCATCCGCGCGACCACGGCGTGCTGCCGATCGGCTGGTCGCGGGCGCGGCCATCGGCCACCGCGGAGCGCGTCGCCCGCGACCTGATGCAGGCGGCGTGGGCCATCCGCGCCGTGCTCCACGGCGGCACGACGCGGCCGGCGATCGCGCCGGAAATCCCGCACCACACGCCGCCGCCGCTGGCCGAACTGCTGCGGCGCGCCAGCGAAGACGCGGCCTGGTGTGTCGACCACGGCGCCCGGCGCATCGAACAGGCCCTGCGCGCCGCCACGCGACAAGTTTATGGGCCACCCCGTTTCATCCCCTACCACCCCACAGCCGCTCATTGCTAGGAGACCCTCATGGGCTACGGAAATTACTCGCACGCCGCGCACCAGGCGCTGATCGCCGATCGCGCCGCCTTGTCCGGCACGGAAGTCTTCGGCCAACGCAATTGCCACGCGCTGATGAATCCGCACGGACTGAAAATTCGCGAATCCCGCGACGGCGACGATCATCCGCAATCGCTGGCCATCGCTTTCGCCCTCGATGTCACCGGCTCGATGGGCATGATTCCCGAATTGCTGGCCCGGCAGGAACTGCCGAGTTTCATGAAACTGCTCGGTGACTGCCGCATCGCCGATCCACAGGTGCTGTTCATGGCCATTGGCGACGCCACTTCCGATAGCGCGCCGCTGCAAATCGGCCAGTTCGAAACCACCGCCGAACTGATGGATCAATGGCTGACCTGGAGTTTTCTCGAAGGCGGCGGTGGTGGCGGCGGTTCGGAAAGCTACGAACTCGCGTTTTACGTGCTGGCCCAGCACACCGACATCGATTGCTGGGTCAAGCGCCGCAAGCGCGGCTATCTGTTCCTCACCGGCGACGAACGGCCTTACCCGGCCGTGTCGCGCCATCAGATCGACGCCCTGCTTGGCGAAAAACTCGACGAGGACATTCCGATCGACGAGGTGATTGCCGCCGCCGCCGAAACCTACCATCTGTTCTTCCTGATTCCCGATCTCGAACGACGCGGGCATTGCGAGCGTCGGTGGCGCGAACTGCTCGGCGACCAGGTGATCTGCATGGAGTCGCACGTAGACACCTGCTCCGTGGCGGCGGCGATCGTCGGCCTGACGGAAGGCACCCTGTCCGACGTCGACGCCGTCGCCACGGTGCTGGCCGCGAACGGCACCCCCCGGGAGCGGATCGCCGCCACCATCCGCGCCTTGCAGCCTTACGCCGACCTGCTCGATCCCGAGGCCGCCAAACGCGTCAACCGCGCGTTGCCGCCGGCCGCCAGCCACCGGCCGGCATGGTGGAAACGGCTTTTCGCCTGATTCCGGACGCGACTATCGATCATGCCGACCACACGCCACGTCTCGCTGCTCGGACTCGGTTTTGGCGACTGCGGCAAGGGCGTGTTCACCGACGCCTTATGCCGCCGCTGGCCGGTGCATACCGTGGTGCGCTTCAACGGCGGCGCCCAGGCCGGGCACAACGTCGTTCTCGCCGACGGGCGCCATCACACCTTCTGCCAGTTCGCCGCCGGCACCTTCCTGCCCGGCGTGGCGACGGTCCTGGCGTATCCAGTGGTGGTGCACCCGAGCGCCCTGCTGGTCGAACACCGCCGGCTGCGCGCGCTCGGCGTGGACGACGCGCTGGCACGCCTGCGCATCGATTCCCGTTGCCGGATCGACACGCCTTTCCATCAGGCGGCCGGCCGGCTGCGCGAGTGGCGGCGCGGCAACGGCGCGCACGGCAGTTGCGGCGTCGGCGTCGGCGAAACCGTCCGCCATGCCTTGCGCTTCCCCGAGCAGGTGCTGCGCTACGCGGATCTCGCCCGCCCGGCGCTGGCAATGCGGAAACTCGCGGCGATACGTGGCCAGGCGTGCGCCGAATTTGACCGCTTCGACACCGTCGAAGCACTCGCCGGCGCGTCGGCGAGCGGCCACGACGACGCCCTCGCCGAATACCGGCTGCTGCACGACGAAAGGCTGGCCGAGCAGTGGTTGTGCCAGGTGTCGCCGCTGCTTGAACAGTCCCCTCCGGCCTCGCCGGCCACCATCGCCGAGCGCCTCGACCAGCCGGGAAGCGTCTTGTACGAGGGCGCGCAAGGCGTTTTGCTCGACGAATGGCGCGGCTTTCATCCGCACACCACCTGGAGCCGCATTCACCCTCGCGCCGTGGCCGCCGTCGCCGCCGCTTATGGCGTCGCGCGGCGATCCATCGAACATTTCGGAATTCTGCGCACCTATCCGACGCGCCATGGGCAAGGGCCGCTGCCGACCTTCGATCCCGCGCTGGACGCTCTGCCGGAGCCGCATAACGGCAACGACGGCTGGCAAGGCCGTTTCCGGCGCGGCCACCCCGACGCGGTGCTGCTGCGGTACGCCCTGGCCGCCGTCGGCCCGCTCGACGGCGTGCTGATCAGCCATCTCGACGTCTTCGAAAAAATCGACGCGCTGCGCTGGTGCGACGCTTACCGCCTGGAGCCGAACGAGCGATGCGACACATTGCCCCTCGGGCCGGCACGCGATCTGGCGTATCAAAGTCGCTTGACCAGGCGGCTATTGACCGCCAAGCCACACTACGAGAGCCCCCCGGTGTCGTCGGCCGACGATTTCATCGCCCGCGTCGCCGCCCTGGCGAAATGTCCGCCGCGCTTCGGCGCCTTCGGACCGACGGCGGCGAGCGTCACGGCGCTGTAGAACACGCCGCCGCGAATAGTTTTTTTAAACCAGTCGATTTAATAATGAAGACCGCCACCACCGCGCCCTTTTTCATGGCGGGGCAAGCGGTAGAGGGTCAACATCGGCCGGCAAATCCCGCCATTGCCCGCCGACGAACCCCTGCAAGGGTCTGAAGCTGGCCTTGTAGGACATCTTCCGGCAATCGCGAATCCAGTAGCCAAGATACAGATACGGCAGACGATTGGCCGCGCATTGGGCAATCTGCCAGAGAATGTTGTAGGTACCGAAGCTGGCGGGGCGCCAGTCGGGATCGTAAAAGGTGTAAACCGAGGACAGACCGTCCTCGAGAACGTCGACGATGCTGACCATGCACAGCACGCCGTGGCAGGAAAATTCGATCAAGCGCGTATCGACGCGGCTTTGTAGCAGGAAATGAGCGTACTGCTCATCGCCGTCCTGATCCATGCCGCCGCCCGCGTGCCGGGCGGCCTGGTAGCGCAGATAGAGCCGGTAGTGCGCCTCGCGAAACAGCAGCGGCAACTCGCGGGCCTGCAATCCGCCGTGCAGACGCATGCCGCGCCGCTGGCTGCGATTGGGGTGAAAGCGGTCCACCGGAATGCGGACCGGCACACAGGCGCGACAGGCGTCGCAATTGGGCCGGTAGGTGAACACGCCGCTACGCCGAAAGCCACGGCGCACCAGTTCGCCGTATACCTCGGTGGTGATCAGGTGGCTGGGGGTGACGACTTGCGAACGCGCTTTTTCACCGGGCAGATAACTGCAGGTATAAGGCGCCGTGGCGTAGAACTGTAGCAGCGAAAACGGCAGTTCCGAATCGTCAGGCCGTGACATTCGCCGCCGTCCAAGGTTGACTGGCGCCGTCGACGGGCCACCGGCCGGGCTGCCAGGGCGCGCTGACCAGCGTCCGCAAGCGGTCGATGAACACGTCGCGCGGAATCTCGCGCGCGCCCAGGGAGGCGAGGTGCGCGGTTTTCATCTGGCAATCCACCATCCCGAATCCTTCTTCGTCAAGAAAACGCGCGAGATGCGCGGCGGCGATTTTCGACGCATCGGTGACATGCGCGAACATCGACTCGCCGTAGAACATGCGTCCAATGGCCACGCCATACAGACCGCCGACCAGCCGACCGTCGCACCACGTTTCGACCGAATGGGCGATGCCAAGTTCGAACAGCCGCCAGTAGGCGCGCTGCATGTCCGGCAAAATCCAGGTGCCGTGCTGGCCGGCGCGCGGCGTTTCGGCACAGGCGCGAATGACCGCCGCGAAATCGCAGTCCAGTCTCACCTCGTGGCGACCGGCGCGCAACACCCGCCGCAAGGAACGCGAAATGCGAAACTCCGACGGAATCAACACCATGCGAGGATCGGGGCTCCACCACAGAATCGGCTCGCCCGCCGAATACCAGGGAAAAACGCCGTGTTGGTAGGCGTCGATCAATCGCTTGGGCGTCAAGTCGCCGCCGCCGCAGAGTAATCCGTTCGGATCGGCCAACGCCTGCGCCAGCGGCGGAAAGGGGGCGTTGCCTTCCAGCCAGGGGATCATTGCCAAGAGCGACGCATCCGCGTCGACGACGGAAATGCCGGGCGTTCGGAATTGTCGAAGGCCACGACATGCTCGACATCGAGCCGGATGCCGACATCCTCACCGACGGCGTGATCGTAATGCGACGGCACCAGCGCCAGCACGTCCCTGCCGCTGGCCAGACGCAGGGTGTAGAGGATCTCGGCGCCGCGAAACGCCTTGTGCCGCACCTCGGCGCGCAGTGCGGACTGGTCGTCGTGAACGATATCGTCGGGACGCAGCAACACCTCGACACCGCAGCCCCGATCGCAAATCGCGCACCCCTGACGACATTGCGGCGGCACGCGCGCGCCGACGATACCGAACTCGATTTCGATGCGTCCGTCGCCGAGCGCCACACCGGGCAGGAACACCCCCTGACCGACGAAATTGGCGACCCGCCGGTTAGCGGGCTGGTGGTAAATCCGATACGGCGTGTCCCACTGCTGAACGATCCCGTCGGTCATGACGCCAATCTCGTCGGCGATGGCGAATGCCTCGTGCTGATCATGGGTCACCAGCACGGCGGTGGTATTCTGCCGCTTGAGAATTTCGCGCACTTCCAGCGACAGGCGCTCGCGCAAATCGACATCCAGATTGGAAAAGGGTTCGTCCAGCAGGATCAGTTGCGGGCGAGGCGCCAGGGCGCGCGCCAGCGCCACCCGCTGCTGTTGTCCCCCCGACAATTCATGCGGATAGCGGCTGCCCAGCGCGGCCAGGCCAACGGTTTCCAGCAGATCGCCGACACGCCGTCGCCGCTCGTCGCCCGTCAGCGCGGTCAGGCCGAAGCCGATATTGGCGGCGACACTGAGATGCGGAAACAGCGCGTAATCCTGGAAAACCATGCCGATCCGCCGTTTCTCCGGCGGCACGCGCCGACCAACGCGGCTGACGGCACGCCCCCGCACGCGAATCTCGCCGCCGGCGAGGCCCTCGAATCCGGCAATGCAGCGCAACACGGTTGTTTTGCCGCATCCGGACGGCCCGAGCAAGCAGGCAATGCCGCCGGTGTCGACGGAAAAGCTGACGCCGTCGACAACGGTGGAGGATCCGTAGCGCTGGACAATGTTGTCGAGTTCGAGAAGCGCCATCGTGAAATGATTTCCGTTTTGCCGGTGCAGTCAATCGGGCGGCGGTTGGGCGGCGGTTGGGTGTCTGTGCGTGTGACCCTGTCACGTTGTCAATTATAATTCTCGTTTAGCCTGCAAACCATGCGCCTTTCTCGCCTCCACCCGTTGCTTGTCGCCTCCGCCGTCATCGCCGTGGCGATCAGTCTGCCGGTGCTCGGCGTGCTGTCCACCCTTTTCGTCGGCGGCACCGGTCCGACCTGGGCGCACCTCGCGGCGACCGTTCTGCCGGAGTACATCTTCAACACGCTGGCGCTAGCCGTCACAGTGGCCGTTGGCGTCATCCTGCTCGGTGTCGCCACGGCGTGGCTGACCGCGATGCACGATTTTCCCGCGCGACGCCTTTTCGAATGGGCCCTGATTCTGCCGATGGCGATGCCGGCGTATGTGCTGGCTTATGTCTATACCGACTTTCTGCAATTCATCGGCCCGTTGCAGACCGTCCTGCGCGCGTTTTTCGGCTGGACCAAGGCCGATTACTGGTTTCCGGAGGTGCGCGGCCTGGGCGGCGCGATCGCCATCTTCATCCTCGCGCTATACCCCTACGTCTACCTGCTCACCCGCACCGCCTTCATCGAGCGCGCCGGCGGCATGCTCGAAACGGCGCGCACTCTCGGCCTGGGACCATGGCGCAGTTTCTTCCGCGTCTCCCTGCCGCTGGCCCGGCCGGCGTTCACCGCCGGCGCGATTCTGGCGCTGATGGAAACGCTGGCCGACTATGGCGCGGTGTCCTACTTCGGTGTCCAGACCTTCACCACCGGCATCTATCGCGCCTGGCTGTCGCTCGGCGACCGCATCGCCGCCGCGCAACTGGCGGCGGCATTGCTCGGTATCGTTTCCCTGCTGTTGACGATCGACGCCTTTTCCCGGCACCGCGCCCGTTTCCACGACACCACCGGGCGCCGCCGCCCGCCGACCGCGTATCGCCTCGCCGGCTGGCGCGGCGGGCTGGCGAGCGCAGTCTGCGCCGTGCCGGTGTTTCTCGGATTCGTCCTGCCGGCCTCGCTACTGTTGCGTCTGGCGCTCGCCGACGACAACCGGCCGCCGGTCGCGCATTTCATCGATCTGGCGCGGAACAGCTTTCTGCTCGCCGGCCTGACCGCCGTTATCGCCGTCGCCCTGGCGGTGCTGCTGGCTTACGGCGCGCGCTTGTCGCGGGGGCTGCTGGCGCCGGCCCTGAACCGGCTGGTCGGCCTGGGCTACGCCGTGCCGGGTTCGGTCATCGCCGTCGGGGTGTTGATCCCGGTGACACGCCTCGACCTCTGGCTCGGAAACCACTGGCAACAGTGGTTCGGCGGAAACCCTGGGTTGTTGCTCACCGGCGGCATCGCGGCGCTGGTCTACGCCTATCTGGTACGCTTTCTGGCCATTGCCCTGCAAACGGTCGGCAACAGCTTGTCCAAAATCACCGCCAGCATGGATGACGCGGCGCGCGGCTTGGGACTGACTCCGGCAAGCACCTTGCGCCGGGTGCATCTGCCGCTGATGCGCGGCAGCCTATTTACCGCCGCCCTGCTCGTCTTCGTGGACGTGATGAAGGAATTGCCGGCGACGCTGGTGATGCGTCCCTTCGATTTCGACACCTTGGCGACCCAGACCTACACGCTGGCCTCCGACGAGCGGCTGGCCGAAGCGGCCAGCGTGTCGTTGACGATCGTCCTGGTCGGCCTGTTGCCGCTGATCGTCTTGTCCCGCCAGATCTCTCGCGCGCCGCTCAACGCCGGACGACGCACGGACCGGTAGCGGCGCTCCATTTCGCCGCCGACGATCAGCGATAACCGGCGCGGTCGAAAATGATCTGCGCCTTGGCGCGATACATGGCCAGCGAACCCACCGGCAAGGTATCGGCCTTGAATTTGCCGAAGCTCTCCAGCGCGGGATTGGAAATCTTGACCCCCGCGACCACCGGCCACTCGTTGTTGCCATCGGCAAAGTAGCGTTGCGCGCTATCGCTGACCAGATACTCCAGGAACTTGACCGCCTCTTCCTTGTGCGGCGCCGTTTTCAGCATCCCACCGCCGGAAACGTTGATATGCGCGCCGTTGCCCTGCTGATCGGGCCAGACGACGACGATTTTTTCCATCGCCGCCCGCTCCTCCGGTTTCGACGAGCGCAACAGGCGTGCCAGATAGTAGGTATTGGCCAGCGCCACGGAACATTCGCCGGCGGCCACCGCCAGAATCTGATCGGTATCGCCGCCTTTTGGTGGCCGGGCGAAGTTGGCGACGACGCCTTTCGCCCACTCCTCGGCCTTGGCTTCTCCCTGGTGCGCGATAATCGACGCCATCAACGACAGGTTGTAGGGATGAGAGCCGGAGCGGGAGCAAATTTTTCCTTTCAAACGGGGATTGGCCAAATCGGCGTACGTTTTAACCTCATCGGGCTTGACGGCACCCTTGGCATAAACGATCACACGCGCCCGGGTCGAAAAGGAAAACCAGTCGCCGGTACGCAGATTCGCTGGAATTCTCGCCTCGAGAATCGGCGAGCGGATTGGCGCGAACAAACCCAATTCGCGCGCCGCCGCCAACCGCGCCGCATCGACGGTCAGGAAAATATCCGCCGGGCTGTTGCCGCCCTCGCTTTTTATCCGCTCAAGCAATTCGTCCTCCTTGCTCTCGATACGCTTGATGACGATGCCTGTCTGCCGAGTGAAGTCGTTATAAAGCGCGGCGTCGGTCTGGTAGTGACGCGCCGAATAGAGATTCAACACCTTCTCCTGCGCTTGCAGACCCGGCGCACTGGACAGGGAAAGAACAACCAGCAGATGCGATATCGAGAACTTCATGGCTCAGCCCAAAAAATGAGAATGATTATCATCATACAGACACAAACCACCCGAAACAATGTAAATAAAAACCGTTATCGTTTGATGGACAAAAAAAACGACGCATGGCGTCGTTTTTTGCTTTTATTCGCGAGTCAGTAAGCGTCTCGCGCCGTTGTAACGCTGTAACCAGTAGCTTTGTCGCATATCCTCGATGCGCACCTCGGCGCCGGTACGCGGTGCGTGCATGAAACGGTTGTCGCCCAAATAGATGCCGACATGCGAGAAAGCGCGACGCATGGTATTGAAGAAAACCAGATCGCCAGCCTTCAATTCATGACGGTCGACAACCGCGCCAACCTCGCTCTGCTCGCGTGCGCTACGTGGCAACAGGATACCCATCGCGTCCTTGAAAACCACCTGGACAAACCCGCTGCAATCCAGGCCGGTATCCGGGTTCGTGCCGCCAAAGCGATAGTTGATGCCGATCAGTTCAAAGCCCTTGAGGATCAAATCCTGCGCGCTACTCGTGTAGCGCTCCAGCAACGAGGGCTCTTCGACGGGAAGCGGCTCGCCGGCAAACGCCGCTCCGGCATTGCCGAAAGTCATCAGAGCGGCGCAACAAAAAGAGAGAAACGCATTTTTTCTAGTCATGGAGATTTAATTTATGTGAAAAATGTCACGTTGTAAACCCCTCCTGATACCAAGGAATACCGTCGGCACCGCCCACAGCGAGCAAGGAACGCTTTCGATGGTCGCCTTCCATGAGCGGGAAATTATAGCCGCAACCCCGTCAATGGTGCACCGCACATGGGCTTGCACGTCGGAAGCGGGTATATTTCAGCCACCAAGGAATTCATCCTGGTTACCGCCTTTCCCAGTTCGCACGGAGTTCACATGAGTTCTTTCAAAGCCTTCCTGATCGAGGAAAACAACGGCCAGACGCAAGCGCGCATGGTTTCCATGGACGCGTCGGCGTTGGATCCAGGCGAGGTGTCGATCAAGGTTGCGTACTCCAGCGTCAATTACAAGGATGCCCTGGCCGCCACCGGCGCCGGCCGGATCATTCGCCGTTATCCCTGCGTGGGCGGGATCGACCTCTCCGGGACGATCGAATCCAGCCGCGATCCCCGATTCAATCCGGGCGACGAGGTGATCGCCACCAGTTTCGACATCGGTGTCGCTCATCACGGCGGCTATGCCGAATACGCGCGCGTACCGGCGCAATGGGTCGTACCGTTGCCGGCAGGGCTCTCGCTTTACGAGGCCATGGCGCTGGGCACCGCCGGTTTCACCGCCGCCCTGGGGGTGGTGCGGATGGAAGAAAATGGTCTCCGGCCGGAAAACGGCCCGGTGATCGTCACTGGTGCCACTGGCGGAGTCGGCAGTCTGGCGCTTGACATGCTCGCCAACCGCGGCTATCGGGTGACCGCCCTGACCGGCAAGGCAAGCCAAGCTGCCTACCTGACCGAACTCGGCGCGGCCGAAGTGCTGCTCCGTTCGACGCTCGACCTGTCGCGCATTCGCCCGCTTGACAAGGCACTGTGGGCGGGCGCCGTGGACAATCTGGGCGGTGACGTGCTGGCCTGGATCGTCAGCACCATGAAACAAGGGGCGCCGATCGCCAGCATCGGCCTGGCGGCCAGCCCCTCGCTGAACACCACGGTGATGCCGTTCATTCTGCGGGGCGCCAGCCTGCTCGGCATCGATTCCGGCTATATCGGCGAACCGTATCGCTCTGGCGTCTGGCGGCGCCTGGCGGACGATCTGCGACCGCCGCACCTGCAACAGATGTCGCGAACCATCGCCTTTGACGAATTGCCAGGGATTTTCGACGATTACATCAAGGGCCGTGCGCACGGGCGCGTGGTGGTCGCCATTGCCGGGGCCTGCATTGCCGGTGCGTGATTTCCGCCGCACGCGCTAGGACGCACGCGACGCGATGGATACCCTTCACGAGCGGCCGCGCATTCTGATCGTCGACAATTCCCGCGAGGTCCGGACCGCTTTCGTCAAGCGAATTCGCGATCACTACAATTTTCGCGAGGAACTCGATGGCGAGTCCGGCTGGCAGGCACTGGTTCTCGATCATTCGATTCAACTGGTGATCTGCGCCTTGTCGATGCCGATTCTGGGCGGCGACGGCCTGCTGGCGCGGGTGCGCGCTTCGCGACTAGCTCGCTTGCGCCAAATGCCGGTGCTGATGATTGCCGGCGACAATCAAGAAATCAATGCGCAGGCAAAAGCGCTGGGCGCGTCCGAACTGATCGACAAAGGCGTTGAAGCCCCCGAACTCCTGGCTCGTATCGACTCGCTGCTGCAACTCGCGCACGTCCAAAACGAACTGCGCGACAGCCCCGTCGGCCTGGCACGGCATCCCGACACCGGTCTGCCGACACGCCAGCACATCGAATCCCTCGCCGCGCACGCGATTTCGCTGGGCATGCGACAGGGAACTCCGGTCAGCATCCTGATCATGAGTTTTGATCGTCCGGAGGAATTGCGCCGGCAGCACGGCGACGAGGTGGTCAAGGAATTGTCGAAGCGTTTCGCCGCGATCATGAATAAGACAGTACGTAAGGAGGACAGCTTAGGGCACTATGCGGGCAACGAACTGATCGTCGTTTCGCCTGGCACGCCCTATCCGGCCTGCGAAGCATTTGCCAACCGCTTGCGAGAAGCCTTCGCCGTCGCCAATATCGCGATTCACGGGCAACGTCTGGACTTGTCGCTGAGCGTAGGGGTGGCGAACAGTCCGGCTGATCAGGTAAGCTCCTCGGTGTCGCTGCTGAATCTGGCGACCGAACGCCTGCAAGGCGCCCGGCAGGCGGGCGGAAATCGTGTCGTGTCGTGCAACCGCTCGCCGTCGACCGAGCCGCCGGCACCACGGCTGAATCACGCGATCGACTTGATAAAAACGGGGCAACCGGAAAAGGTGATTCCTTATCTGGTCCCGCTTGGCAAGGAAATACTCCCTTTCCTGGAGCTACTGGAAAAGGAGTTGAAGTTGGGTCTGCCGTTGGCGGACATTCGAAAACGTTTGCTTGACCGGGAGCGCGAGTCACAAGACTCTCGGCAAGCGTAGTTTCCACCGGTGCAGTGTGGATCACATTTTTGAAGAGGGAGTTTCATGGCGACAATCCAAGAGTTTCATAAACACTCAGTCGAAAATCCGGACGCTTTCTGGGGCGAGGAAGCCAAACTCATCGACTGGCATAAGCCGTTTACCCAAGTCCTCGACTTTTCTCGCCCGCCATTCGCCAAGTGGTTCGTCGGCGGCGAAACCAACCTGTGCTACAACGCCGTCGACCGTCACGCCGCCAAGCGTCCGAACGACCGCGCCCTGGTGTTCATTTCGACCGAAACCGACCAGGAAGTGGTTTACACGTTCTCCGAGCTTAAAAAAGAAGTCATGCGCACCGCGGCGATCATGCAGAGCCTGGGAGTCGGCAAGGGCGATCGCGTTTTGATCTACATGCCGATGATCGCCGAAGCGATGTTCGCCATGCTCGCCTGCACCCGTATCGGCGCCATTCACTCGGTGGTGTTCGGCGGTTTCGCCTCCGGTTCGCTGGCCACCCGCATCGACGACGCCACGCCGAAACTCGTGGTGTCCTCCGATGCCGGCATGCGTGGCGGCAAGGCGGTGCCCTACAAGGACCTGCTCGACGAAGCCATTTCGCTGGCCGAACACAAGCCGGCCAAGGTGTTGATGGTCGATCGCGGCCTCGACAAGGGCTTCAACAAGGTCGAGGGACGCGACGTCGACTACGCGACGCTGCGCGCACAGTTCATGGACGCCGAAGTGCCGGTCACCTGGCTGGAGTCGTCCGAGCCGTCGTACATTCTTTACACCTCCGGCACCACCGGCAAGCCGAAGGGCGTGCAGCGCGATACCGGTGGCTACGCCGTCGCGCTGGCCTCGACGCTGAAATATATTTTCTGCGGCGGCGAAGGCGAAACCTTCTTCGCCACCTCCGACATCGGCTGGGTGGTCGGTCACTCCTACATCATCTACGGTCCGTTGATCGGCGGCATGTGCACCATCATGTACGAAGGCACGCCGCTGCGCCCGGATCCGGGCATCTGGTGGCAGATCGTCGAGAAGTACAAAGTCTCCGTGATGTTCTCGGCGCCGACCGCGGCACGCGTGCTCAAGAAGCACGATACCGCGTACATGCACAAGTACGATCTATCGTCCCTCAAGCACCTGTTCCTGGCCGGCGAACCGCTCGACCAACCGACGCACGAGTGGATCATGGGCGAACTCGGCCTGCCGGTGATCGACAACTATTGGCAGACCGAAACCGGCTGGCCGATCCTCTCCGCCATGCATGGGGTCGAAAAAACCGAAATCCGCTTCGGCACCCCAAGTTTCCCGGTCTACGGCTACAACCTCAAGATTTTCCGGGAAGACGGCACGGTCTGCGATCCGGACGAAAAAGGCATTGTCGGCATTCTGCCGCCGCTGCCGCCAGGCTGCTTGTCGACCGTCTGGGGGGATGACGCCCGCTTCGTTTCGACCTACTTCTCGCTGTTCCGCGAGCCGCAGGTCTACTCGTCGTTCGACTGGGGCATCAAGGACAAGGACGGCTATCACTATATCCTTGGCCGTACCGACGACGTGATCAACGTTGCCGGCCACCGCCTTGGCACCCGTGAAATCGAGGAAGCCATCCAGGGGCACCCGGCAATCGCCGAAGTGGCCGTGGTCGGCGTCGCCGATCAGCTCAAGGGTCAGATGCCGATGGCCTTCGCCGTGGTCAAGAGCATGGACAGCATCGCCACGCCCGAAATGGCGGCCGCGCTGGAAAAAGAAGTCATGAAGCAGGTCGACGACAGCCTCGGCGCGATCGCTCGTCCCAGCCGCGTGCACTTCATGACCGTGTTGCCGAAAACCCGTTCCGGCAAACTGCTGCGCCGTTCGATTCAGGCGCTGGCCGAAAACCGCGATCCGGGCGATCTGACGACGATCGAGGACCCCAGCGCGCTGGATCAGTTGCAAAAGGCACTGGGTATCAAGAAAGCCTGATCGCTGTCGCACCGCCGGTAAACACCGACAAACCTGCTGCCACAAGGCAGCAGGTTTTTTTTGCTTCGGATTTTCCGGTGTACAACATGTTTCTCGGTCAGAAACCGGGATCGACCGGTGAGGAGCGCCGACCTGATTGCCACGATCGCATTATTCCTGGTTTGGCAAGTGAATGCGGCGAGCGAACATTAATGCCTTGGCAATTGCTTCATTCAGCTCGGGGGCTCCGGAGTAACTCCAGTAGTTCGCGTAAAGTGGTAGCGACTGGAGCAATAACTCGCAGTTCAGCGGAACGATGCGGTGACGTTTCCGTAGCTCAATCGCGGCGGCTCTAGGTAATGTCGCCAGTCCGAATCCACTTTCCACTAGCTTGACCAATGCGGAGATGGAAGAGATTGTGTGAACGCGCTTGTCGCTGACTCCAGCTCGGGCTAGCGATTCCAGCAGCGCGACGTGCGGCTGGGAGCCGCGTTGAAAGGTCAAGAGTTCCGTTTCCAGAAGGGCGTGGATGCTTAATCGCATCGCCCCGTCCATGGTTGATGGTCCGACGAAGATCATTTCCACCGGTTCCAGGGCGACGTTGGTGATTCCCTGTCCGACGGCCGGCAAGGCCGAGAAAACGAGATCGAGGCCGCCCCGCCGGACTTGCTCGTTCAGCACATGGGTCATTTCGACATTGAGCTCGAATTCGATCTTCGGATAGTCAGCCTTGAGCGACTCCATGAGCGGAATCATCCAGATGTGCAATACCGTCTCGATGCCTCCGACACGTAGCGCAAGCGGGAGCTGCTCCGGGGAGCCCAGTTCGCGCTTGAGGTCGAGCTGTAGCGCGAGGAAGCGTTCGGCATAGTCGAGAAAACGAGTGCCCGCACTGGTCAGGCGGAAGACCCGGTCCCGACGGTCGATCAAGGGCACGCCCAACTCCTCCTCCAGGGCATTGATCCGGCTGGAAACGGCCGATTGCGTCAGAAACAGCTTTTCCGCCGTACGCGTGAGGCTTTGCAGGCGGGCCACCCAGACAAAGGCTTCGACAAAACGCAGATTCATGGTGTCTCCCGACGATAGAGCGGGGGCAAACCGACCGGCCTGTTTCCAAGCTTAGCGTGGAATATCGGTTGGAACGGAAATTTGACTCCAAAAAAATCGATGGACTCACAAAGAAATTTTTCGTTTGTGAGCGGCTAAAACGTCTGCGCATACTCGGGACAAATCAAAAAACAACCGGAGACAAACATGACGACAGAGACTTCTGCCGCGCCGACGCAGTTGATCGCCAAGACCGGCCTGGAGGCCCGCCTGGCCATTCGTTCCGGCCGCTGGTCTGGGCATACCAGCGGTGCCGCACCGCATTTCGTTCAGGGCAATGTTGTGATTCTGCCGACGGGCCTGGCGAACGACTTCCTGCGCTTTTGCCAGCGCAATCCCAAGCCCTGCCCGCTGCTCGCCGTTTCCGAGCCGGGCGATCCCCGGTTGCCCCGCCTGGGCGACGATCTCGACATCCGCTCCGATGTCCCGCGCTACCGGGTCTGGCGCAAGGGCGAACTGGTCGAGGAGGTCACTGACATCCGTGCCCTGTGGCGTGACGATCTGGTGACTTTCGTCATCGGTTGTTCCTTTTCTTTCGAGCAGCCGCTGATCGACGCCGGTATTCCCTTGCGTCACATCGAGCAGGGCAAAAATGTGGCGATGTACCGGACCAATGTCCAGACAGTTCCGGCCGGACCTTTCCATGGGCCGATGGTGGTTTCGATGCGGTCGATGAGCGCAGCGAACGCCATCCGCGCTGTCCAGGTCACGGGCCGCGTGCCGGCCGTGCATGGCGCGCCGGTTCACCTCGGCGATCCGGCCTTGATCGGCATCGCCGACCTGACCAAGCCCGACTTTGGCGATGCCGTCGACATCCTGCCTGGCGAGCTGCCCGTGTATTGGGCCTGTGGGGTCACGCCGCAGGCCGTGGTCATGGAGGCCAAACCCGATTTCTGCGTTACCCATGCACCCGGCGCGATGCTGGTGACCGACCTGTTGGACAGCGAACTGGCTTTTTAAGAGCGCTTTTCTCCACCGAATTTCGCCAAAGAGCGAAAGCGGCGTTTTTCAATCCACCCACCAAGGAGACGACCGTGTGGATATCGGAAACAAACCAGAATGAGCGGAAGACGCTTGTCGCCGCTTTCGCCGGCTATGGGGTCGACGCCTTCGATTACATGATCTACACCTTCCTCATCCCGACGCTGATGGCGGCGTGGACGATGAGCAAGGTGGAAGCCGGTTACATCGCCACCGGGGCGCTGGCCACCTCGGCCATCGGTGGTTGGGCGGCGGGCATTCTGGCCGACAAGCACGGCCGGGTCCGGGTCCTGCAATGGACGGTGATGTGGTTCACGCTATTCACCTTCCTGTCCGGTTTCACCAATTCCTTCGCGCAGCTATTCTTCACCCGTGCCATGCAGGGCTTCGGCTTCGGCGGCGAATGGTCGGTCGGCGCCGTGCTGATTGCCGAAATGATCCAGGCCAAGCATCGCGGCAAGGCGGTGGGTCTGGTCCAGAGCAGCTGGGCCGTCGGCTGGGGCGCCGCCGCCATCGCCTTCTGGGCGGTTTATGCCGTCCTGCCGCCCGAGCAGGCCTGGCGCGTATTGTTCTGGCTGGGCATCCTGCCGGCGTTCCTGATCTTCTACATCCGGCGCAACATCACGGACCCCGAAGTATTCCACGCCACCCAGGCCAAGAAGAAGGCGGAAGGCGGCGGCAAGTTCTGGGAAATCTTCTCGCCGCGCCTGCTGAAGACCACCATCCTGGCCAGCCTATTGTCCACGGGCATGATGGGGGCCTACTACGCGGTGACCACTTGGCTGCCGACCTTCCTCAAGGTCGAACGCAAGCTATCGGTGCTCGGCACCAGCGGCTACCTGCTGGTGCTCATCCTCGGCTCCTTCATCGGTTATCTGACCAGCGCCTTCCTGTCGGACAAACTTGGCCGCCGCTACGGCTTCATGTTGTTCGCCGCCTGCGCCGGCACCCTGGTCTACCTCTACACTCACATCCCGATTACCGACGGGCTGATGCTCTTTCTCGGTTTCCCGCTCGGCTTCTTCCTCTCGGGCATCTTCTCCGGCATGGGCGCTTATTTGGCCGAACTATTCCCCAACGAATTGCGCGGCTCGGGGCAGGGCTTCTGCTACAACTTTGGCCGTGCGGTCGGTGCCCTGTCGCCCGCCCTGGTCGGCTATCTGAGCACCTCGATGCCGCTTGGCGAAGTGATTGGCGTTCTTGCCGCTGGCGGCTACCTGCTGGTCATCCTGGCCTGCCTCCCCTTGCCTGAAACGCAAGGCCGCGACCTCGCCCTACAGAACTAGAACCGCCTCCACCCCATTCAGAGACTGGCTCACCGGCGCACCCTGGCGTGTCGCCTGCGTGGCCCTGCACGAGAGAAAATCATGAAAAATACCACCAAGATTCCATCCTACTTGTCGCGGAATTCGCTCGGGCCGTGGGAAACCTATCTGGTTCAGATCGACCGCGTCGAACCCTATCTCGACCAGGCCTTGCTGCCCTGGATCGAATCCCTGATCCGCCCGAAGCGATCGCTGATCGTCGATGTCCCGATCAGCCTCGATAACGGGGTCATCGCCCACCATGAGGGCTATCGCGTCCAGCACAACCTGTCGCGCGGTCCGGGCAAGGGCGGCATTCGCTTCCATCCCGAGGTGACGCTGACCGAAGTCATGGCCCTGTCGGCGTGGATGACGATCAAGAACGCCGTGGTCAATGTGCCTTACGGCGGGGCCAAGGGCGGCATCCGGGTCGATCCGAAAAAGCTGTCGATCAAGGAACTGGAACGCCTGACCCGGCGCTACGCCAGCGAGATCAACATCCTGATCGGACCGGACAAGGACATCCCGGCACCGGATATCAACACCAACGAGCAGGTCATGGCCTGGTTCATGGATACCTACTCGGTCAATCAGGGCAAGACGACGACCGGCGTGGTGACCGGCAAACCGGTTTCACTTGGCGGCAGCCTCGGGCGTCACGATGCGACGGGGCGGGGCGTCTTCATCTGCACGGTCGAGGCCGCCCGCCATCTGGGCATGGCCATTACCGGGGCGCGGGTAGCCATCCAGGGATTCGGCAATGTCGGCGAGGCGGCCGCCCGTCTGTTTGCCGATGCGGGCGCCAAGGTCGTGGCTATTCAGGACGAGACCGGTTCCATCCATGACCGGCATGGTCTCGATGTGCGCAAGGTCCGTCAGCAGCGCCTGGAAACGGGCAGCCTGGCCGGAACGCGGGATGCGGCGTCCATCGCCAGCGACCAGTTCTGGTCCAGCGAGGTCGATATCCTGGTGGCGGCAGCGCTGGAAAACCAGATCACCGAAAGGAACGCGCCGCATATTCGCGCCCGCATCGTCGCCGAAGGCGCCAACGGCCCGACCACGCCGGCAGCCGACCTGATCCTGCAGGAGCGCGATATCCTGGTCATTCCCGACGTGCTGGCCAATGCCGGCGGCGTCACGGTCAGCTATTTCGAGTGGGTGCAGGACATCAGCGCCTTCTTCTGGTCGGAAGACGAGATCAACGTGCGTCTCGACAAGATCATGCGCGACGCCTTCGCCGCGGTCTGGGATGCCGCGCAAAGCAAGGGTATCCTGTTGCGGACCGCCGCCTTTGTGCTGGGTTGCGAGCGGGTCCTTCAGGCCCGCAAGCTGCGCGGCCTTTATCCTTGAGCGAACCTTACGGCCATGACCGCTGATTCCTCCGCTTTATCCGTCCGTCTGCTCAGCGTCGGCGATAGCGCCTGGACCGTCGAGTTCGGCTCGGACATCGATCCGGCCATACACGGCCGGGTGCTCGGCTTCTGTAGCCTGCTCGATACCTTGTCCGGCGACGGCCGCCTGGAAGGTGTCGTCGAATGGGTGCCGACCTTCCGCTCGGTGACGGTCCACTTCAACCCGGAGCAGACCGACGCCATGGCCTTGCGCAACCTGCTCGGCGAACTGGCCGGCAAGAGTGGCATCCTGTCGGCGACCGGCTGCCGCTGGCACATCCCGGTCTGCTTTGACGCCGAGTGCGCGCCAGACCTGGCCGACGTGGCGGCGGCCAAGGGCATGACGCCGGAAGCGGTGGTGCAACTGCTTACCGATAGCGTGTTCTCGGTGTACATGCTCGGCTTCCTGCCCGGCTTTCCGTACCTGGGCGGCGTTCCCGAAGTGTTGGACATGCCGCGCCTGGCCAGTCCGCGCAAGGTGGTTCCGGCCCGCTCGATCGCCATTGCCGGGCGCATGTGCGCCGCCTATCCCTGGGAAAGCCCGGGCGGCTGGCGTTTGCTCGGGCGCACGCCGATGCGCTTGTTCGATGCGGCCAATGCCCGCCGGCCGGCACTGCTGGCGCCGGGCGATCAGGTGGTCTGGGAAGCCATCGACCGGGCAAGCCACGACGAACTTGAGCGCGAATGCGCCGCCGGTCATTTCGACCTGGCCCGACTGATGCGTGAAGGGGGATTCTGATGAGCGCCCTCGTCGAAATCGTCGAAGCCGGCCTCGCCGTCACCATTCAGGACCGTGGTCGCTTCGGTTATCGCAATATGGGTGTGCCGGTGTCCGGTGCGCTCGATCCCTGCCTCATGACCGCTGCCAATGCCATGCTCGGCAATGATCCCGATGCAGCGGTCCTCGAAGTTTGTCTGGTCGGAGCATCGCTCAAGGCATTGTCCGGCACGGTTCGCATTGCGCTGGCCGGCGCGTTGACGGCCCAGGTGCTCAAACCCCGCGGCCGCGTACTCAAGGTTCAATCCTGGCAGACCGCCACGCTGTTCCCCGGTGATGTCGTGCGCATCGACGGCGTGGGACGCGGCGTGGCCTATGTCGGCATATCCGGCGGTTTCCAGGTGCCGATGCAACTGGGTAGCCGGTCGACCTATCCGCGGGCAAGAATCGGCGGTGTCGAGGGACGGGCACTGGCGGTCGGCGATCGCCTGCAATGCGATCCGCTGATCGGGAATCCGTGGTTGGAAGCTTGTGGAACGCTCCCCTGGCCGGTGGCGCCGGGGCCGATCCGGGTGCTCCCCGGGCCGCAGGACGATCATTTCACGCCCGAGGCTCTGGCCGCCTTGCTCGGCACCCCCTATCGCGTGACCCGCGACATGGACCGCATGGGTATTCGCCTCGACGGGGAGAAACTGACCCATAACGATCGGGGGGCGGAAATCGTCTCGGATGGCGTGGCGCCAGGGTCGATCCAGGTTCCGGCCAATGGTCGGCCCATCGTGCTGATGGCCGATTGCCAGACCTCAGGCGGTTATCCCAAGATCGCAACGGTCATCCGCGCCGACCTGCCGCGACTGGCGCATGTCCGACCGAGGGACGAAGTGCATTTCGTCGCCGTCGATCATGCCCAGGCGGCTGCGGCGCTGCGCGAGCAGGCGCAACGGGTTGGCCGCTGGTGCGAGAGCCTCGGTACTTTTCGCCCGCCCGGCGTGGTCGACGAGGTCGCGCTTTACGAAGGAAACCTGATCAGCGGCGCCATTCGCGGCGACGAGCTGGCTTGGCATTCCGTATGAACAAACCATTTCCGGAGAACAAAGTGTCCAGGAAAATCAACCTCAATGCCGATCTCGGCGAAAGCCACGGTGCCTGGGTCATGGGCAACGATGCCGACATGCTGCCCCTGGTTGGCTCGGCCAATCTGGCTTGTGGCTTCCATGGCGGGGACCCGCTGGTCATGCGCCGGACCCTGCGACTGGCCAAGCGCAACGGCGTCAGTGTCGGCGCCCATCCGTCCTACCCCGACCTGCAAGGCTTCGGGCGCCGCCGCATGGCCATGGCGCCGGCCGAACTGGAGGCGGCCATCCTCTACCAGATCGCCGCGCTGGATGGCATGGCACGGGTCGAGGGCTTGCGGGTGAGCCATGTCAAACCACATGGTGCTCTGAACAACGCCGCCTGTGCCGATCGCGGTTTGGCCGACACGATCGTGCGGGCCATCCGGGCCTACGATCCGGCGCTGATCGTGCTCGCCCCGGCGCTGTCCGAACTGTGCGCGGCCGGCCATGCCGCCGGACAGCCCGTCGTCGAGGAAATCTTCGCCGACCGTGCCTACCTGGATGACGGGCAACTGGTGCCCCGCGGTCGCGCGGATGCGATGGTGCATGGCGCGGAAGCCAGCCACGCCCACGTCCGGCGCATGCTTGACGAGGGGGCCATCGTCAGCGTCAGCGGCAAGCGCCTGCCCTGCCGGATCGGCAGCATCTGCGTCCACGGCGACGGGGCGGAGGCCGTGGCGACCGCGCGCTATCTGCGCGAACGCCTGGCCGCGGAGGGTTGCACGCTGGTCGCCCTGACCGACCTGTGTGCCTGAGGGAGGTGCGTGATGGTTACCACTGAAGTCCTCCCGCTCTGCCGCCGTGGAAGCCGGAACCGGCGCCGAGGCAATCTGGCCAACGAGGTTCATGCCCGGCCTTTTTTTTCCGCGCATCGCCGCGCCGGCAAGGGCGATCTCAATATCCGGTCAAGCCACCGTGCCGGATTCTAGCGGTATCTCGCCGCGGGTTTTACGCTTGGTTGAAACGGCCACCTTGCCGACGAGCACAGGAGAACGAACGGTTGCGCGTGGAGATTCGAGCGGCGCACAACAAAACGTGCCGTGCCTACGGCGCCAAGCGCCTGCGAGAGGAACTGGCCGAAGAAGGAATCAAGGCGGGTCGAGACTTGTTGAATCAAGAGTTAAAACCCAGCAAGCCCAATGAAATGTGGGTCATTGGCGTCACTGCATTTCAACGGACGAAGGCTGGCTCTATCTGGCGGGCATCAAAGATGCATTCACCCGCGAGATCGTCGGCTACGCCATGGGATCACGCATGACGCAGGATCTAGTCAGTCAAGCCCTCCTGTGGAAAGCCGGCGAAATGAAAACATCCGGAAGCTGGATTAAGCAAGCTGGTTGAACAATTCAAACCGCGGCCCTCCTCCATGTCAAGGCGAGGCAATTGCGATGACAATGCGCCGATGGAAAGCTTCCGAGGCAGCTTGAAGAACGAGCAGGTATCCCCCACCGATATGGCGCCCGACTTGAGGCGGAAGCGTTGAGTCGGGAACATATCGAAATCTTATACAATCGCCAGCGGCGCCACTCGTGCCTTGGCAATGTGTCGCCGGCCGTGTTTGCACAAAATTTCCGCAGACAAGCGGCTGGCATTTGAGTGAGGCGTGTCTACGGTTGTCAGGAAGGGTCATTCGATTACCGACGCTTTCACCGAGTCATTCAACGCCAAGATCCGGAAGGCGTGCCAGGAAGGGAATGGCTACAGCTTCGAGGTTCCGCGGGCCAAGATGCTCTTCACGGATGCGTTACAGAGAAAAGCACGACGGATCGGGCAAGGGGAGGCGAAACGTCGGCCCAAGTCATGAGCTTGTGGGCACCCGGATGTATTTCTGCCTCAGTCGAACCGCGACCGAAGAGCCGCGATACGTTGTCTGGCACGCGGCCAGGGAAGTGACGCTCGGAACCGACCTGTCCACCTTACTGGCCGAAATCGACCACTGGCCGGTGAGGCTAACTCCGGGTCTGAACACCGAAAAATCCGAAGCCCCGTTTTTTTGTACCATGGAAGGTCAAAATCCCCCTCCGCACCCTTGGTGTTCGCTATCCGGAAAAGAGAGATGCTGAAAAATTTCACGACGGATGCCGACCGAATCTGTCGGCGAGCAAGGGAGACATTGCTGGCCGAATTCGCCGACCTTTCCGAAGGCGTGCTGATCGTCGATCGCGACGCGCGCATCGTCTGGATGAACCACAGCTATCCCAAACGCCTGGGACTGTCCGAAACCGCCGCGGTAATCGGCCTGCCGGTCGAGGAGGTGATTCCCAACAGCCTGATGCGCGAAGTGGTCAACACCGGCAAGCCGATCATGCTCGACATCATGGATTTCGGCAACGACTCGTTCGTGGTGATGCGTTTGCCAATCCGCGACGAGGCCGGCGACATCATCGGCGCGGTCGGCATGATGATTTTCGACAATCCACGCCAATTGGCGCCGCTGGTTTCGCGGTTCAATCAATTGCGAGTCGAACTGGCCGATACCAAGCGCAAGCTCGACGAAGCCCGACGCAGCAAATACACCCTGGCCAGCCTGGTCGGCGGCAGTCAGCGCTCGATGGCCGTGAAGGACAAGGCTCGACGCGCGGCGCGCGCGAGTTCGCCGGTATTGATCCTCGGCGAAACCGGCACCGGCAAGGAACTGCTGGCGCACGCCATCCACGCCGCCAGCCCGCGAGCGACGGGGCCATTCGTCGCGGTCAATATCGCCGCCATTCCCGAAACACTCCTGGAAACCGAATTTTTCGGGGTCGCGCCCGGTGCTTATACCGGCGCCGACCGCAAGGGCCGCAAGGGAAAATTCGAGCTGGCCGACGGCGGCACCTTGTTTCTCGACGAAATCGGCGATATGTCGCCCCCGCTGCAAGCCAAGCTGTTGCGCGCCTTGCAGGAAAAGGAGATCGAACCGGTCGGTTCGAACCAGTTGCTCACCGTCAACGTGCATGTCATCGCCGCCACCAGCCGCCAACTGCAACAGGAAGTCGAGGCCGGGCGCTTCCGCGCCGACCTGTTTTACCGCCTGAATGTGATCACTCTCGACGTGCCGCCGCTGCGCGAGCGACTGGAAGACCTGCCGTCGATCGCCGAAGCGCTCACCGATTCGCTGGCCCGCCAACTCGGTGAACCGCCACGCAGCCTGTCGGACGCCGCGCTGGCCTATCTGGCGCGGCACGCCTGGCCCGGCAACGTTCGCGAACTCGCCAACGTTCTGGAAAGAGCCTTGCTGATGTCGGACGCGGATTCGCTGGACGCGGAGGATATCGAACGGGTGCTGCCGCATGTCGCGACGCCGGCACCGCCGGCGCGGCCGTCAAACACTCAGACCTTGCAGGAAATCCTCCAGCGGAGCGAACGCGACGCCATCCTCGCCGCGATCGGCGCGGCGCAGGGCAACAAAACCCAGGCCGCGCGCAGTCTGGGAATTTCGCGCGCCTCGCTTTACGAAAAAATCGCCGCCATGGGTATCGATTCCCGTGCCGGCCAGTGAGAAAGTGTCTGCCCCAGCAGACACTTCGGGCGACACTTGACGCGCGAACGTCGCCGATGCGAAACAATTTCACGAATAATCAACATCCCCTCGCCTGGCACGACTCGTGCTTCGCATTGCGCACGACTATCAACCACCGGAGATGCCGAAAATGAGCTTTCTGATCGTTCTTGCCTCGCTGTGCTTTTTGATGTTCGTCGCCTACCGCGGCTACAGCGTCATCCTTTTCGCCCCGGTCGCCGCGCTGGGCGCGGTGCTGCTCACCGACCCGACACTGGTCGCACCAATGTTTACCGGCTTGTTCATGGACAAGATGGTCGGTTTCGTCAAAAACTATTTTCCAGTCTTCCTGCTGGGCGCCATTTTCGGCAAAGTCATTGAGCTGTCTGGCTTTTCCAAGTCCATCGTCTCATCGGTGATCAAGCTGGTCGGCGCCGAACGCGCGATGCTGTCGATCGTGCTGGTCTGCGCCGTGCTGACCTACGGCGGCGTCTCCTTGTTCGTGGTCGTCTTCGCGGTCTATCCTTTCGCCGCGGAAATGTTCCGCCAGGGCGGCATCCCGAAACGCCTGATTCCGGGAACGATCGCCCTCGGCGCCTTTTCCTTCACCATGGATTCGCTGCCGGGAACGCCGCAAATTCAGAATGTCATTCCCACCACGTTCTTCAAAACCAATATCTACGCCGCACCGTGGCTGGGCGTGATCGGCACCCTGTTCATCTTTGTGATCGGCATGATGTATCTCGAATCGCGCCGCCGCAGCGCCCTGAAGGCCGGCGAGGGGTACGGCAGCAACCTGGTCAACGAACCGGAGCCGTTCGACGACACCGAAAAATTGGCCAATCCGATCATCGCCATCCTGCCGCTGGTGCTGGTCGGCGTGACCAACAAACTATTCACCGACCTGATCCCCGGCATCTACGGCAAGAGCCATTCCTTCATTCCGGCGGTGATCGGCAAGGCCGCGCCAGTGGTGCAGGAAGTGTCCAAGATCGCCGCCATCTGGGCCGTCGAGGGCGCCTTGCTGGTCGGCATTCTGACGGTGCTGCTCTTCGCCTGGAAAACCGTGGCCACCCGCTTCGCCGAAGGCACCAAGGCCGCGGTTGGCGGCGCGTTGCTGGCGTCGATGAACACCGCCTCCGAATACGGTTTTGGCGCGGTGATCGCCGCCCTGCCCGGCTTCCTGGTCGTCGCCGAGGCGCTCAAGGCCATTCCCAACCCGTTGATCAACGAGGCGATCACCGTCACCACCCTGGCGGGGATCACCGGATCGGCCTCCGGCGGCATGGGCATCGCCCTGGCGGCGATGTCGGAAACCTTCATTCACGCCGCCGAACTGGCCAACATTCCTCTTGAAGTGCTGCACCGCGTGGCGTCGATGGCCAGCGGCGGCATGGACACCCTGCCGCACAATGGCGCGGTGATCACCTTGCTGGCGGTCACCGGCCTGACGCACAAAGTGTCGTACCGCGACATTTTCGCGATTACCGTCATCAAGACGACGGCCGTGTTCGTGATCATCGCCAGCTACTACCTGACCGGTATCGTCTGACCCGCGGTCCAAATACCCTCCCGAAAGAAAGGAGTGAGCATGCCCATTTCCCGTCATCCGCTGGCGCGGTCGTTACGCACCTCCGACACCGGCAAGATCGTCTCCTCGGAAGAGGCCGTGCGACTGATTCGCGATGGGGACACCATCGCCACCGGCGGTTTCGTCGGCATCGGTTTTCCCGAGAACATTGCCGTCGCCCTTGAAAAACGCTACCTGGAAAGCGAGGGCGACGAATTGCAGGGGCTTGGCCGGCCGCGCAACCTGACGCTGATCTACGCCGGCGGACAGGGAGACGGCAAGGGACGCGGACTGAACCACCTGGGCCACGATGGTCTGGTCGGTCGGGTCATCGGCGGACACTGGGGACTGGTGCCGACCTTGCAGCATCTGGCGGTTTCAAACCGCATCGAAGCCTACAACCTGCCACAGGGCGTGATTAGTCACCTGTTCCGCGACATCGCCGCCGGCAAACCGGGAACGCTGACCCGCGTCGGGCTTGGCACCTTCGTCGATCCGCGTCTTGGCGGCGGCAAGCTCAACGAGCGAACCACCGTCGATCTGGTGCGCGTCATCGAAATCGACGGCGAGGAATACCTGTTCTACAAGGCCCTCCCGATCCACATCGGCATCATTCGCGGCACCACCGCCGACCCGGACGGCAATATCACCATGGAGAAGGAAGCCCTGACCCTGGAAGCGCAAGCCATCGCCATGGCCGCGCACAACTCCGGCGGCATCGTCATCGCCCAGGTCGAACGCATCGCCGAACGCGGCACGCTCAACTCGCGGCAAGTGAAAATTCCCGGATTGCTGGTCAACTGCATCGTCGTCGCCGAAAAACCCGAATACCACATGCAGACCTTCATCGAGCAGTACAACCCGGCTTTCGCCGGCGAACTGCGGGTACCGATGTCGGCCGTCGCGCCGATGACGATGAGCGAGCGGAAAATCATCGCCCGGCGAGCGGCACTCGAACTGAAGGCCAACGCGGTGGTCAATCTGGGCATCGGCATGCCCGAAGGCATCGCCGCCGTCGCCGCCGAAGAAAAAATCATCGACCTGATCACGCTGACCGCCGAACCCGGCGTCGTCGGCGGCATTCCAGCCGGTGGCCTGAACTTCGGCGCGGCGGTCAACGCGCAGGCGATCATCGACCAGCCCAGCCAGTTCGATTTCTACGATGGCGGTGGCCTGGACATCGCCTTCCTCGGTCTGGCGCAAGCCGACCGCGAGGGCAATCTCAACGTTTCAAAATTCGGTCCGCGGCTGGCCGGCGCCGGCGGCTTCATCAACATCAGCCAGAACGCCAAGAAGGTGGTGTTCGTCGGCACCTTCACCGCCGGCAATCTCGACATCGCGATCAACGCCGGCAAGCTGCACATCGCCAGCGACGGGCACGCCCACAAATTCGTCGAGCACGTCGAGCATCGCACCTTCAGCGGTCCGGAAGCCAAGCGCCGCGGCACGCCGGTTCTCTATATCACCGAACGTTGCGTATTCCGCCTTGGCGACGCCGGACTCGAATTGATCGAAGTCGCGCCCGGCATCGACATCGAGCGCGACATCGTGCCGCACATGGCCTTCCGGCCGATCATGGGCCAACCGCCGGCGCTGATGGACTCAAGAATCTTCGTCGACGAGCCGATGAACCTGCGCCCCGATCTGCTGGAGATTCCGCTCGCGCAACGGCTGAGCTACGACCCGGCCGGCAACCTGCTGTTCGTCAATTTCGAAGGTCTGTCGGTGCGCTCGGAAGCCGACATCGAGCGGCTGCGCGCCGCCGTCGAGGAAAAACTGGCGCCCATCGGACGCAAGGTCTACGCGGTGATCAACTACGACCGTTTCAGCATCACCCCCGAACTGGCCGACGACTACGTCGGCATGGTGAAAGGCTTGATGGAACGTCATTACCTGGACGTCACGCGTTACACCTCCAGCACTTTCGGGCGCCTGAAGCTCGGCGAAGCCTTGTCGCGCGGCGATATCGCCCCGCAGGTCTATGCCGACGCCGGCGAAGCGCATGCCAATCTGAACGCCAGCACCCAACCCTGACCCTCAAGGACCCGGTGGCGGCATCGACCGCCACCGGAACACGCGAGCGGCAGATGGAGTTGCCCCTTTTCGGTGGACACCTGATGCTTACGCAACAAGGAGTCCAAGATGCCGAAAAGCAGACCACCGTACCCGGCGGAATTTCGCCAACAGATCGTCGAACTGGCCGAGGCCGGCCGAAGCCCGCAAGAGTTGCCTCGGGAGTTCGGGCCGACCAGCCAGACCATTGTCAATTGGCTGGCGCAAGCAGCCCGCGACGCCGGCAAGCCCTTGCCTGGCAAGGAGGGCTTGAGCAGTACCGAGCGGGCTGAACTGGCCAAGCTGCGCCGGGAGAACCGGCAGCTGAAGATGGAGCGCGACATCTTGGCAAAGGCTACGGCCTGGTTCGCCAGAAGGAGCGAAGGTTCCACCTCGAACTCTTCGAACTCGTGATGGCGCGCCAGGCCGACTTCCCCGTGCGTACCCTGTGCCGCGTGCTGCGTGTGTCGGTCAGCGGCTTCTATGCTTGGCGACAGCGGGCGCCCAGCCCGCGCGCCGTGGCGA
>JAKOTN010000006.1 GCA_029776255.1 Pseudomonadota bacterium
GAACGGATGGAAAACAGGACCTGCAAAAGGCTGGCCCGCAACAGCCGTTCGGGCGGGATGCCGGGGCGACCGGTGCGCGAATACAGCTGCTCGAAGGTCGCCTGCATCGCGCCCAGAATCCCATCGACCACCACCCGCAGCTTCCTCAGCGGATGACTTGCCGGAATCCGCTCTTCCAGCGTCCGGTAGCTGAACATCGCAGGCTGCGTCGTGTCGGGCCTTCTCATCTTTTTTCCATCTCGTTCAGGCAAGGTTCGAATTATCTCATCGGCGTAGCTGGGGCGGGGTTTTTGAGCAGCCTGTTAATCCACGGGCCATATTCGACAATGTCGAATATAGTCTTCATAATCAGCTCAACTTTTGAGAACAAAGGGAGCTGATGGATGAGTAGAGTCTGCTTTCGGATGTTGGCCGGGCTGGCCGTTTTGATGACCGTGACCGGCTGTGTCACGACACAGCCGCAGGCTGACGGCTCGACCAAGATTCACCTCTCCTTGGGTGGTGTGTCGAAGGCCAGCCAAGGTAACGTGGCATCGCCTCCTGCTACCGAGACTCGCCCAGCAGCCGTTGCCAATCAAGCAAAGCCAGACCAAAGCGCGCCGCCCGGCGCTCCTGGCATCCGTGCAACAGCGCTGGCAGGCATCTTCAGCAAGCACCCTTACGACGGAACGCCCAAGACCTACTTCCCCCGCGTGGCTGTCACGGTCACGGACTGGTCTCGCAGTGACTGCTGGATCGGTACGGCCACCATCTGGTGGAGCAAGAGCAAGTCCGAAGCTGTCCCCGCCTTCTCGGTGTGCTGGGGGCAGTCGGTGGGGTACGCGGTCAACAACGCCGCCAATCTGCACCTCTTCATGCAGCAGATGGCGGTCGAGCACAGCGGCAATGTCCGTACGGTTGGCCCCAAGCCGCCCATGCTGGTCATCCCCGACCGGCAGCCGATCAGCGAGCGGCAGCAGCGCGCCTTCCAAGGGTTTATCCAGCAACTGGTGCTCGACACCGGCTGGCAGCCGGGCGCACCGACCAATCTTTGGTTGGTGGGGTACGACGCCAATGCGGCCATCAAGCCAACCGTACCTCCTGCCTCCAGCAACGGAGCGTCGCAGCCCGTGGACGCCAAGACCAAGGCGCAGCTCGAACAGGCGCTGAGCTGCACGGCCATCGGTCCACGATTTGAACTGGCTGAGTCGCTGCTCAAAGAGTCGGGATGGAATCCAGATCAAGGCGTCACGCCCGTCACTCTCGCCGAGCCCGTCAAGGTCTATGGGTCCAGCGTCCGCAAGGTGGCGGTATCACGTGACGGGGGTGAGCAAACCTACCGCAGCTACTTGCCCGGCCTCACGGTCCAGCAGCTTGCGAAATCAGCCTCGCTAAAGCTGGGCAAAGACGGCAAGACCTATGGTCGTTTGACCAAAGTCGGCGTGTTGTCGTCAGGTATGGAGGGCGGCGAAGCCACGCTGACCTGCACAGTCAATGCCGAAGGCTCGGAGGGCTGACCATGGCGATGCAATGCCCGAGTTGCGGCAGCACGCACATCCAGCCTATGGCCGTTGTGCATGCGGGCGGCACGCAGCACTTCCACGCAACGCACACGGCGGTCACTTCAGATGGGCAGTTCGTTCAAGGCAGCAGCCAGGGCTCCCAGTCCACGGCGTTGGCCCAGCACTGCGCCCCACCTGCGCCGCCATCACCGCTGCCGTTCATTGGAGCCTATGGGATTGGCGGCATCATCATCTACATGTCGATGACGGTGTGCCCGTTGTTGGCGCGTGAGTGCGTATACGTCGGCATGGCAGGCCTGAGCTACAACTGGAAGCAAGCGGCTTTCGGCTTGGGACTCATCGCGCTGGGCTGGCTGTTGATGAAGGGCTGGCGTACCCAGGCGAAGGTCTACAGTGCCGCGAAACGCCAGTGGCAGAGCACGTGGTTTTGCCATACGTGCGGGCAAGCACATCTCAGAAACTGATCGGCACACGCCCATTATCGTAGTTACCGTAATTACGATAACGGGCGCATGGACTACCGCTGGACAGTCAAGCCAGCGGTGAAACCGATACTACGTTTACCGCCGTCCGAGACCAGCTGTAGGTCCTTGGGTTGGATGTGATCGCGCAGATCCCGTGCGGCATGCCCAAGCGCCGTAACCGTCCGGTCACTACCGTCTTTCCGAGCTAATCGGAATCAGGCAGCAGCGGCGAGATTTTCGGTCTTGGCGAGTTGCTCGGCGACGTGCCAAGGCAGCAGGCTGCCGAGTTCGCTGATTCGGTAGTCGGCAATTCGCTCGATGACGAAACGCAGATAGGCTTCCGGGTCGAGGCCATTGAGTTTCGCCGAACCGAC
>JAKOTN010000011.1 GCA_029776255.1 Pseudomonadota bacterium
TCGGATTTCCTCAGGTCCAGGAGGCGATCAACCGTCTCACAGGAGCAGGCGGACAGTTTGCCGGTGGCATGGAGAAGCTCAGCAAAACAATTGGTGGCCTCTGGAGCACGGTGACGGACAACATCCAAACTGCACTCGCGAATATCGGATCGGGTCTCATCGAAGCGTTCAACGTCAAGCCGATTCTGGAGTGGGCCGGCGAAGCGCTCGATTCTGTGGCCTCATGGTCCAGCAAGATGGGCGAATTCCTGGTCTTTTTGCGCGAGAATTGGCGATTGGCGCTTGCCATCATGGTGGAGCGTGTACGTTTGTTCGTTCTTAACACATGGGAGCGAATTAAGGCCTTTGGCCAGAACTTCGTGATCGCCGTTGGCTGGTTCGCTGATAACTGGCAGGACGTATTCACGGACATATTCAACATCACAAAAACAATCATGGGCAACATGTTCGAGAATCTCCGCAATCTCTGGACGGCTTTCTGGAACTGGATCAAGACCGGCGACTGGAACTTCGAATGGAAAGGTCTGACCGAAGGTTTCAAATCGACCATCAAGGAATGGCCAGCATTCGTCGAGGCGAACACCAAGGAATCGACAGAGAAGCTCGACGCGCTCATGGGAGAGTGGAACGAGCGATGGAAGCAGTTTCAGGAGAGTCGTGCGGCCGCAGGCCCTGGACCCGAAGCTGGTGCACCAACCGGCGGAGCCGCACCGCCGACACCGTCCGCCGCAGCCCCTCAAAAGGCAGCCGAGACGAAAGGACCAACGGCGTCATTTGTCGGATTCGCGGCCCTGGCCCGCGAGATGCAGCAAAAGGCCTTTGAGGAGTTGCAAAAGAAGGCGACAGAAGCAGCACAAAAGACAGCAGACGGGATCGCCAAGATGGCCGCAGCGGCTGATGGCGGCGCATTGAAAGTGAAACTTGAATCACCTGTGCCAGCAGTCTATGGCTAATACGCTCTTTGGATTCGTCGAGATATCCGGTTCGAATGCTGCAACATTCGACAACTCGTCGATCGCGCGGATCGACCGCACATTTATTGGTCCGGCGGCGAACGTCTGGTCATTTCTGCGTTATATGCAGAAAAAGCCCCACCCCGGCGCTCTCTGGGCGTACCCCGTGTCCATCAGTGTTGATCCAGCGCTGGGCGAAGGAACAAAATCGATCCCGCCACATGATCCCGCGCGCGCCGTGATCGGATACGACTATGCGAGAGTCCGCATCACGTACGGCATCAATCCGCAGGAAATCGCTCTCTGGCCCGAAGGGATGACGGTGCCGCAGAGACGGAAGGGAACGTGGCTGGAACTGAAGCTCGACGCGGGTGGCGAATTCCTCAAGATCGACAACGCCCACTGGGGCGACAATCTTGATGAAGACCCATTCAAGCCGATCCCGGACGGCGAATCACCGGCTCTGCGTTTGTATGTGCCGCAACAGCAGATCGCGATCACCTGGCACAACCTGGAGTCTGTGCCGCAACAGCGGTTTGACGCCGCCGTGGGGAAAGTGAACAGTGTCTCATTTCTCGGCAAGCCTCCGGATACCGTGCTCTTCGAGAATTACAGCATTGATATGGAGACGACGCTGGACTTCGACTATCCCGTGCGTTGGGCGGTGACGTGCAACTTCCTCTACCGGTGCGTGAGGGATAAGGGAAAGACCTACGGTTGGAACCACGAACTGCGGAAGGATGGATGGATTGAGGTCTACGTGAAAACGACAAGCGGTTGGTCTTTACGGTACGAACGAGCCGATTTCAGCTATCTGTTTGTGTGATGGTGCTATAGCCCTAGGCACTTAGAAAGGAGGTGCGTAGTGATTACGATCGACTTGGCGTTGCGCCATGACGAAAACGAAAAGTGGCAAGCAGACTTCAACGACACGGTGAGCGTTCAGCGGACCGGCTCTAAAGTTCTCGTTATGTCCAAGACCGTCGGGACAACGCCTGTAACGATCAGTCTGACGGATTTGAGCAGCCCAGGTTATGCGTTCGTGAAGAACATCGACTCATCCGGGAAC
>JAKOTN010000015.1 GCA_029776255.1 Pseudomonadota bacterium
CCATTGCCATCAGTTACTGCAACAGCAAGTCCATCAGCAATATGTAATGGAGCAACTTCAGTATTAACAGCAAGTGGTGCAAACACATATAGTTGGTCCCACAGTTTAGGTAGTGGAAGTTCCAAAACAGTGTCTCCAACAGGTACAACGACATACACTGTTACAGGGACAAGTACAGCAGGATGTACAGGCACAGCGACAGTAAGTGTAACAGTAAATCCATTACCAACGGTAACAGCAACAGCAAGTCCAGCAACAATATGTAATGGACAGACTTCGGTAATAACGGCAAGTGGAGCAAATACTTATAGTTGGTCACACACTTTGGGAAGTGGAAGTTCCAAAACAGTGTCTCCAACAGGTACGACGACATACACAGTTACAGGAACAAGTACAGCAGGATGTACAGGAACTGCAACAGTAAGCGTAACTGTAAATCCATTACCATTAGTAACTGCAACAGCAAGTCCAGCAGCAATATGTAATGGAGCAACTTCAGTATTAACAGCAAGTGGAGCAAGTACATACAGTTGGAATACAGGAGGCAATACAGCCAGCATAACAGTTACACCAACAAGCAACACAACATACACAGTTACAGGATCAAGTAGTGTAGGATGTACAGGCACAGCGACAGTAAGCGTAACGGTAAATCCATTACCATCAGTAGCAGCAACAGCAAGTCCAGCAACAATATGTAATGGAGCGACATCAGTATTGACAGCAAATGGAGCAAACACATACAGTTGGTCAGGAGGATTGGGAAGTGGAGCAAGTAAAACAGTAACACCAAGTGGTACAACGACATACACAGTTACAGGGACAAGTGCAGCAGGATGTACAGGAACAGCGACGGTGAGTGTAACGGTAAATCCATTACCAACAGTTACAACAACAGCAAGTCCATCATCAATATGTAATGGAGCAAGTTCAGTATTGACAGCAAGTGGAGCAAACACATATAGTTGGTCAGGAGGATTGGGAAGTGGAGCAAGTAAAACAGTAACACCAAGTGGTACGACGACATACACAGTTACAGGAACAAGTGCAGCAGGATGTACAGGCACAGCGACGGTAAGTGTAACAGTAAATCCATTGCCAACGGTAACTGCAACAGCAAGTCCAGCAGCAATCTGTAATGGAGCTACATCAGTATTAACAGCAAGTGGAGCAAATACTTACAGTTGGTCAGGTGGATTAGGTACAGGAGTAAGTAAAACAGTAACACCAAGT
>JAKOTN010000018.1 GCA_029776255.1 Pseudomonadota bacterium
TACTCCTTTACGGTTATAATAAACGCTTTCATGCTTTTCTTTCACCCCCTTATAAACACTATTCACAGTCTTTTCCACCTCTGCTTTAGGCAACGGATCTTTAAAATATTCTTCGTTTATCTCTCTTGCTTCCTTCAAGATCTCTTCCTTCTCTTCTATATGCTCTTGCATAGCCCATTTGAATAAAATCCTATTCAAAGCAACGTTTCTTCCGTCTCCTTCTCTCATACCTCGCATTTTTTCTTTTTCTTTTTCATAATCAAATTCTTTTATCTCTCGATCTTCTATATCTTCTAACCTCACCTCATAACCACCTTCAAATCCTATATAGGAGGCTTTCTGCGGATTTTTGATAAAATTGTAAAGCTTTTCTGGTATAATCTGTATAGGATTATAATTAAGCGGTTTGTATTGCGCCATTTTCTTTTGTTTGTTCTCTATAAAAGAGAGTGGCGCTATTACATAACCCCCATCCGTCTTAAAATCACATGTTCCAAAAAATCTTGTCTTGTTATTCAACCCTTCACGGTATTTAAAATATATATGCAAGCCACCGTTTGCTGTTTCTACCCATAGCGTCTTGCCTATCTCTTCTTTCTCCACTCCTGCTGCCTCACAGAGCTTGTCTAACATCGTTAGATCTCCGTCTATATCTAACACCATCACGCCCGTATCTTTTCCACAAGGGAGCCCATAACCTACCTTAGTGAGCTTTTCAGGATCGAATATGCGGTTTTCTTTTTCGGTCCATTTCACCTTTGGCTGCTTTGCCCTTTGCCCTTCCGTTACCACCTCAAAAACAGGTAGAAGGTTATACTTTTTCAAGAATTCTTTCATTTCTTTTATTTCTTTCATTATGCTTCAACTCCTTTCTTTCTTGCTTTGTTTATTCTCTCGTCAATTCTTAGCTTCTTTTCTATCTTTTGCAAACTTTGAAGAGTGTTAACGTCTCCACTTTCTTTTGCTATTAGAGAGGCTGCCATTATCCTTGCCAAAAGCTTTATTTCTCCGTATTTGTCTATCTCCCACTCGTTACCGTCAAATA
>JAKOTN010000061.1 GCA_029776255.1 Pseudomonadota bacterium
TCGCCGCGCACCGGGCTTTCGTGATTGAAGAGAATACCGTTGCAGGCGTAGATGCCGTAGGCCTCGCGGTAATTGACGGTGATCCAGTAGGCGTACATCTTGGCCACGGCGTAAGGGCTGCGCGGGTAGAAAGGCGTGGTTTCCTTTTGAGGATTTTCCTGAACCAGACCGTAGAGTTCCGAGGTGCTGGCCTGGTAGAAACGGGTCTTCTTTTCCAGCTTTAGGATGCGGATGGCTTCAAGTAAACGCAGGGCTCCTATACCGTCTGCATTGGCGGTGTATTCCGGTTCTTCGAAACTGACGGCCACGTGGCTTTGAGCGGCCAGGTTGTAGATCTCGTCCGGCTGCACCAACTGGATGATGCGGATCAGGCTGGTGGAATCGGTAAGGTCGCCGTGGTGAAGAATGAATCGGCGGTCTGTTTCGTGTGGGTCCTGGTAGAGATGGTCGATGCGGTCGGTATTGAACAAGGACGAACGGCGCTTGATGCCGTGGACTTCGTACCCCTTGTTCAATAACAACTCGGCCAGATAAGCGCCGTCCTGTCCAGTTACGCCGGTGATGAGGGCGACTTTTTTTAATTCCAACATTTATCGTGGTCTCTAAAATTGAGGTTTCGCGTGTATCGCCCCGGTTTAAGCACCTGCTATTTTTTGTAGGAATAGCGATAGACGTAGCCTTTGTAGCCGTAGCGGTAGCGTTGACGATCTGTATTCAGATCATTGAAAATAAACCCTTTTACCTGCACGCCCGCCTGATTGAGGCGCTTGACGGCCTGCTCCAGTTCTTGAATCGGCTGTTTGCCGGCCCGCGCCACCACCAGGGTCGCCCCGACATGCCGACCGATGATCGCCGCATCGGAAACAGCGAGAATCGGCGGCGCATCGACAATCAGGGTGTCAAAGCGCTGACCGAGTTCGAGCAACAGTTGCTCGAATCGCGGGTGCATCAGCAATTCGGAAGGATTCGGTGGAATGTGGCCGGTGGTGACAACGAAAAGATTCGGCACCCGTGTGGCCTTGACGACTTCGTCGAGCGTGCTCTGACCGGCGATAAACTCGGAAACGCCCACCTCTCGTGGCAAACCGAACTCCTTATGGATATGACCACGGCGCAAATCGCCATCGACAACAGCGATGCGTTTGCCGAGTTGTGCCAACACGGCACCCAGGTTTTTCGAGATGAAACTCTTGCCCAGGCCGGGGCTGGAACCGGTGATCAGCAGGGAACCGCGCTGCGCGTCGAGCATCGCGAAGTGCAGCGTGGTGCGCAGGCTGCGCAGACTTTCGACGGCGTCGTCATCCGGCTGGCTGACAGCCAGCAATTCGCTGATGCTTTCGCCAGCGGTCACTTTGCGGCTCAGCAGCAGTTCCGCCTTGCTGTGCGGCACCGTGGCGTACACCGGCAACCCCAACTTGGTTTCGATGACTTCGGGGTCTTCCACCGCGACGCGCAGGGCACGGAGCACCCAGATGGTTAGCAGGCTGGTTAGCAAACCAAGTAATACCGAAATGCCTAAAATAGCGCCTGGCTTTGCACCGACAGGCTCCCGAGCAACAGCTGCGGTATCGATGACGCGCACATCACCCACGGTGCCGGCCTTGGAAACCTTGAGTTGTTGGGCGGTATTAAGTAGTTCAGTGTAAAGAGTGGTGGACACTTGAACATCGCGCGCCAAACGAAGCACGGTCTGCTGGGTGTCCGGCAGCTTGGAGACTTCGCCTTCAAACTGCTTACGGCGCTCGTTTAATCGAGCCAGCTTCGCGTCGACAGCCTGTATTGCCGGGTGCTCGGACGTAAAACGCTGACGCAGTTCTTCCCGCTCCTGCTTGAGTTTGAGTGCGGCGTCTTCAATTTCAACAACGGATTTCAGAACGCTTTGCGTTTCAATACTGAGATCGAGCGAACCCCGGCTTTGACGGTACTTATTATAGGCGGCCTCGGCAACGTCGAGTTGCGCCTTCAGCGAAGGCAACTGAGTTTCAAGAAACTTGAGTGTTTTTTCCGCCTCGGCCGAACGACGCTCGACATTTTGACGAACATATGTATTAAGGATCTCGTCAAGTACGATGCCGATTTTATCGTAGTCGCTCCCTTGCAATCCCAATTCGATGACGCCCGATTTTTTTCCACGCTCCTTGACGGAGTAATTCGCGCGCAACTGAGCAATGGCGGATTCCTGCGATCGTTTGGTTATCACGAATTCGGTTCCAGGCCGTGCCTTGAGTTGCGCCACGAAGATTGAAAAACCTTGCTTGCTGGCTCGAACACCAACCGTACCACTCAGCACGTTCTCTCCGGAGTTACTCATCAAGGTATAAGCGCTAGCGTCGCCCGCGACGAGAAGCAACGGCATATCGAGATACTGCCGAGGTACTTCAAGCCCATCAACCTGGATGACTTCTCCACCCCAGGCGTAGCCGGCCAAACCTAAAAAAGGTGCGCTTGGTTCGGATTCGTGGTACCGGCGGAAAATTGCGCCACCGATCAGCGGAAAGGTTTTTGGTGCGACATTAATGTCGAGCTTGAGTTTGTCCACAACCCGGCCCAATACCAAGCGCGACGCCAGAATCTCCATTTCGGCGGAGACAGTAGTATCGTCTCCAAGCAAGGGTTGCAGTGCTTTTAATGAACCAACACCACTACTTTTCTCCTCAACCTGCAAAAGACCGTCGGCGCGGTAAACCGGCCTGGAAACAAACATCACTACCAGACCGATCAACAAAGCTGCAACCGTTATCACAACGACGAGCCATCTGTACTCCATGATGGCGGCAACGATTTCGCCTATCGAAATTCCTTCGTTTTCATCCTCGAAAGCAACTTTGGAGGTATGTGTCATGCCACCGGACGATGCTGTGGTACCCGCGCTGAATTGATCTTGTTCCATGTATTGTCCGATGTCACCCCAGGTTTTGTCGGGATACGAATTCCCGAATAACATTAAAAAATCAGATGCTTAAAAAACATTCTCACGCGGCGGAGAGGAAACCCGAGCATTGTGGCCCAATTTTTCCAGCGCCTCTAAAATGGAGAGATTCGGAATCCATCGCGCCTTGGTACTTTGCGTTATGTTTCGATCCAATCTATTGCCGCCCGCCAAAAAGCGGGTAACGCGTGCCACTGGTCAGGTTGAGCATGGTGGATGTGGGCAGAATGTTTGAAATCACGCGATTCCAGCGGACGATGTCGGCGGTATCGACGTAAACGATGTCGCGCGGCTTCAGCGGAAAGCGATCGGCCAACAGCATGGCGTCCGGCGAGCGTCCGTCGAGATGAAAAAGCTCCGGCGTATCGCTGTCGCTACGCATCACGTAAATCCAGCGCGGGCTGGCGCGGTCCTGATTGATGTGGCCGGCGTCGCCCAGGGCTTCCGCCAGTGTGGAGCGTTTTTTGTTCATGACCATCGAACCCGGTTTCAGAACTTCGCCCAGCACGAAAATCTTGTTGTAACTGCGGTCGGAAACATTGAGGATATCCCCCGGTTCCAGCATGGCGTTTTGCTCCGTAGCGCCGTCTTCGTACATGGCCTGAATATCGACGCGATAGGTCGTGCCACGCCGGGTAAGCAGCACCCGGCTGTAATCGGCTTCGGCGGTGAAACCTCCGGCACGGTTAACCGCTTCCAGAACATTCATTGGAATATCGGTGATGTCCTGAGTGCCGGGTTTGGCGACCTCGCCGACGACATACACCCGTTTGCTGCGAAACTGGGCCATGCGGACATCGATTTGGACCTTCTCGATGTATTTGGCCAGTTTATTGGCCAGAATGTCGCGCACCTCGCGCGTGGTTTTACCGGCCACCTTGATCACGCCGACATAGGGATAAAAAATCGTTCCGTCTTCGGCGACCACCGTGCCCGCCTGTTCGGCGGTACGGAAGGTGCCGGCCGGCGTGGTCAGTTCCGGATGATCCCAAACGATGATTGAAATAATGTCTCCGGGCCCGAGTCGGTAATTGATCGCTTGTGCCGCGGGGTCGATTTGCGACGCCCGTGCCGGACTCATGCTGGCGCGGTTACCCACCGGTTGATTTGGGCGGGCGGCCTTGAACAGATCGATGATCAATTCAGCGGTGATCTGCCTGACCTTGATGTTCTCAGGAATGATGTCCTCGCCTTTTTGCACAGGCACCTTGACCTCCGATTGCTCGCCGGGCGAGTAGCTGCGATTGCCCGGCGACAGGGCGCAGGCAGACAGCGAACCGACCAACAAACTGACTAACAGCAGCCGGGATTTCTTGGTCGTGGACACAGAATTGCTCATCCTTCAATCCTTTTCAACGCTTGTGAAGCCGTCCCCCCACATTGTCGGGGTGACGCCACCCTTTCACATCAACCCGTAGGGTGCAAATACCGTACTGGGAATTCCAATAAAGTAATGCATTGAGATCGACATCAATGCAAAACATGCCTCGAATAACGCCAGACAATCTGGCACCCGTCCGCCAATGTAGGCCACACGACTCCCTTGTTAACACGGGCTAGACGTTGGCTCGAAATTTATCGAGCCACAACGCAATGGCGGCACGAATGAGCCGCAAGGCATCGACATGCGCCTGTTGTCCACGCCGGAAAGGATCCGGAATTTCGACATCCAGCCAATGTCCAAGCAAAAAAATTTTTCCGCGTGCCGCCGGATCGATATCCAAAACCTCCTGTCGATGGCGCTTTTCCATCACCAGCACCAGATTCGCCCAACGAAGTTGCTCCAGGGTCAGTTGGACAGATCGATGCGCCTTGAGATCAAGCCCGTCGGCCAGCAGTAACGCCTCCGTGGTTTCATCCGCGGGGTGATTCACCAAAGCACCGGTTCCCGCCGAACGTACCGCTCCCCGCCACGCCCGCCCGTTTTCGAGCTGCTGTCGCAGAATATATTCCGCGGCTGGGCTACGGCAGATATTACCCGTACAAACGATAAGAATTTTATTAAACAAAATACAACTCAAACATCGGGAATACAAGTTCTACACTCGAACAACATTCGTCCCTCTTTTTTTGCGATTCACGACAGTCGTATAAATTGGCGTATTTTTTGATTTCACTCGCCGTTCTTTTCCACGCCGTGGATCTATTATCCGATTGTTCAAACGCGTCACTCGCCGATCGTTTTCCCGATTACGTTGCATGAATAAACGCATTTGCAATTCGTGCCGGCCGGAAAAATGAATTTTAACTTGAGCCATGAGCCGCCTGATTTCCCCGACAGGCGCTTCATCTAGACCGCCATCGATTTCAATCAAGACATAAATGTTGGCGTCACCCGGTTTTCGGTGATCGACTTGATGAAGACTGAATCGGCAATCATAGTGACCCACCAATCTTTCAGCGAGCACATCGAGTATTTCCTTGGCGGCGTCCTTTTGAAAATAGCCGACGAAAACGCCTCGCGCGGGAACAGGGATCAGTCCCAAGGCAGCGTTCAAACGACGAAGGTTGGGCACGAAATGCCAAGGTTGCAAAATAACGTAAAAATAAGTGGCGAAAACCGCGATAAAAAGCCAGAACATCACGTATTCCGGCACTCTCAGCCACAAACCGGAAATCCCGACAATTCCAAGAGCAAGCTGGAGCAGCGAGACGATGAGTACCGTATCGCTGACACTGAACCCAGCGCGGATAAACAGATGATGAAGATGGTTGCGGTCCGCGCGAAATGGCGACTTTCCCGACAGGATGCGTCGCAACATGACACTCACGGTATCCATGAGCGGTATGGAAAAGAACCACAGAGCGGTCGCCGGCGTCATCGCCGGCCGATCGCCTTGCGAGAGGGCGATGAACAGCCAGGCGAATAGAAAACCAAGCAGCATACTGCCGTTGTCGCCAAGGAAAACCCGTGCCTGCTTGTTGGACGGGTACCGCAGATTGTAATAAAGGAAACCCGCGAGACCACCCATGATGGCAACGACAACAATCAAATACGTCGTGTTCTGAGCCGCCGCGGCCACCAGCGCGATCAATGCCAGACTAATAAAAGACAACGAACCAGAAAGACCGTCGATACCATCGATCATATTCAGCGCATTGATCAGTCCGATGGTGGCAAACACGGTAAATGGTATGGCGAAAAAACCTAAATCAATTGGCTGCCAAGGAAAGATCCAACCTAAAGTAACGAGTTCGACTCCACCCCAGGAAACCATGCCAATCGCCACCACGGCTTGAATGACAAAACGGGTTTTGAATCCAAGATGCCACAAGTCGTCGGCGAAGCCAGTGACAAACAGGACCATGGCACCGGCCGCGATGATCTGGACCGGATGTAGTAAAAGCTCGGGAAAACAAACAGAGCCATAATAGAAAACGGCCAGCACAACCGCGATAAGACCGAAACCACCGACAAAAGGCGTACTGGCACCATGTTGCTTGTGCCCACCCGGATGATCCAGCACCCCCAAGCGCGTCGATAGAAACATCCCGAATCGTATGACGACACCTGAAATAACGACACACAAGCCAAAAAAAAGAGCCAAGGACATGGCCAACCCCTATCGCGCGGCAGACAAAAAAAAAGCCACAGTGCAACTAGACACTGTCGATCGATTTTTTGGAATTAGGCGAGCGGCAAGCCGCCCGCCCTCAGTCGAACAACGTCGGCCGGAGATCAGGCGCGACGACGGCGGGTCGCCAGCAAACCGAGCAGACCGGCGCCAAGCAACGCCAAACCAGCCGGTTCCGGAACACGCTGAACGTCGTAGTTGCCCGTGAAGGAAACCAAGTCGGCTGCAAACACACCCGAACGCGTCGCCCTGAAGCCATACAGATAACCCGGGTCGGAACCGTCGAAATTAACCTTGACCACCTCGCTGACCTGATGAAGACCGGTCAGCACTGGCGCGGAGGTGCCGGCACTGAGTGTGTTCAGGAATGCCGTGGCATCATACAAGCCAGCCAAGCCGACGGACAGCGTATTGCCGGTAACATCCACATAGGAAATGTTCGGGTCGCTGACCAGTTGCCACAAATAGCGCACGGATGCGCTCGGATCGACGTCTACATTGAGGAAGTTGGTTAACGCCGTATTCAAGTTGGCCGCATTCAACTGGGTGCCGAAAGCGGAAACGGCGGCATCCTGGATATACCGAATGGCCAGGGCGTTGCTATTGCTGGTCCAGTCGGCATAAGTCAGGCTGCTCAGAGCGACATTATGGCCGTTGGCGATGCCGCTCAGGGTCGTGACCGGACCGCCAAATTTGCTCAGCTCGACGTTCCCGCCCGGTGCGGCGGCGCTGCCGCCCAGGGCGGTAGCGATATCGGCCGCCGTCGGCGCCGCCACCGGCGAGAGCAATCCGCCGGCTCCTTCCGCCCAAACGATGTAATTCCCTGTGATGGTGGCGCCGGTCAGCGCCGCCGCCGACGCGCCGACCGACGCGGCCATGATCACCGAGGCGGCCAGCGTTTTCATTTTAAATCCGAATGCACTCACAAATTTCTCCCTAGAAGATGGCGATCAACACGCAGAATGACCAACCGAACCAAGAATCAAAGAAACACCAGAACTCAACCAAAAAAGGGTTTCTCGCGATGGAAATCGGCGGATGGCAGCCAGTAAATTTCCGGTGTGGTAAAAAGCAAAAAACATGCCTCGTATAGCAAGCAATTAAAAACAAATACTTTTTCCTGTTCGTTTTCGGCATTCTCCTGAAATTGTAAAAAATTGTAAAGAAACTCGACACTACCCGCGCTTCAGCGGCGTCGTCGGATCCGGGTGACGATCGGGCAGCGGTCGAAAACACCCCTGGCGAATGCCTGGCGAGCAGCGTCTCAGACCGGTAACGCACTTCGAAATGGAAATTGTCCCCGCCGTGGCGTGGCGAGCGGCAAGACGGCGCGGGAGAGAGGCGGGACGCAAGGCGCGCCGCCTTGGTTTCAGGAGGGACGCTCGATCAGGACCACCGCTTCGGTGGCGATCCCCTCGCCGCGGCCAACGAAGCCCAGGCGTTCGGCGGTTTTCGCCTTGACGTTGACATCGCGTTCGGGAATCCCCAGATCGGCGGCGATGTTGGCGATCATTCGCGGCAAATGCGGCGCCATGCGCGGTTGCTGAACGATGATGGTGGCGTCCACGTTACCGACGCGCCAGCCGTCCGTGGTCAGCAAATCCATTGCCGCGCGCAACAGGCGGCGACTGTCGGCGCCACGAAAGCGCTCGTCGGTGTCGGGGAAGTGGCGCCCGATGTCGCCCAGCGCGGCCGCGCCGAGCAACGCGTCGGTGATGGCGTGCAACAAGGCGTCGGCATCCGAATGACCGAGCAAGCCGGCGTGGTGCGGAATCTCGACACCGCCGAGAATCAGCTTGCGCCCGGGCACCAGCGCGTGGATGTCGCAGCCCTGCCCGACGCGCATCACGGCGCCTGCCTCGCCCGTGCTTGAAGAATCGCTGCCGCCAACCACAAGTCGGCGGGATAGGTGACCTTGAGATTGCTGGCATCGCCGCGCACCAGACGCGGCCGGAAGCCGGCGGCTTCAACCGCCGACGCCTCGTCGCTGCCGCCGGAGTGGTCGGCCAAGGCTTGCGTGAGCAGGCCGTAGCGGAACATTTGCGGCGTCTGCGCCTGCCACAGACCCTCGCGCGCTTCGGTGGCGGCGACACGCTGCCGCGCATCGGCGCGTTTGACGGTGTCGGCCACCGGCACGGCCAAAATGCCGCCAACCGGGTCCGCCGCCAGTTCGTCGCACAAAGCGGTCAACATCGCGGGCGACACGCAGGGGCGCGCCGCGTCGTGCACCAGAATCCAGTCGTCGTCGTCCGCGGCCGTCGCCGCCGCCCGCAGACCGTTGCGCACGCTTTCGTAGCGGGTGGCACCGCCGCAATAAACGGTTTCAAGCTTGTGACCGAGCGCGCTCCAGTCATGGCACCGCCACCAAGGGTCATCCGGCGCCAGCACCACCCAGACGCGTTCGATCCGCTCACAATCGCACAGCGCGACAAGACTGTGATAAATCAACGGCCGACCGGCCAGCGGCTGGTATTGTTTCGGCGTCTCGCCGCCGCAGCGGGAGCCGGTGCCGGCAGCGGGAACGATGGCGTAATAACTTTGCATCGGCCAATTTTAACGAATCTCGGGCATTGCGGCAGCGCCTTGACGAACGAAACGCGGGTCCGGCGTTCCAATCCCGTCCGGGCACGATGGCAAGATCCGCCGCCTTCAGGCCGTTCAATTTCTTGGCTCAGGCGCAATATTCCGGGCGCGACCACGCCGCGTTCGTCGCCGCCAAGGCTGCAACTGGGGCTACAATTACTGATCGTCAGGCAATTCGCCAAGGACTGCCCAATGACCCGTTCCGCTCCCGACTCAGCCTCCGATTCGGCCCCGTCTGTCCGTCCAGCCGCCGTCGCCGGCATGTTCTACCCCGGATCGGCGGCCGCGCTGACACGCGAATTGCGAGTGTTGCTTGAACGCGCGACGCCGCCGGCAGGCCCGCCACCAAAAGCGATCATCGCGCCGCACGCCGGTTATATCTATTCCGGACCGGTCGCGGCCAGCGTTTACGCCCCGCTGGCGAGCCGGCGCGGAATCGTCCGGCGCGTGATCCTGCTCGGTCCGACGCATCGCGTGGCGGTGGCTGGACTGGCTCTCCCCGCCGCCGGCGCCTTCGCGACGCCGCTGGGTACGGCGCCGGTCGATGGCGACGCCGCCGCCACCGTCGCCCAACTGCCGCAAGTGGCGGTCAGCGAAGAAGCGCACGCCTTCGAGCATTCGCTGGAAGTCCACCTGCCGTTCCTTCAAACGGTGCTGGCCGATTTCACGGTCTTGCCGCTGGCCGTCGGCCGCGCGACGGCAGCGCAGGTGGCGGACGTCCTGGATCGGGTGTGGGGCGGCGACGAGACGCTACTGGTGGTCAGTTCCGACCTTTCGCACTACCTGCCCTACGCCGCCGCGCGCGCCACCGACGAAGCCACCGCGCGACGCATCCTCGCGCTCGATCCGCGAATCGACCACCGCGAAGCGTGCGGCGCGACCCCGATCAACGGTCTGCTGCTGGCGGCCGGTCGGCACGGCTTGCGCGCGCGACTGGTCGACCTGCGCAATTCCGGCGACACCGCCGGCGACAAATCGCGCGTCGTCGGCTACGGCGCGTTCACGTTCTCCGCCACGGGGGCCGGCGATGCGGTCCACTGACGGCCTCGGCGCCCTCTTGCTGATCGTGGCCCGCAACGCCATCGGCGCGCGCTTCGGCGTTGCCGAACGCACCACGGCACACGAACCGGAACTCGCCGAACCGGGAGCGACCTTCGTTACCTTGACCCAGGACGGCCGCTTGCGCGGCTGTATCGGCAGCCTCGACGCGCGACGGCCGCTGGACCGCGATGTCGCCGAAAACGCGGTGGCGGCGGCCTTTCGCGACCCGCGCTTCCCGCCGCTGAGCGCCGGCGAGTTTCCGCGCACGCGGGTCGAAGTCTCCTTGCTGACGGCGGCCGAGGATTTCCCGGTCGCCGACGAAACCGATGCCCTCGCCCGCCTCCGTCCCGGCGTCGATGGCGTGATCCTCCGTTGCGGAAGTCGCCGCGCCACTTTCCTGCCGCAGGTCTGGGAACAGCTTCCCGCGCCGCGCGAATTCCTGGCGCAGCTCAAGCGCAAGGCCGGTCTGCCGACCGATTTCTGGAGCGCGCAAATGTGCCTGGCGCGCTACGAAGTCAAGAAATGGAAAGAACCGTGAACACCGAAAACAGTGGCGGAACGCCGAAGACGCCGGAATCCCGGCACCCCGGACGATGGTGGCATGCCATCGAGGAGGGAAGGATTCAATGCGACCTCTGCCCGCGCGACTGTCAGTTGCACGACGGTCAACGCGGCGCCTGTTTCGTCCGCCGCAACAGCGGCGGGCAAATGGAGCTCACGACGTACGGCCGTTCGTCGGGATTTTGCATCGACCCGATCGAGAAGAAACCGCTGAATCATTTTTACCCCGGTTCGTCGATCCTCTCCTTCGGCACCGCCGGTTGCAACCTGGTGTGCAAGTTCTGCCAGAACTGGGACATTTCCCGCTCCAGGAACACGGACCGGCTGCTCGACGCGGCCAGTCCGGACGGCATCGCCGCGGCCGCTGTCGCCTACAGTTCGCAATCGGTGGCCTTCACTTACAACGACCCGGTGATCTTCGCCGAGTACGCCATCGACACCGCGCTGGCGTGCCGGGAACGCGGCATCAAGACCGTCGCGGTCACCGCAGGCTACATCCACCCCGAACCGGCGCGCGAATTCTTCGCCGTGATGAATGCCGCCAACGTCGACCTCAAAGCCTTCAGCGACGCCTTCTACTTCAAACTCTGCGGCGGCCACCTTCAGCCGGTGCTCGACCTGTTGACCCACATTCATCACGACACCGCCTGCTGGCTGGAAATCACCACGCTGCTGATTCCCGGCCGCAACGACTCGACCGCCGAAATCAAGGCCCTCGCCGACTGGGTGGCGAGCGAACTCGGGCCGGACGTGCCACTGCATTTCACCGCCTTTCATCCCGACTGGAAAATGAACGATCTGCCGCCAACGCCGCCGTCGACGCTGTCGCACGCGCGACAAATCGCTCTCGACGCCGGTCTGCGCTACGTATACACCGGCAACGTCCGCGACACCGAGGGCGGCACCACCTTCTGCCCCAGTTGCCACGCGGCCCTGATCGAACGCGACCGCTACACCATCCGGCACCGCGACCTGCCGGCCGACGGTCGCTGCCCGCACTGCGGCACCCTGATCGCCGGCCACTTCACCTCGTTTGGCAAGCCCTTCGGGCCGCGCCGGGTGCCCGTTCGCCTGGTGCGGCGATGAACGACGGCATCGCCCTGCCGGGACGCACCGAAATCGTCATCGCCAGCGGCCGCGAGGCGCTACACGCGGTGCTGACGCTGCCGGCGGCCATCTCGGCGCTGGCGGTGCTAGCGCACGCCGGTTTCGCGCCGCGAACGCGCGACGACGCCCTGGCGGCGATTCTTCGCCACGCCGGCATCGGCACCCTGACGCTGGACCTGCTGACGCAAGGCGAGAAGCGCTTCGCCGACGTGCAACACAATGTCTCGCTGCTCGCCCGGCGCCTGCTCGACGCCTTGACCATGCTCAAGCACCGCACGCAGCAAGGCGAACTGCCGCTGTTGCCGATCGCCCTCTGTGCATTTGACGACTGCTCGCCGGTAGCGGTGCGCGTCGCCGCGCTGCGCGACCACGATGTCTTCGCGGTGGTCTGCCACAACGGCATGATCGACCGTGCCGGCATGCTTTATCTGCGCTCGCTCGAATCGCCGCTGCTCGTCTTGCTCGACGACGACGACGACCGCCTGATCGCCAGCGGGCGCCGCGCGCTGCGTGAAGTCGCGTGTCAACAATCGCTGGTACTGGTCCCGGCCGCTGCCGAGTCGCCGCACAGCGCCGGCGCCTTCGAGGTCGTTGCCCGCGAAACCGCGCGCTGGCTGGTCACCCACCGCCCCCGCCGGCAAGACGGCACGTCCTGAACCGCCGCGTGGGCCAGGCGCCGTGACGGCGCGCGGCGCCAATGGAGCGGCCCGCGCCGTTCCACGGAAAATCGAACGATGGCTTACCGGACGGCTTCCCCGGCGGTCAGGGAAGCGACAGGCGCTTGCCAGCGCTGGCCGTCGAAGTGGACGATTTCCGGGTTTTCGCGCGTCGGATCGTCGTCGTCGAGCACCCGCACATTCACCGTGTAAAGCGCGGGCGCGGCCCGCGTCCGGTGAACACATGGATTCCGCACCCGGGGCAAAAGTGGTGCTTGGCCACGCCGGACCCAAAACGATGGGTTGCCAGACTGTCTTTTCCCGACGGCAGTCGGAACGCGTGGGACACACGCGGCAAGCGGGCCGCGCCCTCTACCCGACGACGACGTAATGGTTTATATTGCACCGCAACAGAAACGCCGTTACAACCGGCGAGAGCCGTCGACCGCCGTCCGCCGGCCACTTGTCCGGCTTTCCCGTACCCGCGACCGCGCCTGACCGAACGTTCCCCGCCGCTCCGGCGGCAAACATCAGGAAACCACCCATGAAACCAGCCAACCCCTCCCTGCCGCGTCGAATCGCCATTGCCATCGGCGCGTTTTTCAAGATCGTCGGCGACAGCGATTTCGCCGCCGGCGTCGACGCCCTGCGCACCGGCGATGCGCGGCGCGAGCCGCCGCCCGCACCGGCGCCAGCCTCGCCACCGCCGCCGGCGAGGCCGCCCGCCGCGCCGCCGCTCAAGGAAGCGGCGCCCGATGGCGCCTTGCAACTGCTCGGTTTGCTACAGCGCGAAGCGCGCTTCATCGATTTCATTCAGGAAGACGTCGCCGGTTATGGCGATGCCGATGTCGGCGCCGCCGCGCGCGTGGTCCATGCCGGCTGCCGCAAGGTGCTAAGCGACAATTTCGCCATCCGCGCCATCCGCGACGAGGCGGAAGGCAGCCGCCTGACCCTGCCGGAAGGCTTCGACGCCGCCGCGATCCGCGTCACCGGCAACGTGGTCGGACAGGCACCGTTCACGGGTAGCCTCACCCATCGCGGCTGGCGCGTGGTCGAAACGCGACTGCCCAAGCTGGCCGGCGGTCACGATCTGCGCATCGTCGCGCCGGCGGAGGTGGAACTATGAGCGACGCCAGGTTTTCGATCGGTATCGATCTCGGCACCACGCATTGCGCGCTTTCCTATGTCGACCTCGCCGCCTGCGACGGCGAACGAGTCACGCAAGCCGTGCTGCCGGTGCCGCAACTGACGGCGCCAGGCACGGTGGCGGCGCTCGGTCTGCTGCCCTCGTTCATCTACCTGCCGCACGCCAGCGAACTGGCGGCCGGCGATCTGGCGCTGCCGTGGCGCGACGATCTGGATCACGCCGTCGGTGAAATGGCCCGCGGCCGTGGCGCGGCGACGCCGATCCGTCTGGTGTCCAGCGCCAAGAGCTGGCTGTGCCACGCCGGCGTCGACCGGCGCGCGGCGATCCTGCCCGCCGACGCGCCGCCGGAAGTGGCGCGCCTGTCGCCGCTCGACGCCTCGCTGCGTTACCTGAGCCACTTGCGCGCCGCCTGGGATCAGGCCCACCCCGAGGCGCCCTTCGGCGAGCAGGAAATCGTGGTCACCATCCCGGCCTCCTTCGATCCGGCGGCCCGCGAACTGACCGCCGAGGCGGCGCGCACCGCCGGCGGCGAGCGGCTGATCCTGCTGGAAGAGCCGCAGGCGGCGCTATACAGTTGGATCGAGAAAAGCGGCGGCGGCTGGCGGAAGCAGGTGCGGCCGGGCGAGATCATTCTGGTGGTCGACGTCGGCGGCGGCACCAGCGACTTCTCGCTGATCGCCGTTGTCGAACGCGACGGCGCGCTCGAACTGCACCGCGTCGCCGTCGGCGAGCACATCCTGCTCGGCGGCGACAACATGGATCTGGCGCTGGCTTACGCCGTCGCCGCCAAGCTGGCGACCCAGGGTCACACGCTGGACGCCTGGCAACTGCGCGCGCTGACGCACGCCTGCCGAAGCGCCAAGGAAACGCTGCTCAACGATGAACGGGTCGATGCCGTGCCGCTGCTCATCGCCAGTCGCGGCGCCAAGCTGATCGGCGGTTCGCTGCGTAGCGAACTGACCCGCGACGAACTCGGCGCCACCCTGCTCGACGGTTTCTTCCCGCCGGCGTCCATCGCCGACCGGCCGCGAGGTCGCGGCCGCGCCGGTCTGACCCAACTCGGCCTGCCCTACGCGCAGGATGCCGCCGTCACCCGCCATCTGGCCGCTTTTCTGGCCCGGCAAGTGGCCGCCACCGCCGAACTCGAGGGTTTCGGCGGCGAACGGCCGGCGGGCGCCACCTTTCTTCATCCGACCGCCGTGCTGTTCAATGGCGGCGTCTTCAAATCCGCGCTGCTCGCCGACCGCACGCTGACGACGATCAACGCCTGGCTGGCGGCCGAAAACGCCCCGGCGGCGCGCTTGCTCGACGGCGCCGATCTCGATCTTGCCGTCGCCCGCGGCGCCGCCTACTACGGATACGTCCGCCGCGGACAGGGCGTGCGCATCCGCGGCGGCACGGCGCGCGCCTATTACGTGGCCATCGAATCGGCGATGCCGGCCGTTCCCGGCGTCCAGCCGCCGGTGCAAGCGCTGTGTCTGGCGCCCTTCGGCATGGAGGAAGGCAGCGAGGCGGCACTACCGACGCAGGAATTCGGCCTGGTGGTCGGCGAACCGGTGCGTTTCCGCTTCTTCGGCTCGTCCGTCCGCCGTCAGGACGCCGTCGGCACGCTGCTCGACGAGTGGTCCGCCGACGAGCTGCAGGAACTGGACGAAATCCAGACCACGCTGCCCAGCGAGGGCCGCGCCGCCGGCGAGGTGGTGCGCGTCCGTCTGCACGCGCGCGTGACCGAGGCCGGCACGCTCGAACTCGAAGCACTGCCGCACGACGACAGCGCCCGCTGGAAAGTGGAGTTCGACGTGCGCGGCGGCGACTGAACGCCCGTGGGTTCGCCGCCCGCCGGCGGCCGCCTTCCCGCACCGGACCCGGAACCATGAAAAAACCCTACATCGTCGGCATCGATCTCGGAACCAGCAACACCGTGGTCGCTTACGCGGCGCCCGGCAAGCGGGAGGTCGAGTTGCTCGAAATCGAGCAACTGGTCGGCCCGGGCCAGGTCGCCGCCCGGCCGCTGCTGCCGTCGGTACGCTACCACCCGGCGGACGGTGAAATCGCCGCCGGCGATCTGCAACTGCCATGGCCAGCGGCCGACGGCGGCGAACCGGTGCTTACCGGCCGTCTGGCGCTGGACCTCGGCGCGCAGGTTCCCGGCCGGCTGGTGACCAGCGCCAAGAGCTGGCTGTCGCACGGCTCGGTGGACCGCACGGCGCCGATCCTGCCCTGGGGAGCCGACGACGACGTGCTCAAGGTGTCGCCGGTCGACGCCAGCGCCAGCTATCTGGCGCACGTGCGCGCCGCCTGGCGGCACCGCTTTCCGCACGCGCCGCTCGAACAGCAACAGGTGATTCTCACCGTGCCCGCCTCCTTCGACGACGGCGCGCGCACCCTGACGCTGACCGCCGCCCGGCAGGCCGGCCTGCCCAACCCGCGCCTGCTCGAAGAACCGCAGGCGGCGGTGTACGACTGGCTGTTCCGCCATCGGGAAACGCTCGCCGACGAACTGGCCGGCACCCGCCTGCTGTTGGTCTGCGACGTCGGCGGCGGCACCACCGACCTGACGCTGATACAGGTGACGTTCGAGGACGGCGTCCCGCGATTGACCCGCATCGGCGTCGGCGACCACCTGATGCTCGGCGGCGACAACATGGATCTGGCGCTAGCGCACCTCGTCGAATCGCGCTTGCCGGCCAGCGAGGGCCGCCTGTCGGCGGCGCGTTTTTCGCAACTCAACGCCCGCTGCCGCGTCGCCAAGGAACAACTGCTGGCCGCGGGCGCGCCGGACGCGGCGGCGCTGACCCTGCTCGGCGGCGGCGCGCGCCTGATCGGCGGCGCGCGGTCCGTCGAAGTCCGCCGCGAGGAAGTCGCGCGCCTGATCGTCGAGGGCTTCTTCCCGCGCGTGGCGCCCGACGAAGCGCCTCGGCAACGGCAGGCGGCGATCGTCGAATTCGGCCTGCCCTACCCCGCCGATCCGGCGATCACCCGCCACATTGCCGCCTTTCTCCGGCGGCACGCGCACGCCTCGCGACAGGCGCTGGCCGAGGGTGGCGAGGAGAACGACGAAGGCGACGACGCGACGCGACCGCCGATTCCCGACACCCTGCTGTTCAACGGCGGCGTGTTCCGCGCCGAGGCGCTGGCCGAACGCCTGCGCGAGACGCTCGGCGAATGGCGCGGCGCGCCCTTGCGGGTGCTGCACAACGACAACCCCGATATCGCCGTGGCGCGCGGCGCGGTGGCTTACGCCCTGGTTCGCCAGGGTCACGGGCAGCGCATCGGCGGCGGCTCGGCGCGCAGTTATTTCCTGGTGCTCGACGACGGCGGAAAAGAACGCGGCATCTGCCTGCTGCCGCGCGGCAGCGAGGAAGGACACGAAATCCGTTTGCCGGAGCGCACCTTCAGTCTCCGGCTCGGGCAACCGGTACGCTTCCATCTCGCCTCCTCGGTCGCCGACACGCCGTACCGCCCGGGCGACATCGCCGCGCTCGGCGACGACACCGTCCGCCTGCCGCCGATCGCCACCGTCGTCCAGGCGCCGGCCGGCGGCGCACAACGCGAGGTGCGCGTGCAACTCACCGCCACCATGACCGAAATCGGCACCCTGGAACTCCACTGCGTCGGCGTCGAGGACCCGACCCGCCGCTGGCGACTCGAATTCCAGTTGCGCGGCGAACACGGTCAGACGCCCGCCCAGGCGACGCTGCCGCCACGCTTCGCCGACGCCGTGCGCTGGATCGACCGCATTTTCGGCGCCAGCTCGCAACCGGTGGAGTGCAAGGATGTCCGGCGTCTGCGCGGACAGCTCGAACATCTGCTGGGCAAGCGCGACGACTGGGACATGCCGCTGCTGCGCGCGCTTTTCGACGCCCTGCTGCAACGCGCGCGCCGCCGCCGGCGCTCCGCCGAACACGAACGGCTGTGGCTCAATCTCGCCGGCTACTGCCTGCGTCCCGGCCTGGGCGACGCGCTCGACGACTGGCGGATCGAACAACTCGCGGCGCTTCTGCCGCAAGGCATCCAATACGTCAATGAAAGCCAGAACTGGTCGGAATGGTGGACCTTCTGGCGGCGCGCGGCCGGCGGCCTGTCGCCGGAAACGCAGGAAAAGCTCCTGGCCGACATCGCGCCCTGGCTGCATGGCGACTGCGGCAAGACCCGCGGTCGCCTCGCCCCGGCCATCGCCGGCAGTCACGACGACATGCTGCGTCTGGCCGCCTCGCTGGAACGGCTGCCGATCGAGCGCAAGATCGCGCTCGGCGACGCCTTGCGCCACCGGCTGCGCAAGCCAAACGAGAAGCCGCTCGGCTGGTGGGCATTGGGACGCCTCGGCGCGCGCCGCGCGCTCCACGGCAGCGCCCACCAGGTCGTCCCGCCAGAGATCGCCGGCCGCTGGCTGGAAGACGTGTTGCAGCTCGACTGGAAAAAGGTCGAACCGGCCGCTTTCACCGCCACGCAGATCGCCCGCCTGACCGGCGACCGTTCGCGCGATCTCCCCGACGATCTTCGTCAGCGGGTGCTGGCGCGGCTGCACGCCGCCAACGCCGCCGCCAGCTGGCAGGAACAGGTGCGGACCGTCGTCGAACTCGACAAAGCCGATGAACGGCGTGCTTTCGGCGAATCCCTGCCAGCCGGCCTGCGGCTGCTGCCCGAACGGCAAGGTCGAGATAATCAATTAAATAATTAATTTAATTGATTATATTAAACAACGCTCACGCGTGATAGGCCGCCAGCAGTTCGCTCCAGTGCGTGTCCCTGGCAAAACTCAGTTCGCGGTAATACGGCGAAACGCGCTGCCAGCCCGGGGGGATCAGATACACCGAGAGTCCGGCCAGTCCGTCGAACCACTCGCCGCGATGCCGCTCGGCGAGGATGGCACCGGCGCCTGGCTGAAGCGCCCGCCGGCAGGCGGTCGCCGCCTGACGCAAGGCCGGGGAGGCGCCGGCCGCCGCCGCGAGTTCGCTGACCAGCGAACCGATATCCCAAAGATGCCAGTCGAACTTGTTTGGCTGGCGCTGGCCCTGCCGTGTTTCCCGCTGCCGAGTGGCGTACTGCGCCGCCCACAGGATGTCGGCCAGCGCGCCGGAAGGAGTACCGAATGAGGTGCCGGGGGCTTCAGCCGGACGGCACAGGGCCATTGCCAGGGCGTCGATCGCACGGGCCGTTTCGCCGATCCGGCCGAGATCGACCGCCACCTTGGTCACGTCGCCGTTGGCGGGCGGATTGGCGGCGTAGTACTCGCCGTAGCGTTCGACGGCCCGGCGCGCCAGATCGGCGCCATTCTGCGCCGGACAGGCGCACAGATCGCCGAAAATCGCGCCGTAGGGCCAACTGTGTCCGGGAACCAGTTCTTCGGACGCGACGAGGTAACGCACCGCGTGACGCAATTCGTAGGCCACTTCGACGTTGGCCATCAGGCAGGCGTCCATGCCCAGGAATTCGAGCGGCCGGTCGACGAAAGCGGCGATCTGGCCGGCGACGCGCGCCAGTTCGAGCGTATCGAGCGAATGGCCGCTGCCGTCGTCGAAGAGGATGGCGCGCTCGGCGGCGCGCGCGGGGGACAACAGCGTGCGCAGCGTCGACCGGAACAAGGCCCGGCTGCCGGCGGCGGCCGAGCGTTCCTTCGCTTCGCGGCCGTCGACGGCCTGGCGCGGCGACGCGTCCGCCGTCACGGCGCCCGACTTCACGCGCTCGCCGGCGTCCAAGCGCGCAATCTCCGCCGGCTCCCAACCGGAGCCGTGGCTCCACAAGATCAGACCGTGGCGTTCGGCCGGGTATTGAGCGAACAGCCAGCGCGCGGTGGCCAGCAACTGTTCGGCATCGCCGGAATCGACATCGCCCAGCATTTCCTGGCTGGCGACGAATCCGGGATCGCCGATCACGTAGCGCGCCGCGGCGCCGGCATGCCGCTCGGGCAACAGTCCGTCGTAGAGCACGCCATGCAGCACTTGCGGACGGCTGCCGACAGTGAGAATTTCGAACAAGCTCTTCCTGCCCATCGCCGACAGATTGTTATGCGCCGCGATGTAGGTGAGGATCGTCCACTCCCGTCGTTGCGTCATCGGCGTCTCCTTGGTCGGGATTTCAGGGGCGAGCCGCGTCAATCGTCCAGATTGAACTGTATCGGCACCTCCGCCAGCGACTCGACCGCTTCGTCGCCGCGCCGCGCCGGCACAAAGCGCCAGCGCTCGACGGCGGCGCGCGCCGCCTCGTCCAGCCGCGAAAAACCGCTCGACTGCTTGACCGCCACCGCCACCGGCAAACCCTGCGCGCTGACCCGCACCCGCAGCACCACCCGCCCTTCCTGACCCAGGCGGCGCGACGCGTCGGGGTAGGCGGGACGGGGATTGTGCAGATAGGCGACGTCGAAGCGCGCGGCGACCAAGGGCAATGACGGCGCGGCGGCCGGCGGTTCGGCCGGCGCCGAAGGGCGCGCCGCCGGCGGCGCGACGGCAACGGTCGCCGGGTTGGCGTTGGCGAGTCGGGCGGTATCGACGGTTTCCGCGTTTTCGGCCACCGCCAACACCCGCGCAGATGGCAGCGCTTTCGCCGGCAGCGTCGCGACGCGCCCGACCGTTTTCACCGGCGTTTTCACCGGCGTTTGTGCCGCTTGTGCCGCTTGTGGCGTATGCCGCGTTTGGGGCACTTGCGGCGTTTGCGGCGACGGCGCCGCCGCCGGCCGCAGCGGCGCGTCGATCACGCGCACCTGCAAGGCCGGCGGCACCGCCGGCATCGGCGACCTTTCCAAGACCGCGAAAGCGAACACCAACGCTCCCAGATGTGCGCCGGCGATCGCGAGCGCGAAGGCGCCGCGCCGCCACCACGGCGGACGGCGCGGTGCCGGAAAACGGTAATACACCGGCGGATTTTGACAGGCCGTTTCGCTCAACAGGGGCTCGCGAGGCGGGAAAAGCGCCATTTTATGCCTCCGCCACCGATGCACTTCGCTTTTCGTCGCCCGTCGGCGCGCCGGGCGCGATAATGCGCGCATGTCGCCTACCGACCCGCCGACCGCCACGCTGAAAGACGCATCGCCAGCGCGCCTTTTTCTCGCCCTCTGGCCGACGCCGGCGCTCGACGCGCGACTCGGCGGCTACCGGCGGCAGTGCCTCTGGCCGAAAAGCGCCATCCCGGTGCGGACCGACCGTCTGCATCTGACCTTGCATTTCATCGGCGCCGTCGACCACTGGCGGCTCGGCGAGGTCGCCGCCGGCCTGCGTGTCGAGGTGGAGCCGTTCGAACTGATTCTCCGCCGGGCGGCGATCTGGCCGAACGGCGTCGCGGTGCTGCAAACCGCCGAAACGCCGGCAGCCTTGCACCGATTGCACGCGCGGCTCGGCGATGCGCTGCGCGCGCTCGACCTGCCGGTCGAAAAACGGACTTTCCGCCCGCACCTGACCCTCGCCCGCCGCGCGCTCGGCGCCACCTTGCCGAGCGTGACGCCGCCCTTGCGCTGGCCGGTCGCCGATTACCGGCTGGTGGCGTCGACGCTCGGCGCCGGCGGCGGCTACCGCCTCGTGAAACGCTACGCCTGAAATCCCGTCGGCGGCGACGCGAAAGGAAAGACAAGGCGCGGAGCAAGGCGACAAAGTGGTCGCGATTTCAACGCCGGCGCAATCAGCGCCAGCGCAATTCCCGCCCGATTCCGGCACAATGACGCCCTTGCCAACTCTCCTCCGGGCGCCTTCAGTGTCGCGGCCGGAAGCGCCCCCACCATGTCGCACCGCCTAGCCGTCGCCCTGATGGTGCTGGTCACGCTCCTGTGGAGCATCGCCGGTGTCGTCGCCCGCCATCTCGAATTCGCCACCGGTTTCGAGGTCACTTTCTGGCGCAGCCTGTTCAACGCGCTGGCGCTGAGCGTCGCGCTGACCGCCATGCGCGGCGGGCGGTGGCGCGACGCGCGCGGCGACGGCCTGTGGACCTGCTTGCGGCGCGCATCGTGGCCCTTGTGGCTTTCCGGCGTCTGCTGGTCGGTGATGTTCACCGCCTTCATGCTGGCGATCACGCTGACGACGGTGGCCAATGTGCTGGTGACGATGGCCATCGGCCCGCTGCTCACCGCGCTGTTCGCCCGCCTTTTCCTGCGCCACCGCTTGCCGGCGCGAACCTGGCTGGCGATTGCCGTCGCCGGCGCCGGCATCGCCTGGATGTTCGGCCAGGAAGCGCGCGGCGGCCTGTCGCTGACCGGCACCGTCGTCGCTCTGGCCGTGCCGTTCGCGGCGGCGTTGAATTTCACGATGATGCAGCACGTCGGGCACCGGACGCCTGACGACGATGCGCAGCGGCAGGATTTGTTGCCGGCGGTGTTGATCGGCGCCGTGCTGTCGGCGTTATTCACCTTGCCATTCGCCCACCCTTTCCACGCCTCGGCGCGCGATCTCGGACTGCTGGCGCTGCTCGGCGGCGTGCAGCTGGCGATTCCCTGTCTGCTGGTGGTTCGCCTGTCGCGCGTTCTGCCGGCGCCGGAAATCGCGCTGCTCGGCCTGCTTGAAGTGGTCTTCGGCGTCACCTGGGCCTGGCTGGGCGCCGGCGAACGACCGTCCGCGAGCACCCTGGGCGGCGGCGCGCTGGTGTTAACGGCGCTGATCGCCAACGAGACGCTGGCCCTGCTGCGCGTCCGCGCCCCCGGCGTGGCGGCGGGCGACGGCGTTTGACGGCCCGACGGGCGGCACGGGGATTGCCGCCAAATCGCGCTTCGCTTCGTTGATTTTTTTAACTTGGTCAATAGTCCGCCACCACAGGAAGAACGCATGAATATCGGAACCCCGCTCTCCCCCGGCGCCTTGCGCGTGATGCTGCTCGGCGCCGGCGAACTCGGCAAGGAAGTGATCATCGCCTTGCAACGGCTCGGCGTCGAAACCATCGCCGTCGACCGTTACGCCAACGCGCCCGGCCAACAGGTGGCGCATCGCGCGCATGTCATCGCCATGACCGACGGCGCGGCGCTGCGCGCGCTGATCGACCGTGAACGGCCGCACATCGTGGTGCCGGAAATCGAGGCCATCGCCACCGAGGTGCTGGCGGACATCGAGGCAGCCGGACAGGCCGAGGTGATTCCCTGCGCCCGCGCCGCGCAATTGACGATGAACCGCGAGGGAATCCGCCGCCTGGCGGCCGAGGAACTCGGCCTGCCGACCTCGCCCTATCGTTTCGCCGATTCGCTGGCGGCGCTGCGGGCGGCCATCGCCGGGGCAAGCGACGAGCAAGGCATCGGCTACCCGTGCATCGTCAAGCCAGTGATGTCGTCGTCGGGAAAGGGGCAATCGATGGTGCGCGAGCCGGACGACGTGCAACGCGCCTGGGATTACGCCGCCAGCGGTGGCCGGGTCGATCAGGGCCGGGTGATCGTCGAGGGCGTCATCGATTTCGACTACGAAATCACCCTGCTCACCGTGCGGGCGCGCACCGCCGACGGCACCATCGGCACCGCCTTTTGCGAGCCGATCGGTCATCTCCAGGTCGAGGGCGATTACGTGGAATCGTGGCAGCCGCAGGCGATGAGCGCCGGCGCGTTGGCCCGCGCCCGCGAAATCGCCGCCACCGTCACCGGCGCGCTCGGCGGCCGCGGCATTTTCGGCGTCGAGTTGTTCATCAAGGGCGACGAGGTGTGGTTTTCGGAAGTCAGCCCGCGACCGCACGACACCGGCCTGGTCACGCTGTGCTCGCAGCGCTTTTCGGAGTTCGAACTGCACGCCCGCGCCATTCTCGGTCTGCCGGTCGACACCAGTCTGCGCGAAGCGGGCGCCTCGGCGGTGATTTATGGCGGCGTCGAGGCCGCCGGCATCGCTTTCGCCGGTCTGGCCGAGGCCTTGTCGATACCGCGAAGCGACTTGCGCCTGTTCGGCAAACCCGAGTCGTTCCGCAAACGGCGGATGGGGGTGGCGGTGGCCAACGGCGACGATGTCGACCAGGCACGCGAACGCGCCAAACAGGTGGCCAGCCGGGTCAGGCCGGAACGCAACCCGCCGGGCTGATCGCCGGCGCGGATGGCGTGGCGCTCACGCCGTCGAAGTCTCCGGCCCGTCGTCGCCGTTTTCACCGTCCCCGGCAAGACGGGCCTGCTTTTCCCGCAGGCGCCGGTTCTTGTCGTCGCTGCTCATGAAATAGTAGCGACCGGCGAGAACGCAGCCCTTCATCCCCGGATCGCAAGGCAGATCGTCGATCTTGGCGCAACGGCCGTTGACCTCGTGCGGACACCCCCAGGACGCCATGCTTCCTCCTCGACAAACGGCCGTGGCCGGCAACGCCCGACGGCGCGGGCAAGCCCCCGATTATGCGGCCTGAGAGGCAAAACACAACACCCCGGCGGACGACAGGAAACACTTGATCGACGCGTCGATGCGAGGCAAGGTACGCGCGTCGCCACTCACCGGGAAAAACGCCATGCCCATCCATCGCCACGCCCTTATCTTGTCGGCCACGTTGTCCGCCCTGAGCGCCGCCGCGCCGTGCCAATCCGCGCTCGCCGCCGAGCCGGAGCTTGCCAGACTTCCCCGGCACGCGCTGGTGATCGGCAACAGCCGCTACCCGGTGGGAGAACTGATCAACCCGCGCCACGATGCGCAAGCGATCGCCGAACGACTTCGCCTCGCCGGTTTTTCGGTCGATTTGCAGCTCGACACCGACCGCCGCGGCCTGCAAGACGCGATCCGTCAATGGAGCGAACGCCTGCGCCGCGACAGGGGCGTCGGCGTGTTTTACTACGCCGGCCACGGCGTGCAACTCAACTGGCGAAATTTCCTGGTGCCGGTGGACGCCAAAATACGCGGCAAGGAAGACATTCAAGCCGAGGCCGTCGATCTCGGCACCTTGATCGACGGCATCGGGCGGGCGCGCAACGCGCTGAATATCGTCATCCTCGACGCCTGCCGCAACAACCCCTTCGGCGCCGATTTCCGCGTCGACGACAAGGGGCTGTCGCAACTCGACGCGCCGGTGGGCACCCTGCTGGCCTTCGCCACCGCCCCCGGAAACACCGCCGAGGACGGCGACGGCAGCCACGGGCTGTACACCGATCACTTGCTGAAGGAAATGCAGGTCCCGGGCGCGGCGGTCGAAGAGGTTTTCAAGCGGGTGCGCTTGTCGGTGCGGCGCGGTTCGCAAGGCGCGCAGATTCCCTGGGAAAGCACCTCCCTCGAAAACGAATTTTCCTTTCTGCCCGGCCCGGCTGGCCGCGACGCAGGCAAGGCGGAGAAGGAATTCGCCGCCGATCTGGCGGCCTGGCAACAGTTGCGCGTCGACGGATCGGTCGAACAACTGGAAGCGTTCATCCGCCAACGCCCGCAAGGCAAATTCGCCGAACTGGCGCAATTCCGCCTCGACCAGCGGCTGGCGGCGCAAGGCGAGCGGCCGGTCCGGCCAATCCAGCCGCTACCGGCCCGACAGGCGGAAGTGTGCGTGCCGGGCGGCATCGCGCCCCATACCGGCTCGCCGGTGCCTTTCCAGCCTGGCGAGCGCTACGGCTATCGCCGGCTGGATCTTCTCACCGCCACCGAGAAGGATCGCTTCGCGCTCACCGTGCGCCGGATCGACGGCGACGAGGTGTTCTTCGACGACGGCCAGACCGTCACCGACCGTTTCGGCAACAATGTCCGCGCGCCCGACGGCCGGCAATGGACCCCTTACCAATTCTTCATCGACGACTATCAGGTCGGCAAACGCTGGCAGGCGCAATTCGTGGTCACCCGGGCGGATGGACGGCGGACGAGCAGCACTTTCGACCTGCGGGTCGTCGACCGGGAACGGATCACCCTGCCCGCCGGAACTTTCGACGCGTTTCGCATCGAAGCGCGCGGCACCAACCTCGGCGACGGCAGCACCCTGGAACAGACCGCCTGGGTCGCTCCCGACAAGATGCGGCGTTTTCTGGCCCTGGAAACCGTGATCCGTCAAGGCGGCAAAGCGGTCTCCGGCGAGCGCATCGAACTGGTCGAGCACCGCGCGGCCGCTGGCGCCGCCCCCGCCGCCACGACCTGGCGATCGACGTATTGATTTTTTGACTATCGACCCGAGGCTCGGAAAAGCATCCGCGCCGTCGCGCGGCGACGGGCGGGCGCCGGAACGCGCGGCAGGCTCACCACCGGAAACGCTCGACCACCTGACGCATGCTCCCCGACAAATCCATCAGCGTGCGCGAGTTGGCCGCCAGTTCTTCCACCGTCGCGCTGTTTTCTTCCGCCAGTTGAGCGACCGTCTCCATGGTCTTGGCCAGATTCTGGCTGGCCAGGCGCTGCTCGCTCAACGCGGTGTTGATCTTGCTGATCGCGCCCAACGCCTCGCCGGCACCGCGTTGAACCTCACCGATGATGGTTCTTGTCTTGTCCGCGCTTTCCGTCGCGCCGCCGACACTTTGCTGACTGCCCGTCATGCTGCTGACCACGCGTTCCGATTTACCCTGGATGGAATGGATCATCTGGGTGATTTCCTGGGCGGAATTTGTCGTGCGTTCGGCGAGCTTGCGCACTTCATCCGCCACCACGGCGAAGCCACGCCCGCTTTCACCGGCGCGCGCCGCTTCGATGGCCGCGTTGAGAGCCAGCAGGTTGGTCTGGTCGGCGACTTCGCGGATGACCGTCACGATATTGCCGATGTTGGTCACCTCCTCCTTCAAGGTCGCCATTTCATCGCAGGTCTGACGAACGGAATCATGGACGCTGTCGATGCAAGCAACCGAATCCCGCACGTTGGACGCCCCCTGTTCAGTCAGCTTGCCGGCCTGCGAGGCCTGGCGCGACGCGTCGTTGGCGTTTTCCGACACGTGGTCGATGCTGACCGACAATTCCTCCAGCGTCGCCGAGGCCGCCGCGGTGGAATCGGCCTGCCGCTGCACGCTCGTCGCCACCTGTTCGGACGTGCTGGCCAGTTCCAGCGCCGAACTATTCACTTGGAAAGCGCTAGCGCGCACTTCCTCGAGCGCGGCGATCAGCTTGGTGCGCATGGTTTCCTGGGTGTTGATCAGGTGACCGAATTCCGTGCGCGCGGGCAGCAGCAGCAGATTTTTATTCGGTGAGAAATCGCCATCGGCGATCCGTTCATTCTGGCGCACCACCAACGCCACCTGGTTGGACAACGATTTGCCGAGCGTGACGGCAATCGCCACCCCGATCGCCACGGAAATCGTCGCGAAAGTGATCATCATGGTCCTGATGCCGGAGTAAGTGCTTTTGGCATCCTGAAGTGATTTATCCATGGACTCGGACTGATACTTGTTCATTTCCTCCAGGGCAGCCATATAAACATCGTTTGCCGGCGCGAACTCCGCTTTCAAAAAGGCGGTGGCCTCGGTATCGTTATTGGCCGTGAGCAGCGGATACATTTTGTCATAGGCGGCGGAAAGGCGATCCCTGGCCGCGAGGATATTAGCGTGAAGCTCCTTTCCTTTCGGCGTATGCAACATGGCTTCAATTTTACGTAGCGCCTCGGTATTCTCCCGCCGGAAGGCGCGGATGTCCTGAATGTATTTTTCAACTTCCGCCGTATCGCTGCTTAATATGGCACCTCGAATCGTGCGTCCATTAACGAGGGAGCGCTTTATCATTTCGTTACCCAACATTACTTTCGGATACCTTTCATCGCCTATCTCGTTCAGATCATTCATGATCTGGTTGATTTTCATTAATCCGAGAACCGATGTGGCGATCATCAACAAAAGAATGGCGGCGAATCCAGCGCCAATTTTTTCACCGATTTTCAGACTATTGAACATTTAGCGAATTCCTTTCAACAAATAGTCGCCACTCACAAAATCGAAGAGTTGACGAGAAAAGCACTTGGCAAACAGATACATAAAACCTGAAAAAATCCACTCCCCCATGGGTTCGGACCACGTCGATCCACTTCTTTCCGCGACACCTTCCTCAACCAGAAAAATGGAGGTCCATTGATGACTATAGTCCGCCCTGTCGTCTTTGCCGGATGATTTGTCGGCAAGTGATCGCGCAACGATTTCCCGGCCGGCGAGCGATGAATGGCCGGTACCACAAGAGGGGCCACCCACCAGCGGACGCGGCGGAGAAAACCCTCGAAGTCGAGGTGCTATCATTGCCACCTTTTTCACGGCCCGCCGCCAATGAGCTTATATCGCTTGAAGCCGCGCTTTCAGGCCCTGCTGCGACCGGCGGCACGCACGCTGCATGGCGCCGGAATCAGCGCCAACCAAGTGACGCTGGGCACCTGCGCGGTTTCCGTCGCCCTGGGCGCCGTCTTGACCGCCGCCGCCCTCGCCGGCAAGCCGGCGTGCTTTCTGCTGCTACCGGCGTGGCTGCTGTTGCGCATGGCGTTCAACGCCATCGACGGCTTGCTGGCCCGCGAGTTCGCGCAAGCGTCGGCGCTCGGCGCGTATCTCAACGAACTTTGCGATGTCGTCGCCGACGCCGCGCTGTACCTGCCGTTCGCCTGCTTGCCGGGAGGAACGTGGCCGGCGTTGCTGGTCATTTTTCTGGCGAATCTGTCGGAAATGGCCGGCGTTCTCGGCGCGCTCGCCGGCGGCGGGCGACGCAACGACGGGCCGATGGGCAAAAGCGACCGGGCGCTGGCTTTCGGCGCCTTCGGCTTGCTGCTGGGCGTGGGCGTCGATGGCGAGGCCTGGCTACCCTGGGCGCTGACGGTGGTTGCCGCCTTGTTGCTGCCGACCATTGTCGGCCGGGTCAAGAACGGACTCGCGAACGGCGGTGGCCAGACATGAATGACACGGTGGAGAAAAACGAGATGCGCGCGGCACACGAACGGGAATTCATCACTCACGACGGCAGCCCCTTGTTTTACCGCTACTGGCCGCCGCTCGACGCGTCGCGCCCGGCACGAGGCGCGGTGGTGCTGCTGCACCGCGGTCATGAGCATTCGGGGCGGTTGCAGCATGTGGTCGACGAACTGGCGCTCGACGATTTCGCGCTCTTCGCCTGGGACGCGCGTGGGCACGGGCGCTCGCCCGGCGTGCGTGGCGACAGCCCGAGCCTTGGCGCCTCGGTGAAGGATATCGACACGTTCGTCCGGCACATCGCCAGCGCCCACGCCATCGATCCGGCCGATCTGGTGATGCTTGGCCAAAGCGTCGGCGCGGTGCTGGCGGCGACCTGGGCGCACGATTACGCGCCGCCGATCCGGGGTCTGGTGCTCACCGCGCCGGCGTTCAAGGTCAAACTCTACGTGCCGCTGGCGCGCCCGGGACTGGCCCTGTTGCAGCGCCTGCGCGGCAACTTTTTCATCACCTCCTACGTCAAGGCGAAATTCCTGACCCACGATCCGCAACGGGTACGCTCTTACGATACCGACCCGTTGATCACCCGCTCGATTTCGGCGCGCGTGCTGCTCGGCCTCTTCGACGCCGCCGAACGGGTGATCGCCGACGCCCGGGCGATCCGTCTGCCGACACAGTTACTGATCTCGGGCAGCGACTGGGTGGTGCACCGCGCGCCGCAGGAGGCGTTCTTCGACGCCTTGGGTTCGCCGATCAAGGAACGCCACCTGCTGCCCGGTTTTCTGCACGACACGCTCGGCGAGCGCGACCGTCGCGTGGCGCTCGACAAGATCCGCGCCTTCATCGAGCGGCTGTTCGTCAATCCGCCGGCGGCGGATTCGCTGCGGCAGGCGCACCATTATGGCTACACCGCCGACGAGGAACGCCGGCTGCGCGAACCGCTGCCGCCGCTGTCGCTCCGCCAGATCCACTTCGCGGCGACGCGCTGGGCCATGCGCCGCCTCGGGCGTCTTGCCGAAGGCATTCGCATCGGCCTGGACACCGGCTTCGATTCGGGCGACAGCCTGGATTACGTGTATCGCAACCAAGCGCGCGGCCAGTTGGGGATCGGTCGCCTGATCGACCGCAACTACCTCGACGCCATCGGCTGGCGCGGCATCCGCGTCCGACGGCAACACCTGGTGCGCGCCATCGTCGCCGCCGCGCGGGCGCTGCACGGCACGGACGGCCTGCGTCTGGTGGACATCGCCGCCGGTCAGGGCCGCTATGTCCTCGACGCCCTCGCCCAGCTGCCCGAGCCGCCGCGATCGGTGCTGCTGCGCGATTTCAACGAACGCACCGTCGCGCAAGGCCGGACGCTGGCCGCCGAACAAGGGCTGAGCGACCGGGTGCGTTTCGAAATCGGCGACGCCTTCGACGAGGAAGGGCTCGCGGCGCTGAACCCGCGCCCCAATCTGGCCATCGTTTCCGGCCTCTACGAATTGTTCGCCGACAACGACCGGGTTGAGCGCTCGCTGCGCGGCCTCGGCCGCGCCGTCGCCAGCGGCGGTTACCTGATCTACACTGGCCAGCCCTGGCATCCGCAGATCGAACTGATCGCCCGCACGCTGACCAGCCATCGCGGCCAGCAGGCGTGGGTGATGCGCCGACGCACGCAGGGCGAGCTGGATGAACTGGTGCGCGGCGCCGGGTTCGAGAAGATCGAACAGTGGATCGACGAGTGGGGAATCTTCACCGTCTCGCTCGCCCGGCGGCGTTGAACCGGCGCGACATGCCCGACGGCAGCGAGGGCGCGGAACGCCGGCCATGGCGGCGCGCGCTGGTCTGGCTGGCCGTGCTCGGGCCGTTTTTCTTCGCCAGTTACGGTCTGGCGACCTGGGTCAGCAGCCGGCGGGCAGAGCTCGGCGACATCGCCACCGTCGCCTTCGCCTGGGAACGGGCGATTCCGTTCGTCCCGTGGACCATCGTTCCGTATTGGTCCATCGATCTCTTCTACGGCCTGTCGCTGCTGCTGTGCGCGACGCGGCGGCAGCTCGACACGCACGTCGCACGCCTGCTGGCGACGCAGATTCTGGCGGTAAGCTGCTTTCTGCTGTTTCCCTTGCGCTGCACCTTTGTTCGCGGCGAGGTCGACGGCGTCTTCGGCTGGCTGTTCGCCACGCTGAACGGTTTCGACCAACCGTTCAATCAGGCGCCCTCGCTGCACATCGCGCTGCTGGTCGTCCTCCTGCAACTTTACCTGGCTGTCCTGCCGCGCCAGTGGCACTGGCCGGCGCGTGCCTGGGCGCTGCTGATCGGCGTGTCGGTGCTGACCACCTGGCAACACCAGTTTTTCGACATCCCGACCGGCCTGTGGCTGGGGTGCTTCGCCGTGTGGCTGTTCCCGGACACCGGCGACTCGCCGCTGCGCCGCGCCGCCTGGACCGGCGACACCCGCCGCCGCCGGCTGGCCGCCGCGTATCTGGGAGGCGCGCTGGTCGCCGGCGCCTTGGCGCTCGCCGTCGGCGGCGGCGGACTCTGGTTGCTGTGGCCGGCGGGCGCGCTGCTGATGGTCGCCGCGATCCACCTGTTTTTCGATGGCGCCGCTTTCGGCAAGCGCACCGACGGCTCGACGCCGCTGGCCGCGCGCGTCCTGCTCGCCCCGTATCAGTGGGGCGCGCGACTGAATGCCCGTTGGTGGACGCGCCGTCTCGCCGCCGCCGCCGAAATCGCCCCCGGCGTGTGGCTGGGGCGCCTGCCGACCGCCGCCGAACGGCGACGATGGCACGGAACCGTCGTCGATCTGTGCGCCGAATTGCCGTGCCCGGCGCCGGGCTTAGAACACGTGGCGATACCGATGCTCGATCTGGTGCCGCCGACGCCGGCACAGCTCGATCAGGCGACGGGCGCGATCGACGACGCGCTGCATTCCGGCCGCCCGGTTCTGGTGTGCTGCGCGCTCGGCCTCGCCCGCGGTGCGTTGACGGCCGCCGCGTGGCTGCTGCGCAGCGGCGCGGCGACCACCGGCGAAGAGGCGGTGGAACGGGTGCGGCGCGCGCGTCCGTCGGTCGTCCTCGGCTTGCGGGACATCGCGCTGCTCGACGCCTGGCATCGGCACGCGCGGGCCACGGACGCCGTCGGCTGATGGAGAACCGCCGCGCCATCGCCGATCTGGCCGTCGGCGCCTGCCGCGCGGGTCGCCCGCTGGCCGTCGCCGCGCTGGCGCTGACGCTACTCGCCGTCGGCATCGCCGGCGTCGGCCACCCGCCTCTTCCCGGCAAGCTGCTGTGGTCATCCGTCGCCCTGACCGGCGTACCGGCGCTCTATCTGGCGGCGCGCCTGGAGATCGATGGCCATCTTTTTGCCCGCCTTGCCGACGCGCCCGACGAGGCGAACGCCCTGACGGCCCTCGACGAGGCGCTGCGCGCGCTCGGCCCGCGCGATGGCGCGACCGCCGGCCGTTCGCTGGCCGTGCGCGCGCGCGGCGTTTTCGGCCTGCTGCGGCGACTCGGCGGAGTGCTGACCGCGCAACTGGCGTTATCGATCGCTGGAGTCTGGTTCGGATGACGCCCCCTCTGCTGCCGTCGCTGGAGGCCGACGCCTGGCGGCTGGTCGCCGGTGTCGCCTCGGTGCTGGTGGTCGCCTCCTCGATCGGCGCGCTGTTGGCGCGGACCCTGGCACGCGCGCCGGCGGACAGTCAAGCGCGACCGCTGATCGACAACCTCAACCAACGCATCAAAGCCTGGTGGATCATTGCCGGCAGTGTCGGACTGGCACTGCTCGGCGGCTCGGGCGGCGTCGCGCTGCTGTTCGCGCTGGCGTCGCTACAGGCGCTGCGCGAATTCCTGCCGGTCGCCGCCGACCGGCCGACCCGCCTGCGGCAATGGGGTGTCGTGGCCGCGTTTGTACCGCTACAGTATTTTCTGGCCTGGCGCGGCGAGGCGGCGTTCACCCTGCTGATTCCCCTCGCCGTGGCGCTGGGCACGCCCTTGCTGGGCGTGCTGTCCGGCGATGCTCCCCGCTTCCTGCGCCGTCACGGCAACCTGGCGGGCGGTCTGCTGATCTGTGTGTTCGCCATTTCGCACCTCCCGGCCCTGCTGACCCTGCGTCTCCCCGGTTACGACAAAAGCGCGGCCTACCTGCTGGTTTTCCTGCTGATCGTCGTTCAGGCCAGCGACGTGCTGCAATATCTGTGGGGCAAGCTGGCCGGTCGCCACCCGATCGCGCCCCGCGTATCGCCGGCGAAAACCGTCGAGGGAACGATCGGCGGCCTGCTCAGCGCCAGTGCGCTCGGTGCCGGCCTGTCGGCGATCACGCCGTTCTCCCCGGCACAGGCGCTGGCCATCGCCTTGCTGCTGACCGCGCTGGGTTTTGCTGGCGGATTGGCGCTATCGGCCGTCAAACGCCATCGCGGCATCAAGGACTGGGGGCGCCTGCTCCCCGGCCACGGTGGCGTGCTCGATCGGCTGGACTCGCTTTACCTCTCGGCGCCGGCTTTTTATTACCTGCTGCGCCACGCCTGGGGAAGCGGCTAAGCGACCGCTTCACCGTAAACGGCCGGGCGTCAGGCGCGCCGCCGGCCCAGAACGCGCCCGAGCAACACGCCAAGCAGCAAGCCGGCGACCGCCGCGCCGCCGCCGGCGTACCACAGCGCATTTTTCGCCTCGGCGAGCAGCGAGTTGGTGAAGACGTTCGACGACAGATGCAGCGAAATCACTTTCCACTGCCCGTCGATCCTCGCCGAGGTGGAACTCCAGTTCGAGTGCAGCCGGAACGGCCCACGGGCGACCGGGAAAAACTCATCTTCCATCGTTCCGTCGGCCACGGCGACATCGCCGTTGCCCAGGAAACGCGCCGAAGCGGCGACCTTGGCCGCGGTCAGATAGCGGTCGAGAATCCGCTGGTCGCCCTTGAGCATCCGCTGATAGTACGCCTTGATCTCGGCATGCCCGCGCGACACTTCGCCGTTGAGCCAGGTAACGGTCGCCGCCGGATCCATTTGCGCCACCATCCGGTCGATGTCCTGCGCATTGATGCTGGCTTCGATTTCCCGGAACACCTTGAGCAGGGCTTGCCGGTCCGCCGCGTGCGGATCGACATCGTCGGCGAACGCCTCGCCGACACCGGCAATGGCGAGAAAAAGGGCAAAAATCATGGCCAGCACGGATCGCATCGGTTCTCCCTTCACGAAGTTGTCTTGAACGCCGGTCAATGATAGCCCGACGCCGTACCATCGAGCGCATTTTGCCAGTCCCGGCCGAAAACTAGCGAACCCTCTCGATCGGCAATTCAAGGACCACAACGGTACCCTGAATATTCCCCGGCTCGATAGTCAACTTGCCGGCGTGTCTCTCGGCGCGCTCCCGCATGTTTTTCAGGCCACGCCCGAATTGTGTGCGTCAAGTGATGCGAAAAGGTTTTTGGTAATCGGCTGATATTTTTGCGCTGTCGGTAACGTGGAGGGCGTGGCCCGTAGCGGCGCCGACAGCGCGTGACCACTTGAGACGACCAGTCTCAATAACTCCTGTTTCTGTTCCGCGAGGAACGTCATGTTCAGATCGGTTATCTTCAACAAGCCAGGGTTCATGTGTCTCGACGCACAGGGCGCGAATCAAGCGCAGGCAAGACTCGGTGTTGGGGAAAATGAATCGCCCCGGGAATTGAGGAGGTTCCATTACCTGAGAGAATGGAGCCATGAGCAAGACGAACAAATATTCCCCGGAAGTCAGAGAGCGTGCTGTACGGTTGGTCCAGGAAGCACGCAAGGATTACCCCTCGCTGTGGTCGGCGGTCGAGTCAATTGCCCCGAAGATTGGCTGCGCAGCGGTTACGCTGCACGAGTGGGTCAAGAAACACGAATTCGATACCGGCGTGCGTGATGGCATTCCGACTGCCGAGCGTGTAGAAGTTCAGACTTGATCTGACAGTAGGGCCTTGCCAAAGGGGTGGGGTTACCCGTTTTGATAGAGGTGCTAGAGGTGCGAATCTTTATCGAAACGGCGCGCTGGCGCCAAGGAGTAACCCCATGAGTAGTCTCAACCAGAATGTCGTTCGTCACAAGATCGGCCTGCTGAATCTGGCCATCGAGTTGGGCAACGTCTCGAAGGCCTGCAAGGTGATGGGCCTGTCCCGCGATACTTTCTATCGTTACCAGAATGCCGTGGCCGACGGCGGAATCGAGGCGCCGTTCGAAGCCAGTCGGCGCCAACCGACTCCGAAGAACCGCGTGGAAGAAGCCACGGAAACGGCCGTGATTGCCTACGCTACCGAGCAACCGGCTCACGGACAGGTGCGCGTGAGCAACGAATCGCGCCAGCGTGGCCTCTTCGTTTCACCGTCGGGGGGGCGTTCCATTTGGCCACGCAACGATCGGGCCTCGTTCAAACGACGACTGGTCGCGCTGGAAAAGCAGGTTGTCGAGCACGGCATTGTGCGGACCGATGCCCAGATTGCTGCCCTGGAGAGGAAGCAAGAGGACGACATCGCGCACGGCGAGATTGAAACCGCCCACCCCGGCTATCTTGGGTCACAGGACACGTTTTACGTCGACGCCATCAAGGGCGTTGGCCGGATCTACCAGCAGACCTTCGTCGATACCTACAGCAAGGTCGCCATGGCCAAGCTCTACACGACCAAGACGCCGATCACCGCTGCTGACCTGTTGAACGACCGGGTGTTGCCGTTCTTTGAGGAACACGGCATGGGCGTCATCCGCATGCTGACGGATCGCGGCACTGAGTATTGCGGCAAGCCGGAAACGCACGATTACCCGCTCTATCTGGCCTTGAACGACATCGAGCACACCAAGACCAAGGCGCGACATCCGCGGACGAACGGCATCCGCGAGCGATTCCACAAGACCCTCTTGCAGGAGTTTTATCAGGTGGCATTTCGCCGCAAGCTCTACCTGTCCCTGGAAGAGCTACAGACCGACCTCGATGCCTGGCTGGCCTACTACAACCACGAGCGAACCCATCAGGGTAAGATGTGTTGCGGACGCACGCCTCCGCAAACACTGATTTCAGGAAAGGAGGCGTGGAAGGAAAAAGTCCAGAACCTACATCGATCTGACAATCGGGCACCGTCAAAACGGGGACTGTCAGATCGGGTCGCGACTTCCACATTTGTCGGTCATGCTGAACGTTGGGCATCATGGACTCAACCCGAGAATTTCACCCATGACGAAGAAATCTCTCGCACTGTTGGTCGCGGTTGTAGCTTTACCCTTCACCGCATTCGCTATCGTTTTTCCTGGCCCAACATCCTGCCTTCTTGTCGGCGCTTCTGACCGAAACCATCTTTCGCCCCCTCCGTTTTCATCTGTCGATTCAGCGGTCAATCAAGCAGCCTCGCAGCAGTTGATCGATGAAGCTCGAAAGCGCGTTGAGGCGACCTTCGGCAAGCCCGCTGCAAAGCCAATTGTCGTGTTCCTCGGAAGCTCTGATCGCATTGGTCCGTTCAGACTAAACGCTTATGGAAGCACGCAGTTTGTAGGAAAAAGGGCTTGCGTAATCATCGGAACCAAGGGCGGATCTGTTGATATCGTTGCGCACGAACTCATGCACGCCGAGCTGTATCATCGCGTGGGCCCTCTGAAGTACTTTCTGGAGGTGCCCACTTGGTTCGATGAAGGTGTGGCAATGCAGGTGGATTTTCGATCCCGCTACGTTCTTAGCGCCAACGATGCCGCAGATGCGCAACGTGTGCGTGAATTGACTACCGCATCCAAATTCTTTGTTGCCGATGATGACGCGCTCACATTGAACTATTCGTTTGCCAAGCACGAGGTATCGAAGTGGCTCTCGGTTGTTGGCGGTGATACGCTGTACTCACGCCTCGCAAGGGTTAGGTCTGGCGAGCCGCTTGCGGAGATTCTCGCGCGGTGACGCCTAAACATGTGATAAGACTGGTGAAGAGAGTGTCGGCAAGAGCCTGATTTCGATTCCAGCAAGAGAAATGACGACTGGGTGGCTCTTGGACTATCTTTTCGAGGAATCGAAACGTTATTTCGGGGCTTTTATCGTCTATTCGTGCGAGTAAGACGGCCGTTCCAGGCAGGCGTTATCCTCGGAATGGCAGGTTCGCGATTGACCAGAGTCAGTTGGTTGCGTTTGGCAGGGAAATCATCCGACGACGGATCGCCGCGGGAAGCGGTGTGGTTCAAACGAATCGACACGGACGCCAAAATCGTTCGCCCACCAAAAGGCCGCGCTTGAATTCGATCTGAATTTTTCGCTGAGGACGCCATCGTCCCGTTCCGGAACGCGGCAAAATTCAGCCGCGAGGAATCCTCAGCGACGTGAAACGGTCGTGGGATCCACCGAGGCATCGGCCGCCCGGCGTTGCCGGACGGTTTCGAAAAGGCAAACCGCCGCCGCGGCCGCGACATTCAGCGATTCCACGGCGCCGGGCATCGGGATACACAGCCGCAGTTGCGTCGCGGCCGCCACCGCGGGACGCACGCCCTGCCCTTCGCTGCCGAAGACCCACGCCAGCGGTCCCGTCAGATCGATGGCATAGAGACTGTGGGCATCGCTCAGGGCGGTGGTGACGGTCCGCCCTCGATAGGCAGCGAGAAATGCCGCCAAATCGATGTTTTCGTGCGGATCGAGAAAAAAATGCGCGCCCATCGCCGCGCGCAGCGTCTTCGGCGACCATGCTTGCGCGCAATCGGCGGACAGCAGGACTTGGCGGAAGCCGGCCGCCGCCGCGCTGCGCAGCAAGGCGCCGAGGTTGCCAGGATCCTGAACGCCGTCGACCAAAACGCTGTCGGCGCTGTCGTCGAGCGGGCACGGCGGCGGCGGCTTGGCGACGGCCATGATGCCGCTCGGGGAATCGACCACCGTCAGTTCGTTGAACAGCGCGTCGGCGAGCACGGTGACGACGGTCGTCCGACACGCCGCACCCGCCAGATAAGCGGCGATCTCGGCCCGGCTGGCGCCACTGTCGCTGACGAGCAGTTCGTCGGGTATGCCGACCCGCTGGCGATAGGCGTCGACCAGATGCATGCCGTCGAGCAGCAGCAGACCGCTTTTTCGTCGCTCGCGGCCGCTTTGCAGAAGTTTCCTGAGCGCCTTGAAGTGCGGGTTGTCGCGCGAGGCGATCCGTTTCATGGCGCGAGCAGCCGGGCGACCGGCCCAAAGCCGCGCCGGTGTTCCGGTGTCGCGCCGTGCTCGCGCAGGGCCGCGAGGTGCCCGGCGGTCGGATAACCCATGTGCCGATCGAAACCGTATTGCGGATAGGCGGCGTGCATTTCGCGCATGCCGGCATCGCGCACCGTCTTGGCCAGAATCGATGCCGCGGCGATCGCCGCGATCTTGCCGTCGCCGCCGACAATGGCGGTGACGGGGTACGGCACGGGCGGACAACGGTTGCCGTCGACCAGCACCTGCCGCGGAATCAGGCCTTGGGCGTCGACGAGTCCGGCGACCGCGCGTTGCATGGCCAGCAGGCTGGCGTGCAGGATGTTGAGACGGTCGATTTCGGCGACGCTGGCTTCGGCCACCGCCCAGGCCAGTGCCTTGGCGCGAATGTCGATAGCCAGTGCCTCGCGCCGTTTGGCGGACAATTTTTTCGAATCGTTCAAGCCATCGATCGGCGCATTGGGATCGAGAATCACCGCGGCGGCCACCACCGGTCCGGCCAGCGGTCCGCGTCCGGCCTCGTCGACGCCGCAAACCAGATCGTCAAATCCCTGCAACATGATGCGTGCTGGCGACCAGCGGCAGGTGGTCGATCACCGCGGCGGCGGCTTTTTCGGCGGCGTTCTGCCGCAGTTGCAGATGCATCGCGTGAAACAGCGCCTTGATCCGCTCGCAGACCGGTTTGTCGGCGTAAAGGTTGAGCAGCGCCTGCGCCAGATTTTCCGGCGTGGCGTCGTCCTGGATGAATTCAGGAACGACGAACTGGCCGGCCAGAACATTCGGCAGGCCGACGTAGGGCAAGTAGCCCATGCGCCGCATCAGCCGATACGACAGCGGCGCCATTTTGTAAACGATGGCCATCGGCCGTTTCAGCAACGCCGCTTCCAGGGTGGCGGTACCGCTGGCCACCAGAACGATGTCGGCGGCCATCATCGCCTGATGGGCGTGACCGAACAACAGACGAATCGGCAACTCGGTCGCCTGGCATCGGTGCCGCGCCGCCTCGAAAAGCTGGCGCGTTTCGCGTGTCGCCAGTGGCACGAGGAAAACCGCTTCCGGAAGTTCGGCGTGGATCAAACGCGCCGTTTCAATGAAGGTGTCGGCCATGTAGCGCAGTTCCGACTGGCGACTACCGGGCAGCAGCGCGAAAACCGGTTCGTGCGCGGCCAGCGCGAGCAGATTGCGAGCGCCGTCACGGCCGTCCGCCAGCGGTAGCATGTCGGCCAGGGGATGGCCGACATAGCTGACCGGAATCCCCTGTTTCTCGTACAGCGGCGCTTCAAAAGGAAACAAGGCCAATACGCGCGAAACCGCCGCGCCGATTTTATGAATCCGGCCCCCACGCCACGCCCAAATCGACGGGCCGACATAATGGATGCTTGGAATGCCGCGTTTCTTGAGCGCTTTTTCCAGACTGAGATTGAAATCCGGCGCGTCGACGCCGATGAACACATCGGGCGGTTCGGCGATCAGTCGACGTTTGAGATCGCGCCGAATGCCGGCGATTTCGCGATAGTGCCGAAGCACTTCAACATAACCGCGCACCGCCAACTTTTCCAGCGGATACCAGGCATCGAAACCCCTACCCACCATCTTCGGACCGCCAACGCCGTAAAAAACCGCGCCCGGCAACCGCGCGCGGAGCGCCTGGATCAATTGGCTGGCCAACAGATCGCCGGAGGCCTCGCCGGCCACCATGGCGATCCGGACCGCCCGCGCGGTCATCGAATAATGCCGCGCTTCGAGACGGCCAGGAAGTCGACCAGCGGCTGAACCTCGGGATGCAGCAGCGCTTCGTCTTGCAGTTTTGCGCGAGCCTCGTCGAGCATCAAACCGGATTTGTAGAGCGTGCGGTACGCGCGCTTCAGCGCCAGCAAGGCATCGGGCGAAAACCCGCGCCGCTTGAGACCTTCGGCATTGATCCCGAAAGGACTGGCGGTATTGCCGGCGGCCATCACGAACGGTGGGATATCCTGCAGGACAACCGTCCCGACAGCGGTCATGGTGTGCGCGCCAACGCGGCAGAATTGGTGCACGCCGGTATAACCGCCGAGAATCGCCCAGTCGTCGATATGCACGTGGCCGGCCAATTGGGCGTTGTTGGCGAACACCGTGCGGCTGCCGACCTGACAATCGTGGGCGATGTGCACGTAAGCCATGATCCAGTTATCGTCGCCGACGCGGGTAATCCCGACATCTTGCGCGGTGCCGACATTGAAGGTGCAGAATTCGCGAATGGTATTGCGGTCGCCGATTTCCAGGCAAGTCGGTTCGCCATTGTATTTTTTGTCCTGCGGCGCTTCGCCGAGCGAACAGAACTGATAGATGCGGTTGTCGCAACCAATGCGGGTACGGCCGGTGATCACCACATGCGGTCCGATCACCGTGTTATCGCCGATTTCCACATGCTCGCCGATGATCGAATAAGGACCGACCGATACATTGACACCCAGTCGCGCGCCCGAATGAATGATTGCCGTTTGATGGATCATGGTCGTCGTCGCCCGTGAATCAGGCGACATCGCGCTTGGCGCACATCAATTCCGCCTCGGCGACGATCTCGCCATCCACCCGGGCCTCGGCCTTGTATTTCCAGATGCCGCGCATCTGACGCTGGATTTGAACGTGCAGATGCAGTTGATCGCCCGCCGTAACCGGTTTCTTGAAACGCGCGTTATCGATGCCGACAAAATAGAAAACCGAATTGGCGTCCGGCTTGGCGCCCATGGTCTTGAACGACAGAATCCCGGCGGCTTGCGCCAGCGCCTCCATGATCAATACCCCCGGCATTACCGGATGATGCGGGAAATGGCCGGTGAAAAACGGTTCGTTGATGGTCACGTTCTTGTAGGCGTGGATGCTCTTCCCAACCTCGAAATCGACGACACGATCGACCAACAGGAAAGGGTAACGATGCGGAAGGTGTTCGAGGATTTGGTGTATATCCATGTCTTTCAAGACGTTTTCTCCATCAATTCGAGTTTTTTCTCAAGTTCAGCGACCCGGTCGGCGAGTTTTGCCAGACGCTTGATCTGAGCCGCGTTATGTAGCCACTCCTGATGCTCCTCCAGCGGGAAAATGCTGGTGTACTGCCCTGGCCGCCGCAGGCTCCTGGTGACCATGGTGCCGGCGGAGACATGCACATCGTCGGCCAATTCCAAGTGTCCGATAATCATGCCCGCACCGCCGACGGTGCAGCGTTTGCCGATCCGAGTGCTGCCGGCAATCCCAACACAACCCGCCAAGGCGGTGTGCTCGCCCAATTGCACGTTGTGCCCGACCTGAATCTGGTTGTCGAGTTTGACGCCATCGGCGATCACCGTGTCGTCCAGCGCGCCGCGGTCGATCGAGGTATTGGCGCCGATTTCGACATCGTCGCCGATCACTACCCGGCCGATCTGAGGAATCTTGACCCAACGCTCGCCGTCCTTGGCAAAACCGAAACCGTCGGCGCCGATGATCGCCCCGGCGTGAATGATCGCCCGCCGACCGATCACACAGTCGTGATAGACAACGACATTCGGATAGACAATCGAATCGTCGCCAATCGAAACACCGTCGCCAATCACGCAACCCGGGTGAATGGTCACGTTTTCACCCATGGTCACCGCCTTGCCGATGATGGCGTTCTCGCCGACACAGGCCGACCGCGGCAACTCGGAACGAACCACCGCCCCGGCACGCACACCCGGCGCGACGCGGCGCGGCGGATTGAGCAGCGAGGCCACTCGCGCGTAATAGGCGTAAGCATTCGGATGAACGATACGCGCTAGCGCGGTAGCGTCAACGAACCGTGGCGAAACGATCACCGCCGCCGCCTTGGTATGCCGCAACTGGTCGCGAAACTTCGGATTGGCGAGAAAGGCGATCTGGTGGGATTTGGCCGACTGCAAGCTGGCGACTTGCGACACCACGAGCGAGCCGTCGCCTTCGAGCGTTCCACCAAGACGGGCGACAATCTCGTCTAGGCGCAGACCTCCTGGCACTTCGATTCCGGGAATCCGTTATACCTTATTTGGCATCGGACAGGGCTTTGATCACCTTGTCGGTAATATCCAGCTTCGGGCTTACCCACACCACGTCCTGGACGATCAAATCGTATTTTTCGCTGTCGGCCAATTGCTTGATCGCTTTGTTGGCTTTTTCGATGATTGCCGCGTTCTCTTCGTTTTGGCGAAGATTGAGATCTTCGCGGAATTCACGCTGTTTGCGCTGGAAATCCCTCGACAACTCGCCGAGATCCTTTTCCTTGGTGCGGCGCTCCGTTTCGCTCATGGTCAAGGCGTTTTTCTCGAGCGACTCCTGCAAACCCTGCACCTGCTTCGCCAGACGCTGCAAATCCTGATCACGTTTGGAGAACTCCTGCTCGATCTTCTTCGCCGCCCTGACGGCCGCTGGCGCGTCGCGGAAAAGACGCTGGGTATTAACGTAACCCACCTTCAGTTGATCCACCGCCGACGCGTAAGACACCGGCAGCGAGGCAATCATTGCAACCAGCAGCCTGGCAATCGTCTTCTTCAAACTCATTCTCCTGAATTAAAAAGTCGTTCCTAACTGGAACTGAAACTTTTGAAGTTTATCATTACTTTTTTCGTTGATCGGTTGCCCGAGGCTGAATTTCAATGGACCCAGCGGTGAAATCCAGGCTGCCGCGATGCCGTAGGACATCCGCAAGCCATCGCTGGACAAGGTGTACTGATCGGTGAACACGTTGCCGGCATCGAAGAACGGCCCGAAGCGGAAAGATTTGTCGAATCCAGGCAAGGGCAGCAGCAACTCGCTATTGAACACCACCTTGCGCGTTCCGCCGAGACGGGTATCGGGATACAGCGGATTGACCGGACCCAGGCTCGCCGTATCGTAGCCGCGTACCGAACTCACGCCGCCGGCATAGAAATTCTTGTAGAACGGCAGGGATTGTCCCTGCAACCCCTTCGCATAGCCCAGATCGGCGTTGAGCATCAGCACGATATCCTTGGTGATTGGAAAATAATGCTGATGCTGGTACGTCAGGCGATAAAAAGACAGGTCAAGTCCCGGAATAGCGACTTCGATTCCCGCGCGCTGCAAGCCGCCGGTCGTTGGATAAATGGCGCTATTACGAGTATCGCTGGTCCACGAAACGGTCGCTGGCAAGGTAATGTTCGATTTACCAAACTCTTTCTGAAAATCGATATACTGAACCGGCGTCGCCTCGGTAACGGGGGAAATATCGATTTTGGTCTGATCGATGGCTAAACCGACATTAATCGTTTCCTTTTCGGCGATGGGAAAACCAAAACGAATGCCACCGCCAGTCGATTGCGACTTGAAGGCATAACCCAAAGTCGTTGGGTTGACATTTTTATGATAAAAGTCAAAACCTTGGCTGATGCCGTCGACCGTGAAGTAAGGATTGGTGTAGTTCAAACCGATGGTGCGATTCAGTTTGCCGGTATTCATTTGCAACGACAGGAACTTGCCGCTGCCGAAAATGTTGGCTTGCGATATCGAGCCGGAAAGAATGAGCTTTTCGGAACTCGAATAACCAGCCCCCACGGAGATATTGCCGGTCGATTTTTCCGTGACATTGACGTTGACATCGACTTGATCGATAGTGCCCGGCACCGGTGGGGTTTCGACATTGACTTCGGAAAAATAATCGGTCTTGTCGATCCGCTGGCGGGAGGCGGCGACGCGGTCGGCGTCGTACCAGGCACCTTCCATCTGGCGCATTTCCTGACGGATCACTTCGTCGCGTGTTTTCGAGTTGCCGGTAATGTTGATTCTGCGGACATACGCGCGTTTTCCGGGATCGACGAAAATAGTGAAGGCGACTTGCCGTTTTTCCTTGTCGACATCCGGCGAGGCGTTGACATTGGCGAACGCGTATCCTTGCGCACCGAGTCGGTCGCCGATGGCCTTGGTGCTCTCGTTGAGCTTTTCCCGCGAGAAGACATCACCCGGCTTGACCTTGACCGAACGGCGGAACTCTTCCTCCGACAAAATCAGCTCACCGGCCAGCTTGACCGACGACACCAGATAACGGTCCCCTTCATTGACGCTTACCGTGATGTAGATATCCTTCTTGTCGGGGCTGATCGACACCTGGGTCGATTCGATATTGAATTCCAGATAACCGCGATCGAGATAATACGAGCGCAAGGTTTCGAGGTCGGCCGTAAGCTTCTGTTTCGAATACTGGTCGTTCTTTGAAAACCAACTAGTCCAGTTGGTCGTCTTCAATTGCAGCGCTCCGAGAAGATCCTTTTCCTTCATCGCCTGCACGCCGACGATGTTGATCTGCTTGATCCTCGCGGCTTCACCTTCGTCGATATTGAAGTTGATCGCCACCCGATTCCTGTCCAGCGGCGTGATGGTAGTGGTAATGGCCACCCCGTAACGCCCCCTGGCAAGATACTGGCGCTTCAGCTCCTGTTCGGCCTTTTCAAGCGTGCCACGGTCGAAAGTTCGCGAGACGGCGACACCGATTTCCTTCAGACCCTTGATCAATTGGTCTTTTTCAAATTCCTTGAGACCAACGAAGTCGATTTGCGCGACCGCTGGGCGTTCCTCGAGAACGACGATCAGCACGCTACCGTCTATCTCGATGCGTACATCCTTGAAAAAACCGGTCGCGAACAGCGTTTTGATCGCTTGCGCCGCTTTCTCGTCGGTCATCGTCTCGCCGACCTTGACCGGCAAGTAGCTGAAAACGGTTCCGGCTTCAACGCGTTGAATGCCTTCGAGGCGAATGTCGGAGACGGTGAACGCGTCCATCGCCATCGCGCCTGATGCAAAAAGGGTCGCCACAACACCTGCGAGCAGGTTTTTCTTCATGAATTCAGCCGGAAAACAATCGATTGATGTCGTTATAGAAGGCAAAAGCCATTAACATGATCAGAAGCGCCAGACCGATCTGCTGACCAGCTTCCATCGCCCTCTCCGAGAGCGGCTTTCTCCTGACGATTTCGACGAGATAATACAACAAATGCCCACCGTCCAGAATCGGGATCGGCAGCAGGTTCAAGACTCCCAGGCTGATGCTGACCAGCGCCATGAACTTGAGATAGGAGTCCGCTCCCAATTTCGCCGATTGCCCGGCATAGTCGGCAATGGTTACCGGACCACTGATGTTTCGCCAGGAGACTTCGCCGGTAAACATCTTGCCGATCATCACTAAGGTGAACGACGATTTACTCCAGGTTTCGGCCAGCGCCTTGGTAAAAGCCTGCCCGGGATCGTAATCGACATGGATCATCAGTTGGTCGCGAGACGGCCCGTTGTCGCGCGGCGCGACGCCAATTCGGCCGATTTTCTGACCTCGCTCGTCAACCGACGCTGGAATCACGGTAATCTCGAGATGTTCGCCGTCACGAAGGACCTCCAGGGCAAGCTTTTTTCCGGGAGCGGCGCGAATACGTTGCACGACATCGTCCCAGTTTTCGACCAGGCGCGCGTCGATCGCCAGAATCTCGTCGTCTGGACGCAAGCCGGCGCGGTCGGCGATACCATTTGCCATCACTTTGGCCAACACGGCGGGTAACACCGGCCGAAAAAGCCGAAATCCCAGCATTTCCATTGGATCGCCCTGCCAGCCGGCACGCCGGACCGCCGAGACATCCAGTCGGCGAGTAGCGATCTCATCGCGGCCGTTGATCACCTCCAGAGTGACCTCATCCTGCTCTGCCGCCTGTTCCAGCAAAGTCCAACGCAGGTCCTGCCACGTTTGAATGCGTTCATCGCCGATCTTGCGCACGAGTTCACCGTTTTCAAGACCGGCGGCCGCGGCGGCGCTGTTGGCCATTGGCGTGCCGAGAATGGGTTTGATCTCCAGCGAACCCTGCCAGAACAGTCCCCAATACAGCAAAATCGCCAACGCAAAATTCGCCAGCGGGCCAGCGGCAACGATCACCATCCGGCGCCAAACCGATTGTCTGTTGAAGCTGCGAGACAGTTCTTCGGTGGACACTGGGCCTTCGCGTTCGTCGAGCATCTTGACGTAGCCGCCCAGTGGAAAGGCGGCAATCGCCCATTCGGTGCCATCCCTCCCCAAGCGCCTGGACCACAGCGGCCGCCCGAAACCGATCGAAAAACGCAAGACCTTTACCCCCAGGCGGCGAGCGGCGAGGTAGTGTCCCAATTCGTGAAAAACAATCAGCACCCCCAATACCAAGGCGAAAGCAGACAAGTAAAACAAGAATTTAGTCATTTCCGTGCCAGCTTGGTCATGCAATGCGCCGCCATGTCGCGCGCACGGCGATCGGCTTCCAGAACGTCCGCCAGCGATTCAAGCGCCACACCGGCCGGAATACGGTCCATTACCTCGGCGCTAACACGGGGAATCGCGGTAAATCCGATTTTCCGATCAAGAAAGGCTTGCACCGCCACTTCGTTGGCGGCGTTGAGCGTCGCCGATGCACTCCCGCCGTCGCGCAGCGCGCGATAGGCAAGCGCCAGACACGGAAAGCGTTGCAGGTCGGGCGGCTCGAATTGCAAGGACGCCACCTGAAACAGATCCAGCGGAGCGACCCCGGCAGCGATACGGTGCGGGTAGGCCAGCGCATGAGCAATTGGCGTGCGCATGTCTGGATTGCCCAATTCGGCGATGACCGAACCGTCGGCATATTGAACCAGCGAATGCACGATACTTTGTGGGTGAATCACCACCTGAATCTTCTCGGCGGGAACATTGAACAGCCAATGCGCTTCGATAAGCTCCAGACCTTTATTCATCATGGTCGCCGAATCGACCGAGATTTTCCGGCCCATCACCCAGTTTGGATGCGCACAGGCCTGCTCGGGTGTGACCGAGACCAGATCGGCGACGGTCCTGGCGCGAAACGGGCCTCCCGAGGCGGTGAGCCATAAACCGAGCACTCCGCTCGCCGTCGGGTCGCCGGCATAATCCCTGGGCAGGGACTGAAAAATGGCGTTGTGCTCGCTATCGATCGGCAGCAGAGTAGCGCCATTGTCGCGGACAGCGCGCATGAACACCGCCCCGGCCATCACCAAGGCCTCTTTGTTGGCCAGCAGGATTTTCTTGCCGGCGACCGCCGCCGCCAACGTCGATGGCAGACCGGCGGCACCGACGATGGCGGCCATCACCACATCGACGTCGGGCAGTTCCGCCATGCGAACCAGTGCCGCCGGACCATGCGCGACGGCCGTGGCGCATCCGGCAGCTTTCAAACGGCTGGCCAATGTCTCCGCCAACAAAGGATCGCCGACAACGGCATGGCGTGGCTGAAATTCGAGGCACTGCGCGAACAGGCGGTCGACCTGCCGGTGAGCGCAAAGCGCAACCACCCGGTAGCGCCCGCAATGGCGCCGCACCACGTCGAGAGTGTTGACGCCGATCGATCCTGTCGATCCCAGAATCGTCAAATTTTGCACGTTCGCCGACAAACTCATCTGGATGTCGCCATCAACCAGATCATGGCGACAAACGGCAAGGTTGAGGTCAGACTGTCGATCCGGTCGAGCATGCCACCGTGGCCGGGCAAAATAGCGCTGCTGTCCTTCAAACCGGCCTGACGTTTGAGTAGCGACTCGAACAAGTCGCCGATAATGCTGATTGCCGTCACCGCCACCAGTAGCAACAGCAGCAACAGACTGTTTTCCGTCAATACCGCCGGAAGCTTCGAGGACATCAAAAAACCATAGGCGACCACGGCGATGCCGCCGCCAATCGCGCCCTCCCAGGTCTTTCCAGGGCTGATGGCAGGCGCCAGCTTGTGCTTGCCAAAACGACGCCCGGCGAAATATGCACCGGTATCCGCCAGCCAGACGATCATCATGACCGCCAAAAGGAGAGTGGGTCCCGCCTGTCGCAATTGCAGCAGCGCCAGCCAGGCCGGCATCAGCAATAGCAAGCCAGTGCCCAAACCAAGCACCGGTGTCGCTAAAGACCAGCGCTTGTTCAGCCAGACCGGAACGATGGCCACCCAAAAAAAGGTAGCCGGCAGGAAAAACCAGGCACCGAGACGCCATGCGGCAGCCCTGAATTCACTTTCCGTTCCCAGACCGACCGCCGCCGGCTGGAGAATGCCGATCCCCGCGCACAACACCGCCAGCAGGAGTGACAGCGCGATCCGAGTCATGCCACCGAGACGCATCAGCGCCCCCCACTCCCAAGCCGCCACGGCAAGTACCGCGGTGACGAACAGCAACCACGCCACCGGAGGCAAATAGAAAAGCGCGCAGAAAAATGCTACGAAAAGAATGGCCGCAGTGATGACCCGCGTCCTGAGCATCTAGACACAACCCTGCGGCAAGACAGTTGGCGCGCCGGCTTCCAGTTGCTCGCTCGTTCGGCCAAAGCGACGCTCCCTCTGGCGATACCAGGTAAGCGCTCCGTCAAAAGCCGCTTCGTCGAATTCCGGCCATAACACGTCTGTAAAGTACAACTCCGAATAGGCGAGTTGCCAAAGTAGGAAATTGCTGATCCGCTGTTCGCCACCGGTACGGATGAACAAATCCGGCTCCGGCGCGTAACTCATCGACAAATACGGGGTGAGATCGTTTTCCGTCCACGGCACACGCTTCTCTGGATCGCCGAGCAGCATCTTGTTGACCGCTTGCAACATGTCCCAGCGCCCGCCGTAATTGGCGGCGACGGTCAGAATCAATCGGTTGTTGGCGGCTGTGCGCTGCTCGGACGAACGAATCAAGGCCTGCAGATCCGGATCGAAGCGCGTCAAATCGCCAACCACGCGCAAACGCACACCATTGCGATCAAGTCGGGTGACTTCTTCTTTCAGCGCGCGCACGAAAAGCTGCATCAACAAGGAGACTTCCTCTTGCGGACGCCGCCAATTTTCAGAGCTGAAGGCAAAAAGTGTCAGGTATTCGATGCCTCGTTCCAGGCATCCCTTGACCGTTGCACGAACCGTCTCGACACCGCGACGATGGCCGGCAAAACGAGGCAACAAGCGCTTCTTGGCCCACCGTCCGTTACCGTCCATGATGATCGCCACATGCCGAGGCACGGCCGATATGGTCGGAACATCTCGAGTCGAACTGGCGAAAAGCGCCATGATGATTGATCTTTCGGTGACGGCTAAATGGCCATCAGCTCGGTTTCCTTGTGACTGAGCTGCTTATCGACTTCCGCAACATAGCGATCGGTAAGCTTCTGAATTTCATCCTGGGCGCGATGCTCGTCGTCCTCGGAGCACTCCTTGTGTTTGAGCATTTCTTTCAGCGTAGCGATGGCATCGCGCCGCAAATTGCGTACCGCCACCTTCGCGCCCTCGCCTTCGCCCTTCACGACCTTGATCAGATCGCGCCGCCGCTCTTCCGTCAACGGTGGCATCGGCACTCGGATCAACTCACCCTGTGTCGCCGGATTGAGGCCCAGATCGGAATCGCGAATGGCTTTCTCGACTTTTGCCGCCATGCCCTTTTCCCAAGTCTGAACCCCGAGCGTGCGCGCGTCGATCAAGGTGACATTGGCGACAGTGTTGATTGGCACGAGAGAACCGTAGTATTCAACCTGCACATGATCCAGCAGACCGGTATGCGCGCGACCGGTGCGGACCTTGGCCAGATCGACCTTGAGCGTCTCAAGGGTTCGCTGCATTTTGTGTTCGGCGACCTTCTTCACTTCAGCTATGGACATCGAAATCTCCGTCAGCAATAGACCAACGTGCCTTCTTTTTCACCCAGGGTAACGCGCTTCAACGCACCCGGTTTGAAGATGGAAAAGACATTGATCGGCAACTTCTGGTCACGGCAGAGTGCGAAAGCCGTCGCATCCATGACCGCGAGATTTTGTGCGATCGCCTCGTCGAAGCTGATTCGATCATAGCGGGTGGCGTGCGGGTCCTTTTTGGGATCCGCCGAGTAGATGCCGTCGACCTTGGTCGCCTTGAGAACAATTTCAGCACCTATTTCAGCACCACGCAAGGCGGCAGCGGTATCGGTGGTAAAAAAAGGATTGCCGGTACCGGCGGCGAAGATGACCGTACGCCCTTGTTCGAGGTAACGAATGGCCTTGCCGCGAATGTAAGGCTCAACCACCTGCTCGATATTCAAGGCCGATTGCACCCGGGAGGTCATACCAGCGGCACGCATGGCATCGTGCAGCGCCAAACCATTCATGACCGTCGCCAACATGCCCATGTAGTCCGCTTGAGCGCGATCCATGCCGGTAGCGGCGGGGGCGACACCACGGAAGATGTTCCCCCCCCCGATAACCACGCCGACCTGCACACCCATATCGACAATCACCTTGATCTCCGCGACGATTTCGGAGATGGTTTGCCGGTTGATCCCGTAAGCATCGCCACCCATCAGGGCTTCGCCTGAAATCTTGAGCAGGATACGTTTGTATCGCGGCACGTTGTCGGACATGGGTGTCAGTCTCCTTTTTCGGTCAAGACGATGAGTCGTCGTCGATTACATATGGCTACTTTTGCGCGGCCGCGGCCTGGGCGGCCACCTCGGCGGCGAAATCGTTGGACCGCTTGGCCAAGCCTTCGCCAACGACGAACAACGTGAAGCCGGCAACCGACGCACCCTTGGCCTTGAGTAACTGCGAAATCGTCTGCTTGCCGTCTTCGGCCTTGACGAACACCTGCCCAAGCAGGGTAACCTCATTGAGGAATTTCTGCACTGAACCATCGGCGATCTTTTCAATCATTGCTTCCGGTTTGCCGGCTTCTCGCGCCTTTTCGATCGCAATGCGTCGCTCGCTTTCAATCAGATCGGCAGCCACACCCGTTGCATCCAGGGCCTTCGGTTTGGTGGCAGCGATATGCATCGCCAAGTCCTTGCCCAACTGATCGTCACCGCCGATGCAATCCACCAGGACACCGATCTTGGCGCCGCCGTGAATATACGAGGCCAGCTTTCCTTGCGCTTCAATGCGGACGAAACGGCGGATGGACATGTTCTCGCCGATTTTGCCGACGAGAGCCGTGCGCGTCGATTCGACAGTACCCTCACCAAGCGGCAGCGCCGACAAGGCGGCGACATCGGCCGGATTGTTGTCGGCGACCAAGGCGGCGCAGTCGCCAGCGAGTTTCAGGAAATCGTCGTTTTTGGCGACGAAGTCCGTTTCGCAATTGATTTCGATCAACGACCCAAGCGCGCCGTCCGCCGTACGCTGAATCGCCACGACACCTTCAGCCGTGATCCGGGTCGCCGCCTTGCTGGCTTTCGAGCCAAGCTTGACACGGAGAATTTCCTCCGCCTTGCCCATGTCGCCATCGGCTTCCGCCAGCGCGCGCTTGCACTCCATCATTGGCGCGTCGGTTCTCTCGCGCAGTTCCTTGACCATGTTCGCGGTAATTGCCGCCATTTCATTCTCCACTCACAAACGCGGCCGGAAGCCCCGGCCGCGCCTTATTACTGAACACATTCAGACAGCTCGCGGCCAATCGGTCGCCACCCTTTTTCCGGCGACAAATTGCAGCGCCGCCGTCACTCGTCGCCCGCTTCCTCGATAAATTCGTCGCCGGACACGGCATCGAGAATTTCTTCAACAAACTGACTACGCCCTTCGAGCACGGCATCCGCCACGCCACGGGCGTAAAGACGGATCGCGCGCGAGGAGTCGTCGTTACCGGGAATCACATAATCGACACCGTTCGGCGAATGATTGGTATCCACCACGGCCACAACCGGAATGCCAAGCTTGTTGGCTTCGGTAATGGCGATCTTGTGATAGCCGACGTCGATCACGAACAACGCATCGGGTAACGAGGCCATTTCCTTGATGCCGCCGATCGACTTGTGCATCTTGTCGAGTTCGCGCGTCAGCATCAAAGCCTCTTTTTTGCCAAGCCGGTCAAGCGAACCGTCTTCGCACATACTCTCCATTTCTTTCAATCGCTTGGTCGACTGTTTAATGGTTTTGAAGTTGGTCAACATGCCGCCCAGCCAACGCTGTTCGACAAAAGGCGAGGCACAGCGAGTGGCCTCCTCGGCCATGATTTCGCGAGCTTGCCGCTTGGTGCCAACAAACAGGATGTTGCCTTTGTTGGCCGACAGCTTGCGAACGAAGCTCATCGCTTCGTTATATTTGGCCAGCGTCTTTTCGAGGTTGACGATATGAATCTTGTTGCGGGCGCCAAAAATGTACGGCGCCATTTTTGGGTTCCAAAATCGTGTTTGATGGCCGAAATGGACACCGGCCTCAAGCATCTGTCGCATCGTTGTAGACATGCGTTTTGACTTTCCTATCAGGGTTGGACCACCATTCGCCCAGCTACAGCCCGCCTCGTTTCGACGGCGGACACCCTTGAACAGGCGAATGTGCGTAATAAGACGCCCCTGGCGGGAGCGCCCCACGCGTCGTTGGGACGCGTGATCAAATTCGCTGGCGCGAGCCAGCAAAAGTCCGCCATGGTACCATTAAGAAGCTCGAAATTTCAATTCCCAAGCCACTTCCTGAGTTCTTGGTACAGTCTTTGACTGATTGCGCGCCAGGGCAGCGGCGCCCGGTCTTCGAAGTTCGCCTCCGGCGTCGAGTCGCTCTTTTCGTTTTTTCTTCCACTCCCTCCGGTACCGATACCATCGCATGAGCATTTCACTGAAAACCCCTGACGAGATCGCGGCCATGCGTGTCGCCGGCCAACTGACGGCCGAGGTTCTTGATTACATTACGCCTTATGTTCAAGCTGGAATCACCACCGACGAAATCGACCGCCTCTGTCACGACTATATGGTCAATGTGCAACAGAGCATTCCCGCACCATTGAATTACGCTCCACCAGGCTATCAGCCCTACCCGAAATCGATTTGCTCTTCGATCAACCACCAGGTTTGCCATGGTGTTCCTGGCGAGCGCCAGCTGCGGAATGGCGACATTGTCAATCTCGACGTCACGGTCATCAAAAACGGCTACCACGGCGACAGCAGCCGGATGTATCACGTTGGCGAAACTTCGCTGCAAGCGAAGCGACTGTGCGAAGTGACCTTTGAATGCCTCTGGCTGGGCATTACCCGGGTTCGAGCCGGCGCCCATCTCGGCGACGTCGGCCACGCCATCCAACGTCACGCCGAACAATCGGGCTACTCCGTTGTTCGCGAATTTTGCGGGCACGGTATCGGCGCGAAATTCCATGAAGAACCGCAAGTGCTTCACTATGGTCGACCGCACACCGGCATCCGTCTGGAGGCCGGCATGGTATTCACCATCGAACCGATGATCAATGCCGGAAAAGCGGCCATCAAGACCATGGCCGACGGCTGGACCATCGTCACCAAGGATCACAGTCTGTCGGCGCAGTGGGAACACACCATTCTGGTCACCGAAACAGGTTATGAAGTCTTGACCACATCGGCTGGTAGCCGCCAAAAACCCGACTGGATTGGCGCGACGTGATGCCTGACGCCTGCCTGGACCGCACCGCGCTTATCGGCCGATACAAACCCGCGTTACAAGCCGGACAAGCGGCTATTCGGCAACACTATCTTGCCGAAGGAGACGCTTCGCGACTATTGGGCGAGCGCTGCCAACTCATTGACGACGTATTTCGCGATTTGTGGCAGGCGCTGGCCTTGCCCGCCTCGCTGGCTTTGGTGGCGGTCGGTGGCTACGGACGAGGCGAACTTTACCCGGCGTCGGACGTCGATCTGCTGTTGCTGTTGCCGGCGTCTCCCGACGAAGGCTTGACGGAAAAACTGGAACAGGCCGTCGCTCTTTTTTTTGACATCGGTCTGGAAGTCGCGCCCAGCGTGCGCACCGTCGACGAATGCTGCCAAGCGGCGTCCGACGACCTGACGATACAAACCGCCTTGCTGGAAGCGCGGCTGCTCGCCGGAAATGCGGCGCTGTTCCAAGAATTCATCGTCGCAAGACAGAAAAACATTGATCCGCGTGCTTTTTTCGAAGCAAAGCGCAAGGAGCAGGACGAACGCCATTTGCGCTTCCAGCACTCGCCGTATAGTTTGGAGCCCAATTGCAAGGAAGCTCCCGGTGGCTTGCGGGACTTGCACATGATCCTGTGGATCGCGCGCGCCGCCGGTTACGGCCAAACCTGGGAAGATCTCGCGCGCCACGGCTTCATCACCGCCGAAGAAGAGGAAACCTTGCGGCGCAGCGTTGCCTTCCTACAGCAATTACGCACCCGTTTGCATCTGCACGCCGGTCGCCGCGAAGATCGCCTGCTATTCGACTATCAAACGGCACTGGCCGAACAAATGGGTTATCAAGCAACGGCAACCCGTCGCGCCAGCGAACGCCTGATGCAGAAATACTACCGAACGGCAAAAGACGTCACGCAAATCAATACCATACTGTTACTGAACATCGGCGCCGCGATTTCCCCCCCGCCGGATTTGCCGCCACTTCCGATTGACGAAAACTTCCAGAACATGCATGACCTGCTCGACGTGGTCGACGACAGCGTTTTCGACAGGGAACCGGGACTGATGCTGGAAGCGTTCCTGTTGATGCAGAAACATCCGGAACTTCAGGGAATGACCGCAAAAACCTTGCGCGCCCTGTGGCACGCCCGCACGCGGATCGACGACGACTTCCGCCGGTCACCGCGAAATCGCGCCCGCTTCATCGACATTTTTCAGCAACCACGAGGCGTGCTGCATGAAATTCGGCGAATGAACCAATTCGGCGTTCTGGGCCGCTATCTACCGAATTTCGGCAAGATCGTCGGTCAAATGCAGCATGACTTGTTTCACATCTACACCGTCGACCAGCATATCCTGCAAGTGCTACGCAACCTGCGTCGTTTCCTGGCCGCCGAATTCGCGCACGAATACCCATTGTGCAGCGAATTGATGGAAGGCTTCCCCAATCGCTGGGTGCTTTATATCGCCGCACTGTTCCACGACATCGCCAAGGCGCGCGGCGGCGACCACTCCAAACTCGGCGCCGTCGATGCCGAAATATTCTGCACGGACCACGGCCTCGATGCCACCGACACCGAGCTTGTCGTCTGGCTGGTTCGCCAACATTTGCTGATGTCCAATGTGGCCCAAAAACAGGACATCGCCGATCCCGACGTGATTTGTGCTTTTGCCGCCACCGTCGGCGACGAAAGGCATCTCACGGCGCTGTACTTGTTCACCGTCGCCGACATTCGTGGCACCAGCCCAAAAGTCTGGAATACCTGGAAAGGACAACTTCTCGAGCAACTTTTCAGAAGCACCTGTCGCACCCTGCTATCCGGCGGGCAAGCACCGGTAAAACAGGGCCTGATAGAGGAACGGCAGCAGCAGGCGTTAGGTTTGTTACGTTATTTCGCCCTCCCCGACACGGTTCAGGAACGGCTGTGGAAACAACTCGACGCGGTGTATTTCCTGCGCCACTCCGCCGAGGAGATCGCCTGGCACACGCGCGCACTGCACTACCGCACCCGTATCGAGGAACCCGTGGTAAAAGCGCGGGTCAATCCGCAAGGCGAAGGGCTGGAGGTCATGATCTATACCCGCGACCAGCGAGACCTGTTCGGGCGCGTCGTCGGCTTCTTCAGCCGTGCCGGCTACACCATCGTCGACGCGAAAATACACACCACTCGGCATGGTTATGCCCTGGACAGCTTCATGCTTCTCGATCTCAGCGACCGCGGCAGCGACCGCGCCATGATCAGCTACATCGAGCACGAGTTACACTCGCGTCTGCTACGCCAAACGCCACCGGAAGCCCCCGGCGGGGGACGTATTTCGCGGCAAGTCAAGCACTTTCCAATCCAGCCGGCAGTCACCATCGAGCCGGACGAAAAAGGCCTGCACTACGTACTCTCGATTAGCGCCGCCGATCGTCCCGGGCTGCTTTACGCCATTGCCATGGCACTGGCGGCGCACGGCGCCAACCTGCACACGGCCAAGATTTCGACCCTCGGCGAGCGGGTCGAGGACACCTTTCTGATCAGCGGCGGCGACCTCGGCAACTCCGCCAGCCGCATCAAGCTGGAAACCGAACTTCTCGAACGCCTGAAGCTCTGAGCTTTCCACCTGCGAAGCGAGTTGGCATAATTCCGTCCGGACAAATTGCAGAAACCCGTCATATAGCAGCATTCAAAGTGTCGGTTTCTTTTACACCCTCATCTCTCCACTCCGTCGAAAGTTTGCCGATTTTCAACAACCGAATAATTTAGTTGATTTTTTTGTGAATTGAATTTTTGGCATAATTATTGCTTATAATAACAACAGGCGAAACTCGGAACGGAAAAATACTGGAAATAGACTTCCAGCCGCTTTTCAGGCCGACAACGTGACGAAATGCACGCGCTATTCCTATTCTGAAAACTAGAATCCATGGGCCGGTACTGAAGTCGAAGTGATGATGCGCCGAGATCTGGTGGTACCGAAATGTTTCGATAAAGTTCGCAGCCATGTGGAGCAACATCAATGATGAAAACTATTAAAACTATGGGCAAAGAATCCGCATCGATGGAAGTATCTCGAGACGAAAACGTGGTAAGCGGGCCTGGAATCTCGTCCGCTGATCTGCGTCGGCGCAATTTGGTCCGCGGCGCGGTGGCTTTCGCGCCGTTGGTTTTGACCTTGCGGAGCGGCGCACTGGCAGCCGCTTCTTGCACCGGCGCCAAAATCGTGAACATCCCGGCCAGCGGAAATTTCACAACCTCCAGCAGTTCCGATGTTTGTATCCCCGAAGCGGATATTTGCCCAGGTGCGCCGCTCACGGGTACGACAAAAATCGTCACGCACACCGAAACGAAAATTCCCGTGACTTCGGTCGGTGGCGGTTTATATCGTTGCGACAAACCGACTGGCGGCTACTACACGGGTAACATGGCGATCCTTAGCTCGCACTCCGCCGCATCCATTGTTTAAAACTTTCTTTATTTTCTATCGCTAGCCGGCTGTCGAACATTCGAGACTGAATCGACTCCGGCAGTGCCCGTGACCGAAACCGCACAGTGACACTTCGTCAGGGTGTTTGACACACCCTTCGCACGAACCGCTATAAACTAGCGACATCTGGGTTGGAATGAGAGAGATGTTGCTCGGCGTATCCCCACTGGCCGTTTTTGTGCGATCAAAAAAAATCCAATGCTCCTGCTTCCGGCCGGCACGCGCCTGATCTGGCAGAAGTGCGACGAACTGTATTTCGTCTATCAACCTTCATCCACCGAGACGCACGTTTTTAACGAAACCTCGGCGACGATCATCGCCTGCCTGAAAACGGAACCGTTGTCGATGGTGTCTTTAAGAGAGCGGACAGAAACGGCTCTCGGTCTTTCCATTGGCGAACTCGAAACGGAAGAATTCACCTTCGCCGTGGTGCGGCTCGAGGAACTGGGGTTGATCGATTTCGACGACGAGCCGATTGTTGCTCGATGATCGTTGCCGACCTGTCTATTGCGGATTTTGAACGGTGCGTGGCAAGGCATGGCCTGCCGATCCGCTTTGGCCCCTTCAATTTGCGTATTCGTTCCGATCTGGAAACGTTCACGTCGGTTGCGCATCGGCTTTACGCTCCGTACCCGCTGTTCGAAGCGCAGGAAATCAGCGATTTTCACGTCCAGATCACGCGTCCGCGCGGGTTACGCGGCTGGATTCGCCGGCAGGCCTGCTTTGCCGTCGATGGACATTTCCCTTTCGCGCCGTATACCGTTGAGCACGCTTTTCCCGCGCTGGAATGGGGTATCAACTGGTGCGTCGCGACGCGCTCGCACCATCTGTTGATGCTGCACGCGGCGGGCGTCGAGCGCGACGGACACGCCATTCTGTTCCCCGCTTCACCCGGCGACGGCAAATCCACGTTGTGTACCGCGTTGGTTCACTCTGGATGGCGGTTGCTGTCCGATGAATTCGGTCTGGTGCGGCCGGAAGACGGCCTGTTGTTGCCGCTGCCGCGTGTGATTCCGCTAAAAAACGAGTCGATCAAGGTCATCAGGCGCTTCCGACCGGAAGCGGTCATGGGGCCGGCCTTCCTGGAAACCCGCAAGGGTACGGTGGTGCATGTCCAGCCGCCGGAGGATAGCATCCGGCGAGCACAGGAAACCGCCAAACCGCGTTGGCTGGTGTTCCCGCGCTGGATCGCCGACGCGCCCTTGACGCTGACGGAAATACCCAAAAGCCAGGCTTTTCTGATGGTTGCCAGTAACGCCTTCAATTATGAAGTGCTCGACCAGACCGCGTTTCAGCTGGTCATCGACATGGTGCGTAGCTGCGATTGCTTTTCACTGAGTTATTCGAAACTCGACGAGGCGATCGCCGCGCTCGACGACCTGAGCGGGCGCGTCGATGCGTGACATGAACGCCCAGATCCGGCGCGCGCACCGGCTTTTGCTCGACGCCATCAAAACGCCGGAAAACCTGCCCACCTTGCCCCCCGCCGACTGGGAACTGCTGTTACGCGTCGCCCGCCGCGTCAGAGTTCTGGGACGCATCGAATCCGACCTTGCCCGCGGGGATTTGCTCGGCCGGATTCCACCTCGCGCGGCCAAGCATTTGCGCGCGGCCGGCAACGTGATCGCGCATCGAAAGACGCTGGTGAGTTGGGAGGTAAACCGCCTTCTTTGGGCGCTCAAGGGCAGCGATGTGCCGCTGATCCTGCTGAAAGGCACGGGTTATCTCCTCGCCGACTTGCCGCCGGCGCGCGGCCGCATCTTTGCCGATGTCGACCTGCTGGTTCCGGAGGAACGACTGGGTGAAATCGAGGCCCGGCTGCTCGAAGTCGGCTGGTTCCGAACGCAGATCGATCCTTACGACGATCGGTATTACCGTGTATGGATGCATGAGATTCCGCCGCTCCGTCATCAGGAACGCGGAACCGAAATCGACATTCATCATCGCTTGCTGCCAAAAACCAGCCGCCTGGACTCCAACCCGGCCACATTATTCGCCGCCGCCAGACCCTTGGCCGATCCGCGCCTGCGGGTTCTCGCGCCCGCCGACATGGTGCTGCATGCTCTGGTGCACCTCTTCCTGGAAGGCGATCCCGACGAGGGATTGCGGCTCCGCGATTTGATCGATGTGCATGACTTGCTCGGCCACTTCGGCCAACAGCCCGGTTTTTGGGACAATCTGCCGCCACGGGCGCGCGAGTTGGGTTTCGAGCGCCCGCTGTACTACGGCCTGACACATGCGCAAGCCCTTTTCGCGACGCCGATCCCCGCGTCGGTATTGCAACACCTCAAGGACGCCGCGCCAATCTGGCCCGTCCGGGCACTGATGGCCCGCCTGATCGACCTTGCCTTGTTGCCTGGGCACCCGGACTACCCTTCCCGCCGGGCAGCCCTGGCGCGCTGGCTGCTTTACGCCCGCGCGCACTGGCTGCGAATGCCCGCCGGCCTGCTCGCCAAACACCTCGCCCGCAAACTGTGGCTGCGTTTCCGGGGTGCCCGGAAGCGGATCGACCTGTCGCAGCTCGATCTCAAGCAGCAATAAGAATTTCGGCACGGCTGCCGGCATGGTGATATACTGTACATAAAAACAGTATATCACCATGCCGAACGCCCTGCCCGACTATGCCGAACTGCATTGCTGCTCGAACTTTTCCTTCCTGCGCGGCGCCTCGCACCCGGAAGAACTGGTGGAACACGCGCAGGCGCTTGGCTACAGCGCGCTGGCGATCACCGACGAAGCGTCCCTGGCGGGCGTGGTCCGCGCGCACAAGGCCGCGGCGGCCTGTGGCCTGAAATTGCTGATCGGCGCCGAGTTCCGCGCCGATTTTTCCACCCACGCCGCTGCCAGCAAGGCGTGCGGCAGCGTTTGCCGCCTGGTCTTGCTGGCACAAAACCGTGCCGGTTACGGCAATCTGTCGGCATTGATCACGCTGACGCGCAGACGCTCCGCCAAAGGCGAGTACCGCCTGTGCCGCCACGATCTCGAAAACATCGCCGCCGGCGCCTTACCGGGCAGCGGCGCCGTTCCCGACTGTCTGGCGCTCTGGGTACCGGCAGAGGACGCCACGGCGGCGGACGGCCGCTGGCTGGCGGCGCGCTTTCCCGGCCGTTGCTGGCTGGCGGTCGAACTGCATTGCGGGCCCGACGACGCCGGTCGTCTGGCGAGATTGCTCGAACTGGCCAAAGCCAGCGGTCTACCAGCGGTCGCCGCCGGCGACGCGCACATGCACCGGCGCGCCCGCCGCCCGTTGCAGGATCTGTTGACCGCGATCCGTCTCAAGAACACCGTTTTTGCCGCCGGCCACGCCCTTTTCGCCAACGGCGAACGCCACTTGCGCACGCGCCTGCGGCTGGCGCGTCTCTACCCGCCGGCACTGCTGGCCGAAACACGGCGAATCGCCGAGCGCTGCGATTTCACTCTCGACGAACTGCGCTACGAATACCCCGACGAAGTCGTCCCGCATGGCCAGACGGCGACCTCCTTTCTGTGCGCCGAGGTGGAAAGAGGCTTGCGTCGCCGTTATCCCGGCGGCGTGCCGACGACAGTCCGGGAACGTGTGCGGCATGAACTGCAACTGATCGGCGAACTCGCCTACGAACCCTATTTTTTGACCGTCTACGACATCGTCAATTTTGCCCGCCGCCGCCAGATTCTCTGTCAGGGGCGCGGCTCGGCGGCCAACTCGGCGGTGTGTTACGCACTGGGAATCACCGAAGTCGATCCGGCGCGCTCGCAATTGCTGTTCGAACGCTTTATTTCACGCGAGCGCGGCGAGCCGCCCGATATCGATGTCGACTTCGAGCACGGGCGTCGCGAGGAGGTCATCCAGTACCTCTACGCCAAATACGGGCGCCAACGCGCCGCGTTGACGGCCACGGTGATCACCTATCGCACCCGTGGCGCGCTACGCGACACCGGCCGCGCCCTCGGCTTCGACACGGCGCAAATCGACGCGCTGAGCGCTTCCCTGGCATGGTGGGACCGGCGCGAACAATTGCCGGCCCGCCTGGCCGCGGTCGGTCTCGACCCGGCGGCGCCACGGGTCGCCAAATGGCTGACCCTGGCCGAATCGCTGCGCGGCTTTCCGCGACATCTGTCGCAGCACGTCGGCGGCTTCGTCATTTCACGCGGTCCGCTGGCCCGGCTGGCGCCGATCGAAAACGCCGCGATGCCGGAACGCACCGTCATCCAGTGGGACAAGGACGATCTGGACGCTCTCGGGCTGCTGAAAATCGACGTGCTCGCCCTGGGAATGTTGTCGGCGATTCACCGCGCCCTCGATCTGGTCGGTCGCCGGATCGAGGACATTCCGCCGGAAGACCCGGCCGTCTATGACATGCTCTGCATCGCCGACACCATCGGCGTTTTCCAGATCGAATCGCGGGCTCAGATGGCCATGCTGCCGCGCCTGCGGCCACGCAATTTTTACGATCTGGTGATCGAAGTGGCGCTGGTACGACCCGGCCCGATCCAGGGCGACATGGTTCACCCCTATCTGCGCCGCCGGCACGGCCAAGAAGCGATCGAGGCGATGCGTCCGGAAATCGCCGCCGTGCTTGGCCGTACCTTCGGCGTGCCGATATTCCAGGAGCAGGTGATGGAACTGGCGGTGGTCGCCGCCGGTTTCACTCCTGGCGAAGCCGACCGTCTGCGCCGTGCGATGGCCGCCTGGCGACGCAAGGGCGGTCTTGAGCCGTTTGAACAAAAACTGATCGCCGGCATGCGCGAGCGCGGCTACCCGCGGGATTTCGCCGCGCGGATTTGCGCGCAGATCCGCGGCTTCGGCGAATACGGCTTCCCCGAATCGCACGCCGCCTCCTTCGCCCTGCTGGTCTACGTATCGGCCTGGTTGAAACGCCATCACCCGGCGGCGTTTCTCTGCGCGCTGCTCAACAGCCAACCGATGGGTTTTTATTCGCCGTCGCAACTGGTGCAGGATGCGCGCCGCCACGGCGTGGCGGTCCATCCGGTCGCCGTCGAGGCCAGCGACTGGGAAGCACGCCTCGAAAATGAACTGGCAACGGGCGCCCCGGCGGTCCGGCTGGGTTTGCACAGCATCGCCGGCTTCGCGGCCAGCGCCGCCGCGCGCCTGGTCGACGCCCGCCGCCAACAAACTTTCACCAGCGTCGCCGATCTGGCGACACGCGCGCGGCTGGCACAACGGGAACTCGACCTTCTGGCGACCGCCGGCGCGCTGTCCGGACTCGCCGGTCACCGCCGGCAAGCCGCCTGGATCGCCAGCGGTGTTTCGTTCCAAGCCGATTTGTTGCGCGACAGCGTGGTGCCGGAGGAGGACGCCGAGCTGGCAGCGCCGTCGGAGGCGGACGATCTGGTCGCCGATTATGCCAGCAGCGGCCTGACTCTCGGCCAGCATCCGCTCGTGCTGCTGCGTCCCCGACTGGCGGCGCAGCGCTTCGCCGCCGCCGGCGAACTACGGCAAGCCGCCGATCGGCAACTGCTGCGCACCGCCGGCATCGTCACCTGCCGGCAACGGCCAGGCACGGCCAGCGGCATCGTTTTCGTCACACTGGAGGATGAAACCGGCCTGGCCAACATCGTGGTCCATGCCCGGCTGGTCGAAAGGCAGCGCCGGGAATTGCTCGGTGCGCGGCTACTCGGCGTTTTCGGGCAGGTTCAGCGCGCTGGCGAAGTCGTCCATCTGGTCGCCAAGCGCCTGGTCGATCTCTCGCCGCTCCTCGGCCGTCTGCCGACGAGCAGCCGGAATTTTCACTGAACCGCCACGACTCAATCGTCAACCGTCTCGGCGTAAAGGTCGTGTTCATCGGCGTCAACAATTCGCACGCGCAGCAGATCGCCAGGCGCGGCATCGAAATAGTCGTTGACGAAGACCAGCCCATCGATTTCCGGCGCGTCGGCCATCGAGCGGGCGACGACGCCTTCCTCATCGACCTCGTCGACCAGCACGTCGATCTCGCGCCCGATCTTGGCGGCCAACCGTTCCGCCGAAATATCCTCCTGCAATTCCATCAAGCGCTGCCGACGTTCCTCGCGGATCGCCTCGGGAACGGCGTCGGGCAACGCGTTGGCTGCCGCGCCATCGACCGGCGAATAAGCGAAACAGCCGACGCGATCCAGGCGCGCTTCGGCGAGGAAAGCCAGCAATTCCTCGAACTCGGCCTCGGTTTCGCCCGGAAAACCGGTAATGAAGGTGCTGCGTATCGTCACCTCTGGACAAATGGCGCGCCACGCCTTGATCCGCTGCAGGTTGTTTTCGGCGCTCGCCGGCCGCCGCATGGCGCCGAGAATACGGGCGTTGGCATGCTGGAAAGGCACATCGAGATAAGGCAGGATTTTGCCTTCGGCCATCAGCGGCAGCAGCGCATCCACCGTCGGATAGGGGTAGACGTAATGCAGGCGCACCCAGATTCCCAGTTCCGCCAGCGCCTCGCAGAGTTCGCGCAGCCGGGTTCGGAGGGGACGGCCCCCGACAAAGCCGGTGCGGTATTTGACATCGACGCCGTACGCGCTGGTGTCCTGCGAAATGACCAGCAATTCGCGCACGCCCGCCGCGGCCAGCGTCTCCGCTTCTTGCAGTACCTCGCCGATCGGCCTGCTGACCAACGGGCCGCGCATCGATGGAATGATGCAGAAGGTACAGGCGTGATTGCAGCCTTCGGAAATTTTCAGGTAGGCGAAATGCGGCGGCGTCAATTTAACGCCTTGCGGCGGCAGCAGGCTGGTCAACGGGTCGTGCGGCTGCGGCAAATGCGCATGCACGTGCCGCAACACCTCGTCGGCGGCATGCGGACCGGTGACGGCCAGGACCCGTGGGTGCGCCTGACGAATGAGTTCTTCGCGCGCGCCCAGACAACCGGTAACGACAACCTTGCCGTTTTCGTTCAAGGCCTCGCCGATGGCCTCCAGCGACTCATCGACGGCGGCGTCGATAAAACCGCAGGTATTGACGACAACCAGATCCGCGCCTTCATAGGAAGGCGCGATCAGATAGCCCTCGGCGCGCAGTTTGCTGAGAATCAACTCGGAATCGACGAGGGCTTTCGGGCAGCCAAGGGAAACGAAACCGATCTTTTTCGGGTGGGTCATGACTTCTCGCTGTGCTTGACCGAGTCAATGTGCCGGCGGCGAGGCGAAATCATCGACCCACCGACCGCAAAGCCTCCGTGAATGGCGCGGCAGGCGTGCCTGACGAACGGAGGAATGAAAAGGAATGGCGCGCACGGAATGGAAAAATTACCGGCGGCTTCGCGCGGTCAGCGCCAACAACAGGAAAAAGCATCCGACGACCACAAGCGCAACGCCAAGATGCAGCAGCGTTGTCAATTGAAAACCGCCAAGGTAAAACCTGTCCTGCAAACGGGTGATACCGGCCACGAGACAAGACAACAGACCGGCCAAACCGGCCAAGCGCCCCACCAACAACAACAAACTTTCCATTTTCCGTACCCCTACAGCGGGAAATCATGACTCTGGCGCGATCGTCGGCATGAGAACGACGATGGCAGAAAAAGAATCGGCGCGACCGCGTCGCGCCCATGCCAACTGGCGTGCCCGATTGTAAGCGAGAGCGCCGCCGAGTGAAACAAGCGATTTCGGTGCGGAATTTTCACGCCGATTCAAGACCGCGCGCGGTCGTCACCAGTCGGCGCGTCAAACCGCGGAACGCTTGGTCAAGCGAATCCGCGTGTTAGCATTGCCGGGCAACGCGAACATCACGCTTCCACTGTTCCGGCGGGCAACGGCGAAACGTTTCTCACGCCCGCCGCGCCCCCCCTGCAGGAGGTCCGTCAATGAACGACAATCCGACACCCGTCACCGACAAGCGCGCCAGCCGCCTCCCCGATATCCGCCAAATCGACGCCGGCGCCATTGCCGGCTGGCTACGCGCCGGCTGGCGCGACTTTCGCCGAGGCGGCCTGGCGAGTCTGTTCTACGGCGCATGCTTCGCCACCGGCGGATGGCTGATGCATCTGGTATTTTCCAAGGCGTATGCCTTGTTCGCGGGACTCACCACCGGCTTCTTGTTGATCGGACCTTTCCTGGCTCTCGGCCTTTACGATCTCAGCCGCCAGATCGAGCGTGGCGAAACCGCGCGTCTGGCACCGACGCTCGCCGCCTGGCGCCCCAACCTCGCCAATCTCGGCCTTTTCGCTGCTGTGTTGGCTGTTGTCCTGCTGGTCTGGGCACGTGCCTCGATCATTGTTTTCGCGCTATTTTTTACTGGCGGCTTGCCGACATTCGCCGATGTGGTGCGCACGGTTCTGACCTTCGAGCAAGCGGATTTCGCGCTGGTATATTTCGCCGTCGGCGGCTTTTTCGCCATTTTCGTTTTCGCGATCAGCGTCATCGCCGTACCGTTGATGCTCGACCGCCAAACCGACGCGATCAGCGCCGCGATTGCCAGTCTGATCGCCTGCGGCCGCAATCCCGGGCCGATGCTGCTTTGGGCGCTATGCATCGTGCTGCTGGTCGGTATCGGTTTTGCGACGTTATTCGTTGGCCTGATCGTCACCATGCCGCTGATCGGGCACGCCACCTGGCACGCCTATCGAGCCGTGGTCGCCAACGACCGGGACAGCCCGTAGCGGCGACGCGGGCGCTACTCTGGCAAGCCGTTCAGAAAATAAAGATTTTCCAGCAGCGGCCCCGGCGGCGACAGGAAACCGAACCAGCGGTTGTAAATGGCATGAATCTCGCGAGTACGCGACAGACGCGCCAGTTCGCGATTGACCGCCAGACGGAAACTCGCGTCGTTGCGTCGCACCATCAGCGCCAGCGGCTCGTAGGAAAAGGTTTCCTGCCCCAGCGACCAATCGCTCTGGTTACCGGAATCCAGCGCCAACCCGATCAATTGCGACCGATCGGCCGCATAGGCGTCGGCCTTCCCCTTGAGCAAGGCGCCGATGCCTTGCTGGTGATCGCTGACCCGAAGTAGCTCGAAACCGATTTTTTGCCGCCCCAGCGCGTCGACGATGGCCCGCTCGGTCGTCGTGCCGGCGATCACCGCCACCCGCTTGCCGGCAAGATCGTCGAAACGCCTGATTCCGGAGGCACGGCGCACGAGGTAGCCGCCGCCATCGACGAAAATCGGCAGACTGAAATCGACGTCGTTCATCCGCGACAAGGTACTGGTGGTTGCGCCGCACTCGATATCGATCTGCCCGGATTTGAGCATGGCGACTCGCGTTTCGGGCGTCACCGGGAGCCATTGCAACGGCAACTCGTCAAGACCAAGCTGTTTGACCAGCGCGGCGACCACCTTGATACACAAATCGACCGAGTAACCCCAGGGCTGGTTGTCGTCGCCGACGTAGGAATAGGGAATCGACGATTCGCGATAGCCCAAGGAAATCAACTTCTCGGTCTTGATCTTGTCCAGCGTGCCGGCCGCCGGCGCCACCAGGGAAAAGGACAACAGCAGGCTCCCGACGATCGATAATATCCAGCGTTGCAGTTTCATGATGCCCCTCCCCAACAAGCTCGTGACCACTCGCGGCGGCTTCCGCCGCGAGGCGCTCTGGAAATCGTCGCGCCGCCAATCCTCTACGGCCAAGCCGCCAGAAATTCCTGCCAGTGCGGCGTGCCGATTTTCGTCAGCGCGGCGCGCACGAAAGCCACTTCGGCGTCGTATTCGACCGGCGAGATTTCGCCGCGCATCAGGCGGAACCGCACCGACACCAGATAGGTGTTGACGACGTCGGTTTCGCAATAGTTGCGTATTTCAGCGGCCTTGCCCGCCTGCCACGCCTGCCACACCTTGCTGCCGTCCATGCCCAGCTTGCCGGGAAAACCGATCAGCTTCGCCAGCTCGTCCAGCGGCACGCTGGCGCGCGGCTGATACAGCGCCAGCAAATCCATCAAATCGAGATGGCGCGTGTGGTAGCGGCTGATGTAATTGTTCCATTTGAAATCGCGGCTGTCGCCATAATCGCCATCGCCGAGGTCCCAGTAACGCGACGCGCTCACGCCGTGAACCAGCCCACGATAGTGCAGGACCGGCAAGTCGAAACCACCGCCGTTCCAGGACACGATCTGAGGGGTGTATTTTTCAACGCCGTCGAAAAAACGTTGAATGATTTCGCCCTCGCCCTGCTCGGGTTCGGCCATCGACCACACCCGCAGATCGTTGCCGACCCGAAGCAAACAGGAGATCACCGCCACGCGCTGCAAATGCAGCGGCAGAAAATCGTGACCGCTGTTGGCGCGTCGTTGCTGAAAGGCGAGTTCGGCCACCTCGTCGTCGGACAGCGCCGCGCCGAGAGCGTGCAAGCGACGCAGACCCCCGACATCGGGAATGGTTTCGATATCGAACGCGAGAACGGCTTTCATTACCAGCGATCAGGCCGGAAAAACGCCAGTCGACAGGTAGCGGTCGCCGCGGTCGCAAACGATGGTCACCACGACGGCGTTTGCCAGTTCTTCGGCCAAGCGCAGGGCCACCGCCACCGCGCCACCCGAGGAGATACCGGCGAAAATGCCTTCTTCGCGTGCCAGACGGCGCGTCATTTCCTCGGCATCGCCTTGTGAAACCGATTCGACGCGATCGACCCGCGCGCGGTCGAAAATGGCCGGCAGATAGGCTTCCGGCCATTTGCGGATACCCGGAATCTGCGAGCCCTCTTCCGGCTGGCAACCGACGATGCACACCCCGGGGTTCTGCTCTTTCAGGTACCGGGAAACACCCATGATCGTGCCGGTGGTGCCCATGCTGCTGACGAAATGCGTGATCCGCCCATCGGTCTGGCGCCAGAGTTCCGGACCCGTGCCTTCGTAATGCGCCAACGGATTGTCGGGATTGGCGAACTGGTCGAGGATGATCCCACGCCCCTCGTTGCGTAGCCTCTCGGCGACGTCGCGCGCCAGCTCCATGCCGCCATCCTTGGGCGTGAGCACCAGTTCGGCGCCGAAAGCGCGCATCGTCTGCCGGCGTTCGACGCTTTGATTTTCGGGCATCACCAGAATCATCCGGTAGCCGCGCACGGCCGCCGCCATCGCCAGGGCGATACCGGTGTTTCCCGAGGTGGCCTCGATCAATGTGTCGCCAGGCGCGATGTCGCCGCGCTGCTCGGCACGCGAAATCATCGACAGTGCCGGCCGATCCTTGACCGAGCCGGCCGGGTTGTTGCCTTCCAGTTTGGCGAGAATGACGTTCCCGCGCGCGACGACCGCCGCCCCCGGCAAGCGCTGCAAACGCACCAGCGGCGTGTCGCCGACATGATTTTCGAGCGTTTTATCCATGGCGGCTCAACCATTGAACATACTGCGCGACACCTTCCTCGACGGCGGCGAACGGCGCATCGTAGCCCGCCTGCCGCAGCTTGGATAAATCCGCCTCGGTGAAACTCTGGTACTTGCCGCGCAGATCGTCGGGAAAGGGAATGTATTCGATCAGGCCCTGCCGCACCAGTTCGTCCAGAGGCAGTGCCGGCAACCCGGTCAGGGCGCGGCAGTGATTGACGTTGGCCACCGCCAGTTCGTTGAAGGTTTGCGCGCGCCCGGTGCCGACATTGAAGATCCCCGACTTTTCCGGGTGATCGAGGAAGAACAGATTGACTCGCGCAACGTCGGCGACATGCACGAAATCGCGCCGCTGTGCGCCGTCGACATAGCCGTCGCAGCCCGCGAACAGCTTGACCTTGCCCTCGGCGCGAAACTGGTGGTAGTGATGGAAAGCCACCGATGCCATGCGACCCTTGTGCGATTCGCGCGGACCGTAAACGTTGAAATAACGGAAACCCACTACCTGCGAACGGCACGAACCGGCGGCCGCCAAGCGCTGCCGGACGATTTGATCGAAAAGAAATTTCGAGTAGCCATAAACGTTCAACGGCGCCTCGTGCTGGCGCTGTTCGCGGAAAACCCCGCCGCCGCCGTAAGTGGCCGCGCTGGACGCGTAAAGCAACGGCACGTCCTGATCCAGACACCAATCGAGTAGTGCTAGCGAATAACGGTAGTTATTGTCCATCATGTAGCGCCCGTCGCTCTCCATGGTGTTCGAGCAGGCCCCCTGATGGAAAATCGCATCAACCTCGCCGTCGAAATCGCCGGCGAGCAGACGATCGATGAATTCCGTCTTGTCGATGTAATCGGCGATCTCGCAATCGACCAGATTCTTGAATTTGTCGGCTTTCGTCAGATTGTCGACGGCAATGATCCGGTCCACCCCGCGCGCATTCAGCGCCTCGACAAGATTGGAACCGATGAAACCGGCCGCGCCGGTGACGATGGTATACATGATTACCTCACTTCAAAGCGGCGTCGAGCTCATCGCGACTCACCACCGCCGTACCGAGTTTGCCGACGACGACGCCGGCCGCGACGTTGGCGACATGCACGGCGTCCGGCCAGGCGACCCCGCACGCCAGCATCGCCGCCAAGGTGGCGATGACCGTATCGCCAGCGCCCGACACGTCGAAAACCTCCCGGGCCACCGCCTTCTCGTGCAGCGCGCCGCCCGCGTGGAAGAGCGACATGCCGTCTTCGCTGCGCGTCATCAGCAACGCGTCCAGACCAAGCTGGCTCCGCAAATTCTCCGCCTTGCAGGCGAGATCGTCTTCATCCCGCCAGCGCCCGATCACCGCGCGCAACTCCGCGCGATTGGGCGTCAATACGCTGGCTCCGGCGTATTTCGAGAAGTCGTCGCCCTTGGGATCGATCAGAACGATTTTCCCGGCGGCGCGCGCCAGACCGATCATTTCGCCGATGTGCGCCAAACCGCCCTTGCCGTAGTCCGACAGGATCACCGCGTCGCAATCCGGCAGGCGCCGGGTAAATTCAGCGAGCTTGGCGCGCAACACCTCGTGTGACGGCGTGGTTTCGAAATCGATGCGCAGCAATTGCTGCTGCCGCCCGATCACGCGCAGCTTGACGGTGGTATTGACCGCCGCATCTCTTTGCAGGCTGACATCGATGCCGCTGGACGCCAGCAGATGCTGCAAACTGTGCCCGGCCTCGTCGTCACCAACGACCGACAGCAAGGCGACCCGCGCCCCAAGCGCGGCGACATTGCGGGCAACGTTAGCCGCGCCGCCAGGCCGCTCTTCGCAACGTGCCACCTTGACCACCGGCACCGGCGCCTCCGGCGAGATCCGCGCCACATCGCCAAACCAGTAGCGATCAAGCATGACGTCGCCGACGATCAGCAGACGGGTCGAAGAGAGATCAGCGACCCGCATCGCGGCGAGCCTCGACAAGGCGAACGGCGCTCGACAGGCTGACGCGCCCGAGGCTACGCATGATGACTGGCAAAATGGCCCCCTACCCTACTCAAGGTGTCAGATCGAACTCTTCGGTACGCTTCGGCGAATAGGTTTCCCAGCCACCGCAAGCAGGGCAGCGCCAATAAAACTGGCGAGCCTTGAAGCCGCAATTATCGCATCGATAGCGCGCCAGACGCCGGGTGTACCCTTGGACGATCCCTTTCGCCAGATCGAGATCGGGGCGATTTTCGGGCGGCGCCACCAGCAAGCGCGCTTCCAGCAGCTTGTCGAAACCCAGCAAGGTCGGGTTGCGTTTCAACTCGTCGCGAACCAGCCGGTAAGCGGCCTCCGGTCCATCGCCTTCGATGACCAGTTGGAAAACCACATCGAGCAGATCCAGTGACGGGTAATGTTCCAGATACCCGCGCAACAACTGCAAGCCGTCCTCGCGTCGATCAAGCTTGCGAAACGCCTCAAGCAAACGCTGCGCCACCAAGGCAAGATAGGGCGGGTCCTGTTGTTCGATTCGCTGCCAGGATTCGATCGCCGCCACGAACTGTTCCTGCTGAAACTGGATGTCGCCCTGCAGCAGACTGGCGCGCACGCACTTGCGGTTGCGTTCCAGCGCCATCTGCAAATAAGGCGTCGCCAGATCGCGCCGCGAGCGGATGATCTCCGCGGCGGCAAGTTCGCAATAAAATTCGGCAATTTCCTTGTGCGAAGCGAAATCCGGCAATTCCGAAGCAATGGCGATGGCCTTTTCCCAATCCTTTTCAAGCTGGTAGATCTCGAGCAGATTGCGTTTGGCATCTTCAGCCAGCGGCGATTGACGCAGCTTGTCGAAAATTTCCTCCGCGCGATCAAGAAGACCCGCCTTGAGATAGTCCTGCCCCAGCTCGGCCATGGCCTGCAGTTTCAGATCCTGGCGCAGATCCTCCCGTTCTATAAGATGCTGATGCATGCGAATGGCGCGCTCCGTTTCGCCACGGCGACGAAACAAACTGCCCAGCGCAAAATGCAGCTCGATGGTTTGAGGATCGACCTTCACCGCCTCGACAAACGATTCGATGGCCCGGTCCGGCTGCTCGTTGAGCAAAAAATTCAAACCCTGGAAATAGGATTGCGGCAGTGCCCGCGACTCCCGTACCAAATGCCGGATATCGATACGCGCGGCCCCCCAGCCAAGACCGAAAAACAAGGGGAAAAGCATCAACTGCCAATATTCGAACTCAATCATGGGGTGACTTTGTCAGAATTACGGAGGTACCGATTTCGTTGTGCGGACGGTCGTCGGCGAGGAACTCCGAGGCATCCTGCTCGCCCACTCGCGCATGTGCCAACTCGCGCTGCAATTCCGCCACCTGACGCCGCAGACGGAAAAGCATGGTCATCAAGGAAAGCACCGCCAAGGCAGCGCCACCGACAAAAAATGCCAGCAAGACGATGATCAGTGGTGCTTGCCAGGCGGCGTCAAGGAAAAAGCGGACGCTTACCGGGGCGGAGTTCTTGACGGCAAATGTAAAAAGCAGCAGGAAAAGAACGATCCGCAAGACCCACAGCAACGCGCGCATCCATCACCTTCACACGATAAACGGGCGGCAACTTGCGTCACCGCCCGCCATCACCAGCAACAAGCACGGCTTTTGGCCACTCAGATCAGTTCCGACGAGCCATCATCCACACGCTCCCGCAACTCCTTGCCGGCTTTGAAGTGAGGTACCCATTTCTCCGGCACATCCACTTTGTCGCCCGACTTGGGATTGCGTCCGACCCGCGGTGGCCGGTAGTTCAGGGCAAAGCTCCCGAACCCCCGGATCTCGATACGGTCGCCCTTGGCTAAGGCCTCGGCCATCGCATCGAGAATCATTTTCACCGACAAGTCCGCATCCTTTGCGAGTAACTGAGGAAAACGCCCCGCCAGTTGCGCGATTAGATCCGACTTGGTCATTTTTGAACCCTACTGTGGGTTGTTCAGCTTGGCTTTCAGCAAGGCGCCCAGATTGGTGGTCCCAGAACTGGCGTTACTGTCCGCGGAAAACTTTTGCATCGCCTCGTGTTGCTCGGCTTGCTCCTTGGCCTTGATCGACAAACTGATCGAACGGGTCTTGCGATCGACGTTGATGATCATTGCCTCGACCTTGTCGCCTTCCTTGTACACCTTGCTCAGGTCGTCGATGCGATCGCGCGAAACCTCCGACGCACGCAAATAGGCTTCGATATCGCCGTCGAGAATCACCACCGCACCGCGGGCATCGACCGATTTGACCACGCCACGCACGATGCTGTTCTTGTCGTGAGTGGCAATGTAGCTGGTATAGGGATCGCCATCGAGCTGCTTGATGCCCAGCGAAATGCGTTCCTTGTCGGTATCGATGGCCAAAACCACGGCATCGACCTCGTCGCCTTTTTTGAAATTGCGGATCGCTTCTTCGCCAGCCAAGGACCACGACAGGTCGGAGAGATGGACCAGACCGTCGATGCCGCCAGGCAAGCCGATGAACACACCGAAGTCGGTAATCGACTTGATGGCGCCACGCACACGGTCGCCCTTCTTGTAATTCATCGAGAACTCGTCCCACGGGTTCGCCGCGCACTGCTTCATTCCCAGGGAAATACGGCGACGATCCTCGTCGATCTCGAGAATCATCACCTCGACCTCGTCGCCCAATTGAACCACTTTCGATGGATGGACGTTCTTGTTGGTCCAGTCCATTTCCGAGACGTGCACCAGGCCTTCGATGCCCTGCTCGATTTCGACGAAGGCGCCGTAGTCGGTCAGATTGGTGACCTTGCCGAACAGACGGGTGGTCGGCGGATAGCGGCGGGAAATACCCACCCACGGGTCTTCGCCAAGTTGCTTGAGACCCAGAGAGACACGATTTTTTTCCTGATCGAACTTGAGGATCTTGGCTTGCACCTCGTCGCCAACCGCCAGCACCTCGGAGGGATGACGAACACGGCGCCAGGCCAGATCGGTGATATGCAGCAGGCCATCGATACCGCCGAGGTCGACAAAAGCGCCGTAATCGGTAATGTTCTTGACCACGCCCTTGACGATGCTGCCCTCCTTGAGCGCGGCCAGCAAGGCATCGCGCTCTTCGCCGACACTGGCCTCGAGAACCGCGCGCCGGGAGACGACGACATTGTTGCGCTTGCGATCCAGCTTGATGACCTTGAATTCGTAGGTTTTTCCCTCATACGGCGTGGTGTCCTTGACCGGACGCATATCCACCAGCGAGCCCGGCAGGAAGGCGCGCACGCTGTTGGTCATCACCGTCAGTCCGCCCTTGACCTTGCCGGTGATCGTACCGGTCACCAGACTGCCGTCGTTCAGCGCTTGTTCAAGCGCGTTCCACGCGGCCACCCGCTTGGCACGGTCGCGCGACAGGCGTGTTTCGCCGAAACCGTTTTCGAGTTGCTCGATGGCAACCTGAACGAAGTCGCCGACCTTGACTTCGATGTCGCCCTGATCGCTCAGGAACTCCTCGAGATCGATGTAACTTTCGGACTTGAGACCGGCGTTGACGACCACGAAATTCTGGTCGATGCGCACGACCTCGGCGGTGATCACCTCGCCCGGACGCATTTCCTGACGTCCGAGGCTTTCTTCGAAGAGTTCGGCGAAACTTTCTTGCATGGTGGGATTAGATGACATATGAGTTGAATTACCTAGCCGCGGAATCGCGGGGTGAGTTAAAAGAATCACCAGTTCCGGCCATTCCGGAAACTTCGCCACTGGGGAAGCAGGGACACTTCGCCGGCGAGCCCGGGACGACACGACCGCCGGGCCAACCGGAATGACGCGCCTAACTGGTGCACCTCAGGCAAACGGCAAGCGCCTTTTACCGATTTCGCGGAACTTTGTTGACCCAATCCAGAACCTGATCCACCGCGATGTCGATGGTCAGATTCGTCGTGTCGAGCAATTCAGCGTCCGCACTCTGCTGTGTCGGCGCGACGCCACGTTGACTATCCCGTTCGTCGCGTTCGCGCAGATCCAGCAAGAGGGCTGCAATGTTAACAGCGATCCCTTTTTTTAACAACTGCTTATAACGCCTCTCGGCGCGTTTTTCGGCGGTCGCCGTCAAGAAGACCTTGCACCGCGAATCGGGAAAGACGACCGAGCCCATGTCGCGACCATCGGCGACCAAACCTGGCGCTCGCCGAAAGGCGCGTTGACGGAACAGCAACGCCTCGCGCACGGCCGGCAACGCGGCGACCCGCGAGGCGCCGGTCGAGATTTCCTCGCGACGGATCGCATCGCCCACAGCGTCGCCGGCGAGGAGAATCGCACCGCCAACGAAGGCGACATCAAGCGCCTCGGCGATGGCGGCAACGCCGGTTTCATCGTCCCAGCGCACGCCAGAGCGCTCCGCGGCCAGGGCGGTCAGGCGATAGAGCGCGCCGGAATCGAGATAATGCCAGCCCAAGGCGTCCGCGACGCGAGTGGCGATGGTGCCTTTGCCGGACGCGGAGATACCGTCGATAGCGAGCACGGGAACCGCTGCGGTGACGTCGGTGAAGAGTTTGAAATAATCGGGAAAGGTCTTGGCGACCGTGTTCGGATCGTTGATGCGCAACGGCGCTCCGAAAGTCATGAGCGAAAAACACATCGCCATCCGGTGGTCGTCGTAGGTATCGACTACCGCCGGCCGCAACGCGTGACGCGCCTCGGGTGGCCAGACACGAATGAAATCGTCGCCTTCGTCAACCACGACACCCAGTTTGCGCAACTCGGTGGCCATTGCCGCGATGCGATCGGTTTCCTTGACCCGCCAACTGGCGATGTTGTTCAAGGTGGTTGGACCATCGGCGAACGGCGCGAGGGTGGCGAGGGTCATAGCCGCGTCTGGAATGTGGTTGCAATCGAGAGACATGCCTTGCAACCGACCGTGACCGGCCGGCGCCGCCGCCTCGATCCAGTTCGGGCCATGGGAGATTTGCGCGCCCATGTCGGCCAGCACATCGGCAAAGCGGACATCGCCCTGTATCGAGTCCCGCCCGACCCCTTCCACCCGCAAGGGCCCGCCACCCAGGGCGCCGAGAGCGAGGAAGTAGGACGCCGAGGACGCATCGCCTTCGACATGCAGCAGACCCGGCGACCGATAGACGCTGCCAGCGGGCACGGTGAAACAGCGCCAGCCGTCCCGCGGAACGTTCACACCGAAACGCGCCATCATGGCCAGCGTGATTTCGACGTAGGGTTTGGAGATCAGGTCGCCGATTATGTCGACACGGGTTTCTGCGCCGCGCAGGGGCAAGGCCATCAACAGACCGCTGAGAAACTGACTCGAAACATCGCCGCGCAAGCGAACGGTGCGCACCTCGCTACCGCTCGGCGTCGCGATGGCGAGCGGCGGAAATCCCGCCGCCCCGAGGTAAGCGATGTCGGCGCCCAACTGCCGCAAGCCATCGACCAGATCGCCGATGGGCCGTTCGCGCATCCGTGGCGTGCCGTTGAGGGTGTAGCGGCCACCGGCCAGCGCCAACGCCGCGGTCAAAGGCCGGAAAGCCGTTCCGGCATTGCCAAGGAACAGGTCCGCCTCGGTCACCGGAAAACGCCCGCCGACGCCGGCGATACGGTAGGCGTTGCCGCCCAGCGCGCTGACGCCCACGCCAAGGCGCCGCAACGCGTCGAGCATGCGTTCGGTGTCGTCCGAGAGCAACAGATCGCGGATCTCGGTATCGCCGACCGCCAGGGCCGCCAGCAGCAGCACGCGATTGGAAATGCTTTTCGAACCCGGTAACCGCACGCAACCACGCGCCGACACCATTTGCGGCAGATCGATGAATTCCCTGCTCACGTTTTCGCCTTGTCGTCGGTCCACGCGCGGCGCGCGGAACGTGCACTGTCGAAAGCCGCTTCCAGGCTGGCGCCATCGCCACGCTGCAAGCTCGCGCGCAACTCGTCCAGCTGCGCGCGGTAACGGTCGAGTTCGTCGAGCAGGGCCACGCGGTTGGCCAGACAAATATCGCGCCACATTTCAGGGTGACTGGCGGCAATACGCGTGAAATCGCGAAAACCGCTGGCGGCAAAGGAAAAAAGCTGCTCGCGATTGTCGCGCCGCGCCAGATCGTGCACCAGGGCAAACGACAGCAAATGCGGCAAATGACTGACGGCGGCGAAAACCTGATCGTGCTCGCCGGGGTCAAGCACCTTGATCAGGCCACCGCACAGTTCCCACGCCGCGCGCACCCGCGCCACCACCCGCGGCGTGTTTTCCGGCAATGGCGTCAGCACGACGTGTTTTTGCCGGTAAAGATCCGCCCGCGCCGCCGCGGCACCGCTATTTTCGGCGCCAGCGATCGGGTGCGCGGGAACGAACTGCCCCAACCGGTCGCCAAAATGCTCGCGGGCCACGGCAACGACATCGCTCTTGGTGCTGCCGGCGTCGGTAACGACGGTTTGCGTCCCCAGGCAGGGCGCGATGCGGGCCATGACCTCCGCCGTGCGGCCGACCGGGACGGCAATCAGCACCAGATCGGCGGACGACACTTCCTGTCCGATGTTGAATCCGACGCGATCGACGATCCCCAACTCAAGCGCTTGCGACAGCGAACCGAGGGTGCGACCGAAACCGACCACTTCGCGCACTTGTCCCGCCGCCTTGAGCGCCAGGGCGAAAGAGCCGCCGATCAAGCCGACGCCGAAGACGACGACCTTGTCGAACAAGGAGGCGTCGGTCATGGCCGCGATCCGCCCGCCACACCGTTCACAGCGCCACCTCGAGAGCGGTCAGGAAGCGCGCGTTTTCGCTTTCAGTACCGATGGTCACCCGCAGCCAGTCCGGCATGCCGTAACCGGCGATCGGGCGCACGATCACGCCCTGTTGCAACAACTTCTGATTCACCGCCGCCGCCTGTTCGACCCGGAAGGTGACGAAGTTGCCGTGCGACGGGATGTGACGGCAATTCAAGCGCTTCAGTCCTCCGACGATCTGCTCCATGCCGGCGCGGTTCAGGGCGTAGCTGCGAGCGACGAATTCGTGGTCGTCGAGCGCCGCCGTCGCGCCGGCCAGCGCAAGATTGTTGCAGTTGAACGGCTGCCGGACGCGATTCATCAGGTCGGCGATTTCGGCCGAGGCCAGGGCGTAACCGACGCGCAGACCGGCCAGGCCATAGATTTTCGAAAACGTGCGGGTAACGACCAGATTGGGACGATCCGCCAGCCAGCGCACGGTTTCCAGGCGCTGCGCGGGAGGCAGGTACTCGTTGTAGGCTTCATCGAGCACGACGACCACTTCGGCGGGAACCGCTTGCAGAAAGGTCTGGAGTTGCGGATACGGGAGAAACGTTCCGGTCGGATTATTGGGATTGGCGATCCAGATCAGGCGGGTATCGGGCCGAATCGCCGCCAACATCGCGTCGAGATCGTGCCCGTGATCCTTGGCCGGCACGACAATCGACTCGGCGCCCGCCGACAAGGTCGCCAGCGGATAGACGGCGAAAGCATATTGTGCGAAGACCGCCGAGCGACCGGGAGCGAGAAACACGCGCGCGATCAGATCGAGCACATCGTTGGAGCCGTTGCCGAGGACGATATGCGCCATGCTCACGCCGGTATGCTCGGCAAGCGCTTGTTTGAGCACGAAATCGTCAGGGTAGCGCGCCAGGTTTTCGATGGCGGCATTGACCGCCGCGCGCGCCTTCGGACTCATCCCCAGCGGATTTTCGTTCGAGGCCAGCTTGACGATCTGTTCGACCGCCAAGCCCATCTCGCGCGCCAGTTGGGTGATCGGCTTGCCCGGCTGATACGGTGAAATGGCGCGGACGTAAGGTAAAGATTGCTCGTGGAGTGCCATCGGCGATCCTCGTGAAAATGCAATCCGCTCAGAAAGCGGCTGTCGGATAGGAACCAAGAAGCTTCAGATAAGGGGCGCGCCGGGCAAGTTCGGCGAGTGCGGCGCGCACGGCTTCGTCGTCACGATGGCCTTCGATATCGACAAAGAACACATACTCCCATAGCGTGTGTCGTGCCGGTCGCGACTCCAGGCGCGTCATCGACACCCCGGCGTCGGAAAATGGCGCCAGCAGCTTGCTGAGCGCGCCGGTCTGGTTTTGTGCCGACATCACCAGCGAGGTTTTGTCGCGCCCCGACGGGCCGGCATCCTGGCGACCGAGAACGACGAAACGGGTCGTATTGTTCGGCTCGTCCTCGATATTGCTGGCCAGTTCCGGCAGGGCGTAACGCTCGGCCGCCGCCTGCCCGGCGATCGCCGCGGCGCCCGACTCGTCGACCGCCAATTGCGCGGCCTGCGCGTTGCTGCCCACCGAAACGCGCTGCGCCAGCGGCAGCGAGCGATTGAGCCATTCGTGGCATTGCGCCAGCGACTGGGCATGCGAATAGACCCGCTTGACCTCGCCCAAAGACAATTCTTTCGACAGCAGATGCTGGTGGATGCGCAACACCACCTCGCCGCAAATACGCAACGGCGTGGTCAATAGCAGATCGAGGGTGCGGCCGATCGCGCCTTCGGTCGAATTTTCGATCGGCACCACCGCGTAATCCGCATGGCCGGACTCGACTTCCCGGAAAACATCGTCGATCGACGCCTGCGGCATCAGACGGGCAGCGTGTCCGAAATGCTTGGTCGCCGCGCTTTCCGAGAAGGTGCCCAGCGGTCCGAGGAAGGCAACCCCCAACGGCTGTTCCAGCGACAGACAGGCCGACATCACCTCGCGAAAGAACCAACTCACGCTGTCGTTCGACAACGGACCGCTGTTCAACTCCCGAATCCGCTTCAGGACTTGCGCCTCGCGCTCCGGACGGTAGATGAAACCGGCGTCACCATGCCGCGCCTTGATTTCGCCGACCTGCTGCGCGTAGCGGGCGCGCTGGTTGAGTAGTTCAAGCAGTTGCGCATCGAGTTGATCGATCTGCCGGCGAACGACGGACAGCTCGCTTTGAAGATCACCGCTCATCGCCGACACCCGCCTACTCCTGCCCGGCTGCGGATTCCGGCCCGCCGGTTGGCAGCGACTCCCCATCCGCCGGCCCGCCGGACTCTTCCGCCACCTCCGGCACGTCAACCAGTTCGCTGTCGTCCTCGGATTCGACGACTTTTTCCAGGCCGGCGAGTTTTTCACCGGCGTCGAGCGCGATCAGCGTCACGCCCTGAGTCGCGCGACCCAGTTCGCGAATTTCGCGGACACGCGTGCGGATCAGCACGCCACCGGTGGTGATCAGCATGATTTCATCCTCGTCGCGCACCAGACGGGCGGCGACGACCCTGCCGTTACGCTCGCTGGCGGCGATGGCGATGACGCCTTGCGTGCCGCGCCCCGAATGCCGGAAGTCGCCCAATACCGTGCGTTTACCGAAACCGTTCTCGGTGGCCACCAGCACGGTCTGCTGATCGCTGTCGGCGACCAACAGGGACAAGACCTGCTGACCGTCTCCCAAACGCATGCCGCGCACGCCGCGTGCCGTGCGCCCCATCGGCCGCACATCCTCTTCATCGAACCACACCGCCTTGCCAACATCGGAAACGAGCACCACGTCCTGGGTGCCATTGGTGATCTCGACGCCGATCAGCACATCGCCCTCGTCGAGGGCCACGGCGATGATGCCGTTCTTGCGCGGATTGGAAAAATCGGACAACGGCGTCTTCTTCACCGTCCCCTGCGCGGTGCACATGAAAATGTAACGGTCGTCGGCGAATTCCTTGACCGGCAGGATGGCGCTGATCTTTTCACCGTCCTCGAACGGGAAGAGATTGACGATCGGCTTGCCGCGACTGGTTCGCGTGCCCTGCGGCACTTCGTAAACCTTCAGCCAATAGACCCGACCGCGATTGGTAAAACAGAGGATGAAATCGTGGGTGTTGGCAACGAAAAGGTGATCGACGAAATCGTCTTCCTTCATCGCGGCCGCCTGCTTGCCGCGTCCGCCGCGCCGCTGCGCGCGATAGTCGGCCAGCGGTTGCGACTTGACGTAACCGGTATGCGACAGCGTCACCACCATGTCCACCGGGGTGATGAAATCCTCGATTCCCAGATCCTGCGTGCTGACGACGATTTCGGAACGGCGTTTGTCGCCGAACTGCGCGCGGATGACGGTCAATTCCTCGACGATCATTTCGGAAATGCGCTCCGGCCGCGCCAGGATATCCATCAAATCGGCGATGCGCGCCAGCAAGTCGCCGAAATCGGTGACGATTTTGTCGCGTTCCAGTCCGGTCAGCCGTTGTAGACGCAGTTCGAGAATCGCTTGCGCTTGAATGTCGGTCAACAGATAGCCGTCGGCCGACAAGCCGAAATCGAGGGCGATGCCGTCGGGACGGGTGGCATCCAAGGACGCGCGCGACAGCATCTCGGCGACCGTCGGCGAGTGCCAGCGGCGGGCCATCAGACGACGCCGCGCCTCGGCCGGTGTTGGCGACGATTTGATCAAGGCGATGATTTCGTCGACGTTATCCAGCGCGACCGCCAGACCTTCCTGAATGTGCGCCCGCTCGCGGGCCTTGCGCAGTTCGAAAACCGTCCGCCGGGTCAGCACCTCGCGACGATGCCAGAGGAAGCATTCGAGCATCTGCTTGAGATTCAGCAACCGCGGCTGGCCGTCGACCAGCGCCACCATGTTCATGCCGAAGGTGTCTTGCAACTGCGTCTGCTTATACAAGCAGTTGAGAACCACTTCGGCGACCTCGCCGCGCTTGAGCTCGATCACCACGCGCATGCCCGATTTGTCGGACTCGTCGCGCAAATCGGAAATACCTTCAATACGCTTCTCGTTGACCAGCTCGCCGATTTTTTCAAGCAGCGTCCGCTTATTCACCTGATACGGCAGTTCATCGATGATGATCGCCTGCCGGTTGCCCTTGTCGATGTCCTCGAAATGGGTCTTGCCGCGCATGATCACGCGGCCGCGACCGGTCCGGTAGCCCTCGCGCACGCCGACAACACCGTAGATGATGCCGGCAGTCGGAAAATCGGGCGCCGGCACCAGATCGATCAAGTCATCGATCGTCGCTTCGGCGTTGCTCAGCAACAACAAACAGGCGTCGATCACTTCGCCAAGATTGTGCGGCGGAATATTGGTCGCCATGCCGACGGCGATACCCGACGAGCCGTTGATCAGCAAATTGGGAATGCGCGCCGGCATGACCAGCGGCTCTTCCTCCGAACCATCGTAGTTAGGACCGAAATCGACCGTTTCCTTGTCGATGTCGGCCATCAGTTCGTGACCGATGCGCGCCATGCGCACTTCGGTGTACCGCATCGCCGCGGCGTTGTCGCCGTCGACCGATCCAAAGTTGCCTTGCCCGTCGACCAGCATGTAGCGCAGCGAGAAATCCTGCGCCATGCGGACGATGGTGTCATAGACCGCCGTGTCGCCGTGCGGGTGATATTTACCGATCACGTCACCGACGATGCGCGCGGATTTTTTGTATGGCTTGTTCCAGTCGTTCGACAGTTCGTGCATGGCGAACAGCACGCGCCGATGCACCGGCTTGAGCCCATCGCGGGCATCCGGCAAGGCGCGCCCGACGATCACGCTCATCGCATAGTCGAGATACGACCGACGCATCTCGTCTTCAAGGCTTACAGGGAGTGTTTCTTTGGCGAAAGCTTCCATCTTTTATCCGCTGGCGACGTGATTCGAGGACCGGACCGTCGTCTTGATCAAGCCCGCCATTCTAGCACGTCGTCTACCCGCCCGTGCCGCCCGAAGGGTCTATTCAACAATACCTTACCATCGATGCAGGTACCGTTCCCCGGCGCTACCGCGCTCGGAGCGACGCCGATGGTTCAAGCGCGTTGTCCAAGACGCGACGCGTTATCCTGCACCTGACGAAGAATCGGGCGCAACCCCTGTTCGGCGACCTCGGCCGCGCGCCCCCAGATCTGATACCAGCCAAGCGCCAGATTGATCAAAGGGTCGCCCAGCGCCGTCGGCAACGGTTCGGACTCACCGGAACCACGACCGGTCGCCAGCGACAAGGCGCCGCTGACCAACGCGGCGCTTGCTTCACGCGTCTGGGCAAGAAACTGCTGTGTCTCGCCGTGAACTGCCGCCGCCGTGGCGCCCAGCGCCTCGATCGGCACCACGACTTTCTCCTTGCTCATTGTCAGAACCTCTGCCCACTGCTGTTCGTCGGGAATGGGCCAGGAGCGGAGCAACCCGTTGCTGCGCAGCCAGATCACCTCCATCGACCCGATCATCAGCGCATTGACTTGCCGCCCTAAACGGGTCCATTGCAAAACCGGTGCAAAAAGCTGGTCGCGAAGTTCTTCTCGATTCATCCTGATTCTCCTGGACGCCTGTAGACGTGATAATTAATATCAATTGATTTAATGATTTTATTTTCGTTATTGCGTGAACGGCATGGCTCAAGTAGTGGCAGCGACGACTGTTCCCGCCTTCCGTGACAAACGACCGCTTTACAGATAACGTGCCGCCTCGTCGAAATCGATTCGCCGGACCGGGGGCAATTCATCGCGAACGACACGCGCCAAAACAAACGCCCGCTGACGGGGCTGCGAGCCCTTGAAATCGGCCAATGAAAAAACCACATCGGCGGCCTCGCCACCATTTTCAACCACCACGTTGATCGTATTCAAACGAACGGTACGCTGTTCAATCTGCAAATAGCGCTCCGGGTGTTGGAGCACGGTCTTGAGACATTCCAACTCCATCTCCAACGCCGTTTCGGCCACGCCAATGTCGGCCAGCGAGCGTTCGTTTTTCAACAACTCCGCCTCCAGCACGGACTGCTCGGCATGTTCGGGCGTGGCGGCGAAAATCGAGCCAAAACCTGGCCCTTGTTGCTGAAGAAGACGTAAACGCGCACCCAACAAGGCCCGATTCCCCTCCAAATCGGCGCGTTCGGCGCGCTCGGCGACGATGTCCGACAGCGCCTGTGCCAACAAATATTCGAAAGCCGCCGTACCGATCAGACGACGCAATCGGGACTCGTCGCGGCTGCAAAGGTGTGTTCGATGGTCCGAGAAACCGAGGCTGACTTGCGCCACGTCGCGCTGGACCATGTCGCCTTGCAAGGCCATGCCGAAAATCCTTTGTTCATTGTAGGCCATGCCCAGGACCAGAAACGCCTCTTCGAGATCCTGAAATTTATCGAACAGTGTACGCAGATTTTCCGAGCGTCCCAAGGCAACGCCAACATCGGTGTGTGTAACAAAAAACGCCCGCAATGCGGGGTCCGACGCCCAGCACGCGGCCGAAAGCGGTTTTGCCGGCGGCAACTTGCCGATATTTTCACGCAGAAACTGGATGGTGGTTCCGACGGCGGGAGCGAGGCGCTTATGACATGAAGGCAGAACCTGCAACCGCGGGTTGGTCAGGGTGATCGCCTTTTCCGTCGCCTTGCGTAGCGTATCTTCCGAAACGCGATCAGGATCGAATTGCGCCGGGCGGTTCTTGAACCAGTCGAGAATACCCATCCTGTCATCTCCGTTGTCGGCAGGCACCCGTGGAAACGCCGCCAAGGCCACGTCGTCGTGCGATTACCGCCGCTGGCGGATACCGCCCCAGGAATTCACGCCGCCTTAACTGTCGAGCGGATGACGATGGACCACTGTTTCACGACGTTCGGGTCCGGTCGAGACGATATCGATGGGAATTTCGCACAGCGCTTCAACGCGTGCCAGGTAAGCGCGCGCCGCCTCTGGCAAGTCCGCCATCGTTCCGGCACCGGCGGTCGACGCCGACCATCCGGGCAAGGTTTCGAGAATCGGTTCGCAGGCGGCCACTTCGTCGGCGCCCATCGGTAGCAGATCGACGATCTTGCCGGCCAGACGATAGCCGACGCAAATTTTCAGTTCGCCGAGTCCATCCAGAACATCGAGCTTGGTGATGCACAAGCCAGTAACGCCGTTGATCTGGATCGAACGCTTGAGCGCCGCGATATCGAGCCAACCGCAACGACGTTTACGACCGGTAACGGTACCGAATTCTTGCCCTTTTAGAGACATCTGATACCCCGGCGAGCCGACCGACTCGATATCCAACTCACTCGGAAAAGGGCCGCTGCCGACACGCGTGCAATAGGCCTTGGTGATTCCCAAGACATAGTGCAGCATGCCGGGACCGATCCCCGAACCCGCGGCGGCCTGGCCGGCGACACAATTCGACGAGGTGACGAAGGGATAGGTGCCGTGATCGATATCCAGCAATGCGCCCTGCGCCCCTTCGAAAAGCAAATTATGGCCCGCCTTGTTCACCGCGTGCAGGGCGGCCGAAACGTCGGTCACCAAGGGTTTGATTTCTTCGGCGTCGGCCATCGCCCGTGCCAGAACGGCATCGTGATCGACAGCCGCGGCGCCGAGGTAGCGAGTCAGGACAAAGTTGTGGTAGTCGAGATTTTCCTTGAGTTTTTCGGCAAAACGCTGCGGGTAGAAAAGGTCATAGACCCGCAGGGCGCGCCGCGCAACCTTGTCTTCATAGCTTGGGCCAATGCCCTTGCCGGTGGTACCGATTCTGGTGTCGGCGCACTTGGCCGCTTCGCGCGCATTATCGAGCGCCGCGTGGTAGGGCAGGATGATCGGACAACCCGGACTGATTTTCAGACGCGATCGAACATCGCCAATGCCGCCAGCCTCCAAAATCTTGATCTCTTCGAGAAGATGATGAATGTCCAGGACCACGCCGTTGCCGATAAAGCAATCGACGCCATCGCGGACGATCCCGGACGGGACCAGATTCAGCTTGTAAACCTTGTCGCCGACGACCAGCGTGTGCCCGGCGTTGTGGCCACCCTGGAAACGGACGACACCCTTGGCGTGATCGGTGAGCCAATCGACAATCTTGCCTTTGCCTTCGTCGCCCCATTGCGTGCCGACGACCACGACGTTTTTAGCCATGCTTATGATCCGTTCCTGTTGATTGCCTGAATAAACCATCGACCCTGGTCTTCCACCAGCCGCCGGCCACACGCCGGCCCTTCGCAGCCGGTCTCGCCGGGCAACAATTCGACGACGACTTCCCCCCGCCGACGCAAATCGGCGATTGCCCCCGTCAAGGCGTCATTTTCCCCGGCATAGGGTGCCAGAATCGCCATCGGCGCGTGTTCGCCGCCATCGACCGCCCGCGCCAATTCGCGCAAATCGAGAGAGAATCCGGTGGCCGGCCGCGCTCTGCCGAACGCTTGTCCAACCCCGTCATAACGCCCGCCCAAGGCCATGGCGCTCGAAAACGCCCGGTGATAAGCGGCGAAAACGACACCATTGTGATAGTGGTAGCCACGCAGATCCGCCAAGTCGAAAGACAACGACAAATCCGGCAATGAAGCGTGCAACTGCCGCAGGGTTTGCAGTGCCGACGAAATCTCTGTCATCGCTGGCAATGTCCTGGTCGCCGTGGTCAAGGTTTCGACACCGCCGTAGAGATCCGGCAGCCGCAGAAAAGCAGAGGCAAAAGGCTCGCTCAGCGTGCCGCAAAGATCGCGAAGGCCAGCCGCGTCCTTGCCTTGCAGCAGTTGCAGCAACGCGCCCTCCTGGTCGGCATTAAGGCCCGCCGCCGTCACGAGAGCGCGAAAAACGCCGACGTGCCCCAGATCGATACGCGTCGCGCCGACACCGGCCGCACTTACCGCGTCGGCCATCAAGCGGATGACTTCTCGATCGGCTGCCACCCCGGCGTGACCGTAGAGTTCGGCACCCAGTTGAATCGGCTCACGACTGGCTGTCAAAGAGGCTGGCAAGGTATGCAGCACACTTTCGCAGTAACACAGGCGTGTGACTCCTTGCCGGTTGAGCAGATGCGCGTCAATGCGGGCCACCTGCGGCGTGATGTCGGCGCGCACACCGAGGGTGCGTCCGGACAATTGGTCGACCAGTTTGAACGTGCGCAGCTTGAGGTCCTGTCCAGAACCGGTGAGCAAGGAGTCGAGATGCTCTAGCAACGGTGGCTTAACCAACTCGTAGCCATGCACGTGGAAGAGATCCAACAGTTTGCGGCGCAGACACTCAATCTGTGTGGCTTCCGACGGCAGAGCGTCGGCAACATGTTCGGGAAGCAACCAGTTCATCAGAAAATCGATAGTAATACCAGCCCGACCAACATCGCGGTCAAGCCGACAAAGCGAATCTGCCCATCGGAAAATTCGATCAGGCGACGAAAAGCTTCCCGCCAGGCGTGTGGCGCCACAAACGGCAACAACCCCTCAAGCACCAGCATCAAGGCGAAAGCCAGCAACAGGCTATCGGTCATTTGCCGGATTTGTCGCCACCACGCCCGACGCTCTTCATGTATTTGAAGAAATCCGAATTCGGTTCGACGACGATCACATCGTTCTTGCCCTTGAAGCTGCTGCGATACGCCTCCAGGCTGCGATAAAACGCGTAGAACTCGGGATTCCCTTCGAAAGCGCGCGCATAGGTGGCGGCGGCCTTGGCATCGCCCTCGCCCTTCAAAATTTGTGCATCGCGATACGCCTCGGCGACGATGATCTCGCGTTGTTTGTCCGCATCGGCACGAATTTTCTCGGCGTCGGCCGCGCCCTGCGAACGCAGTTCATTGGCGACACGCTTGCGTTCCGCATCCATCCGCCGATATACCGATTCGCCGACATCGGTCGGCAGTTCCACGCGCTTGACCCGGACATCGACAATCTGCACGCCAATCTTGCGCGCATCGAGATCGGCTTTTTCGCGCATCTGCTCCATGATTTTGTCACGTTCGCCGGAAACCACGTCGTGCACTGTCCGCTTGCCGAATTCCTCCCGCAAACCGGCATTGACTGTTTGCGTCAAACGTGTCTTGGCACGCGACTCGTCGCCGGCCACCGACATGTAATAAAGCTTTGGATCGACGATTCGCCATTTGGTGAATGAATCCACCAAGACGTTCTTTTTCTCCGAAGTGATGAAACGCTCCGGTTCAGCGCTGTCGAGCGTCAGAATCCGTTTGTCGAAATAGCGAACATTCTGAATCAGCGGAAATTTGAAATACAGTCCAGGCTCGTCGATCACCTTGGTGACCTCGCCAAGCTGGAAAACAATGGCGAATTGACGCTGATCGACCGTAAAAATCGTCGCCCCGAAGACGACCAGCACCGTCACGAAAACGGCGGCGAAGAGATTCATTCGGGTTCTCATCACCGTCCCTCTCGATCGCGCTGACGAAGATTGTCACGGGAGCGCGCCTCGGTTTTCTCGACAATCTGTGGCGGCACTTCGTTGGAAACCACCGCCGCCGGCTTTGGCGGCGCGACCTGCGGCTCCGGCGTGGCTGGCGCCGCCACCCCCGCCGCCGCCTGCATCAATTTGTCGAGCGGTAAATACAGCAGATTGCCCTGTCCCTTGGCGTCGACCAGCACCTTGGAGGTGTTGGAATAAATTTGCTGCATCGTCTCAAGATACATGCGGCTACGAGTCACTTCGGGGGCCTTGGCGTACTCGGCATGGATCTGTTTGAAGCGACTGGCGTCGCCATCGGCGGAGGCGATGACCCGCTGTTTGTACCCCTCGGCCTCCTCCAATAGGCGCGCGGCGGTACCACGGGCTTTTGGAATCACGTCGTTGGCGTAGGCCTGACCTTCGTTTTTCTGCCGTTCACGATCTTGCGATGCCTTCACCGCATCGTCGAAAGCGGCTTGCACCTGCTCCGGCGGCTGCGCGTTCTGCATGGTGACCTTTGAAACGAGAATGCCGGTCTTGTAGCGATCAAGAATATCCTGCATCAGCTTCGCGGCATTGACGGCGATCTGCTCGCGCCCTTCGTACAACACGAAATCCATCTTGTTCTTGCCGACGATTTCGCGAATCGCCGTTTCGGCGACCTGCATCACCGCCTCGTCCGGCTGGCGGTTGTTGAAGATGTATTCGACCGGGTCCTTGAGGATGTACTGCACAGCGAACTGAATATTAATGATGTTCTCGTCGTCGGTGAGCATCAGCGCCTCTTTCAGGACCTTGGTCTTCTCACTGCCGCGATAACCGATCTCCAGGGTGCGCACACCGGACACATTGACCAGTTCGTGCGACTGGATCGGATAGGGCAAGCGCCAGCGCAAACCGGATTCGGTGCTCTCCTTGTAGCGTCCGAACTCAAGTACCAACCCTCGCTGCGAAACATCGACGATATAGAACCCGCTGGCCAGCCAGATCACCAACACCAAGCCGAGGAGAAGACCAATCCCGCCACCGAGAAACCTTGGATTGAATTCGATCGGCGGACGCCCTCCTCCGTCGCCGCCACGGTCGCCACCAAGGCGTTTTTTGTCGAAGATGCCGGACAAGCGGCGATTGAGATCGCGCCAAAGTTGTTCGAGGTCGGGCGGTCCCTGATTGGGACGGCGACCGCCGCCGTCATCGTTGCCGCGATTCCCCCATTGCGGGTCATTGAGCGACATAAGTACTCCAAGGCTTAGAATCATGGGGAGCCATCCAGATGCGGAATCGTATCGTTTTCATCCACGGCAACAGCGCCGGAAGACCGTTCGCGGCCACTGCGGAATTTTTCAACAGCGGCTTCGGCAAGCGCCTCTCGCAACAGTGGCATGCCATCGCCACAGCTGGCGCTCAGGCGAACGCGCGAAATTCTACCATATTCGTCCCGCTCGACCGCCGGCGGCAGTCCGGTAAGATCGAGCTTGTTCAACACCGTCAATTGCGGCACCTTGGCGGCACCGATTTCGAGTAGCACCTTGTTCACATCGGCCACCTGATCGTCGCGCGCCGCACTGGCCGAATCGACGACATGCAGCAGCAAATCGGCTTCGGCGGTGGCTTCGAGAGTGGCATGGAAGGCGGCCACCAACGAATGCGGCAAATCGCGAATAAACCCGACGGTATCGGAGAGGACGATATTTCCGGCCTCCGGCAGCCACAGCTTGCGCGTGGTGGTATCCAAGGTCGCGAACAACTGGTCGGCGGCGAACACCCGCGCATGCGTCAGCGCATTGAAAAGCGTGGACTTGCCGGCATTGGTATAACCGACGAGAGAAACATTCAGCATTTCACCTCGGCCACGCGCCTTGCGCTGGACACCGCGCTGTCGCTCAAGCCTGGCAAGACGCTCCTTCAACAGGCGAACACGGATTCCGAGCAAACGACGATCGGTTTCAAGCTGAGTTTCGCCCGGACCGCGCAGGCCGATACCGCCTTTCTGCCTTTCCAGGTGGGTCCATCCGCGCACCAAACGGGTAGACAAATGTTCGAGCTGCGCCAGTTCGACCTGGAGTTTCCCCTCCGCGCTTTGCGCGCGCTGCGCGAAGATGTCGAGAATCAGGCTGGTGCGGTCAATGACACGGCACTGAAGTGCGCGCTCGAGATTTCTTTCCTGCCCGGCACTGAGTTCGTGATTGAAGACAACCAGATCGGCGTCATGCGCGGCGATTTCAGCCGCGATTTCCTCGACCTTTCCCTTACCGGCGTAAGTGGACGCGTCCGGGCCGTGGCGCCGCCCGTGCACCACCGCGCAAACCGACGCGCCAGCCGAACGAACGAGCAGGCGAACCTCTTCCAGTTGCTCGCCAATATCGCCTTGACCAAAGTCAAGCTGCACGATGACCGCTCGCTCTTCGCGAGAGAAACGGTCAGACATGCGTGTTGTTCGAGAATGTCAAGCGCGAATTCAGCGGCGAGACGACTTGTCCGGCGTTTGAAATACGGGACGACCCGAGGCAATTCGGTGCGACCGCGCCATCATCGCGCCGAGCGATGCGGCGGCGGTCATCAATCGCTATCGCCATCGAGCGGAATGGTGATCGGCCGCGAGGGAACAACCGTGGAAATGGCGTGTTTATAAACCATTTGGGTAACGCTGTTCTTGAGCAAAACCACATATTGATCGAAGGATTCCACTTGTCCCTGCAATTTGATGCCATTCACCAGATAAATGGAAACCGGCACACGCTCCCGTCTCAGCGTGTTCAGAAACGGGTCTTGTAAGAGTTGCCCTTTGTTCGTCATGCTCGCCACTCCCCATCTTTAATCTATGTCTTGGAGCGGCGAGCATAATTGATTTTGCTGTCGTTTGCCATAAAAAGGCTCGCCAGCCGACCGAATCCGCGGACTGGCGCATCGTGGTGGGTGGCATAATGGCTTCGGGCGGACAAAACAGTCGTCACCGCCATGGTATTTCCCGGCGACCCGACCCGCCGGAATCCGTGGTCGCTTTTCCGCGCTATTTCTGGCCGAGAAAAATGATTTGCGCGCCAAGGAGAAATCGATGAATTCTGGACTAGCAAATGGTTTTGACTGGAGTGCCCTTGCGCTGATCGCCCTCATTGCCGCCGCTTTTATCTGGGGACTGATTTTTTTCCTGAAACAAAACCGAAAGGATCTCGAAAGCCTACGGAAGGAACTGAAATCGGACGAGGACGATGAAACGAACCAACCCTAGTCTCGCATCGCACCGCCGCCAAGGTGACGGCATTCAAAATGGAAAGCGACATCGGACACGTCGATTTTTTTGATCGGAATCAAATAATAAGCCCGACCACGCCACCTTTCGCGATAACTGTTGAAAAGACCACGATCGGACGCTTATGCTTCCGGTTCGGTCATCACTGGAAACTCGCGGCATGAGCCAAAATTCCCCGACAGAACCCGCCGGAACTGTCTACATCGTCGGTAGCGGCCCAGGCGACATCGAATTGCTCACGCTGCGCGCCGCCCGCCTGATCGGCGAAGCCGACGCCATCGTCTACGACCATCTGATCGCCGACGGCGTTCTGGATCTGGCGCGGATCGACGCCGAGCGAATTTACGTCGGCAAAAAAAGTTCGAATCACACCGTGCCGCAAGACGAACTCAATCGGCTGCTCGTCCGGCTGGCGCGCGCCGGCAAACGGGTGGTTCGCCTCAAGGGCGGCGATCCTTTCGTTTTCGGCCGCGGGGGTGAGGAAATCGAGGCGCTCGTCGACTCGGGAGTTACCTTCGAAGTGGTGCCCGGCATCACTGCCGCCGCCGGTTGCGGCGCCTACGCCGGCATTCCGCTGACCCATCGCGACCACGCGCAAGCGGTTGCTTTCGCCACCGGTCACCTCAAGGATGGAACGATCAACCTCGATTGGCCGTCGCTCGCCCGACCGCGGCTGACGGTGGTGTTTTACATGGGCGTCGGCGGACTGACCGAAATTTGCCGCCAGATGATCGCGCACGGCCTGCCCGGCGACCATCCCGCTGCCATCGTCCAGAGCGGCACCACCGGCCGGCAGCGGGTATTGACCGCCGATTTGGCGACGCTGCCGGCGAAAGTGAACGCGGCCGGCATGACCGCGCCGGCGCTGATCATCGTCGGAACGGTCGTCCGCCTGCGGGAAAAACTCGCCTGGTTTCAGTCGCCGGCGGCAAGCGGCGTCACGTCGCCGGACGGGAGCGGCTGATCGGTTTTCTCTGCCGGGAAGGCGAAACGAGACCGGAGCGAGACATCGGCATCCGCATGCACTAAACTCCGCCCCACGCCCGCGCGCACCGTTGCCCGGCGATACTAAAAAACAAAAAAACCCGCACATGGCGGGCTTTTCGGACTTTGATGAGTGAATTTCAACAGCTTGTTGGTGCCGAGAGGGGGAATCGAACCCCCACGATCTCACAATCGGCGGATTTTGAGTCCGCTGCGTCTACCGATTCCGCCATCTCGGCTTTGACTCGCGTGGCGCGAGCCGAAAGAGGTGGCGATTATCGCTGATTCTCCGGCAACCGACAAGCCACCCGACCCATATTTCCTCGATTTTGGTTGCCCCGTTCAGATGGCTCGACACATGCTCACGCTTGACGATTTCGACTTTCATTTGCCTCACGAACTGATCGCTCAGCATCCGGCCGCGACCCGCACGGCCAGCCGCTTGTTGCATCTCGCCGATGGCGTCATCGGCGACCGCCGCTTCGACGATCTGCCGACGCTGGTCGACGCCGGCGATTTGCTGGTCTTCAACGACACCCGGGTGATCAAGGCGCGCCTTTTCGGGCACAAGGACAGCGGCGGCCAGATTGAAGTGTTGATCGAGCGTGTCGTCGATAACCACCACGCCATCGCCCAAATCCGGGCTTCAAAATCGCCGAAAGCCGGCAGCCGGCTCGTGCTTGAAGAAGCGATCCCGCTGCGGGTGCGCGGACGCGTCGGTGAACACGGCGAATTTTTCGCGCTGGAACTGATCGGCGACGGCGACCTGTGGTCGTTGATCGACAAACACGGCCGCTTGCCGCTGCCGCCGTACATCGCGCATCTGGCAGTCGGCGACGACGAGGAGCGCTATCAGACGGTTTTCGCCCGCCACCCCGGCGCGGTCGCCGCGCCGACCGCCGGACTGCATTTCGACGACGCGCTGCTCGGCCGTCTGGGCGCGCACGGCGTCGGCCTCGCCTGGCTGACGCTGCACGTCGGCGCCGGCACCTTCCAGCCGGTGCGCGTCAACGCCATCGCCGAGCACCGCATGCACGCCGAACGTTTCGTCGTGCCGCCGGAAACCGTTGCCGCCATCGCCGCCACGCGCGCGCGCGGCGGCAAGGTCATCGCCGTCGGCACCACCAGCCTGCGTGCCCTCGAAGCCGCCGCGCAAGAAGGCGAACCGCGCGCAGGCGCCGCCGAAACCGATATCTTCATCACCCCCGGCTATCGTTTTCGCGTTGTCGACCGACTGCTCACCAACTTCCACCTGCCGAAATCGACCTTATTGATGCTCGTTGCCGCCTTCGCCGGCCTCGACGACATCCGTGCCGCCTATCGACACGCGATAGAGCAACGCTATCGCTTTTTCAGCTACGGCGACGCCATGCTGCTGCAGCGCAAATAGGCCATCGTCTCTCTCGACTCGTCGTTCGCCCACGCCAATGTTCCCTTCACCTGACGCCCTCGCCCTCCCCGATCCGGGTGACAGGCACGGCCTGAGCGCCGACAGTCATGCGGTCGCCCTGGCTTGTGCCGTGCTCTGGACCTTCGCCAACACCCCCCTCGTCCATCGGCTGCTGACGACGAACGGGCTGAAAACCGTGGCGGGCAAGGCCTTCACCGCCGCCGACGTAAAAGGCGCCGTGCAGGATCTGCGGCAACAAGGCATGCTCGAAGACGACTCCTCGCGCAACCAAGGGGCGTTCAAGCTGGTGGACGCGCTGCGGGTGCCACTTTACCGGCAACTTCTGCAAGCGAATCCGGGCGACACGCTGGCGCACCTGATCGCCACGCTCCACCACTTCAATCCCGGTCGCTCGGATTATTACTGGAGCCTTGGCGGCATGGCGGCGACCATCGGCTATGTCCGCGCCAAATTCCTTTCCGGCGCCCCGGCCGATGAATTGCACCAACTTCGCAACAGCGTCGGGCGCTCGATGGACTGGAACACCGTCGTTATCGAAGGGCTCCTGAAAGGCTTCGACGGCCAAAGTTTCGAACACATCGAACCGACGACGCGCTGGCAATTGGCCGGGCGGGCGGTGGCCAGCACCTGCCTCTACTGGTCCTCGACCTTCGAGCCGGTCGTCGACTGGTCCATCGAGCAACTGGCGCGACAACCCGCGCAATTTCCGACGGAATTGCGCCACGCCATCGGCGACCTGGCGATGCAACGCGGCGACACGCCGCTGTGGAAAATCGCCCTCGCCGGCGCTGACAACGACGGAGTCGGCCACGCACTCGACGCCGCGCGGCGGGTGATGGACGCCGAATGGGCAAACGGGCAAGCGGCGTTCGAAACGGCGCTGAAACAACGCAGGGCGGCCATCGGCGGCAACAAACATCTGCTGCCGCCGAGCGTCGCCTGGTTCTACCCCTTGGCCCTGCTCGCGCAGGCGACACCCCGGCACCTGGAACTCGCGCGCAAGTTCTGCGCCGGCGAATCCGGCAAGCGCGACCCCAGCCCTTACAGCGATTGGGGCCGCTGGGTACACGCCATCGATGTCCGTCTGGGCAAAACGCCGCTGCTTCGCGAGGCGTTCCAGCCGCCCGTCAATCTCGCCAACACCTGGCCGATGGACACTTTCTGGACCGTGCTGCTGGCCGCCTGGCTCGGCACGGAGGCAATCGCCGGCACTCACCAGAAAGATTTTGCGCGCAAATGGCAGCCGGCGATCGCCGACCTTCGACGACGCATGGAGGCGTGCCGCCTGCACGCCTTGCCGCGGATGCTCGACGGCGCCGAGGCGGTGCTCGACGGGCGCGATCCACCGCGCGGCTTTTTTGCCAGCGGCGCCCGCGAACAGTGGCGGGACATCCTTGCCGCCCTACGGGCGCTGGGCGAGGAACGAAACGACGACGGCGTCGCCGACACCACGCGCATCGTCTGGGAAATCGAGCGGGACGCGCACGGCCGACTGCTGGGAATCAAGCCACTCGAACAAAAACACGGCCCGCGCGGTTGGGGCCGGCCGCGCGCGCTCAGCCTCGGAAAAATCGCCCACAACCCGCAATTGCCGGCCTGGGACAGCAAAGTCGCGCGCGCGATACGCGCGGAACGCGGTTACAGCAACCGTTTCCGCCTCGATCTCGCGGCGGCCATCGTCGCGCTGGTCGGTCATCCCTTCGTGGTGCTCGCCCAGGCGCCGGAGCAGTTGATCGATCTGAGCGAGGCAACGCCGGAAATCGAATTGCTCCGCCGGGGTCCGCATTTCGTGATGCGCGTCGAGCCGCCGCTGCGAACCGGCGACGAACACGAGCGCCACACCCTCGGCGACGCCGACGAACGTCGCGAGTTCGAGGCCTTGCGGCTGATCACCCTGGTCCGGGACGGACCAAAACGGCTGCGACTGGTACGCTTCAGCCCCGCGCAACGACAGGCGGCCCTCCTGGTTTCCGCTCATTTGAAAGTCCCCGTCGAGGCCAGCGACGCACCGGCCGAACTGGAAAAAACCTTGCGCGCCTTGTCGACGCACTTCCAGATACACGCCGACGCGGCGCAAGCCACCCGCCAGATTCCCGGCGATTCGCGCCTGCGCGCCGAACTGTCGCCGGTTGGCGAACACCTCGCCCTGCGGCTGGTCGTCGCGCCGCTTGGCGGCGACGGCCCGCGCCTGCCCGCCGCCGCCGGCCGCGTCCGTCTGATCGCCGTTCTCGACGGCGAAACCGTCGGCACCGAGCGCGACCTCGCGAGCGAACGGCGGCACCTGGAAAGCGTCGTCGACGCCCTGCCCTTTCTCGACGACGGCAACGCCCTCGGCGAATGGCTGGTCGAGGACGCCGAACAAGCGCTGGTCATGGTTGAGACCTTGCCGACGCTGCCGGCAATTGCCGCTGTCGACTGGCCCAAGGGTCAGGCGGTGCGCGTGCTTACCGTCGACAGCCGACAACTGGGGGTCAAGGTCAGCCGCGAGCGCGACTGGTTCCGTCTCTCCGGGCAAATTTCCGTCGACGAAGGCTTGGTGCTGCAACTCGAAACCCTGCTCGCCGCCGCGCGCGACAAATCCCGTTTCGTGCCGATGGGCGACGGCGTCTACGCCGCGCTGACGCGGTCGCTGAAGCAAAAGCTGAACGACCTCGCGGCAGTGCTCGAAAGCGACCGGGACGGCGGCAACAAGGCGCCAGCCATCGCCACCGCCTGGCTGGACGAGGTGCTCGACGGCACCGCGCTCGAAGCCGGCAAGGAATTTCGCCAGGCCATCGACCGATTGCGCGATGCCCAGTCCGTTCGTCCCCGCTTGCCCGGCCTGTTGCAAGCCAGTTTGCGGCCTTACCAGGAGGACGGCTTTCAATGGGCGGTCCGTCTGGCGACCGCCGGCATGGGCGGCTGTCTGGCCGACGACATGGGCCTCGGCAAGACGCTACAGGCGCTCGGCGTCCTGCTTGCGCGCGCCGGTGGCGGCGGCGCGCTGGTCATCGCCCCGACGTCGGTCTGCGGCAACTGGCTACTCGAAAGCAAGCGCTTCGCGCCGAGCCTGAACGCCCGGATTTACGCCGACGCCACCGACGATGATCGCGAGGCGCTGGTGACCGGCGCCGGCCCGCAAGACGTGCTGATCGTCTCCTACACGCTATTGCAACTGGCGCAGGAGCGCTTTACCGGACGCGTCTGGCACACCGTCATCGCCGACGAAGCGCAAGCGATCAAGAATGCGGCCGCCAAGCGCTCGCAAGCCGTTTTCGAATTGAACGCCGACTTCCGTCTGGCGCTCACCGGCACGCCGGTGGAAAACAGGCTGGCCGATTTGTGGTCGATCATGCGCTTCGTCAATCCCGGCCTGCTCGGCAGCGTCGGCCGTTTCAACGAACGCTTCGCTGGCCCGATCGAGCGCCAACGCGACCGCGAGGCGCAGCACGTGCTGAAACGCCTGGTCGGCCCCTTCGTGCTGCGGCGCACCAAATCGGAGGTGTTGCAGGAACTGCCGCCGCGCACCGAACTGGTTCTGAGCATTTCACCCGACGCCGCCGAAGCCGCCCACTACGAGGCCTTGCGCCGTCAGGCCGCCGAGGAAATCGACGCCACTCTCGACCGCGCGCCGCCGGCCCAGGCACGGTTCAACATCCTGGCGCAGCTCACCCGCCTGCGCCGCGCCGCCTGCGATCCGCGCCTGTGCACGCCGGAACTCGGGATCATCGGCGCCAAGGTGCAGGCTTTCGCCGAACTGGCCAGTGAACTGGTCGCCAACGGCCACAAGGCGTTGGTCTTCAGCCAATTCGTCGACTTCCTGCAAATCCTCCGCGAACCGCTGGATGCGGCGGGCATCCGCTATCAATACCTCGACGGCGGCACACCCGCCACCGAGCGGACGCGACGCGTCGCCTCGTTTCAGACCGGCGACGGCGATCTGTTCCTGATCAGCCTGAAGGCCGGCGGTTTCGGCCTCAACCTGACCGCCGCCGACTACGTGGTGATCGCCGACCCGTGGTGGAACCCGGCCGCCGAGGACCAGGCCATGGGACGCGCCCACCGCATCGGCCAGATCCGGCCGGTGACGGTCTATCGGCTGGTGACGCGCGGCACCGTCGAGGAACGAATCGTCGAACTGCATCATGAGAAACGCGCCCTCGCCGAAAGCATCCTCGCCGACGGCGACGCCAGTGCCCTGCCCTCGACCGACGATCTGCTGGCACTGATTCGCGGCCGATAAACCGGACTGGCGCCACGGACAGCGGATCGCGGGCGGTTCTCCGGTATTTCCCGGCGATTCGCCGTAGAATCCGACCCTAATGCACCGCCGAATTCACGCTTGCGCGGTCAACCAACAAAAATCGGAAAAAAACGTGGTCACTGGCAGCGCCCCGGGTAACGTCGTCTACACCGACATCGAGTTCCGCAATTACCGCCGCCAACGGGCGACGCGCCTGTTGCGCACCGGGGTGGTGCTATTGTTCGTTTACGTGCTGGTCTGGAGCGTCGTCGGGCTGGTGCGCGGCGATGTGCCGACGCTGTTGTTGCAGCCGGTGTCGATCGCCGGCGTGGTGTGGGTCTCCTACTGCCTCGCCCGTGGACGGCTCGGTCTGGCCAGCCACTCCTATTTCTGGATCGTGATTCCCGCCGTCCTCACCCTGATCGCCGTCGAAGGCGTGCCGGGGCCGTTCCTCAGCATGAGTCATTACCACCTGCTGCCGTTGATCGCCGGCGCCTATCTGTTGTTTTTCGAGCATGGCAAGCGGGCACGGGGAATCTACGTCGGCGCCTGTCTGCTGATCTTCGTCACCGTCGAACTGGGGCTGGTGACGTTGCCACCGCTCGGCCTTCCCTACAGCGCGGCGGCACGGCAAACGGGCCGCTGGATGCTGTTTTTCGCCAATTTCTGCTCGTTGCTGTGGGTGGCGTGGCTGTTCGTCGTCGATTTGGCGGAAGCCGAAAAACAGCTCGCCGCGGCCAACTCGCGCATGGAGAGCCTGCTTGAGAATGTCTTGCCGCCGACGATCAGCCAGCGCCTGCGCCGCGAAGGACGCACTTTCGCCGATGCCTTCAGCGACTGCACGGTGCTGTTCGCCGACATCGTCGGCTACACCGCGCTGTCCGAGTCGGAACCGAATGTCGTCAAGCTGCTGGATTCGATCTTCACGCGTTTCGACGATCTCACCGAACAGTGTGGCCTGGAAAAGATCAAGACCATCGGCGACGCTTACATGGTCGCCGCGGGCATTCCCGTGGCGCGCGCCGATCACGCCACGGCGGTCGCCGATCTGGCGCTGCGGCTACAGGAGGCGATCAAGGAATTTCCAGGGCTGGCGATCCGCATCGGCATCAATTCCGGCGCGGTCGTCGCCGGCGTGATCGGCAAGAAACGTTTCATCTACGACTTGTGGGGCGATACGGTCAATATCGCCGCCCGCATGGAATCGCAAGGCGTGTCGGGCGAAATCCAGATCAGCGAAGCCACGCACGCCTTGCTGCCGCCCAGTTTTGTCCGCGAGGAACGCGGCCGGGTCTCGATCAAGGGCAAGGGAGAGATGCTCGTCTTCCTGCTCAAGGGGCGTGCGACACACGATCCACTCTCCTCCTGACGCCACGCGGCGACCGGCGACACGGTGCCGCCCGTGCGCGGGCGCTCACGTTCCGTTCAATGCCGGAGGCAGATCTTTCCGAACTGCGCGCCGCTTTTCAGGTAGGCAAGCGACTCGTGCAATTCCTCGAAAGCAAAAACCCGGTCGACGACCACCGGCAGACGGTGCCGCGCCATCGCCGCGAGCATCGCTTCGAAGGCGTCGCGGTGTCCGACGGTGATGCCTTGCAGGCGCACCTGGCGGGTGATGATCAAGCCGAGCGGGGTCGACAAGGCGGAACCCGACAGAACGCCGATCATCGACAACGTGCCGCCCGGCCGAATGCAACGCAACGATTGCGGCAAGGTTTTCTCACCGCCAAGTTCGACGATATGGTCGAAGCCGCGACCGCCGGTGAATGCGCGCGCCGGCTTGGCCCATTCGGGTATCGTCCGGTAATTGACCGTCGCGTCGGCGCCCAGCGCCCGCAGGCGGGCGATTTTCTCGTCGCTGGAGGAGATCACGGTGACGTGCGCGCCAGCCAGTTTGGCGAAAGCGAGCGCGAACAGCGCGACGCCACCCGATCCCTGCACCAGCACGTGCTCACCGGGCTTGACAGCACCGTGCGCGACCACCGCGCTCCAGGCGGTCAAGGCCGCGCACGGTAGCGTCGCCGCCTCGATATCGCTGAGATAGGCCGGCACCTTGACCACCCCTTGCTCGGATAAGCACATGAATTCGGCCATCGTGCCGTCGAGCGGACCGCCAAGCGAACGGGTCATGCGCGCCATGTCCGGTTCGCCGGCGATCCAGTCCTGAAAGAATAGCGGGCAGACGCGGTCGCCGACGGCGACGCGGCTCACGCCCTCGCCCAATTCAACGACCTCGCCGACGCCGTCGGAAACCGGAATCAGCGGCAAGGTGCCGGTATGCTGGCCGTAGCCACGCTCGGGAACGACCAGATCGCGGAAATTGAGCGACGAGGCGAGCATCCGCAGCAGAATCTGTCCCGGCCCCGGTTGCGGCCGCAGGCGCTCGGCCCGCCGAAGGTTGGCGATGCCCCAATCGCCTTGTAGCTGAAAAACGCGCATTGTCTATCTCCCGATCCATTTCACCCTGTCCGCCGTGCCGCGTTCGGCGCCACGGATTTCAGCGATGCTCCACCGGCGGCGCCACCTTGAATATTTCGGCCAGGGTGGTGACGCCAGCGGCCACTTTCATCGCTCCCGAAATGCGTAGCGGCTTCATTCCCTCGCGGAAGGCGAGGTCGCGGATCTTGGCGATATCGCGATTTTCGCTGATCGCCTGCTTGATGTCCGGCGACAGCAAGAGAATTTCGTAGAGGCCGACGCGCCCCAGGTAGCCGGTCATGCGGCAATCGAGGCAGCCCGCCGGCCGGTGGAAGCTCGCCGGGCGATTGGCCTTCCAGGGCGCAACCAGTTGATCCCACATCGTTTCCTCGATCGGGCTGGCCGGATGCATCTGCTTGCAGTGCGGGCAAAGAATGCGCACCAGCCGCTGGGCCATCACACCGAGCACCGTCGCCCCGAGCAAATACGAGGGCACGCCGAGATCGAGCATGCGCGTGACCGCCGCCGGCGCGTCGTTGGTATGCAGTGTCGACAGCACCAGATGGCCGGTCAAGGCGGCCTGAATCGCCACTTCGGCGGTTTCCAGGTCGCGGATTTCGCCAATCATGATGATGTCCGGGTCTTGCCGCATCAGCGCCCGCACGCCTTGTGCGAAGCCAAGGTCGATGACGTTCTGTACTTGCATCTGGTTGAAAGCCGGCTCGACCATTTCGATCGGATCCTCGATGGTGCACACGTTGACCGCCGGGGTGGCCAATTGCTTGAGCGTCGAGTAGAGCGTGGTCGTTTTTCCAGAGCCGGTGGGTCCGGTGACCAGAATGATGCCGTTCGGCCGGTCGGCCATGTCTTTCCAGCGGCTCTGATCGTCGTCGGTGAAACCGAGATCGGCGAAGGTGCGAACCAGCACTTCGGGATCGAAAATCCGCATCACCAGTTTTTCGCCGAACGCGGTCGGCAAGGTGGACAAGCGCAGTTCCGCCTCCTGCCCGTCGGCGGTGCGCGTCTTGATCCGGCCGTCCTGCGGCCGGCGTTTCTCGACCACGTCCATGCGCCCGAGAATCTTGACGCGGTTGATCATCGCCGCCATCACGCTCATCGGAATCTGGTACACCTGATGCAGGACGCCGTCGATCCGGAAACGCACGATCCCGATTTCGCGGCGCGGTTCGATGTGGATGTCGCTGGCCCGCTGTTCGAAAGCGTATTGCCAGAGCCAGTCGACGATGTTGACGATGTGCTGGTCGTTGGCGTCGAACTGGCGATTGGTGCGCCCGAGTTCGACCAACTGTTCGAAGGACGACAAATTACCGGTCGGACCACCGAGTTGCGCCGCTTTTTTGACCGAGCGCGCGAGGTTGTAGAACTCGATCAGATAGCGCGCCACGTCGACCGGGTTGGCCAGCACGCGCCGGATGTCTTTCTTGACGATGGCGCGGATTTCCTTTTCCCAATCGCGCAGGAAAGGCTCGCTGGTCGCCACCACCACCTCGCGCGTCGTCACCCGGATCGGCAGAATCCCGAAACGCGTGGCGTAGGCGCTGGACATCACCTCGGTCACGGCGGTGAAATCGACCTTCAGCGGGTCGATGTGGTGGTAGTCCAGACCGACCTTGCCGGCCAGCCACTCGCCGAGTCCCTCGAGGTTGAGATGCGGATGCGGCTCTTTCCGCGACTTCCATTTCTGGTCGGCGACGATCACCAACGGATGCGCGGCGGCACGCTGCAAGCGGCTTTCTTTCAGCAGCGTATCGGCCTCGGGTCTGTCGATCAAACCATCGTCGACCAGCCAGCCAAGGACTTCGCCAAGCGTCAGGCGATGGTCATGAACGCTGTTGACCGCTTTGTGAGGCATGGGTCCGGCTCCCCAAACAAGAGAGGGGGACTATACCGGACAAGGCCGACGCGACTCAATGCCGTCGGCAACACGAGGCGCGATCGAGGAGCGCCAACACACCTCGCCGCGCGGACACGCCGAACCGTCAGGACGCTAGCGGCCGGTGAGGGTATCTCGCTCGCCGGCATCGCCGCCGGCTGGCGCCTCCAGAAACCCCGCCGCGCGCCAGCGAGCGAGCTTGCTCTCGAAAGCCAAGGTGTACGCCGGGCTGCTCGATGGCAGGATCGCCGTTTGGTAACCCTGCCGCGCGAACCAGTCCGCCCGCTTGCCGGCGGTCTGACCGTTGAAACAGACCCGCCGCAGTTCGGGCGCCTCGTGACACAAACGGGAAAAATCGTTGATTTCCGGCTCTTGGATCGCCGAATCGAGGGCGCCTTGTCGGCGGCAACAGCGATAAACATCCCAAATACCGACGCCACGCGACAACACCCGACGTTGCCGCTCGACGTAGTCCATGGTCGCCAAGGATTCGTCCAGCACCGCGCCGAGCAGCCGCCAGAACTGGTTCTGACGGTGCCCGTAATATTGCCCGGCCGCCAGCGATGCCGGCGAGGGAAAACTGCCGAGGATCAGCGTCCTTACCCCGGCATCGACAATCGGCGGCAGGCCGTGCAGCAGATCCGGCCCGCCGCCGTCGGCCATCAACGGCCGCCCAGCGACAAGGCCAACATCAGGTCGTTGATTCGCTTGACGAAACCAGCCGGATCGTCCAGCGAACCGCCCTCGGCCAGTGTGGCCTGTTCGAGCAGCAGATTGGCCCAGTCGTCGAAACGCGTCTCTTCGTATTTCAGCCGCTGCACCGCCGGGTGCTTGGGATTGATTTCGAGAATCGGCTTGCTCACCGGCGCCTGCTGACCGGCGGCCTTGAGAATGCGTTGCAGGTTGCCGCCCAGGTCGTAGTCGTCGGCCACCAGGCAGGACGGCGAATCGGTCAAGCGATGGGTGACACGAACGTCCTTGACCTTGTCGCCCAGCGTGGTCTTGATCTTGTCGAGCAACTCCTTGTACTCGTCCGCCGCCTTTTCGGCTTCTTCCTTTTCGGCCACATCCTCCAGCTTGCCGAGGTCCAGACCGCCCTTGGCCACCGACTGTAGCGACTTGCCATCGAATTCGGTCAAATGCCCGGTGACCCACTCGTCCACCCGGTCGGAGAGCAGCAACACTTCGATGCCCTTCTTGCGGAAGATTTCGAGGTGCGGGCTGTTCTTGGCGGCGGTGAAGGTCTCGGCGGTAACGTAATAAATTTTCTCTTGTCCCTCTTTCATCCGGGACACGTAATCGGCCAGGGAAACGTTCTCGTCCGGCGTATCGGCGTGGGTCGACGCGAAACGCAGCAGCTTGGCGATGCGCTCCTTGTTGGCGAAATCCTCGCCGGTGCCTTCCTTGAGCACGCGGCCGAATTCCTTCCAGAATTTGGCGTATTTTTCCTTTTCGGCGGCGTCCTCGCTGTCGGCCATGCTCTCGAGCATGCCAAGCACCTTCTTGACGCAGCCGCCGCGAATGGTTTCGATGTCGCGCGACTGCTGCAGGATTTCGCGTGAAACATTCAGCGGCAGATCGCTGGAATCGACGACGCCGCGAACGAAACGCAGGTAAACCGGCATCAACTGCTCGGCGTCGTCCATGATGAACACGCGGCGGACATAGAGTTTGACGCCGTGCCTGGCGGTGCGCTCGAAGAGATCGAAAGGCGCGCGCGACGGCACGTACAACAACTGCGTGTACTCCTGCTTGCCCTCGACGCGCGCATGCACGTGCGCCAGCGGCTCTTCGAAGTCATGCGCGACGTGCTTGTAGAACTCCGCATACTGTTCGTCGCTGATTTCCGACTTTGGCCGCGTCCACAAGGCCGACGCCTGATTCACCGTTTCGTCCTCGTCGGTAAGCACCTGTGCCTTCTTCTCCTCGTCCCATGTCTCCTTCTTCATCACGATCGGCAAGGTGATGTGGTCGGAGTATTTGACGATGATTTGCCGCAGCTTCCAGTTCGACAGGAATTCGTCCTCGCCCTCGCGCAAATGCAGCGTCACTTCCGTTCCGCGCTGCGCCCGTTCGACCACCTCGACCGAGAAATCGCCCTCGCCCGTCGACTCCCAGCGGACCGCCTGGCTGGCGTCCACACCGGCGCGGCGAGAGACCACCGTCACCTTGTCGGCGACGATGTAGGAAGAGTAAAAGCCGACACCGAATTGCCCGATCAGATGCGCGTCCTTGGCCTGATCCCCGGTCAGCGCCGAAAAAAACTCGCGGGTGCCGGATTTGGCGATCGTTCCGAGGTGCTGCACCGCCTCGTCGCGCGATAGACCGATACCGTTATCGGCAATGGTCAGGGTGCGCGCCTCCTTGTCGAAAGAGACGCGAATCTTCAATTCGCCGTCGTCGCCGTACAACTCGCCATTGTTCAGCGCCTCGAAACGCAGGCGGTCGCAAGCGTCCGAGGCATTCGAGATCAACTCGCGCAGAAAAATTTCCTTGTTGCTGTACAACGAATGGATCATCAAACTCAGCAGTTGCTTGACTTCCGCCTGAAAACCCAGTGTTTCCTTCTGTGCACCCATGCAAGACTCCGTTGAAAACGTTGATGAGAAGACGACAAGAGCGCCGCACCAAACGATGCGGCGCGCGATGGGTCAGCAAGTGGGGACGGTCGACCGCATTTCAAGCCCCGTCTCGTCTTCCGAAATCAATCCCGCCGTCTTTGATCCGACACGCGCATGTTGTTCTATCTTCATGTTTTTATTATATTATAATAGCAAAAACGGCTGACAAACACGACTCTCCACGCGCCGGCGATAAAAATGCTTTTTCGAAATTCCTTTTCGTTTTCCGACGTCAATGTTCGTCGTCGAATTCGGGTTCCGGCGCGAGTTCGAGCGTACGAGTCGCCTGGCTCCAGTTCCCCCCCGGACAGCCGTTGCGGATTGCAACCCATCTCACCTACCGCGACGCCACCGGCCTCGGAGCCTACGATTGCACGATTGTCGACGGCCATGGGACCCGAGTCGCCGCGGCAGCCATGACGGTTTACGAGCCAGAAGACTTCGCGCAATTCATTTACAACCAAAAAAACGGAAAAGAACGGTAATGGACAAGCGACGCATCCTGGTCACTGGCGCCAGCGGAGGCATCGGCAAGGCGATCGCCGAGCGACTCGCCGCTTCCGGCTTCGCTGTCGGCGTGCATTGCCGCAGTCGGCGAAAGGAAGCGGAAGCGGTGGCCGAAGCGATTCGCAACAACAATGGCAGCGCCAAGGTGTTGCAGTTCGACGTCTGCAACCGAGCGGAAACGCGCGCCGTGCTGGAGGAGGACCTTGCCGCCAGCGGCGCCTGGTGGGGCATCGTCGTCAATGCCGGCGTAACGCGCGACAATGCGTTCCCGGCACTTGCCGAGGAAGATTGGGATGTGGTCATCGACACCAGTCTGAATGGGTTCTACAACGTCGTGCATCCATTGGTGATGCCGATGGTGAGAGCCAGAAAGGGAGGGCGGATTGTGACGATGGCCTCAATCTCCGGCGTGGTCGGCAATCGCGGCCAGGTCAACTACAGCGCCGCCAAGGGCGGGCTGATCGCTGCCTCGAAAGCGCTGGCGGTGGAACTCGCGAGCCGGCGCATTACGGTCAATTGCATCGCGCCGGGTTTGGTCGACACCGAAATGCTCGCCGATCTGCCGATCGAGGAATTGCTGAAAATGGTTCCGCTCGGCCGTGTCGGGAAACCGGAGGAGATCGCCGCGACGGTTGACTTCCTGATGTCGGAAGGCGCCGCTTACATCACGCGACAGGTGATCGGCGTCAACGGAGGTCTGGCGTGACCGACGGACTGAAGCGAGTGGTCGTCACCGGCATGGCCGGGATCACCGGCCTGGGCGACCAGTGGGATCAGATCGAAGTCCTGAGGTTCCCTCGGTTTTTCGTCTGCCAAAAGGAGGATTTCATGCGACCCGTTTTTGCTGATGCTGCTCTCTGATCGAGTTCTCCAGGAACTGAAGTGTCTGGCAAGCAGGTTCTCCGCCACCGGCAGACCATGCCTCGAGTCCGTCTGACCTTGTCGCGCCGCTTGTGACGGGCGTGGATCTGGTTCTCGCGCATCAATCGCTCCACCCGTTCCTTGCTGGCAGAGAAGCCTCCGGTACGCAGATCCCGGAGCATTCGGGGGCTGCCGTGGGCATTCTTGAGTTCGGCATGAATGGCCCAGATCAATGCCGGCAGCCGACGGTCGGTCAGTCGCTGGCGATCCGGTTGGCCGCCACGCGTCCACGCCCGGTAGCCGCCGATACCGACGTCGAGCACGCCGCACATTTCGGACAGAGAATACGATTTCCCTTGCCCGTCAATCCAGGCGTGCTTCACGGAACATCCCTTGCGAAGTACGCCGTCGCTTTTTTAGGATTCCGTTCTCCCGCTTGAGCTTCAGGTTCTCGGCGCGTGGCCGGGAGAGTTCCATTTCTTCCGGGGTGACGATTCGCCCTCCAGCTCCGTTGAGCTTGCCTTCCGCCGCTGCCTTGACCCAGTTTCGAAGGGTCTGGTCGCTCATCCCGAGTTCCTTGCAAACCTTGCTGACGCTCTGCCCATCCTTGATCCGCTTGACCGCCAGTTCCTTGAACTCGGGCGTGTATGCCTGCGCCGGTCTCTTCATTTCCTGCCTTCCAAAGGTGACGCCAATTTTAGGTCACCCTTGACAGACGAAATTTCGGGGGAAGGTCACGATCCTCTCAAAGTGAATGATCAACGACACGATTTTCATCGCCACACCTTGAAATTCCCGATACCCGGCCCTATTATTAGCACTCGTTAGCGTTGAGTGCTAATAAACCCTGCTCGTATAGACGGCGTCGACAACGCGGCGGGGTCAGCCGATTACCGTTTGTTCGTGAGCTTAATCCAAGGAGAAATTGCATGAAAATTCGTCCGTTGCATGATCGCGTGATCGTCAAGCGCCTTGAAGAGGAACGCAAGACCGCTTCCGGCATCGTTATTCCGGATGCCGCCGCCGAGAAACCCGATCAAGGCGAAATCCGCGCCGTTGGCAATGGCAAGCTGCTTGAAGATGGCACCGTCCGCGCGTTGGCCGTCAAGGTCGGCGACCGCGTTCTATTCGGCAAATACGCCGGCCAAACCGTCAAGGTTGACGGTGACGAGCTGCTGGTGATGCGCGAAGAAGACATCATGGGTGTCATCGAGCCGTAAGACCATGCCGCTGGCGGCAGCGTGCCGCCAACGCAAGCCACAAAATATCCATTCGTCAGTTCAAACAGTTAAAGTAATTTAGGAGTTATCCACATGGCAGCTAAAGACGTCAAGTTCGGCGATTCCGCACGCGCTCGCATGGTCGAAGGGGTGAACGTTCTGGCCGATGCGGTCAAGATCACTCTCGGCCCGAAGGGACGCAACGTTGTTCTCGAACGCTCGTATGGCGCACCCACCGTCACCAAGGACGGGGTATCGGTCGCCAAGGAAATCGAACTAAAGGACAAGTTCGCCAACATGGGCGCGCAAATGGTCAAGGAAGTGGCTTCCAAGACCTCCGACATCGCCGGTGACGGCACCACCACCGCCACCGTTCTGGCCCAGTCCATCGTCCGAGAAGGCATGAAGTACGTTGCCGCCGGCATGAATCCGATGGATCTCAAGCGCGGCATCGACAAGGCTGTCGCCGCCACCATCGAAGAACTGAAAAAGCTTTCCAAGCCCTGCTCGACCAACAAGGAAATTGCGCAGGTCGGTTCGATTTCGGCCAATGCCGATGCCGATATCGGCGACATCATCGCCCGCGCGATGGATAAGGTCGGCAAGGAAGGCGTCATCACCGTCGAGGATGGCAAGTCCTTGAACAATGAGCTTGATGTCGTCGAGGGCATGCAGTTCGACCGCGGTTACCTGAGTCCCTATTTCATCAACAACAACGACAAGCAGAACACGATTCTGGAAAGCCCGTATGTGCTGATCTTCGACAAGAAGATCTCCAACATCCGCGATCTGCTGCCGGTACTCGAGCAAGTCGCCAAGGCCGGCCGGCCGCTGTTGATCGTTGCTGAAGATGTCGATGGCGAAGCGCTGGCGACCCTGGTGGTCAACAACATTCGTGGCATTCTCAAGACCTGCGCCGTCAAGGCTCCAGGCTTCGGCGACCGCCGCAAGGCCATGCTCGAAGACATCGCCATCCTGACCGGTGGCCAAGTCATTGCCGAGGAAGTCGGCCTGACGCTCGAAAAAGCCACCCTGGCCGAACTCGGCCAGGCCAAGCGTATCGAAGTCGGCAAGGAAAACACCACCATCATCGATGGCGCCGGCAATACCGGCAACATCGAAGCGCGCGTCAAGCAAATCCGCGCCCAGATCGAAACCGCCACCAGCGACTACGATAAGGAAAAACTCCAGGAACGCGTGGCCAAACTGGCCGGCGGGGTTGCGCTGATCAAGGTCGGCGCGGCAACCGAAGTCGAAATGAAAGAGAAGAAGGCGCGTGTCGAAGACGCCCTGCACGCCACTCGTGCGGCCGTTGAAGAAGGCATCGTTCCTGGCGGCGGCGTTGCGCTGCTGCGTGCCCGGTCGGCCGTTTCCGTGCTCAAGGGCGACAACCACGACCAAGATGCCGGCATCAAGATCGTTTTGCGCGCCATCGAGCAGCCGTTGCGTGAAATCGTCGCCAATGCCGGCGCCGAGCCGTCGGTGGTGGTCAATGCGGTGCTGCAAGGCGCCGGCAATTTCGGTTACAACGCGGCCACCGGCGACTATGGCGATCTCGTCGAAATGGGTGTTCTCGATCCGACCAAGGTCACGCGCACCGCGCTGCAAAACGCCGCCTCGATCGCCGGCCTGATGCTGACCACCGACTGCATGGTCGCCGAACTCGCGGAAGAAAAGCCCGCGATGGGTGGTCCTGGCGGCATGGGCGGCATGGGCGGCATGGGTGGCATGGGCGGCATGGACATGTAATCAGCCGTCCGGGCGCTGCCCTGCAAAAAGAACCCCGCTTAGGCGGGGTTTTTTTATTTTCAATACCCTCTTCTTCTGCCAATCCACTGTCCCGCACGGCCGGCCGACACATGTCAGATCGCCGCGCCTGGCAAACCGCTCGGACCAGGCTCAGCAGCTCACATCCCGCCCCACCCGAAGGTACGCGCCGCGGTATCCGGCGCATCGGGAAGCAAATTGCGTCCTTTGATTCGCAACGTGCACTACGCCACGGATCGCTCGTCTGGCAAGGCGTATTCTCCCTTCATTGCATGACGATGTTCACGAAGGGACAGATCAACGATAACGACTCGCATTTCCCCTGCTTGAACCGCATTTCCGCTGAACTCCACGGCTAGCACATGAAGAATCGACAGGAGCAACCAGGGGCAAAAGCGAGCCCTGCGGCAACATGCGTATCAAGCCTTCAACCGGGTCTCAAACACCCGGTTTTTTTTGCCACTGCATGTCGAACGTCCACGCGTGCCCCTACCAAGCGATTACGGAAAAAGAGCGCCACGAGGATTTGATTGGCCATTGCTCAAGCGCGATGCCTCCGGTCATTTGGACCAATGTCTTGTAGAACTTTTCACGCCTACGTCTTGAACTTGCCGATCATCTGTTTTAGTTCCGCCGCCATGGTGTCCAGCGATGCGGCGGCCTGCCTGGATTCGGCCGAAGCGTGGCTGGTCCGTTCGGAAACACCGGAAATCTTTTCCATGTTTTTGGCGATCTCAAGGCTGGCCAGTTCTTGTTCCCGTACCGAAATGGCGATGTCGTTGACACCCTCGTTGGCCCGCTCGACCTTTTGCCGAGAGTTTTGCAAGGCTTCTTTGACATCGCCCGCACGTCCCACGCTGGCGGCGATGGACGCCAGACCTTCCTTGATGGTGGTGGCGACAGCGCCCGATTGCGCGTGAATTTGCACGGTGACGGTTTCGATCTGGTTGGCGGATTGCCCCGATTTTTCCGCCAATTTCCTAACCTCGTCGGCGACGACGGCGAAACCTCGCCCTTGCTCGCCAGCGCGTGCCGCCTCGATTGCCGCGTTCAGCGCCAGCAGATTGGTCTGGTCGGCGATTTCCTTGACTTGCTGGGTCATGCCGCTGATGGTGTTGGTGCTGACGACGAATTCTTCGACCACCCGTGCCATATTGGCCACGCTGTCCTGAACCCGCGTGATGTCTCCGAGAAAATCGTCAACCAGGCGGCAACCCCGCATGGTGTCGCCGACGCTGGCCGTCGACAGATCGCGAACAGTGGTCACATTGCCGGCCACCGTGGAAATGGAAGTGGTCAGTTGTTCGGTCGAGCCGGCGCAGGTCAAAACGGCTTCGGCTTGCGCCTTCGTGACGTCCTGCAAGTTCGCCGAGGTGCGGGAAATTTGGGACGAAGCCGCTGAAACGGAAAGCGCGCCCGCGCTTACCCCTGCCACAACCGTTCTGAAATCGGCGAGCATGGCATTGAACGACTGGGCGATGCGGGTCAGTTCGTCGTTGCCTCGCGGGTTGATCTGAACAGTCAGGTCGTGTGTTTCCCGAACGGCGTGCATACCGGACTCGACAGCATTGAGCCGAATGATCGTGCTTTTGGCAACGATAAGCGACAAAACGACGCCGACGGTCAAGAAGACAAGGCCGGCAACCGCCAGCTGCGTCACGGCGGACGAACCGTACTCGGACAACTGCTGCGCCGTTTGCTGCTCGAATTCGCCGGCCAGCTTTTGTGCCTCCTTGTTGAGAGTGTCGATCAGCTCGTCGGTTTCACGATCGATGCCGCGCACATCCTTATCGGTCGCCAACGTGAAATCCGGCCGGCTCGCGTCGCGCGCTTTCAGCGCTTCGCGATAGTTTTCACCCAATTTCTTGGTTGCGGCCAACGCCTTGGACGAATCGATGCGCTTGCCGACATCGAGTTTGTCGGCAATCGCCTGAACGGCCGTCAAACGCTCGGCAACCAGTTTCTCCTCCGTTTCGAAAGCTTTCAAATATTTTTCATAGAGGACCGGATCGCCACCCCGGATCAGGATGTTTTTCCACTCCTGCACCTGAACCTTGAAGTGGTGCTGGGCCGAACGAGCGGCATTGACCAGGGAAACCACGTTGTTCAGTCGTCCGACCGCCTGGTTGGATTCGCTCGTCAACCTGAAAACCTGCCAGACAGCAATCCCGCCCTGCAACAGCAAGCCAAGGGCCATGGAGACCACGATAAAGAAAATCCTCGCTCGAATTCCGCCCATTGATGGCACCTTAATTCATTAAATTATTTAAATTAATAGTCAATATATCCCAAACGAGATATCCGGTGTATACCGTCGTTCCTTCCTGCCCTTCGTCATGGACGCCGATCGCGGCCCACTTTCGAACACCGCGTGACGACAAAAGGCAATGGCTCGCCCTGTTCTCTTCACCGGTAGCGCATTTGCCTCGAAGCGGCGGCAATAAGCATAGAAAAAACTTGTCTTTACCTTATGCAATGGGTGCTCTAAGGTCCACCGTCCGATGCGGCGGTGCCGCTGGCCAGGCCCAAGCGAACGGGCGCGCCTCTTCCATTTACAACCGCTTTACCCCCTTTATCCGAGGAGATCCCCATGTCCGGATGGTACGCAGACAATTCTCTTTCCATCGGCCGCACGCCGCTGGTCAAACTGAACCGGATCGTCGATGGCGCGCCGGTGACTCTCTTCGCCAAAATCGAGGGGCGCAACCCGGCTTACTCGGTGAAGTGCCGGATCGGCGCCGCGATGATTTGGGACGCCGAGCAGCGCGGTGTGCTGGGTTCGGGCAAGGAACTGATTGAACCCACCAGCGGCAACACTGGCATTGCGCTGGCCTTTGTCGCCGCGGCGCGCGGTATTCCGCTGACGCTGACCATGCCAGACACCATGAGCGTGGAGCGGCGGAAGCTGCTGGTGGCCTACGGCGCCAAACTGATCCTCACCGAAGGGGCCAAGGGAATGAGCGGCGCCATTGCCAAGGCCGAGGAAATCGCCGCCTCAAATCCAAATCGCTACGTCCTGCTGCAGCAATTCAAAAATCCGGCCAACCCGGCGATCCACGAGCGCACCACCGGACCGGAAATCTGGGACGACACCGAAGGCAAGATCGATATTTTCGTTGCCGGCGTCGGTACTGGCGGCACGATTACCGGCGTTTCCCGCTATCTGAAGAAGGGTCGCGGCAAGGCCATCGTTTCGGTAGCTGTCGAGCCCACCGCCAGTCCGGTACTCACGCAAGCGCGCGCCGGCGAAGCGCTGAAGCCCGGCCCGCATAAAATCCAGGGCATCGGCGCCGGTTTCGTGCCGCAGGTGCTCGACCTCTCGCTGGTCGATGTCGTCGAGCAGGTGTCGAACGAGGAAGCGGTCGACTACGCCCGCCGTCTTGCCAGGGAAGAAGGAATTCTCTCGGGAATTTCCTGCGGCGCGGCGGTGGCGGCGGCGGTGCGACACGCCAAGAAGCCTGAAAACGCCGGCAAGACCATCGTTGTCATCCTGCCGGACTCCGGGGAACGTTATCTGAGTTCGGTGTTGTTCGACGGCGTCTTCGACGCCACCGGTCAAGCCTTGTAAACCTTGAGCCGGCCGGCTCAGTCGGACGTCGGCGCAATTCCGCTGATTCGCCGCCGTCCGTCCTCCGTGCGTTCCGCTGTCGACTACTTGACGCTGCCCCAGACCTCGGCGACGCGCGCGTCGCGTCCGCAGGCGAAGCGATAGTAGTTGTAACGCAAGGGGTTTTTCCTGGCATAGCCTTGATGGTAATCCTCGGCGGGCCAGAATTCCGCTGCCGGCGCCATTTCGGTATAAATCATTTTGAAACGGCCGCTGTTCAACAAGGCCGCGAGGCTGTTCATGGCGATCTGGCGCTGTTCGTCATCCTGCCAGTAGATCGCGCTACGGTATTGCGAGCCGATGTCGCAAAACTGCCGGTTCTTGACCGTTGGATCGATGTGGCGCCAAAAGTAGTCGACCAGTTGCCGATAACTGAGCACGGTGGGATCGTAGTAAACCCGCACCGCTTCGGTATGCCCGGTGTCGCCCAGGCTGACCGCTTCGTAGTTCGGCGACGACAGCCAGCCGCCGGTGTAGCCCGCCTCGACGTCGACCACGCCGGAAAGCTGCTCGAAATCCCGCTGCATGCACCAAAAACAACCGCCGGCGAAAATCGCCGTGGCGGTCTGTCCGCCGCGATGGCGCGAGACATTTTCGATTCTGGTGCAAGCGGCAAGGCCGACGGCGACGGCGACAAACGCCAGTAAGATCTTAAGTAAACGATTGATTTTCATGTTCGTGACTCCAACGATCCGGGAAAATGTCGCCGCGGATTTCCACGGCCCGACGCACGCGCGGCGTTCCTCTGACGCCCGGGCCACGGGTCCGGTCGCGGCGCCACGGTTGACCGAACGCGAGGTTTCTTTCCTTTAGTCCGCCGAGCCGACGATTCCTTACACGCGCCGCCGACCACGTCCTTATCAGGCGCGCGGAATGGAATCACCGGCGCGCGTCGCCTCGGCCACCGCCCTTCCCAGCGTTTGCAAGGCGGCTAACGGCGGCGCATCGCGCAACGAAATCAAGCCGGTCGGCACCAGGCCGATCTCGTCCGGCAAGGTGTGAATCGTTAGATCACCGGCATGTGCCGATTGTTCGACCACCCGCCGAGGCATCAATGTCCATCCCAGACCAACGGAAACGCAGCCCAGGATGCCTTCGAGGGTGCCGAACTCCATGGCATCGGCCACCGCGTGCCCGATCGCGCGTTGCCAGGCCAGTGCCCGTGTGCGATAAGCGCAGCCCTCGCGGAAGAGAATCAGGGGCAGAGCGACCGGGTCGCCGCCGGCGGCGCAAACCTGCACCAGTTCCTCGACCACCAGCGGGTCGAAGCGCAAATCGACATGCTCGACCGGCCCGGCGACCATCGCGCAATCGAGGCGGTGCGCCAGCACTTTGTCCACCAGCGAGGCGCTGCTGTCGGTTTCGACGCGCAGTTCCAGACGCGGATGTTCAGCGCGCACCGCCTTCAACGCCGCCGGCAGGTGCAGCGCGGCGAAGGTTTCCATGGCACCGATACGCAGCTCGCCGACGCTATCGCCGGCCAAGCGCACCGCCGCGCTGGTTTCGCGTTCGAGCAGCAACATCCGGCGCGCGTAATCGAGCAGAACCCGTCCGGAGGGCGCCAGCGCCACGCCGCGCCCATTGCGGAAGAACAACTCGGTGCCAAGTTCTTCTTCCAAGCGGCGAATACGGCTGGTGACGTTCGATTGCACGGTATTGAGTTTCCGCGAAGCGGCGAGGATGCCGCCCTCCTCCACCACCGTCTGAAAAGTCCGCAGAGCAAGCAGTTCCATCAATCATTCTCCATTACAGAACACTTTGTTCTCAACAAATCATTTGTTGAGATTTATTATAACGTTTATGTTGCGCTCTCCACACGCGAGGAACGCCCAATGAACGAACGAAACGAACGCTTGCACGTGCTTGCCGCCGGCATTTGCAGCCTGATGCTGGCGCTTGGCGTCGCCCGTTTTTCCTACACACCGCTGCTGCCGCTGATGCAACAGCAAGCCGGTCTCGGCGTCGCCCAAGCCGCCTGGCTGGCGGCGATCAATTACGCCGGCTATCTCTCGGGCGCCCTGATCGCCGCGTCGATCAGCGATCTGGTGCTCAAGGATCGCCTTTACCGGATCGGGATGGTCGTCGCCGTTCTGAGCACGGCGATGATGGGCCTGGCCGCCGACCCCGTTCTTTGGGCCGTTTCGCGCTTTTTTGCCGGGCTGAGCAGCGCCGCCGGCATCCTGCTCGGCACCGGCCTGATTCTTAACTGGCTGATCCGCCACGATCATCGCAGCGAACTGGGCATCCACTTCACCGGCATCGGCCTGGGCATCGCCGGCTGCGCGGCGACAGTCGCGGCGACCGCTCAATGGCTGGACTGGCGCCAATCATGGGGGCTGTTCACCGTCATCGGCGCGCTGTTGCTGATTCCAGCGCTGCGCTGGTTGCCGGCGCCGGATCGCAGCGTCGTCACCAAAACCGGCCAGGCGATGCACGACAACCCGCCGAGCACGACTTTCATGCGCCTGTTCATGGCCGCTTATTTCTGTGCCGGCATCGGATACGTCGTCAGCGCGACGTTCATCGTCGCCATCGTTGACCGGCTGCCGGGCTTGTCCGGCCAAGGCACACTGGTTTTTCTGGCGATCGGCGCCGCCGCGGCGCCGGCGTGCATCGTCTGGGATTTCGTGGCCCGCCGCGGCGGCGAACTGAACGCGCTGATCGCCGCCGCCGCGCTTCAGATCGTCGGCATCCTGCTGCCGGTGACCACGAACGGTCTGGCCACCGCCCTGGCGGGCGCGGTGCTGTTCGGAGGCACATTCATCGGCATGGTCAGCCTGGTGTTGACCATGGCCGGCCGCTATTACCCGACACGGCCCGCCAAGATGATGGGCAAGATGACGCTCTCGTACGGCGCCGCCCAGATCATCGGCCCGGCGGTCACCGGCTGGCTGGCGGCCCGCTTCGGCGGCGGATATGCCGCGGGGCTGTATCTCGCCGCCACGGCGCTCACGGTGGCCACGCTGCTGTTGCTGATCCTCAAGGCGATGGAACGCGCCACTATCGTCGCGGAACAGCACGAGGAGCAGCGGGAAGACCTGCCCGCCTGCGCGCGCCCCTGAATGCCGCCAAGGCGTGGCAAAAATCCCTCAATACCACTTGAAAGCCCCGGTTTTCAAACGGTTTTCAGACAAACAGCCGCGCTTTCCGCGATAATGCGCGAGGTTCAACTTTCCGTGCATGCCATGTCGCCACAATCATTCCGTTTTTCCTCCCGCCTGGGCCGCGACTGGCGCCGGCGGCATCTTGCCTTGCTGGGTCTGGCGATATGCCTGGCCAGCGCCAACGGTCTCACGGTCGCCGCACCGTTGTGGTTCGGCAACGAGGGGCCGACCGCCGCCGCCAGGCAGGCACTGGACGTTCTCGCCAACGCGGCGGCCGACGGACTGGATGCCAAGGACTACCCGGTTGAACGCTTGCGTGAGGCGATCAAGACCGCCGGCCCCGTTTCGCCAGCCAACGAGGAACGCATCGCTCGGGCCGACCAAGCACTAACGGCGACGATGATTCGTTATATCAATGATCTTCGCGGAGGACGCCTCGAAGGACGCCAGATGCCCGGCAACTACCGGCGCTCGACCGAATTCAACGCCGAGGCGTGGCTGCAAGCGGCCGTGGCCGGCAACCGCGTCGCCGAGGCGGTGCGCGCCGCGGCACCCGACGCGCCGCAATATGCCGGCATGCGCGACGCCCTGGCACGCTACCGCGAACTGATCGGCAAGGAAGCCTGGCAAAAAAACCTGCCGCCGCTGCCCGGCGGCCGGCTGACTCCTGGCCAGGCCTACGCCGATCTGCCGCGATTGACGCAGCGCCTGATCCAGCTCGGCGACCTGCCCGCCGGCAGCACACCGCCCAAACACTATGAAGGCGCGCTCGTCGAAGGCGTCAAATCCTTTCAGGAACGTCACGCACTGACCGCCGACGGCGTGATCGGCAACAGCACGCTGGTGGAACTGAACGTGCCGCCCGAAACGCGCGTCCGCCAGATCGAACTGGCGCTCGAGCGTCTGCGATGGACGCCGCTGCCGCAAAATCGCCGCAACATCGTGGTCAACATCCCCGAATTCACCTTGCGCGCCTATGGGCTGCGCGACGGCAAAATCGAACCGGCGGTGAGCATGCGGGTGATCGTCGGCAAGGCCGGCAAGACGCGCACGCCGCTCTTCGACACCGACATGCGGGTCATCGAGTTCAGCCCCAACTGGAACGTACCGCCGTCGATCGCCAAGGGGGAAACGCTGCCGCGTCTGCGCCGCGATCCGACCTACTTCAGCCGGGCTGGGCTGGAATTCGTCGGCAGCGACGGCAAGGTCGTCGCCGGTTTTTCCGACACTAGCCTGGCCGCGGTCGAGCGTGGTCAGATGCGCATCCGGCAACGACCCAGCGCCGGCAATGCCCTCGGCCAGATCAAATTCGTTCTGCCGAACAGCAACGCCATCTACCTGCATCACACCGCCAGCCCGCAGCTTTTCAAGCGCGACCGTCGCGACTTCAGCCACGGCTGCATCCGTATCGAGGCGCCCGTCGATCTGGCGCGTTTCGTTCTCGCCGACGAACCGGAATGGACGCGGGAGCGCATCGTCAAGGCGATGGGCCGGGGCAAGTCGTCCACCGCCAGCCTGCGCGAACCGCTGCCGGTGGTGATCGCCTACAACACGACGGTGCTCAAGGAGGGCAAGCTGTATTTCTTCCGCGACATCTATGGCCTGGACAAGGCGCTGGATAACGCCCTGCGCGCGCGCTCGCAGGTGGTCAGGGCTTCCTCTCAGAGCGAAATTGCCGCAAAATCGAGGGCTTGATCTTCAAGCGACTCCCCTGATGACAACAATCGTTTATCCCGCGCGCCGGCTGTTTATCGGTCGGACCGCCAAACTGCTCGTCGCCGGCACGGTCCTGCCGCTCGCCGGCCCGGCCCTGGCCGCCCTGCCGCGCAATGCCCAACGGCTCGACTTCGAGCACTTGCACACCAATGAAAGCCTGTCGGTGGTTTTCAAGATCGGCAACAAATACGTGCCGCGCGCGCTGAACGCGCTGAATCACCTGTTGCGCGATCACTACACCGACGAAGTCGGCAGCATCGACCCGCAGCTTTTCGATCTGCTCTACCAGACCAGGCAGGAACTTGGCAGCCGCGAACCCTTCCAGATCATTTCCGGCTACCGCTGCCCGACGACCAATACCCGATTGCGCCAGAGCGGCGGCGGCGGCGTCGCCCGGCAGAGCCTGCACATGGAAGGCCGTGCCATCGACATCCGTCTGGGCGACGTGCCGTTGGCGGACCTGCGCGACGCGGCGATTTCCCTGAACGGCGGGGGAGTGGGCTTTTATCCGCGCGAGGAATTCGTCCATCTCGACACCGGCAAGGTGCGCTACTGGTAAGCTCGACGGCGGAGGCTCCGTCGCCCCGCCCCTCCTTCGCCCTCATCGCCCTGCTGACGACGCTGACCGCCGTCGGCCCCTTGTCCACCGATCTGTACCTGCCGGCGCTGCCGACCCTGGCCCGGGTTTTCTCCAGCGACGCCGCCGGCGTGCAACTGACTCTTTCAGTGTTTCTGGCCGGTTTTGCCTGCGGACAAATCGTCTATGGCCCACTGTCCGATCGTTTCGGGCGCCGGCCGGTCATGCTTTGCGGTCTGTCGATCTATTGCCTGGCTTCGCTGGCTTGCGCCTTCGCATCGAGCATCCACATGCTGATCGCCGCGCGCTTCGTGCAGGCCATTGGCGGTTGTGCCGGTCCGGTACTCGGCCGCGCCGTGGTGCGCGATCTATGGGGCGCCAGCGAATCGGCGCGGGTGATCGCCTATATCGGCGGTGCGATGGCCATCGCGCCGTTGGTCGGGCCGACACTCGGCGGTTTTCTGACCGTGTTTTTCGGCTGGCAAGCCAATTTTCTGCTGTTGGTGGCGATTTCGGCAGTCCAGATCGTCGCCGTCGCCGTCATGTTGCGCGAGAGCAATGTCCATCGGCGGCGCGACGCCACCGCGCCGCGCCAGATCGTCGACAACTTCGCGCGCTTGCTGTCCGACCGCGCGTACCTCGGCTACCTGCTGACCTTCTCGTTTTCCTACAGCGCCCTGTTCGCCTTCATTTCGGCGTCGTCCTTCGTCCTCGTCGGGCGGCACGGCTTGACGCCACAGGTCTACGGCATGTGTTTCGGAATCGTCGTGACCGGTTACCTGCTCGGCTCGCTGGCTTCTGGCCGGCTGGTGCGTCGTGTCGGCAGCGATGTGTTGTTGCAGCGCGGCGCCTGGCTCGGTGCGCTGGCCGGCGCAACGATGCTGGCCCTGGAGTTCGGCGGCGTGCATGGCGTCGCCGCCATTCTAGCGCCGATGTTTTTTTGCACCGTGGCCACTGGCCTGGTGATGCCCAACGCCATCGCCCGCGCCTTGGCCCCCTACCCCACCATGGCTGGCGCGGCGTCGGCATTGATGGGTTTCGCGCAAATGAGCATCGCCGCGCTGGTCGGCATTGCCGTCGGGCACACTCTCTCCGACGGCGGCGCGTCATTGGCTGTCGCCGTGGCTGCTTGCACCGCCCTGGCACCCCTGTCTTACCTGGTGCTGTTACCGACAAGGCCGCACGGTCGCTGACGGTTTCGGCTTAAGATAAGCAACGTGGTCGCCAAGGTGACCGGCCAGTTTTTTTCAGCAAACCATTGTCGCGATGTCACGATGCGCGATGTCGATTTCCCCCGGGGTATCCACGTGCTTACCAAAGAAACCACTCCAAGCGCCATCGTCAACTATCTCGATCAGTACGTGATCGGCCAGGAGGAGGCCAAAAAGGTGGTGGCGGTGGCGGTCTATTCGCATTACCGCAAGATCGCCATCTTCAAGGGCGACAAGGGAACCATCGCCAAGAGCAACATTCTGCTGGTGGGACCGTCGGGAACCGGCAAGACCCTGCTTTGCGACACCCTGTCGCGGCTACTGCGAGTCCCCTTCGTCACCGCCGACGCCACCTCGCTGGCACAAACCAAATACGCCAACGAGGAGATCGAGGCCACCCTGCAACGCTTGGTCGATCAAGCCGACGGTGACATCTCCAATGCCCAGGAAGGCATCGTCTTCATCGACGAAATCGATAAACTGAAGACCAGCAACGGTCAATCGCAGGCGATTTCAGGTGAAAGCGTGCAGCACGCGCTGCTCAAGATCATGGAAGGCTCGCCGGTCAAGCTCAAGGACGGCCAGTACATCGATACCAGCCATATTCTGTTCATCTGCGGCGGCGCTTTCGTCGGGCTCGACCAAATCATGTCCAAGACGCACGGTTTCGGCTTCATCGCCACCACCGGCGACGACAACCAGAACATTCTCGACCGGCTAAACAAGCGGGTGAAACCGACCGATCTGTTCGAATTCGGCCTGATACCCGAATTCACCGGTCGGCTGCCGGTGATCGCCAACCTGCATCAACTGACCAAACCGATGCTGGTGAGCATCATGAGCGTGCCGAAAAACTCGATCTATCGACAGTACATCGAGATTTTCCGCGGCGAAGGCGTCGACCTGCGCATCGCGCCGCGCGTCTTCGAGCAAATCGCCGAAATCGCCATCGAGTACAAAACCGGCGCCCGCAGTCTGCGCGGGATTTTCGAAGAACTGATCACGCCGATTCTCTATCTGGTGCCGGACCATCCGGAAATCGGCCGGGTTGAAATCACCTCGCTGTTCGACGACCCGCGCATGATCCGGCGCGCGTAGGCCGGCAATGAACGCGCCGCGAACAGAGCCGACGCCGCCCGGCGCCGTGCATCGCCTGATCCGCCACGCATGGCGACGGGTGCTGGCCGGCGCGGCGCTGAGCGTCCTTCTCGCACTGATGGGGTTTGGCATGTTCCAGAACAAACTGCTTTACTTTCCCGCCCCGGCCAACGTGGCGGCGATGACCGCCGGCGGGCTGTCGGCCTGGCCGGCGGCGGACGATTTCCGTGGCCTGCTGGCCGAGCCGCACGGCCCGGCACGCGCGACGCTGCTCCTCTTTCACGGTAACGCCGGGCATGCGGGACACCGCCAGTTCTATGTCGACGCGCTGACCAATCAGGGTCTGCGGGTCATTCTCGCCGAATACCCGGGCTACGGGCCGCGCGGCGGCGATCTGGGCGAAAACAGCCTGGTCGCCGATGCCGAACAGGCCATCGTTCGCGCCCGCGCACAATTCGCCGGGCCCTTGCTGATCGCCGGCGAGTCGCTGGGCGCCGGCGTCGCGGCGGCGGCGGTCGACCGGCAGCGCGCGGCGGTGGCGGGCCTGATGCTGATCACGCCGTGGGATCGCCTGCGCCATGTCGCCAGTCACCACTACCCGCTGTTGCCGGTCGGCCTGCTGCTGCGCGACGATTACGACAGCATCGGTCATCTCCTGGATTTTCAGCGGCCGCAGCTGGTCGTCGTCGCCAGCGACGATGAAATCATCCCGCCGGCGTTCGGCAAAGCCCTTCATGCCGCGCTCGGCGAACCGAAACGGTTGTCGATCATCGACGGCGCCGGTCACAACGACTGGTTCGACCGCGTCAACGCCGCCTGGTGGCGGCAAGCCATCGATTTCCTGCTCGGCGACCGGCACGACTCCGGCAACCCGGCGATAGTGAAACAATCATCGTGAAAAAAACCAAACTCGTGAATTGGCGAATCGACGAAGCACATACCCTTGAGGTGTTGCCGCGCATCGTGTGCCAATGCGGCTTCGCCAAGCCCGGCATCCACCAATCTCACAAACGTCAGAGGGTAGTGATGAAACGATCAGCATGGGCAACACCAAGCCTTTTTTTAGTGTTCGGGGGGCTATTACTGGTCGCCGCCACTCAAGCAACGGCGGACCCCTCGGCCCTCGCGGAGTTCTACAAAACAAGAATGGACGAATGGCGACAAGCGCATCGCTTATGGGCGGCTCTCCATTTTTTCCTTGGAATATCGTCTATCGTCCTTTCAGTCGCCGTCGCCTCTTTTGATTTCAAAGTCGATAGAAACAAGAAAATAGTGTGTTTCGCTGCGGCGATCTGCGCTGCGGTCCTCACTTTCCTGAGTCCGACGAATTATTCACGAGCATTCAAGGAAGCCTGGATTGGTTTGGAAATTGCGTACACGGGTTATCTAAAAGATGAGCCAAACGCGTTCGATCTCATGAAACAAGCACACATCGATGGACAAAAATCAATAGACAAGGCGGGACCTTGGTAAGCGACCTCAGCACAACACAATGCCATTTTTCGCGGCATGGCGGATTTCCAACGGGTCAAGAGGACATTGGCTGTGGCACGGGCGAGGATTGACGCTAGCGAAGCGATGCCCAATACCGTCTCCAAGTGACGAACTGGGCGGAATACGATCAAGCGCCGGTCAATCGGGGCAACTTGACGATCTGGTTTGACGACAAGCGCATCGCGGAGAGTTGGACGCGGCCGCGCATCTGATCGAGCCACCGGGGGATTCCCCGATTCCGGCGTCGATTTATTATCGTCCGTCAATAGGCGCCACTAAAATATTTCAAACAGTTGATTCAATGTGTTACGCTAATATCACTAAAATTTTACACCACCCTGAGACGGAATATTTCCCGTCTTTTAGGGGGTCTACTTCACGTTAGCCATACAGGAGAGGTTTATGCGCATTCAAATCGTTGCTCTACTTGCCTGCACTTTTGTTGCCGGTACATCTGTCGCCGCCCAATCCGAAATTCCAATTCCGCGCAGCGTCGCAGGTGACAAAGGAAAATACTTCCTGCTTGAGAAGAAAAAGAACGGAAACATCATCCGCGCCTTGCATAAGCGCGTAGGAGTTGACAGCGTCGGCTATACCCTCACCGAGACAAACTGCGCCACGATGCAAATGCGCGAGTTGGGTTACAGCGAGCAATCGTCGTCTGCAATTAAAGAATATCCAACAAAATGGTTCGAGTTGGTTCCTGGCTCCAGCAAGAGCGATCTGGCCAATTTCGTCTGTCGGTGAAACATATGGCTAACACTGCGGTCGAGAGGGACGCTACGCCGGCAAGCCGGCTCCGCACCCCTCACCTTCAACGTTAGCCCTTCGGGTACTCATGTCGCTCTTTGCTCAATCTTCCAGCCATCTCAAAGCGCCTTGCTCCGCAACGCCCATGCTTATTGGTTCTCCGGGCGGCACGTCCGTAGGTCGCCGTTCCATGCGGGTTTCGGGCCGGCTTGTGGTTTCGTCTGTCTTTTGCGGCCTCGCTGGTGCCCACGCTTTTGCGCGCGCTCCG
>JAKOTN010000101.1 GCA_029776255.1 Pseudomonadota bacterium
TGCCGGGAACTGGGCATAGAGCACCGGCTGACCAAGCCCAGGACACCCAGAACCAATGGCATGGTGGAGCGGTTCAATGGCCGCATTGCGGACGTTCTGAAGACCCACCGGTTCAACAGCCGTGAAGATATGGAGCAGACCTTGCAGCGCTATGTGGCCTTGTACAACCACCAGCTGCCGCAGTCAGCACTGGGCAGCAAGACGCCGATGCAGGCCATGAAGCAGTGGTACATGGAGAGGCCGGATCTGTTTCACAAGCGGCCATATGATCGTCCGGGATGCAACAGCTAGCACAGCTTGAGACGCTCTGCTGCCGCTCGGGTTGATGTGTGTCGCCGAGATCTGGTAGCTCGGAGGGCCCTTTTATGAGCGTTTTGGTGATCGGATGACGAAAAAATGACGAAGATCTAGTGTCCTGAGTTAGAAATTCGCAAACAAAATCTCTCGATGCTCGCGAGGATGTCATCTGCGGACTTGACCCACGTGAATGGCTTGGGGTTGGCGTTGTTGATTTGCAGGTACTGCTTGATCGCCTGCTCGAGTTGCCGAGTCGAGCGATGTGTGCCGCGGCGGATGTACTTTTCGGTGAGGGTGGCGAACCAGCGCTCGACCTGGTTCAACCACGATGCCGAGGTCGGTGTGAAGTGAACATGAAAGCGCGGATGCCGGGCAAACCACGCCTTGATCGAAGGGGTCTTGTGAGTGCCATAGTTGTCCATCACCAGATGCACGTCCAGGTCGCTGGGCACATTGGCCTCGATGGTGCGCAGGAACTGCAGGAACTCGCTGCTGCGATGGCGCCGATGCATCTCTCCGATGACTTCGCCGGTAGCGATGTCCAGCGCCGCGAACAGCGTCGTCGTGCCGTGGCGCCTGTAGTCGTGCGTGCGCCGCTCGGGGATGCCCGGCGCCAGCGCCAGGATCGGTTGCGTGCGGTCCAACGCCTGGATCTGGCTCTTCTCGTCCACGCACAGCACCATGGCCTTGAGCGGTGGATCCAGGTACAGACCAACGATGTCGCGGACCTTCTCGACGAACAGCGGGTCGCTCGAGAGCTTGAAAGTTTCTTGGCGATGCGGCTGCAAGCCGAAGGCGCGCCAGATGCGCGTGACCGCTGTTTGCGACACAACCATCTCGCGCGCCATGGCGCGCGTGCTCCAGTGGGTCGCACCGGCCGGCACCGACCCCAGCGTCTTGGCAATCACCGCATCGACACGCGCGTCGTCAATGCTGCGCGGGGCGCCCGGGCGCGGTGCATCGAGCAATCCGTCCAGGCGCTGTTCGACGAAGCGAGCGCGCCACTTGGACACCGTCTGCGGCGTGACCCGCTGGCGGGCAGCGACCACCTTGTTGTCAATGCCCTGCGCACACGCCAGCACGATGCGCGCTCGCAAGGCCAGGGCCTGCGCCGTCTTGCGACGCAGCGTCAATGCCACGAGCTGTTCGCGTTCGGACTCGCTCAACACCAGTTGCGCCTTTGGCCTTCCTCTCATCGCCGCCTCCGTCATGTGCACACGCTACACGACAGACTCAGCAATAAGTTAATAGTTCAACGAATTTCTAACTCAGGACACTAGCCGTGTTGCGAATAGAGCATTGTTTTTAGTGGCTGCGGTGTGTAAATCGAAGGGTCGAATTGGTCGCATGTTTGATGTGATGATCGTAAAAAATGGGCTTTCATCGCCATTTTTGTAGGTGTTAACCCGTAGATTTGGGGTGCATTTGTGTTTTGTGGTTTCAATATTGATCCGGCCCAATGAAGTTTTAAGCGGCATAGCGCACGCGAGGGTCTTGAAAGTAGCTGATCACACGCTCAGGATTGTTGTCCAGCATCCGCATATGCGCACTGGCTGCCTCGCGTAACTTGGCCTTGGTGCGCACCGGCACACGCTTGCCCATTTCCTGCTTCAAATCCGCGTTCAGCCGCTCCTCGGGATTGAGCTGTGGGCTGTAGCTGGGTAGATAGAACAGCTCGATTTGTTCCTTGCGCTCGGCCACCCAGGCCTTGACGATCTTGCTGTGGTGCACCCGCAGGTTGTCCAGAATCAGGAACACTTTGCGGCCCGCATCCTGAATCAAGGCTTGCAAGAACTCGATCAGCTTGTCGGCATTGAATGCTTCATCAATGATCATCCAGCGCGTCTTGCCCTGATTGGTGACGGTGGCGATCATGGACAGCTTCTGGCGTGTGCCGCCTACGGTGGGCAGCACCGGCGTTTTGCCTCTGGGCGCAAAGCTGCGCCCGCGCACGTCGGTGTTCACCAGCGCTGTCTCATCGCCCCAATGAATCTCGGCGCCCTCGGCGCGGGCACGCTGCTCGATGCCCGGATACTCGCCTTGCAACCACGCTTGCACCGCCTCGGGCTTTTGCTCGTAGGCGCGCTTGAGGGGGCGCTGGGGCGTAAAACCCCAGCGCGCCAGGTACTTGCCCACGCTGCGCGGTTGCAGGCGAATGCCGTATTCGCACTGGATGAGCTCGGCCACCGCAGCGCGACTCCACAGGAAGAAGTCCATCTTCAATTGCTCGGGACGGTGATCGATGATCATGCGCTGTATGGCTTGCTCCTGGGCGGGTGTGAGCACACGGCCAGCACCGCGCTGGCGTCCACGTCGCGCAGGTCTGATGGCCGCCCAGCCGCCCGCATCGAACCGATCTATGCAGCTCCTGACCGTGGGGTAACTGAGCCCCGTCATGGCCACGATCTGCATCACGCCCATGCCCCGCTTATGCAACCGCACGACCTGTTTGCGCCTTTCGTACAACTGCTCCAGGGTTTGCTTTCTTGCGTCTTCTTTGTCCATGTCACATCGGACTCAGTCATACACGGA
>JAKOTN010000115.1 GCA_029776255.1 Pseudomonadota bacterium
ATGGCAGAGAAGGTTTACAAGACCGAAAACGGCATGCAGTTTCCGGCAGAGGCCTACGCCTACGTGCCTGACCCGGAGAGTCCATCCACCTGGAAGCTCCGCCTCTGGGAGGACCCCGAGAAGAAGGAAACGGCACGGCAGGTTGGCGTGGCAATCGCCGCGCTGGGACCGGTAGGGTTCCGCGGAAATCGTGTGGAGATCCCGAAAGAAGACCTCCCCAAGGTCATCGCCAAGATCAAGGCTGCGTGGAAGAAAGTCCATCCCGACGCCTCCGATGATGACCTGCCTCCGGTACTCCGGGAAGGCGCGCACAAGGATGACACCCAGGACGGGACGCGCCTTCTGGAATATACCACCTCTGCAAACGTCGCTCTGCGTGTTGACCGCGAGCGGGGGATCATCCACGGCGTAAAGATTCTCGGCCTCGAATCCGCGAACAGGCGGACATACAGCCAGGACGCCCTCCAGCGGGCTGTCGGTCTCTACGAGGGCAAGGCGGTCAACGTCGATCACATCCCGAGCGGACAGCTACGCAGCTACCGCGACAGGATCGGCAAACTTGTGAATGTGCACATGAACGGGGACGGTCTTTACGGGGACCTGATCGTCAATCCGAAACACCCTCTGGCCGAGCAGCTCTTCTGGGACGCGGAGCACTGCCCGGAAAACGTAGGGCTCTCCCATGACGCACGGGGAAAGACGGCGGTGCGCAACGGTCAAGTGGTCGTCGAAGCGATTGAATCCGTGCGGAGCGTCGATTTGGTGGCTGAACCGGCCACGACACGCTCACTGTACGAGGCAGCCATCGATGCGGTCATGGCAGACCAACGGCCAGTAGCATCCGATGCTACGCAGGCCGATCAGCCGACTGCTGTTGAGGATGAACCGGCGGACGATCCGGACACGCTGCCCGACGAGGCCTTTGCCATCGTTCTACCTGGCGGTGTCAAAATCCGCGATAAGACCTACCCGCTTCACAAGCGCTACTTTCCCATTCATAACCCTGAGGCCGTCAAGCGATCACTGAAGGCTATCGCACAGAATCGTAAGTTGGCAGCCCACCACCGCGAATTGGCACTACAACGTGCGAAAGACGCCGCTCGCAAATTCGGTATCGACCCGGATTCGATTCTCAGAATTAAGGAGTGTCGAAAGATGGATTTAACCAGTCTCACCCTTGCCGAGCTCAAAGAAGCCCGGCCCGATCTCGTCGAGGCCATCCAGGCCCAGACGGAACTTCAGAAGGAACTCGTTGCACTCAAAGAGGAGCGCGACAAGTTCGCCAGCGAACTAGAGCAGATCAAGCACAAAGAGCAGGTGGCGAAGGAACTTAAGGAGGCGTCCCTGTCCCTCGATGATCTGCCTGAATCGCTGCGGGAACTGTTAGAAACGACCACCGATGCGGATAAGCGGAAGAAGGCAATCGGCGAGTTCAAAAAGCTTCTCGAAAACCGGAAACCCGTATCGGCGCGGGCGGGCGTTACGCCCAGTCAGGACCTTGAATCTCTCGTAACCAGCTGGAGGAAGTAACCATGGCGAATACGTTTCGTTTGATCCGCGGGGAACCGCGAACAATTGCACTTCCCAAATATTCGGCAGACGCCATTGAAATCGGCGATCTGCTCTACTGGGACGCGACGACTAACGCGGTGCGAAACGCCGTGACCGTCTCCGGAGCCGACTACGCCACAAAGTTCGCAGCTGCCTTTGTGGGGGTCGCCCTGAGTGCTCACGACGCCGGCTCAACGGGGAACGTCCTGGTGGCGACGGACGGGGATTTCCAGTTTGACTGTCCTTCGGGAGCTAAATACGACGTGACGGATGGCGTTGCCATCGGCAACGGAACGGCTGTCGCCAATCAGACGGTTGTCAAGACGGCCACGGCCGGCGAAATCATCGGTCGTGTTCTCGCTCTTAAAGCCTCGGCGGGCACTACGGTTCAAGTTCGCATTAAGAGCAAACTCATGAGTTAGGAGAACAGAATATGATTCGGGCAAAGGAAGTCTTTAAGCATTTCAAAGCCAACAACAAGCAATGCTTGATCGACATCCAGGAGGCCCTTGATCGAGGCCTGAATGGCAAGCCCGGCGGCATCAAACCGGATGAGTTTTCGATCCGTGACTTGGCTGCCTACTTCGTGACCGTGAACGGAGAGCCGATTGGCCACGAGCTTGTCGAGGATTGGGCTTCGGGTCGCCTGATCGAGGCCGATGTGGTGTCATCCAGCGCTTTCTCGGCGATCACACAGCGCGTGGTGTATGCCGCGGTGCTGGAGGGCTACCAGTATCCAGACGCTCCCCTGTCCCGTCTGGTGCGAACGGTGCAGGCTCGCTCGCGTGATACGCGGATTCTAAACTTCACACTGCCGTTGGCCGATGGCAAGAGTCTCGAATACGCCGAGGGACAGGACAAACCTGCCGTCGGCCTTATGACGGAATACGTAAAAAGCCTCCCGCCCGTCAAACGCGGCGCGCGCATCCCGATTACGCGCGAGACAGTCCTGTTCGATGAAACGGGGCAAGTCTTGGAGGCAGCACGCAGACTCGGAGAGTCGATCGCGCTGGAAAAAGAGCGGGCTCTAACGCAGTACGTGACTGGTCTTGTGTCTAGCTGCGTGATTGAAAAGCGCAAGACAGATTCTAGCGAGGTTGCGTCGAATCTGTTTTTGACGACCGGCCGCTGGGTCAACGAGCAAGCGAACGCGATGACCGACTGGACCGACTTCGACGATTGCGAGAATCTGCTGCTGCAGAATACCATTCCTGGGAGCGCAATGCCGCCGATGCTGACCAATCGGTTCGTGCTTGTGCCGCCGCAGCTGCGGAGCACGGTTAACCGGATTCTCAATGCCACTGAAGTGCGAACCGGCACTAGCAACATCGTCGCATCCGCGAATCCGCTGGCCAACATGGGAATCCAACCGATTGTCTCCCCGTTGGTGTGGAGTGAACAGGTCGCGGCTGGCGTCGCATCGGCTACAGCTGCGGCGACGTGGTTCTACGGCGACCTCCTCCAGGCTATGCGTTACGTTCAGGTCTGGCCGCTGGAAGTCACGGAAAACCGCGATGACGTGGCTCTTCGCCGTGCCGATATCCTTGTCGAGTTCCAGGCCACGGAATCAGGCGTACCCGTGGTGGTTGAACCGCGAGTGTGGATCAAGAACACGCCGAGCTAGTAGGAGACGTTACTCATGATCGCGATCAGCAAGGCCGTAATCGATTTGGTTGAAGCGGCCCAGCCAATTCCTACGAACCTAGCCGATGAGGCAGAAGTCAAGCGGTACCTCGACGGTCTCACGCCGGGCATGGCGAAACTCGTTGCCGAAATTGCTCAGGCGGTGCAATCCGGAAAACTTGGACTGATCGGCAATGCGTCCGCCGATGAGGTGCGTGTGGCTGTTGCGGAAGAGATCGAGGCACGCGGGCTAACCAGCATCAATCCGGCCCTCATCGAAGCGATCATCACCCTCGTGATGACCCTGATCCAACTGTTGGCGAAGAGGTGAGCAATGCCGTGGAAGGCGCGGAAGTGGTATCCAGTGTTCGCACTGGTAGCGGTCGCGATCATGCGGACCGTTCAGGCCGTGGAGACGCCGACCATCGATGGTCCGGAGCTCATCGCCACCGGGCGGCTGGCCGTCTATCGGCTCCCCGAGGACTTGCTGGCATCGCCGCCCCAATGGTTGGTCATCGGTCCAAGCGACGGGTGTTTCCAGGTCTGTGACGGCGGGCGGACGCTCTGTTTTGCCTCGCCCGTCGCGGGCCCCTATGTCCTGGTCGCGGCCGCCGTCAAGGACAACGCCGTCCTGCTGCTGCGGAAAGACGTTCAGGTTGGTGATGAGGCCCCTCATCCGGATCCGACGCCTGGACCCGATCCGCAGCCACGGCCATCGACATGGTCGCAATGGGCCGCCGCGAAGGCCAGGGAATTGGTCGCGGCCGAAGGCCTGGGCGATGCCAAGCGTGTGGCCGCGGCCCTGCGGGCCGTGGTCAAGGCCATCGACGAGAAGAAGATCATAACACCCCGTTTTGCACGGGAACAAGTCCGGGCCATGGTGCGTGCCAACTTGCGGACGCTCGAGGCCATGCGGCGATGGGAGGCCTTTTCGCAGGCCCTCGATGCGGCCCTGGACGGTGAGGCCGCGGTAGGCCGCCTGACGAATCTGGACGAGTATCGACGGATCTGGTTGGAGATCGCGGAAGGTTTAGAGAGCCTCACCCCATGAGTTTATCAGGGCCAGCTTACCACTTGATGGGTTGGTTAGGACCGAAGAAGGCCGCGGAGGCCAAGGAGGCGTTTCGTCGTGACGGCTTCCTTATCGGCGTTTCCGAGGCGGTCAAGCGTGGACTATTGCTCAAGCAGGCCGACCCGAAGGCAAGTCGCCCAATCTGGGAATTGTGCCGCGAGATACTTGGCCGTGACTTGCCGGCTGGACGGCAGGAGATCGGGGATTGTGTCTCCTGGGGGATGAAACAAGCAGGCGAACGGCGGCAGGTGATCGAGATTGCGATGGGGCAGGAGGAGAAATTCCGCCCCTGGTTTGCACCGTGGATTTATGCGGTGTCGCGGAACCAGATCGGTGGCGGCGTCTCGGGGGACGGATCGCTGGGGGCCTGGGCCGCAAAGGCCGTCGCCCAGTACGGGGTCCTCTTCGCCGACGATCCGGGTGTGCCCCCGTATTCCGGCTCCCTGGCCAGGTCGTGGGGATCGCGACGAAACAAGGACAACCCCGAGTACAAGCAGTTTTTCGATGTCGCCAGGGACAACCCGTGTGTGTGCGTCGAGGTCCGGAGTGTGGAGGAAGCCGTGCAAATGATCCGCGACTTTCGCCGCCCGCTGACGATTGCCTCGCTTCGCGGCTTCCGCATGGAACCGCGCGAGTACAAGGGTTACCACGTTTTTACGCCCTCCAGGACGTGGGCCCACCAGATGTGCCTGATTGAGTACAACGAGGAATTGCCGGCCTTGTATCGGCTCAACAGCTGGGGGCCGGAGGCCCACGGCCGCCCGTTACGGGGAGAGACGCCCGGTGGGGCCTGGAACCTCCTCGACGATCTCGAGGCCGAATTCCGGCGAATGGATGTGGAATGCTTCGCCCTTGTCGAGTTTGAGGGCGAGCCGGGCGAGCCAGATCATAGAATCCTGAACCATGGATGACATCACACGACTAGAAAAGAAGGTTGATGCGATTGCCGAAGCCGTTACGGAGCTGCGCTCCATGTGGCCGCATATTTGTCGTCGCCTGGAGCATCTGGAAAACGAGGTGTACGGCGGCAACGGCAAGATCGGATTGGCCAACCGCGTGCAGAGCATGTACGTGCTGGCCGTCTGGTTGGCGGGTATTGGCGGAACCGTGGTTGGCGGCGTCGTGCTCTGGATGATTGTCGGGCGAGGCATGCTATGAGTTACCTGGATGACCTCAAGACCGCACGCGATCGCTACGCGGCAGAACTCGCCTCACGTCAGGGACCGCCGGATGTGCGCTGGGACGAGTATGAGAAATGGCTGATGGAACAGATCGCACTGCTCAATGAGCAGATACGCGCTGCCAGTGACGACCCATCCGTCGTCGGCGGTGAACTGTGGACGATTTCTCAAGCAGCGACATGATTTCGATTTCGACATCGACGAAGTTTCAGGCTGATGTACCGAAGATCACACGCGCACAGGCGTGGAAACTGATCGTGGTTGCGGCGAATATCGTCCGCACACGCGCCATTGTTCTGGTTAGTAAACCGGCGAAACGAATCCGGAAGAAACGAAAGCGGGATACAAGTAAGGGCAAAAAGGGAAGCCAATACACGGTTTTCATCGGAAGCAGACCTGGAGAACCACCGCAGGTCAGACGTAGTTTTGGGCGCAAGAATGTTGCTGTCGAGTACAATCAAAACTCCTTATTCGCACGTCTCGGCATTCGGAAGAATGCCGCGTACATGGCGTATCTGGAGGTCGGGACGGGACGTATTGCCCCACGGCCCTGGTTGACGCGGGCCCTCGATGAATCGCGCGCGGCCCTTCAGCAGTTGCGAGTCAAATGACAGCAATCGAGGCGATAAAAACCGAACTGGCGATCGTGATCGCTGAGACCGATCTCGCGTGGACTGTCGCTGCCGTGCCGCCAAGCGGCCACGCGGGACCGTGTGCGGCAATCGAAGGATGGCGACTGCGATTCGCGACGCGGTCATCGCTGACGGAATACCCGGTGCTTGAGGTGACCGTAATCGTCAGTGGCATTAACGAGTCACAGGCACAAATGGCACGCCGTATCATGCGGAAGCTGGCCGACAGACAATGGACGAGCGATGATCTCGTAGTCTTGAGTGGCCAACTTAGCGACTTCACTATCGAACGTGATGAGGGGGCGCGACAGGAACGCTGGATCGCGACAGGAACAATCGAATACCAAGTGCAAGAGATTGAGGAGTAGACCATGGCTGGACGATCAGGAAAATCCGGAACAGCGAAAATCGGGACAACGAACATTGAAGTTCTTCGTTGGACTTTAGACATGGAGGCCGAAGTCAGCAAGTACGGTGCAGGTGGGTTTAAATACGCCGTGCCGGGCGTCATCGATGTCAAAGGATCGTTCGAGTGTCTGAATCTTGTCACCGGTTTAACTGTGGGAGGGACAGTGACGCTCGAACTTGCGGAAGGCGGAACCGTCGGCAAGACGTATTCAGGCAGCGCTATCGTCAATAAGATTTCAGTGACAGTCACGCCGGACACTGGCGAAATCATCAAATACAGCGTGGACTTCGAAGGCGACGGCGAGTGGACCATTACATGAGGAGTCACGATGGATGGGTTAGCGAGAGTCGCCGGAAAAATCGAAAGGCAACTCAATATTGGAGGGCGTGTCTACACGCTGACTACGCCGACGCTCGGAGCGTGGGCCGCGCTCGAAGCCCAATTGATCCAAGAGACCAATGACGTTCTCGACAAGGCGGTGGCAGTTGCCTCACGGTTGCCGCCTGATCAGCGTGCTGTGTTCTGGGAGCAGGCCCACCGGGTGGCGTCCCAACGTTGCGCGATCACGATAGAAGAGATAAATCGCTTGCCGCCTTTCGAACAGGTCGCAATCCAGTGGTTTCTTGCCCTGAGAAAACATCACGCTGTGGAGTTTCCAACACTTCAGAGCGTCAGAAACTTTCTCCTCGAAAAACTTGGCGATGTTCCACTCGATGGACTGTCTGCCTTCGTAGGACACATTGTTGAGGGTGGACTAAAAAACTCCGCTGGCCCGACGGGGGAGACGACGGCATCGAATACAAGCGAATGAACTGGCCGGCGCTCTTCCGTTGGGCGGCCCAAGAATTCGGGTGGACCCCGGAGCAGGTCCTGGAATTGACAGTGTACCAGCTCAGAATCCTGCAAGGGGCGATTGGCCCCGATGAGCATTACGTGGTGAGGGAACTCTGATGGGCGTCCTTGCCGAGCACGTGATCCAGTTTCGAACGGCCGGTGTTGAGGCTGTCACGGGAGCGGTTGGCCGAATTCGCTCCGC
>JAKOTN010000171.1 GCA_029776255.1 Pseudomonadota bacterium
CGCCGGCCTTGTCGGCGGCGTTGGCGTCGCGGCTGGCGGTCGGGACGCCCTTGTCGTCGACGGCGGTGACGATCTGGCCGTCCTTGACGGTGCCGTCGTTCAATTTGACGGTGCTGCCCTGTCCGGCCTGCACCGCCTTGACGGCGTTATTGGCCGCCAGCCCGGTGCTGGCCAGCGCCAGCGCTTTCATGCGCGGGTCGCTCGTATGGCTGGCGGACTGGACCATTTGCTGGGCGGTCTGGATCGCGGAGACGATGGGATTACTGAAAGCGACGGTGAAGCCGCTTTGCTTGCTTTTGGTTTCGGTGACCGTGTGGCGGGTGTCGCGGGCCTCGACGATGTCGATGCGCTTGGCGGCGATGGCGATGTCGCCGCCGGTGGCGAGCACATCGCTACCGGTTTGACGGTAGTGGTCGCCCGCGAGCAGGGTGACCGTGCCGTCGAGGCTACCGACGGTGCTCTTCACCGCCTGGGTGGCGGTGCTTTGCCAGTCGGTGCCGAGCAGTCGGCTACCGATGGTGACGCCGATGCCGCCGGAACCGAAGACACCGCTTCGTGTGGTCTGGCGGTAGTGGGTTTCGCGGAGAGTGTCGGTGGCGGCGGCAAGCGTCAGATCGCCCCCGGCGGCGAGGGTGGCGTCTTGGGTGGCGACGACCGCGCTGCCCAGGACGGTCAGATCCTGACCGGCGGAGAGCGTCACACGGTCGCCGCTGACGGTGGTGGCGAGGGCGGTGGTGGTCTGCAGCGTGTCGCGGGTGGTGCGCCCGGCCCCCGGCGGGGCGGTATTAACGAGGGCGGCGGCGAGCAGGGTGCGTGAGAAGAACAGACAGACAGCGAGAATGCGGCGGAATCGCGGGTTATTGTTCGATCGGGAAGTGGTGTACCCCTGTCCCTTGTCGTTTGCATTCACCCGTTCGGATGCGTTTTTACCCATTCCTTCAAAACTTCATTTACCCGCGTCTGCCAGCCGTGCCCCCCGGCTTTGAACGCGGCGACGATGTCGGAGTCCAGGCGGATGGTGGTTGGCACCTTGATCGGTGCGCGACCAGGACCGCGGCGACGGGTGGCAAGCTTTTCGCGAATCTCTGGCAGGGAGTGACTGACGATGGCGTCTTGCCAGTCCGTCAGTGTCGTGGGAGGGTTCTCGCCATCGACCACGGGCGTGTTTTTCGCAGCCGCCAATGCCGCCGCCACCGTGGCCGGATCAAAGGACGGCGCGGAAGTAGGTTTGAGTTTCATGTTTATCTCCGTAACGACAGGATATGAGGTGCGGGGCCGTCGGACGATCAACCCAGATCAGCACGACAACACGGTCATGAAGCCAGCCCAGACTTCTCAGGCGTGTCTCGCCGTAAGCGATTCGGCGATCCTCTTCCGTCAGCATCGGGGCATCGAACACGGTCGAGCATGCCGTCAGATCAATGCCGTGTTTTTTGAGATTGCTTTGCCGTTTGGCGTCATCGCAAGTCACCATGGGTCAAATTGTATTAACAATATACATCTGGTACAAGGATGAATTTCCGAACGGGACAAGTTCAAAAATGCCCCGGCGCTCTCACTTGCCCAGCCATTTCGTGAACCAGCCGGGCGGTTTCGGATTCGGTGCTTCGGCCCGAGCCGGGTGGGTGGTCGGGCCATCCGGGCGAAGGAGGTCGCCGGGGTAGTGTTCGTGGCCTAAACATAGCCGATCATCCAGTTCGAATGCCTTGACGGCGGCAACGGCTTCGATGCACCAGCGGCCAAAGTAGCTGCCCATTTCAAGGGGGTGTTTTTCCGGGTCGCCGTAGAGGTACCAGAAGGGTTCGATGGTTGGCGCCTTTTTGTTTTTGGGCGCGGGGCGCTTGAGTTCGGCATACCAGTGCTCGGCGAAATCGCGCAGCAAGGCGGCTTGCTTTTCCTTGGGTGCGTCTACTGCCAAGAGCAGGCGGCCGTAGGGCCGGGCATGTCGTACCTCGGTGCCGATACGCCGCGCCGACGAACGGCTGGCGATAATCCGATCCAGCAAGATGTCTTCGCCTTCGCCACCGACCAAGGCCAACAAGCGTTGCCACTGCCCGTCGGGAATCTCCAGAGCCAGGGCCAGACCCACCAGCCAGAAACACCAGTTGTAGTGGTTCAGGTTGGACAACGAGAAATCCCAGTCGCGGCAGGTTTGCAGATGGTGCTCCCGGCAGATTTCATCGCTCAGACGATTGGATAGCTCCCAGGCGTCAAGGAGACCGGGGAAGTGTTGGGGGATGAGGGATATTGGAGAGCCTTCAGAATACAGCGTCAGCATAAATCGGAGTCGGTGCTGCGTATTGTTGAGTACATATTGCGGGCGATAAACCGGATTAGCACTAGGTATTTGGAAAATGGCTTCTTCCTCTTGGATTGTTTCGAAACGAAATTTTTTCAATTCACTCCAAAGCTCTTTGCTTCCCATAGGAGCCCGAATCATGGCTTTGCTCCCGACAGATTTGCTTTCGGAAGAAGAATCTTCGATGTGTCTATTAATTTTGGCTTGCCTATCGCATCCAAGACTTCGATCAGCGTGGAACCGTCTGGGCGTGTTGTAACAACCCAACTTTCTATTCTTCCTTGGTCAATCGCCTTGTAAATGCTCGGCGCTATCCGGTCACCAGCCGCATTTTCAATTCTATTCGACCCCGTTAACCAACTTTGGCTCCCTTGCAATCCGTCATTGGTATTTTTCAACACCTGCGCGCCGGTCTTTGCATCATTTCCCACGAATTTGTACTCAATGAACACATAATCCACATCCACCCGGCTGACCTTGTAAAGATCGTCAATCCCGGTGGTGCCTATCCCTTGCATACGGGCGATTTTTGTACCGTCGGGAACGATCTGCGTGACCGTGCTGGCACCGAACAGATCGCCAATCGCTCCCTTTTGGCTGCTGGTGAGTGTGGCCATGTCGAGCAAGGAATGTCCGGTGTTGTCGATTGCGCCACCAGATTTTTTTAGTGAATTACGGTGACAGTTTACTAGAATTACGGTGGAATTACGGTGACAGAATTACGGTGACAGTTTACTAAATGCATGATTTAGCCACGGGATGCTTCGTCTTCGGTCCGCGCTTTTGTGGTTTCAGTGTCTTGCCCGTCATGATTTCCAATCTTTCAACCCAGGCATCGCCACCCAAGGGCCGGCCTGTTGTTTCCGATTGACGAAGGTACTTGAATCCGGACTCGTCGCCAGATGAATCATTAAGAA
>JAKOTN010000157.1 GCA_029776255.1 Pseudomonadota bacterium
CCCTATTCAATAATATCAGCTACTACTCCTGCTCCTACTGTTCTTCCTCCCTCACGGATAGCAAAACGTAGTCCCTTTTCCATAGCAATGGGATAGATTAGTTTCACTTCCAGAGTAGCATTATCTCCAGGCATAACCATCTCTACCCCTTCAGGGAGTTTAATCTCTCCAGTAACATCAGTAGTTCTAAAGTAAAACTGAGGACGATAACCATTGAAGAAAGGAGTATGTCTTCCTCCCTCTTCTTTAGTTAAGACGTAAACCTCTCCTTTGAAATGGGTATGAGGAGTGATGGAACCAGGAGCAGCTAAAACCTGACCTCTTTCCACTTCTCTTCTCTCAATACCTCGAAGGAGAACTCCAACGTTATCTCCTGCTTGAGCTTCATCCAGTATTTTACGGAACATCTCAATACCAGTGACTACTGTCTTTTTAACCTCGTGAGAGAGACCCACAATTTCTACTGTATCTCCTACATGGAGAACTCCTCTTTCCACTCTTCCGGTTACCACTGTTCCTCTTCCGGTGATGGTGAAAACGTCTTCTATGGACATTAAGAAAGGTTTATCCAGCTCTCGCAAAGGTTCAGGAATATAGGTATCCATAGCATCTAAGAGTTCCCATATCGGCCCACACCACTGACATTCTCTCTTTCCACATCCACACTCTAAAGCCTTGAGAGCACTACCTTTAACTACCGGTACCTCATCTCCTGGGAACTCATAACGGTCCAGAAGCTCTCTCACTTCCATCTCCACGAGCTCTACTAACTCCGGGTCATCTACCATATCCACTTTATTGAGGAATACTATGATTCGAGGAACTCCTACCTGACGGGAGAGGAGGATATGCTCTCGAGTCTGAGGCATAGGACCATCAGCAGCAGATACCACGAGAATGGCTCCATCCATCTGGGCTGCACCGGTGATCATGTTCTTTACGTAATCAGCATGTCCGGGGCAATCAATGTGAGCATAGTGTCGATTTTCTGTCTCATATTCTACGTGAGAAATGGCAATGGTGATACCTCTCTCTTTCTCTTCTGGAGCTTTATCTATCTGTTCAAAAGGAGTGTATTGAGCTAATCCCATTTTGGATAAAGTCTGAGTCATAGCTGCAGTAAGAGTAGTTTTTCCATGGTCTACGTGTCCAATAGTTCCTACATTAACGTGAGGTTTCTTTCTTTCAAACTTTTGCTTTGCCATAATCCATCTATCCTCCTT
>JAKOTN010000158.1 GCA_029776255.1 Pseudomonadota bacterium
ATCAGTTTGATTTTTGCAATTTGAATTAATAACTAATTGAGTATATTGAACTAAAATATCACAAATATTATTCACAAATTTATCAACAATTGGGTTTAATATAGCTTTTATTTTTTCTTTTTCAGTTAATGAAATAGGATATATATTTATTATTTGAGATAAATCAATAATATTGTGGTTAGGAAGTGAATTCTTAAATTCAGGTGATATGATAGAATTAGTATCTTTAGAAGATTGGGTATCAATAGGATTTAAATGAATTATATTGTGATTATTTGCATACACTAATATTTCATTTATAAATAATTTTAAATTATCATATACTTTAGTATCTAATGTACCTTTTTCTACTGCCTTATTATATAGCAATGGCAAATCAGATATCTTAATATATTTTCTGTCGCGATTAAAAAGTTCATCAGTAATTAGATACTCAATATCCCCATCATTTTTACAAATCCACTTTATCTTTCGCTTATATTGCGGAAACAAACCCCACAATATTGACACTGGAATATAATATTTATCATTTTTTTTATATATTTCGATTTTATAGCTATTAAATGTTATTACATCTATTATTTCTAAACTTTCAGAATCGTATTTAAATTTAACGTATTTTAATGGCTCTAATTGAAGTTTCAAATTTGGTGTTGCATAATCATATAATTTTGGTATATCATCTTTCAATATTAATTTTAAGCTTGTTGACGTGTTATTGCCAATTTCATATATAGCAATATTAGGAATTTCATTTAATGACTTTCTAGAAAGATCTAATAAATTATAAATATCTGGAAATCTCACATAGTCTTTCCCTAATATTTTTTTTACTTCTAATACATATTCTATATCTTTTTTTGGAGTATTCACATGTAAGTTGTTTTGAAGTTTTTCGACTCCGCTAGCGGTTAAATATACCTTATTTTTTTCAATAAAAAAATCATTATCTACCATAGTATTAACAATTTCCATTATTTCATAATAATATCTAGATTTATCTATATTCTGAGATTTTAAAAACTTATCTAATTCTATTATCATCCTATTTGGGCATATGACACTCCATCCAATAAATGGTGGAGATCAATGTACCATTCCCTCCTTTTTGACTTTTTGTGGCATAAGATCCCAACATCTACGGGTTGGGAATAAATACTGTGACCCAAACTTGTTGAATTACCAAATTTTTTTCTTACAAATCTCCACTTCTATAAGCGGTGGATATTTGACCATATTATGTGTCTATAGTACTTACAATCATTTTAGCGTATTTATCAATATTAGTTCGATATATTATATTTTTCATAAGGAATATATTATCAATTTTTGATACAGAATCATAAATATATTCTACAAACCTACGAATAATAATAACATTAACATCTGTTTTGATTTGTACTAATCGCTTTTTAAAAATTAAATTGGTATAAAATCCCAAAGAATTATAATTCTGAATATAAAATGAATACACAATATTATTTAATATTATAAATTTCCGCATTTCTTTAGAATCAACCTAAAATTCTTGACAAATAATATCATTCATATTCTTAAAAAAATTTGTAATCTCCGTAATAATCTCAGCTGTATCCTTATCTAAATCTATTTCAGCATTTTCAATTTCAAAATTATACTCTTGTAATTCATTAATTTTCTTTAAAATATAATATATCTCATTACTATCAACATTTTCTTCTGTAATATCAGTATCCATATCTGGAATATACATTATGGGAAACTTTATCTAATAATACGAATAAAAATGTGTCAATGATGAATGGTATATAATTGCAGACAATATTGAATATAATTTCTTTGTGAGGTCTATTTTAGGAATATACTTATATATCTGAAAAATTGCATGATTCTTAAGATCTTCCAATATATCAGTTTCTCCTTCAATGCGACCAGTTTTACCATATCGAAATTTATCCATATTCAAAACATGAGTTGTTATTATAACAGACTATAAATCATCCAATTCAGGATATATTTCTTCAAATATTTTGTCATACTACTTTTTATAATGATATTGATGATGTTTTTTATACTATTTATAATATCGTTGCATTTGCTTGATTTTATATTTAATTTTATTCTCATCAAATCTATATTTTGCCATAAAATCCCCCATATTAATAAGAGATAATGCCCCATATTAA
>JAKOTN010000170.1 GCA_029776255.1 Pseudomonadota bacterium
CGTCGGAATGCAGTCGTAGAGCGTGCGGGCCGACACCACGACCGGACCAGCGATCGCGTCCCCATCCACCAGTACCGGCATGCTCTGGCGATACCAGTACCAACAAAGCTCGCCGTTCCGCTGTGGCACGTAGCCGTGGATGCAGCCTCCCTGCACCAGCAGTGTCGTCCTGTCATGACCCGCCGAGGACTGCTCGACAAATAACCCAACAAAATCGTGTAACGCAAGACTGTTAACCCGCATCTCAAACCTCCTTTAACGCATCTCGACCCAGGTACCGAATCGCAATCGCAACACCACACACTAACGCATGACTTCAATAACGCCATTAACACGCCTTTTCCGCCAACTTCGCGATCTTGCTCAGCGCCGCCTGGCTCGGTAACTGATAGCCACGCTCCCAGCGCGAGACCGTGATCGCGCGAACGCGGAGTTTCGCCGCGAACTCCTCCTGACTCAGGCCGGCGCCGACTCGCAACGTGCGAATCCAGCGCGTCACCGCCTCGACCAGCCGCTGCATGGCCTCACTCTGGCTCTCTGAGCCCTTCGAGCACGGCTCTCGCGGCACGCCGTCCTTTGCGGAGGTCAGCGCCCAACGCGGCTTTGCCCCGCAGTGGCGATCTACCCAGAGGAACCACGTCTGGTTTGCAACCGTGAATCGCTTTGAAATTTCCCAGGCCATTTCACTCCTCCTCATGAATCTGCAGAATCGCGTGATTCGCCACGAACACGGCGATATCGTTCGCCGTCTCAAGCCACAACAGAGCGTCGAATCCGTCCTGCCGCAACGCCTCCGCTAACGGTGCCACATCGTCAGCGATCCGCTCCCAAATTCCGACTGGGTCAACCAGATCATCAACGTCGATCTTCAAGGCCTTCGCAACGTGCGGTGCAATGCTATTGAGTTCATCACCGTCGATGTCGCTGTCGGTCAGGTCGAGCAAGTGAGCCCCAGCGAGTAGATGGGCCTCGAGGATGATCGGCCCGAAGGCGGCGGCATATGACCGATTTGCGGCCCAGAAACTGAACCCGCACTCGAGTTCGCGCGATCGAGGGCGATCAAACGCGACGTTGTCGCGATCTCGTCGAATCCCGCGGTAAACCTCTTCAAATCCTATCGTCGTGATCGTGTTCATGGCTGACCTCTACCGGATTACAATCCAGCCCGATCGGCCAATTCGGCTAACGCAATTCGAACCAACGCTTCGGCTCGTTGGGGGTCATTGCGCCGCGGCAAATATCCGCAGACTTCGCGTAATAAACCGCCGAGATCGAAACCTTGATTCTCAGCGACTTCACGGGCGAGCCGGTTAATCGTTTGTGGCCAGCGGAGATAAGCGGACACCG
>JAKOTN010000031.1 GCA_029776255.1 Pseudomonadota bacterium
ACGCTTGGACCAACCAATAACCGTATTGATATTGACGCCCACCACCCGCGCAATTTCCTTCCAGGGTAATTTCAATTCCGCACGCATCCGCATCGCCTGCCGACGCATTTCGTCTTGGGCTTCGCGGGGTGGTTTTCGGGCATCAATCTTTTCCATGCCCAATATTTTATCACTAATCGCTATTTGATTGCCGGGTTAATATCTCGTTTCTTTTTCCGCGTCCTTTCCGCGTCTTTTCAGCAGGGGTTTTACCGCAGGCCGCGGTAGCGATAATGGCCGGTAATCGTGTATTCGAACAAACTATCCTCGAGTTGGGTCCCGGCACCGATATTGTGGATAACCAGCGGCGTGCCTGCCGACGACCGTTCCGCCGCAACGAGGCCAATATGCGGAACACCCGAATGAAGACGCCAGACGACAATATCACCCACACCATAAGCGTCCGGATTTCTGTTCTCCGGAGGGAGCGATCTCCCATGGCGAGCAAAGAATACAGCGAGATTCGGCACGCGCCGGTGATCGATGTTCGGATCGGGATTGCGAAGACCCCAAGTCTTCGGATACGCGCCCCGGGCTATTTTTATATCGTCGTTAACGAGCAGTTGAAGGTCGATGCCCAGTTTTCGGTAGGCGCGGACCAGCACATCGGTGCACACCCCGCGCACCAAAGGCACATCGCCATTGGGAAAATCGATCCGCTGATAACTCGCGTCGTAAATACGCGTCACCCCGATCTGCGATTTCGCCGCGGCAACCAAATCCTCTTCGAAACCCGCCAGACAAGCCGGCGACGAAAAAACGACGATTGCGAGCGCGATTATTTTTTCCCACATATCCTGTCACCTGAAAAGATTATCCCGAACCCGGTCCGGTCGGGACAAAAAAATCCATCGCCAACAAGGAACCGCTGATTTAATCGAGGGATATTCTTATGGTATAATATCGCTTTCCCCAAGGCACGCCGGGTATCGCGAGGCCTATCCGGCTTGCGAGTTTGCTGATCTTTACCGCTGGCGTATCTGGGAATGTTTCAAAGTGCTCAACTGTCGTTTGGCTGTGGCGCATTTTTCTGGTGGGTTGCCTCTTTCGATTCGCCCGAATTTTCTGGCTAGGGTTTGGCTGGGTAATCTGCTGGCTACCTTTGCCTATCTGGCGCGCGAGAGAGTGTCTTCCGAAACCCGACGGCTCTTCCTGCCCAATCCGACCTGCGCCATGATCGCCGTCAAGGTCATCCTGCCGCGTCTTGTTCCGGGGCTCTCTCACCCGGCCAACGCTCTGGGTGAGTTGCTCACATTGATCGCCAGAACGCTCGAATGGCGCCGACCGGGCCGAGGTTTTCCACGAAATCGCCAAGCCGTTACCCCCCCTTTTGCGCTTACCAGCCTATCCGATAATAGGTCCATGGCTTAAATTGACGGTATTGGGTCTGTCCACGATTATTGCTATTAATCGGGTGTTCCTTTAAGTCGTTCATACTCCAACAATGCAGCATAGTCATCGAACGTCTTGACGCCTGATCTCTTCAGGAAAGCAACTGCACACGCAACAGTTTCATCATCGTCCTCCAAGAGGTTCCACGATGCTCCCACCGAGTCGAATACTTCATCAGCGCGTCTTCGGCTCCCGGAGGAGTAAAGAGATAAAAGTGGCTTAAAGGAGCATGACTAAGCAGATATTTCAAGATGTCGGAATCGTCCACCTAGGCTGATTCCGTTTCCTAGTGCGTCTTCGAATCCCGCCACATTGCGAGTCCCCAGGCCACCGAGAAGCATCGCCCCTTCCAGACCCAGGCGGGTGGTTTTGTAGGGAACAGTCGCTTCGTCGCCTTGCGCGATTGCGGCACGGTACCTGTTGTACTCCTTGGTTACCGGTTTCGGGAAGGTCGGATCGTAATCGCTGGGGCGCTTGGGATTACGCCTCAGCTTCGCGTAGATGGTGGAGCGGGAAAGCCCGGTGCGGGCTTCGACTTGTTTGCGCCGTAGGATGGTTAGCGCGTTTTGGATTTGTGCGGCCATGTCGCTTACCTCGGATGAAGGAGAACCGCCCCGGAACATCCGGGGACGCGACACGCACTGTGTAACCGCTCAAATCACGGCATTTCAAGAACCTCAACTTGTCGAATTGGCATGACGCCCGCGCAATTTGCTCATCGTGTTCAGAATGTGCCTTGCGGCATTTCCGTTCGCCCGCGTCTTGCGTTGGCCGACGGCGGCAAAGGCTTCTTCAAGCGCCTTCCTGTCTGTGAGTTTCAGCCCTTTTCTTGCGGCCTCGCTCCGAATCGCTAAGGCAGATTCCGCTAGGTGGCGCGTATGATCGGTCGGCTTGCGCCCGCGCTTCTTGGGTTGTGCGGGTTCGCATGTAAGCAAGGTTGTGAAAGTCGGATGGGTGCCCCCAGCTTTTCGCCGCCGGGTCAGTTTCATTCGCACATCGCGCAAATCGCCTTGGGCACGTTGCAGGCGTTTTGCCATCATGCCGCCCGCTTCCTCAAGGAACAGCGCGTATGCTTTCCATTCATCCACACCCCAGGCTTCGCGCGGAATAGTCGGGTCATCACTTGGGGTCAGAAGTGTTCCCCGGCGGGGATAGGTAGGCGGCCACTGTGTTTCCGCCCGATGGATCGCAAGAGCAATGTGATTGAAAACGGAGAAGCCCATTACTGCGTTCCTTTCTTTGGTGCCCGCTGCCGCCGGTTTGTCCCGGCTCGCTGCCCGCTTGCGGATACCAGATGCCGCTGCTTCCCCAATCGGGCCAGACGCGCAGACGGCCACGGTCGTATTCCATCCACTGCGCCCCCATGGTCATGCCGCCCGATACGCTTTGCCGAAAGGCCCGATGATGACCTTGCCGCGCCCGTCCTGAATCTGGCTATCCACGAAGTCGGCCCACCAGTCCAGCATTTCGCGCCGTTGGTCGGCGTACTGCGCCCGGTTGTAGACGCCCAGAATCCCCCCAGTTTCATGGGCTAGGCATTTCTCGATCCAGTCCGAGTTAAAGCCAGCCTCATGCAGATGCGTGGAAGCCGTGCGCCGGAAGTCATGAATCACGAAGTCCCGCACGTCGATTTCCAGCGAACGCACCGCCTGATTCAATGTGCTATGGGCAATCGGTTGAGGCAGGTCGCCACGGCTGGGGAATACCCACTCTGATCCGCTCGCCAGCCCCTTCAATTCCTCGAACATCGCCACGGCCTGCCGGGACAAATGGACAAGGTGCGGCTTGTCCTTCTTCATGCGTTCGCCGGGGATCGCCCATTCGCCTTTCTCAAGGTCTAGCTCGTCCCATTTCGCGCCGATAAGCTCGCCCTTCCGCACCATGCACAGAATCAGCAGGTGCAGCGCCAGCTTGTGCGCCCGCTTGATGCTGGATTGATAGATCGCCCATAGCAGCTTGCCCACTTCCTCCGGCGATAGGGCCACATCCCGGCTTCTGGCGCTGGCAATGAATTTGGCCTCGATTGCCGCCGCCGGGTTGAAGGTGGTTTTCTCCCGCGCAATGGCATAGGCGAACATGGAAACAGCCTCGATCATGGGAACACCAACACCCCATGGGAACACATGCTTGAACACCCGTATCTACGTGGCTTTCAGTCATATTGCACCCGCCTTGTGTTCCCATGAAAACCTGAAATCACTGCCTTCTAAAACGGCTATTTGGGAACACCGAAGCGCCACCATGGGAACACGAAAAACAGCCATTGGAACACTCTTGGGAACACATTTTGTCGGATTGCTGCGGAACATACAAGCCTTGTGCATAACAAAAAACCCGTATTTAAGCGGGTTTGAAGGCGATTCGCGGAACACTTCGGACTACGCCGGAAGGCTCGCTATCGATGCAGAAGCTAGCGAATAGGCGCAAAGCCGCGCCACTGCTTGATTGATGAAAATCCGGTGCCGATCATGGGCACATTCTTGGGCACACTTTTTGAAGTCATGCCCCATTTTGCCCCATCACCGTGCCAGCCGTTCCGGCAGCAGGACAGCCGGCGACAATCCCCGTCGGGCAAACTCCATCCGCAGTTTCCGCAGTGCTTGCGCCTCGATGCGCCGCACTTCATGGACGGTCACTTCACGGCCTTCCATTGCAGAAAGCCAGGCGGCCACTTCCTCGACGGAAGCGGCCATGTACTCGCTGGGTTTGGTTTGGGTCATTCCGCTTCCGCAAGCTGGGCAAGGCCCGCCTGCATCGCGGCCAAGTAGTCGGCATCCGGTGCCATGCCCTCGCGCATAGGCTTGAAGGCTTCCGTTCCGGCCATCCGGCGCACGTCGTCAGCATCAAGGCCATGCTCGGCGCAGATCGCCCCCAGGGCCACGTCCAGGGCCAGCAGGCAGCTTTCCGCTCGTTCATGGGCATCGAGAAGGGCATCAGCTTTCTCGACATCTTCCCCGCGCCGATTGGCTACCAGCGCCGCCCCCAGCATTTCCGCCTTGTGGCAGCGCAGCCGCCAGTGCTCGATGGCCCAGCACGCGGCAAAGCGCGTGAAGCCATCCAGCCGCGCCTGATAGGCCACGTCAGGGCAGTTGTAATCCTTCCTCGGCACGGCATCGCCCAGGCGCTTGAATTCCAGCGCGTTGCCTTCGCTGATGTAGTGGAAGGCCAGCGCCGCCGATTGGTCGGCATTCAGGCCACGGTAAGCCTTCGTCAGTCGGTCATGATGGTTCATGGTGGTCAGTCCTTTCGTGGGTTGATGGTGCGTTCTAGCAGTTCCAGCCGTTCGGCTAGCACCGCTGTTTCGTAGGCTTTGCGGATCATGTCCAGGACGTAGGCCAAGCGGGTGCCGTCCTGACTGGCGATGCGCCCGGCCCGCATGTCCCGATAGACGCTGCTCAACTCGCGCCGGATGGCGTGCGCGTCCCGAAGATCAATCTTCGGCAGGGGGGTAAGGGCAAGCACTTTCCCGCTTGGGGGTTCGCATTCGGGCGGAATTTTTCCGCCGGGGATGTACTCGGCTTCCGTCATTTCACTTCCCCCTGTTTCCTGTGGGAACAGTGGGAACATGCGGCATCCCTTGTGCCGTAAGGCTTTCGGCTGTTCCCACACATTCCCCGTGTGTGGGAACAGTGGGAACAACCAGCCAGGGGTGATCCACTAGGGCGTGTTCTTCCACTTCCGCGACGATCCACGCCCAGGCATTGCACGCAATCCCGAAGGCCCGCGCCATGCCCTCCACCTGCCAACCCGCAGCGTGTAGCAGATCGCTGGGGGAGACAGACACGCTACCCGCCCGCACCGATTCAGCCAGCCGCTCAGGTGTCAGGCGTGGATCTTCCCAGCCCAACCAGTAGGCGGCTTCGCCCACGATTCCGCCCAGGGCGATAGCCCGCACCGCTTCCGTGGGCAGTTCGCCGTCCGGGTGCCGGAAGCGGCAAACGCCATCGAAGTAGCGCGTTGCCGGGTCATGGCTGATTTCCACCAGCACCGCGCAGCCGAAGTGCAAGGCGGCAGCGGAATGGGCGATTTCATGCGCGTAGGACGCCAGCAATTCAACGTGCAGAAAATCGCCCGTTCCCGGTTGTTCCCACTTGTTCCCACAGCCGCCGGCCTGTGTGGGAACACGGAAACCCGCGTGGATACTGGCTTGCCGCATGTTCCCACTGTTCCCACTTGTTTTCGATGCCGCCCGCTTCACTCGTCGCCCTCCCACATGCGCCCGGTAAAAACGTAGCAGCGGGTCAAGCCCAGGCCGGGGACACGCACCCGTTGCGCGATATGGCGTCCTTCGGCTGGGAGTAGCCAGCCGGCCGCCACCAGCACCCGCGCCGCCGCCTTCGGGTCGTGTCCCGCGCATACCTCTTTGCGAAAGGCTTCCGGCAGCACCAGGAATTCCCGCCCGCCGTCGGCAGTCGTGCGCACGAAGCCGGCCCGATTGACGATAGGCCGGTCATTGGGGAAGGCGTCATCCAGCAGCGCAAAGCGGCTTGCCCCGTGCGCCTCGAAGAAGGCCCGCACCTGCCCCAGCATGGCGCGTTCCTCGCGGTTGCCGATGCCGCCGAAGCCATCCAGCCAGGCGGCAAAGCACTTCCGCGCCGCCGTGGTCGCCTCGCCTTCCGCCCAGCCGGTCAGGCCATAGCCCGGCCCGATCAGATCGTCCCCGCTGGCAAGCTCGCCGGCCATCACCACCAGGCCGAAGCGCCGCGCCACGCGCAGCACCTGCCCGGCGGCATCCTTGGGCGCAACGTCCGCCACGAATCGCTTGATGCCTGCCGCGATGAAGTCGGCCAGCTTGGCGCGGTCGGCCACGATGCAGCGCAGCCAGGCCAGCCCCACCGCGCCGTGGTATCGGTTCGCGGCATCCTTCAAGGCCAGCGCCAGCGCCGCCGGGGTCGGCTGATCGTGCAGCGCCTCGAATGCGCCCAGGCCCGCCCCCGCGTCCGCGTCAATGTCGGCCAGGCGGATTTCCTGCCCGGCATTCACCTTGCGCCCGGCCCGCGCCATCAAGGCGGTCAGCGATTCCTCGCCCGCCGACAGGAACAGCAAGCGCCAGCGTGCCGCCTGCCGCGCCGTCCCGGTGCGCGATGCCCGTGCCTTGCCTTGCCCGTTCGCCAGCAGGTAGGCCGCTTCCCCGGCTTCCTTGGGGTCGATTTGCGAGAGTTCGTCCAGGATCAGCAGGCCGTCGTTGTGCAGCGCCGCCAGCCCTTCCAGCCCGTTCGCCGTCGCCCGCCATAGGCGGGGATAGGCCGATGGATCGCCCCACACGGAAGCCGCCACCTTGAGGGCCGTTGTCTTGCCCGACGATGAAGCGCCGCGAAAGTGAAAGCCCCCGGAATCCTCGCCCACCACGTCCGCCAATGCGCCCGCGAATGCCACGGACAGGGCGAACACCAGGCGGGAATTACCGGCGGCCAGTCGGCCAACGGAATCGCGCCATTCCTCGACAGTGCCAGCCACCGAGTAGGCGGGTTCGATGGCGTGGGCATTCTGGAACACCACGATTTCCGCGTCCTGCCCGATGGATTCCGCCGGGGTCACGAACACGCCACCATGCCAGCCCAGCCGTTCCACACAGCGGGCGCGGGCTTCCACGTCCCACACTTGCAGGAAGGCGGCCAGCATGTCGCGCCCCTTCTTGCCCGGAGTAATGGACAGGCCCAGCCGTGCCAGTTCGCGCCGCACGTCCGCGCCGTCGCCTTGCAACAGTTCCAGCGGCATTGCCCATTGATGGGTCACGCCGTCGTCGTCCCGCCATTCCAGCAAGCGGCCCCACTCGCCCGACTTGGCGTCGCGGGTCTTGGCACGAACGGAGAGGCGGGAACAAATCCACAGGGCGGGCAAGCGTTCGCCATCCTTGCCGGTGCCGATGAAAGCCACGCCAGCGGGGGCCACTTCAAACTCGCCGCCACCGTAGGCGCAGCGTTCGCCGCCGGTCGCGCCCTCGACATAGCGCCCGGTGTTTTGGGCAATGGTGCGGACTTCATCCGCCGACAGGGGCGGGGCGCACTTCGCCTTGTTCTCGATTTGCAGCGCCGCCTCGATGGCATCGACAGTCAGCCCCTTCGCCCACAGCGAAGCCGCTAGGCGGAACAGGCTGTCGTTGCGTCGGCCTTCCGTGAAACCCTCGCCATCGGCCACCACGGCTTGCGCCTTGCGGTCGGGGGCGGGTTCGGATTGCAGCGCATCCAGCAGCCAGGCCGGCACGTCGGCCAGCATGTCCGGGTGTTCCACGTCGCCGCCGTGGGCAGGCCACCAGACGATGTAACCGCCATCGCCCCGCGTATCCAGCCCGTCGCCCAACTTGCTCGCGGAGTTCTTTAGCAGCTTGCCGTCGGGGTTGCGGAACAGGTAATGCGCCCCGCCACCCCGCTTCGTCCGGTGGGTGCGGGTTTCCGGTAAGGCCCAGCCCTTCGCCTGCAACGTGGCAAAGCCGTCCTTGCCGTTCTTCACATCCACATCGAACACGAACAGGCCGGAAGCCTTGCCGGTCGGCGCACCCACCAGGGCATCCGGCCATTGCGCGGCCCAGGCGGCAACCTGCCCGGCATCCGTGGTCGCATCCTTGAAGCCGTGCGCCGTGCGGGGATTCTTGCCGTCGGGGTTCTTCGGCTTGCCGTCGGCTTGAATCTTCCCGTTCGCCTTCTCCCAGCAGGGAAAAACGGGGATGCCTTGGGCCAGTAGTGGCGCGGCACGATCAGCAAAGGTCGTCATATTGCCCCCTTGCGGATTTATCGGTGTCCAGGTCGATGAAGTAGCCAACTCCATGTAAGCGTCGGCAGTGCGCTATCCGGTGGCCACCTTGTGCTACTAGGCCATCGCCGCCGCCGTGTGTGTGAGTTTCGCCACAATGCGGGCAGGTCAATTCGAGAATCCATCCGTCGCGGCCACGGCGAGGCGTTGCGGTAACGGTGGGGGTGATAAGATGCGCGTGTCGTTGTGCGCTCGGTTTGGCTTCGGTCAGCCGGGCGTTTTTCTTATCCATGTCCGCCTACCTTTATGCCTTGCGGCTTTTCTGGATTTGGGCGGCCAGCCACGCCTCGACTTCGGCCTCTATCCAGCCGACGGCCTTTGCCCCAACAGCGACGGGCTTGGGGAAGGTAGGGTCGTAGTCGCTGGGGCGCTTGGGATTGCGCCGCAGCTTCGCGTAGATGGTGGAACGGGAAAGCCCGGTGCGTGCTTCAACCTGCTTGCGCCGGATGATGGTTAGCGCGGAATGGATTTGATTAGCCATGTTTGCCTCTAGTGAAAGAGGCCGGTGCGGAATGCACCGGCACGGCTAAGCTATTTACAGCGCATAGCGGACGGGACGGGCACCCCTACCGTAGATTGCCCATCCCCAGGTAGAAAACGCGGTTCTGTTGTGGGTACCCTATCAGGCCAGACATAAGGCGGCCGAAATCAAGCGGCTTTCAGTTGAGGCCGCCCCCAGGGCACGGTGTCGACTGCATCCTTCGCGCGCTGAATAGCACTCGGTACGGCCTCAAGTGCCCACGATGACGACGAGCCGGGGTCGTAGGCGCTTTCCTGGGAATCCACCATGACCAGACAACAAACCGCCAGCGCGGCGTCGATTTCCAGATCAACGGCCCGAGCGCCTACCTTCGCCTTCGCTTGGCCTACCAGCGAGTGAATCACGCGCATGACGCCCTCGACGTCGAAATCGTTGGGGCGTTCGCCCGCTTGAAAACATAGGGTTTCAGCAAGTCCCCACGCCCGGCCGAGTGCCATGCTTGCTTCGTTGAGTGCGTCGCGCTCTGCGGCTTCGGCCGCTGGTTTGATATTCTCTTGGGTAGCCATTTCGTAACTCCTTGCAGTTGCGTTTCGGTCAGGGCCGGCGCGGTGGGCAAACACCGACCGGCCCGCTTTGCCTGAAACCGTCAGGCTACGGAAAGACGATGACCTAGCGGCCGTCGTATTCAACTTGGTATTCATCCCCGACGAACCGGGACAACTCGAAAGCCAGAATCTGGCCTTCGTCCTTGAACTTCTCCCAGGGGAATGCATCCGGCCGCTCCGGGAGATAGTCGTCATACCATTCGATCCAGCGGGCGAAGCGTTCCGCCAGCCAGTCGGGCAGGCCCAGGGCTTCATGGCTCACCATGCTTACCGGCCCTTGTCCCGGCTCGCTGCCTGCTTGCGGATACCAGATGCCGCTGCTTCCCCAATCAGGCCAGACACGCAGGCGGCCACGGTCGTACTCCCTCCATCGGTTCGCCATGGTCAGGCCGCCCGATACGCTTTGCCGAAAGGCCCGATGATGACCTTGCCTCGCCCGTCATGGATTTGGCTATCCACGAAGTCGGCCCACCATTGCAGCATTTCGCGCCGCTGGTCGGCATACTGAGCCCGGTTATAGACGCCCCGGATGCCCTTGGTTTCATGGGCCAGCGCCTTCTCGATCCAGTCGCTATTGAATCCGGCTTCATGCAAATGGGTAGAAGCCGTGCGCCGGAAGTCGTGAATTACGAAGTCGCGCACCTCGATTTCCAGCGCCCGCACCGCCACATTTAAAGTGCTTTTCGCAATCGGCTGTTTCAGCTCGCCACGGCTGGGGAACACCCAGTCGGAACCGCTCGCCAGCCCCTTCAATTCCTCGAACATCGCCACCGCCTGCCGGGAGAGGGGGACAAGGTGCGGCTTGTCCTTCTTCATGCGCTCGCCGGGAATCGACCACTCGGCGCGGTCGAAGTCGATTTCCTCCCACTTGGCTTCGATCAATTCGGATTTCCGCACCATGCACAGGATCAGCAGATGCAGCGCCAGCTTGTGCGCCCGCTTCATGCTGGATTGGTAGATGGCCCGCAACAGCCGCCCGACTTCCTCCGGGGTCAGGGCTACGTCCCGGCTCTTGGCTTGGGCAATGAACTTCGCCTCGATGGCGGCCGCAGGGTTGAACGTGGTTTTCTCCCGCGCAATGGCATAGGCGAACAGCCGTTTCAGCACGTTGCGGGTTTGTAGGGCCATCTGGTCGGCCCCGCGATTCTTGATCTTGTCGGTAATCGCCAAGATGTCGGTCACGGTCACATCAGCAATCTGCTTCGCACCGAGGGCTGGAATCACGTCCTTATCGAGAATGCGCTTGATGTTGCGGGGGCTGCTGTTCGCGGGTTCCGCAATCTCGGCATACCAGCGTAGGGCGAAGGCTTCCACGGTGTCGGCGGCCTTGGCTTCGGCCTCTTTCGCCTTCGCCCGCTCAACGGCTTTCATGCACCAGTTGCGGACGAAGGCTTGGGCCATTTCCTTGACGGCGGGGGCGGTGTCATCCGGGACAGGATCGCCGCGCTTCAAGGCCATTGGGGACAGGCCACGCCCGGCCAGTGCCTTGCAGTCGTCCCGCCAGGTGCGGGCTTCGCCCAGGGAATAGGTGGGGTAGTCGCCCAGCGTAACCTTTTCCTGCTTCCCGGCCAGCCGGTAGCGCAGCCGCCAGACCTTCGCCCCGCCGGGCATCACTTCCACGAACAGCCCGCCCTCGTCGGCTTCCTGATATGCCTTCTCGCCGGGCTTGAGATTCCGCAGCTTGGTATCCGTCAGCGCCATGATTCCACCCTCCACCGTTGCTTGTGCCCATGATCGTGCGGCTTCATGGGCACACTCGAAACCCTTGGGCACACGGCCTGAATGCAACGTTCAGCGCGGCATTCAGGCCGTGTGCCCACCATCTGTGCCCATCTTGAAGCGATTTCTCCGCCCCTTCCTGCTGGGCATTGGGCACAGTATTTGTGCCCATGGCCTCTAGGAGAACTCCACAATGGGCACAATCATGGGCACAAGTTTATGCGGATTCAATCGGAACATGCAAGCCCATAGCAGAACAAAAAGCCCGCTATTACGCGGGCTTTCAAGGTGTTTTTCGGAAGGCTTCGGACTATGCAGGAATACTCGCTATTTTCCGATGCAAAAACGCCCAAAAATTTCTCCCAACAAATCATCCGAACTGAATTCGCCAGTCACCGTCGCCAGCGACAATTGCGCCAGGCGCAATTCCTCGGCGAAGATTTCGAGGTGCGGCAGACGGGCTTGCGCGTCTACCAAATATCGCTGTGTTTCCGCCAGCGCATGCAAGTGCCGTTCGCGAGCAATAAATACATCTTCGACGGCATGCCAACCCGCGATCCGCAGCAATTCCTGGCGCAGCAATTCGAGACCAAGGCCCGATTTGGCGGATAGCGCAATCGTCGTGCCATTGGAATCTTCACGCCGCTCGGCGGCAGCGGCGACGAGGTCGATTTTGTTGTGAACCGTGATGCGGGCCAGATGCGGCGGCAATTGGTCGACGATGGCGCGTTCAGGATCGCCAGCACCGTGCCGCGCGTCGACCAGCAAAACGACGACATCGGCACGCTCGATCTCGCGCCAGGTGCGCTCGATTCCCATTTTCTCGATCGGATCATCCGTTTCGCGCAGACCGGCCGTGTCGATCACGTGCAGTGGCATACCCTCGATCTGCAAATTGCCATGAACCAGATCGCGAGTGGTGCCCGGAAAAGCGGTGACGATCGCCAGCTCATCGCCGGCCAATCGATTGAGCAGGCTGGATTTGCCGACATTGGGTTGCCCCGCCAGGACAACATGTAAACCGCTTTGCAACAGACAACCTTGTCGGGCACGTTCGAAAACCTGTTGCAGTTGTAGCCGCAAGCGTTCAAGCCGTCCGAATGCGTCACTGTGTTCCAGAAAATCGATGTCTTCGTCAGGGAAGTCGAGAGTTGCCTCGACCAATGTGCGCAATTCAATCAGCTGCGCTAGCAGGGACTGTATTTCACGGGAGAAATCGCCCTGCAGCGAACGGACGGCACTGCGAGCGGCGGCGGCCGTGGCGGCATCGATCAAATCGATGACCGCCTCCGCCTGAGCCAGATCGAGTTTACCGTTGAGGTAAGCCCGACGGGTGAATTCACCAGGCTCGGCCAGCCGGGCACCCAACTGTAAACAGCGCTCGAGCAGCATTTGCATGACCACCGGGCCACCATGCCCGTGCAACTCGAGAATATCCTCGCCAGTAAATGAATTCGGTGCTTGAAAGTACAGCAACAGGCCGGTATCGATGACGCCACCATCGGCCGCCCGGAAATCGCTCAGGCTGGCAACCCGGGGAGGCGGGCATCTTCCGCCAATGGCGCAGGCAAATTGCTGAAGATTTTCACCGGCGACCCGAACAATGCCGATACCACCGCGACCGGGAGCGGTCGCGATGGCGGCGATCATGGCGACGCCTTGGCTTGCCTCAGGCGGTACTGTCGTTGGCGGCTTTGGCGCCACCTTCGATCATCCGGGTAATCTGCCATTGCTGGGCAATGGAGAGGACATTGTTAACCACCCAGTACAGCACCAGCCCGGCCGGAAAGAAAAAGAACATGGCACCAAAGATGAAGGGCATCATCATCATCACCTTGGCCTGAATCGGATCTGGCGGCGTCGGATTCAGCTTGGTCTGGATCAACATCGTCGCCACCATGACGACTGGTAACACATAGTAGGGATCGGCGGCCGACAGATCGGTAATCCACAAGATCCACGGCGCGTCACGAATTTCGACGGCACCAAGAAGCGCCCAGTACAAAGCGATGAACACCGGAATCTGCACCGCGATCGGCAGGCAACCGCCCAACGGATTGATCTTTTCGCGCTTGTACAGCGCCATCATTTCGGCATTCAATTTTTGCCGATCGTCGCCATAACGCTCCTTGAGCGCCATCAGACGCGGCGTGACGGTCCGCATCTTGGCCATTGACTTGTAACTGGCCGCCGACAATGGAAAAAACAGTAACTTAATGCCGACGGTCAGCAGAACGATCGCCCAACCCCAATTGCCGACCACTTTGTGAATGGCATCGAGACACCAGAAAATCGGCGCGGCAATCACCGTTAGCCAGCCATAATCGACCACCAACGGCAATCCCGCGGCGCCGATACCGCCTTCCGCCTTGGGCTTCGCCAGTTGTTCCAGATTACTTTGAATCTGCGGACCGGCATAAAGGGGCACTGAAAAAACCCCTTTGGAACCAGGAGCGACCACCGGCGTCGGTACGATGACACCGGCACCGACCGCGGGCTGCAGGCTGTTGTCCACCTTGCGCATGTAGTATTCGCGTGGCAGGCCGATCTCGGGAATCCACGCTGCAACAAAATAGTGCTGAACCATCGCGATCCAGCCATCGTCAGCCTTGCTGGCGAATTTGGCGCTGCCTTTTTCAATGTCGCTGAAAGCAACTTTCTGGTACTTGCCTTGATCGGTGAACACCGCCGGGCCGGTGAACGTCGACACCATCGAACTTTCGCCTTCCGGCGCCTTGGTATCGCGCTGCAACTGATAATAGGCGTGCGCGACGATTTCCTTCTCACCGCGGTTGTCGATCTCATGTACCACATCGATCAGATAGCTGCCGCGATTGAAGGTGTAAAGCTTGGCCACCTTGATACCGTTGGTAACTGGCGCCTCGAGGCGAATCTGAATCGACCGCGCATCGGCGCCTAGTTCCCTGCTGCCAGCGGCCACCGAGAAAACAGTCTTGTGATTCGGCAAGTTATCGCCGATCAGACCGCTCTGTGCAAGATACTGATGCTTCCCGTCGAAGAGGGCGAAATTCTTGTCCTTGTTGACGCTGTCCTTGTAACCGTTGAACTCAAGGCGAACGATATCGCCACCCAGGGTCGAAATGCTGGCCACGAAAAGATCGGTCTTGACGGTAATCGTTTCGCTCTTGTCGCTTGTTTTCGGCGCCGCAACCGCTTCGGGAAGAGCCGCGGGTGCCGCGTGTAGGCTGGCCGACGGCGTCGGCGGTGGCGTTGCCGTCGGAGTCGCGCCGATGGCCGTCGGCGCCACGGCCTTTGGTTGACTGTATTTCTGCCAGGCATCCCAAAGCATTACCAAGGAGAACGAGAAGACCAGCAGGAGGATCAGGCGCAGGCGTTGGTTGTCCATGAAAACCTATGTGATTTGTTTGAGGTTCAAGGTACGGGGTCGAAACCGCCGGGGTTCCAAGGGTGACAGCGGCACAAACGAACAACGGCAAGGCTGGTTCCTCTGGCAACACCATGTTTTCGTACCGCTTCCGCCGCATATTCGGAACAACTCGGAAAGAAACGACAACGGCGACCAAGCATCGGGCTTATCGCGTAGCGATAAAAGCCTATCAATGCAAGTAGCAATCGTTTCATCCGCTCAAGGTTCCGGTGAGGTCATCTTGCCCAGCAAACCACGGATTTCCTGTGCCATCGCCCGCCGGTCCAGAACCTGTGGTTTGGTCGCCACGCGCAATACGAAATCACACGACTTCAAGCGCGCGCGCAACAAACGAAAGTTTTCCCTGGCCAATCGACGTACCAGATTTCGATCGATAGAACGGCGGAGAAAACGCTTCGCGACCACCAAACCAAGGCGAGCTCCCGGAGTTTCACTCGCGTTCCGTGGGCGGTAATGTAGCAGGAAATGCCGACTCTTCAGCACCTTCCTGAAACCAAAAACGGATGAATATTCATCCGTTTTGATCAGGCGGTAATGCTTTGGGAAAGCGTTGGCGGATACCGGGACGCCGGCCAGTGTGGCACCGTCTTCCGCAACAGGGCGACTGCCGCTCAAACCGCCAAACGATGACGACCCTTGGCACGGCGGGCACGGATGACGGCACGACCACCACGGGTTGACATACGAACGAGGAAGCCGTGCGTGCGCTTGCGTCTAACAACCGACGGTTGATAAGTACGTTTCATGTTCAAACCTCTGAAGTCAATGCAAATAAAACGTGCGATTAGACAGCTTTTGCACAACACCTGTCAAGGATGTATCCCGAATTGGCTGGCTTACCAAGCCGAAACAACGTTGCATTTCGTCTCGAAAACAATGATCTCAAAGGCTAGTAGCCGAGACGTACACCGAAGCTGTGGATAACTTTCGTCCAAGCGGTTAGAATTGGCCACGCAGCGTCGGGTGTTGCCAAAAGGCAATTCCCGGCGACTTTCATCGTTCCTTAGGCGAGCGATAGTTTAAATAAAGCACTCACGCCTCTTCGACGGTTTTTTTCAGCGGTAACATCTCGAGATGTTTTGCTTTTTTCCCGCCGCGTCGCTCGGAATCACGCCCCATGAACGACAATGAGTAGTTTTTGGTCCTCCTGCCTGAGTCAGTTCGAACAGGAACTCCCTCCGCAGCAATTCAATACTTGGATTCGCCCTCTCCGCCTGGACGGCGAAGAGGATCTTGCTCATGGATTGCGCATCCTCGCGCCCAATGGTTTCATTCTCAAATGGGTCAAAGAGCGTTATCTGGCACGCATAGAGGAGCTCGGTAGCGAGTTTTTCGCCAAGCCAATCAATGTCACTTTGACACTCGGCGAACGCGCGGCACCACAACGAAATACTTCAGCGGCAGCGGTTGCCAAAGCGCCGACAAGCCCCCAGTCGATAGCCAACGGTACTTCTTCATGCAAAAAGAGCCTGCCGGTCGGCGATCGCGATAAAGTCAGCTACGAAAAAACACGCCTGATTCCGACCTTCACTTTCGCCAACCTGGTAGTCGGCAAAGCCAACGACCTTGCCCGCGCGGCTTCCCGGCAGGTTGCCATCAGTCCGGGCGAGGCAACTTACAACCCGCTATTCATCTATGGTGGCGCCGGTTTGGGGAAAACCCATCTCATACACGCCATCGGCAACCAGATTCTCGAAGCCTACCCCGACAAGGTGCTGCGTTACGTGCATGCCGAGGACTATTACTCCGATGTCGTTCGCGCTTACCAGCAAAAGTCCTTTGATACTTTTAAACGCTACTATCGCTCATTGGACGTGTTGCTGCTTGACGACGTACAGTTTTTCAATGGAAAAAACCGCACTCAAGAAGAATTTTTCTATGTTTTCAATGCATTAAGCGAAACTAAAAAGCAAATTGTCATCAGTTGCGATACTTATCCGAAAAATATTTCCGGGCTTGAAGATCGTCTGATCACGCGTTTCGACTGGGGACTGACGGTACAGATCGAACCACCGGAAACCGAAATGCGGGTGGCGATTCTCAAAAAGAAGGCGGAAGTGGAAGGCGTGATGCTCGATGACGAAGTCGCTTTCTACATCGCCAAGCATTTGCGTTCCAACGTCCGCGAACTGGAAGGCGCATTGAAGAAGGTCTTGGCGTATTCAGCTTTCCATGGCTTGCAGATATCGCTTGAACTAGCCAAGGAAGCGTTGAAGGATCTGATCGGCTCGGTGAATCGGCAGATCACCGTGGAGAACATCCAGAAAACGGTTGCCGACTACTTCAAGATCAAGGTGGCGGATCTGTTCTCGAAAAAAAGAACACGGGTCATCGTTCGACCGCGTCAGATTGCCATGTGGCTCGCCAAAAATCTGACTCCGATGAGCTATCCGGCAATCGGCGAATCCTTTGGTGGCCGCGATCACACCACGGTACTGCATGCCGTCAGAACGATAGACGAACTGCGAACCAAGGACAACGAACTGAACCATGATGTTCACGTTTTGCTACAGGTACTTAAAACTTGAAACGAGTTCTGTGTACAACAACGGAAAAAACATTGCGAATTTTGTGAACAAAAGTGGCCAAATCGGTTTGTGGACAAGTTTTCAGAAACCATCCACAACGCCATACCGACTTTCCACAGTGGGAATTTTCGAATTAACAATTTGAATTATAAAAACTTTTAGACATATCAACAGAATTGGCCAAAGTATAGTTTTTATAGGATTTATATATATGGTTCTTATCAAAACCAAACGCGACACTCTGCTAGCCCCTTTGCAAGCCGTTTCGGGAATCGTCGAAAGACGCCATACCTTGCCGATTCTTTCGAATGTGTTGTTGGAAAAGAAAGGCGACTTGTTGACCCTTTTGGCCACCGACATCGAAATCCAGATCACCACCTCGACAACCAACGCCAACGGCGAGGGCGGCAATGGCGCGGTAACGGTCGGCGCGCGCAAATTGCAGGAGATCCTGCGTTCGTTGCCAGAAAGCGCCGAGATCAGTCTGGTTCTCGAAGACAAGCGTCTTCAGATCAAGGCGGGTAAAAGTCGTTTCAACTTGCAGACCCTGCCTGCCGACGATTTCCCGTGCATGACCCTGTCGGATGGCGAAAGCAAGAAAATCACCGTGCCGCAAAACAAGTTTCGACGATTGTTGGCTCAGACCTTGTATTCAATGGCGATGCAGGATGTTCGTTACTACCTCAACGGCCTGTTGCTGATCGTCGACGGAGATGAATTGCGCGCGGTAGCCACCGACGGGCATCGCCTCGCTTACGCCACCATGCCCTTGGAGGACGAACCGGCTGGCGCGCCTCGTCAGGAATTGATCGTGCCGCGCAAAACAGTGATCGAACTCAACCGCTTGTTAAGCGATAGCGAGGAGCCCCTGCATATCGAAATCCTGCCGACGCAGGTGCGTTTTCATTTCGGGAACATCAATCTGGTCTCCAAGCTGATCGACGGGCGCTTCCCGGATTATCAGCGGGTCATCCCCGAAAGTTTGCGCAACGTGGTGTCGGTCAATCGGGTTACCCTGTTGCAGTCGATGATTCGGGCAGCGATTCTCACTAACGAGAAATTTCGCGGCGTTCGACTGATCCTGGCCGAAAACAGTTTGAAGATCGTCGCCGCCAACGCCGAACAGGAAGAGGCGCAGGAGGAAATCGAAGTCGCCTACGACGGCGAGCCGTTGGATGTCGGTTTCAATGTTTCGTATCTGCTGGATGTGTTGAACAACACCGCCGATGAAACGATCGAATGGGGCTTCAACGACGCCAACTCCAGCGCGCTGCTGACCTTGCCGGGCAACGCCAGCTTCAAATACGTGGTAATGCCGATGCGCATCTAGGGATTTTGGCATCGCCAACTCAACCTCAAAAAAACATCGCGCGGTAGCAGTTCAATGAAGATAACGGATTAACGGATTCGCAATGATTGAAGAGCACGAAGAATTTGCCTACGACGAAACAAGCATTCAGCAACTGGAAGGTCTGGAGGCGGTTCGCAAGCGACCCGGCATGTACATCGGCGACACCTCCGATGGCACCGGTTTGCACCACATGGTATTCGAGGTGGTAGACAACGCCATCGACGAAGCGCTTGCCGGTCACTGCGACGATATCGTGATCACCATTCATGCCGACAATTCGATTTCCGTGGCCGACAACGGCCGCGGCATTCCGACCGGTATCAAGTTCGACGACAAGCACGAGCCGAAACGCTCGGCAGCGGAAATCGTCATGTGCGTGCTGCACGCGGGCGGCAAATTCAACCAGAATTCCTACAAGGTTTCCGGTGGCCTGCATGGCGTTGGCGTCTCCTGTGTCAATGCCTTGTCGAGATGGCTGCGGTTGACGGTTCGGCGCGACGGCAAAAAACACTTCATTGAGTTTAATCGCGGCGCGGTCGTCGATCGTCTGATCGAAGTCCAGCGTGGGATCGAAGTCTCACCGCTGCGTATCGGCGGCGATACCGAAAAACGCGGTACCGAGTTGCATTTCATGGCTGACGAGGAAATCTTCGGGCAAGTCGAGTTCCACTACGAGATCATCGCCAAGCGTCTGCGCGAACTCTCGTTCCTGAACAACGGCGTCAAGATCCGCCTCAACGACCAGCGAACCGGCAAGGAAGAAAACTTCGCTTTTCTGGGCGGCGTCAAGGGCTTCGTCGAATATATCAATCGCTCCAAGACCGTATTGCATCCAAATGTGTTCTATGCCAGCGGCGATTCGGCAAGCGTCAACGGGCTGATCAGTGTCGAAGTCGCGATGCAATGGAATGACAGTTACGTCGAGCAAGTGCTTTGTTTTACCAATAATATCCCGCAGGCCGATGGCGGCACGCACATGACCGGTCTGCGCGCGGCGATGACCCGCGTCATCAACCGCTACATCGAGGAACACGAGATCGCCAAGAAGGCAAAGGTCGATATCGCCGGCGACGACATGCGCGAAGGCCTGGCCTGCGTGCTGTCGGTCAAGATGCCCGATCCGAAATTCGCCTCGCAAACCAAGATGAAACTGGTGTCGTCGGAGGCACGGCCGGCGGTGGAAGAAGTCGTCGCCGCCAAACTGGCCGAGTTCCTGCAGGAAAGACCGGTGGATGCCAAGGTGATCACCGGCAAGATCATCGAAGCGGCGCGTGCCCGCGATGCCGCCCGCAAGGCGCGTGAAATGACCCGGCGCAAGGGCCTGCTCGACGGCGTCGGCCTTCCCGGCAAGCTGGCGGATTGTCAGGAAAAAGACCCGGCGTTATGCGAGCTGTACCTGGTCGAGGGCGATTCCGCCGGCGGCTCGGCCAAACAGGGGCGTGATCGAAAATTCCAGGCGATCCTGCCACTCAAGGGAAAAATCCTCAACGTCGAAAAAGCGCGTTTCGACAAGCTGATTTCCTCGCAGGAAATCGCCACCCTGATCACCGCCCTGGGAACAGGCATCGGCAAGGACGAATACAAACCCGAGAAACTGCGCTACCACCGCCTGATCATCATGACCGATGCCGATGTCGACGGCGCGCACATCCGCACACTGTTGCTGACCTTCTTTTATCGTCAAATGCGCGAGTTGGTCGAAGGCGGTCACATCTACATTGCCCAACCGCCGCTATACAAGGTGAAACACGGAAAAATTGAGCGTTATATCAAGGACGATCAGGCGTTAAAACAGTTTCTTCTCGGTCTGGCGCTCGAAGGTTCGGTATTGACACCGGCTGCCGGAGCACCGGAAATCACCGGCATGGCGCTTGAAGCCCTGGCGCGCGAATTCTTACTGGCGGAAGCGGTAATCAACCGTCTGTCGCATTTGATCAACCCGGAAGTGCTGCATGCGCTGATCGACGCCAACCTCAAAGTGGAACTGGCCGACGAAGCCGCGGCGCTGGCCAGCGCCGAGGTGTTGATGAAAGCCGTCGGCGACAAACTGGGAATCAACATCGTCGCCCGCTACGATACTGTCCAGGAACGCTGGCAACTGCGCCTGGAGAAGATTCTGCACGGCAACCTCAAGGTCGGGGTCATCGACGACGATCTCCTCGTCAGTGGCGATTACGTTCAATTACGCAAGACCGCCGAAATGCTGGCTGGCCTGTTTGGCCCGGGTGGTTTCGTGACGCGCGGCGAAAAGAAACAGCCGGTCGGCAGTTTCGCCGAAACCATGTCATGGCTACTGAACGAAGTCGAACGCAGCGTCAGCAAGCAACGCTACAAAGGTCTCGGCGAAATGAATCCGGAGCAACTCTGGGAAACAACCATGGACCCGAAAGTACGCCGTTTGCTGAAAGTGCAGATCGAAGACGCCATCGGCGCCGACGAAATCTTCACCACATTGATGGGCGAGTTGGTCGAACCCAGACGAAATTTCATAGAAACCAACGCCTTGGCGGCGCGGAATATCGATATTTGACTTGTCGGTTCTTGCGCGTCGTCAAAGTTAGGCCGCGGAGTGACCTTGGCGAGATAAGTCGTCCTGAATCAAGGTCTCATTATCGCGTTTCCGGTGGTTCGGAACCCCCGCGAACCACAAAATTAATCAATCGAAACATCGGTTTGTGTGTTGTTCAGGACGGACTATCCACATCCGACGGGGGAATTTCGATTGATTCAATTCGCTTGAAATTCCCAATCGCGAGTTTTAACAGCTTCATCCGTTCACCCGAAACACCTTCATCACCTCATCGCCCAGGTGATTGATGACCTTGACGGCGATTCGTCCGGATTTCGGTTTCTTGAATGGGCGCGAGGTGTCGCTGTTGAGCGAGGCCCAGGCTTCGGCGTCGATCTCGGCCTTCAGCGTCGTCTTCAATGCGCGGTAGGGATCGTTGGCGCCGAGAAAATAGGCATGGCGCACGAAAAAGCTTTCCTCGTTGTAATCCGTGTCGATGAACCAGCAGGCGATGCCGTCCGCGCCGTCGCTGATGATTTCGCCGGTCTGCGGCTTGAACACGTCGACGCCATTGATCTTCACGCGCAGGCGGTCGCCCGCCTTTTCGTCGTCTCGCAGGAGCGTGATGTCCGGCTCGCCGAAAATCACGAACAGGTTGCCCTTGCCGGTGTTCTTGAGGTCTTCGGCCATGTGCAGGTCGGCGTTGACGCGCGCCTTGAGCACCGGCAGCTTGCCGAGCTTGGCGAACTCGGTGGTGTGCGCCTCGAAGTTGAAGGCAAAGGCGATCAGCACGTCGAAACCGGCATCGGCGGCTTCGCGCGCGGCCTCGACCAGATCGGCGCGCTGCACGGTGCCGAATTCCGGGCCGATGAAGATGGCGGCGCGCTTTTCCACGCCTTCGGCTTCCACATAACGGCCTTCGGCGCAGACCAGGTCTCCTGGCCACGCGACCAGCGAAGTGAAGTTGATCCGGTCTTCCTTGTGCGCTTGCTGCACTCCCGCCGTTTTCAGGTTTTCCAGAATCATCCGCGGGAAAGACTGCTTCGCCGCGTAGTCGGCCTCCGGCTGGCGCAGGCTGTCGATCAGTTCGTCGTTTTCATCGACGCCCAAAACGCGGTGCGGACTCAGGCTCTCGACGGTGAAAGGGCCGGCGACGCGCACCGCCTTCCTGTTCTCGTAGGGCTTGTCGTAGAGATATTCGAAATCCGCCTTGGCGGCGATGGAGGCGTCGATTTCCTTCTGCCGGTTGACACGCGCCCGCCACCAGTCGCCGTGGAGCGTCTTCGTCGCGTCCGGCCAGGTCGCGTCGGCCTCGCGAGGGATTTCCCATTCCTGCCAGTTCTTCCTCAGGGCGGAATTCAAAGCTTCGCGCAGCGGTTCGAGCTTCGTCTGCCACTGCTCCCAGATCACGTCGATCTCGGCGTTGTTGGCGATGGATTTCAGCGTGATGTGCGGCACGCGCTCGTAGACGAAGCCATGGCGGATGTTGCCGTGCGTCGCTTGCGAACTCGGCGCGCTGCGCGTGAGCTCGGCCTCCTTCAACTGCCCGTCGCGCGAATCGGCGAGCAGGTAGAAGGGATAGCGCGCGCCCATGATGCGCGCGCGGGCCAGCGCCAGCGCGACGCGCGAGGTGTCGATGGTGATCCAGCGGCGGCCCCATTGTTCGGCGACGGTGGCGGTGGTGCCGGAACCGCAGGTGGGGTCGAGGACGAGGTCGCCGGGGTCGGTGGACATGAGGAGGCAGCGTTGTATGACTTTCTGCGCTGTTTGGACAACGTAAACTTTGTCTTCAGTGAAGTTGCCCGTCTGTGTATCAGTCCAAACGTTGGAGATCGGTATTGCGTCGAAGTCGTCAAGGTAGCGGACGTATTGAATGCTATTTTTTGCTTTCCATATACGATCTGCTTTTGCGAGCCGCTTTAGTCCAGGCTCATCGGTCTTGAAGGTGCCCTTACCAGATGGATATGATCGCCCTTCGTGCTTAAAGAAACGCACATCCCCATCCCCTGCAGGACGCGAACTGGTAATGTTGTCCGCTCGAAATATGCGCTCGCCTTCTTGAAGTTCCTCGCTTCCATTGGTATTTAGTCGTCGCCAATCACCGTCAGGCTTACGAATCAATCGATAGACCTGCTCAGTAGATGCTCCGCTGGATTTCGGCAACAGTGGAGAGCGAAATTTCAGTGTATCGGCATTCTTGGCAAACCATAGAAGGTAATTTGAGGCTGCCGCAAGAGTCGCGTTTGCTCGGCCTGTCGTCGTTTGAAATGCAATCTGGCTGACAAAATTCGTTTCTCCAAAAACCTCTTCCATTACCGCCCTAACCCGATGCACATTCTCATCGCCAATCTGAACAAAGATCGACCCCGAATCGGTCAGCAAATCGCGCGCCACGGTCAGGCGGTCGCGCAGGTAGGTGAGGTAGGAATGAATCCCATCCCGCCACGTATCCCGAAACGCCTTGACCTGCTCCGGTTCGCGCGTGATGTGACCGGCATTGCCATCCTTTACGTCGCGGCTGGTGGTTGACCACTGGAAGTTGCTGTTGAATTTGATGCCGTAGGGCGGATCGAAATAGATGCACTGCACCTTGCCGCGCAGCCCTTCGCGTTCGGCAAGGCTGGCCATGACTTGCAGGCTGTCGCCGAGGATCATGCGGTTGCTCCAGTTCTGGTCGTGCTGGTAGAACTCGGTCTTGTCGGCGCCCTGCGGAATGCCGTTGAAGTCGGCGAAGAGGTCGGGCGTCGTCTGCCCCGCTTCGTGCTGGCGCTCCTTCGATGCGCGCAGCAGGTCGTCGATCAGCGCCTTGGGATGCACTTTTTCCTGAATGTAGAGCGGCGGCGCATGGACGACGAGGTCGGACCAGTCCTGTTCGTCCTTGCCGCGCCAGACCAGTTGCGGGTCAAGGTCGGTATTGCGCGGGTAGCGTACCTGCTTGGGGGTTTTCTGCGCGTCGTCGAGCACCGACTGGTATTCGGCGGTGGGGATGTTCTTGCGGCGGGCAGAGTCGTGGGTAATCTGCTCGACGTTCTTGGGGATGGGTTGTTTGGCCATGATGTCAGGTTGTCGAGGGTGGGCAGGCTTAATTATTGGTGAGCGTTAGTTAAGGATAAATAATTTCCGTTAACTAATGAACATGTCAAGGTAAGCGTGGAACGTATACAGCCGACCCCGCATCTGGCCGGTAATCTCGGTCAGGATTTCCAGACGGATCAAATCCTTGACGAGCGCTTGGGCAGTTGGACCGGATACGCCGAGCCCGGTTTCCAGGTCGGCGGCGGCGATCACCGGGCGGCGGTAAAGTAGATTCAGCGCGGCGCGGGCGTTGGGCACGCGCTTCCCCAGGCTGAGGATGCGATGCTCCACGTCCGTGCGCAGGGCGAGGATTTTGCCGAAGGTATCGCGGCCCTTGGCCGCGGTTTCGGCCACGCCTTGCAGGAAAAAACGCACCCAGTGAACCAGGTCGCCGGACAGGCGCACGCGGGTGAGGGCGTCGTAGTAGCTGCCCCGGTTGCGCTCGAAGAAATCCGACAGGTAGAGAGAAGGTTTGGCCAGCACGCCATGGCTGACCAGATACAAGGGGACCAGCAGGCGGCCGATGCGACCATTGCCGTCCAAAAAAGGGTGGATGGTCTCGAACTGGTAGTGGCTGATGGCGATGCGGATGAGGTGGGGGACGGCAATGTTCCGGTTGTGCCAGAAGGCCTCCAGATCGCCCATTTGTTCCGGCACGCCTTCGTGGTGGGGAGGAATGAAGGCAGCATCGGCCAGGCTGGAGCCGCCAATCCAGTTCTGGCTGGTGCGGAACTCCCCTGGCTGCTTGTGCTCGCCACGCGCGCCGCGCAGGAGGATGGCGTGGGTCTGTCTGAGCAGCCGGTTGGACAGCGGCAGCTTGCGCAACTCGGCGATGGCGTAATTGACTGCGTCGATGTAGTTTCGAACCTCGCGCCAGTCGTCGCGTTTTTCGGGCTTGATCTGTTCTTCCGGCAACACGGCTTCGTCGATGCCGGTATGGGTGCCCTCGATGCGGCTGGAGGTCTGGGCTTCCTTGACCACGTGCATTTCGATGAACAGGTCGATGTCCGGCACGATCAGTGAATACGCATTGAGTTCGCCCAGGGCGCGGTTGGCGGCTTCAAGCAGCACATTGATCTGCGGGTCTTCCCAGTGCCAGTCGTGGTTGACCAAGGTTGGCTCGAAGCTCTTGTATTGCAGCCGTTGCTGCCAGCGGCCTGGTTTGAAGGATTCGAGTTTCATGTATCGACTCCGATGACCGCGAGCATCTTGTCGAACTCCGCCGCGACCTTCTTGGTGAAATCGTCCTGCATCCGGAACACGTCGGTGAACTCGGCGAAGGCCCAGCGGCCATACGTGCCGAGGTGATTGACGCCGGGCACCCAGTAGGTGTCCATGGTCGATTTCTTTTCCTTGGCATCCTCGCGCCGGTAGCCCTTGATTTCGACGACCAGGCGCAGCAGGTCGTACGGCCCCTTGCCGTCGTCGACCAGCACGATGAAGTCGGGCAGGTATTTGCGCGTTTCCGATCCGTAGCGGTAGGGCACCTCGAAGCCGAGGCCGTGGTTCTTGACGTAGGCGCGCACCTTCGGATGCGCCTCGGCGACACGGCAAAACTCGCCCTCCCAATCGCTGTCGAGCACCACCCAGTTGATATGGCAGTGCCTGGAACTGGTTTCCCAGCGGTCGGGCTTGGAGGTGTTGAAGCGCACATGCCGTGTCGAACCGCTCGGGTTATAAGGGTCGAGCAGGGCCTTGATCGGCCGTTCGCCGAGAAACTGGCGGGTAATGGCGGCGGTGATCTTGTTGCACGCCATGTCGGCCAGTTCCTGGTACATCAGCAGCGCGGGATAGGTGCCGCCCTTGCATTCCAGATGGTTGTCGAGCCATTCCTTGGTGATGCGCTTCAACTGGCCGAAGAGGTGCAGCTTGGGTTCCTCGCCGGGATCGCGCCACTTGGTATAGAGCAAGCGCTGGGTGAGGTGGAAGAGCAAGGTGGAGGAGCGCACGTCGCCCAGGTGGGCAACGGTCAGGTTGACGCCCTCACCGATGATGCCTTCGGTGCGGGTTTCGGTCGGCCCGACCAAGTCAGGCGTCAGCGCCAGCGTCGATTCCTCGTTGAACCTGGCGAGCAGACGTTCTTCCGGCAGTTCGACGCGGTAACCCTCGACACGCGGGAAGGTGATTTCGAGCGCATCGCGGTCGGGCCGGATCGCCTTGACCTGCACCGTCTCGCGCGGCTTCTGCTGCGGGGCGATGACCGGTTTGGCGGTGAAGTCGAAGGGAATGCCGAAGACGTCGGCGTATTCGACGTTGAACAGGCCTTCTTCGTTGAGCTCGTAGGACTGGCGACGCAGGGCGCGGCCAATCACCTGCTCGCACAGCAGTTGCGTGCCGAAGGCGCGAATGCCGAGGATGTGGGTGACGGTGTTGGCGTCCCAGCCTTCGGTGAGCATCGAGACCGACACCACGCAGCGGATCGAGCCGCCGAGTTGCCCCGCCTTGCCGACCGTGTTCATGACCTCGCGCAGCAGTTCCTGATCGGTGATGTGGTCACCGGCGCGGGCGTCGCCGGTACGTTCGACGATCTCGCGGCGGAAACGCTCGATTTCGTCGGCGGCCATGTCGTGGAACTTGTCGTCGAGCGCGTCGCCGGCTTCGAGCTGCTCGCTGTCGATCAGCAGGGTATTGGGGCGCGGCAGCGACTTACCGCTTTCGTCAAAGTTGCGGAACAGCGGCAGACGGCCGTTTTCGAGCGTGCTGGAGCCGTCGTCGTTCTTGCGTTGAAAGCCGGCGATGAAGTCATGGACGAGCTTGGAAATGGCAGTGTTCTGGCAGACCACGATGAAACACGGCGGCACCTTGATCCCGGCGTCCTGCCAGAGCTTGAAGATTTTTTCGTAGTGGCCGTAAAGTGCCTGCAAGGCCGTTTGCAGGCGTGTCGGCAGTTTGAGCGGGTCGAGATCCGGATTCGACCCGCGCCCTTTCTTGGGCATGTCCTTGCCGATGTTTTTCCACAGATCGCGAAAAACCGGCATCTCCTCGCCGGGAATGTTTTCGGCAACCGGCACGCGCGGCAGTTTGACGATGCCGCATTCGATGGCGTCCATCAGCGAGAAATCGCTCATCGTCCAGGGGAACAGCGTGCCTTCGGCGTAACCCGAGCCGCGCAGGAAGAACGGCGTGGCCGAAAGGTCGATGACGCGCGACAAGCCGAGCTTGCGTTTGACGGCTTCAAGGCCGGAGATCCACAAGCGGGCGGCTTCGTTGTTCTTCTCGGCCTCCCTTTTGTCGTCGCCTTTCAGTTCCTCGTCGTCGATCTCCAACGGCTTTTCGCGGTAGCAGTGATGGGCTTCGTCGTTGATGGCCAGAATGTTCTTCATGCCCATCAGGTCGGGCATGACGCGCTGAATCATCTGGCCTTCGGTTTCGGCGGTGACGATTTCGTCGCCGGTACGGCCCTTGAGCAGTTGCCGCCCGCCTTTGGAGATGTCGATGCGCTCGCGCGGCTTGAAGGCGTGGTAATTGGTGATGACGATCCTGGCGCGGCCCATGTCGTCGAGCAGGTCGCTCGGCACCAGTTCGCGGTCCTTGTAGTAGCTGTCGGGATCGTTGGGTTGGAGGACGCGCAAGCGGTCCTTGATGGTGAGGCCCGGCGCGCAGATCAGGAAGCCGCGCGTGAATTGCTTGCTGGTGGGGCGACGCACCGCATTGATCGTCTGCCAGGCAATAATCATCGCCATCACGGTGGTCTTGCCCGCCCCGGTCGCCAGCTTGAGCGCCAGCCGCATCAACTCGGGATTGGCGTCCTTGTTGGCCGACGCCAAGTGATCGAGGAGTCGTTTTCCGTGTTTGGCGCCGGGAGCGACCTCGGTCAGCCAGATCGCCGTTTCGACCGCCTCGACCTGACAGAAGAAGGGCCGAACGCTACTGAATCCGTGATGACGCCAATGCTGGAGCAATCGCGCCGTTTCGGGGGTGACTTGCCATTGGCTCGAATTCGGGAGCGCACGCCATGCATCGACGTGTTTCCGTACCTCGTTGATGATCGAGGTCGGGTCGTACTGCTGCGCCTTGTTGGATAGACCCTCGCCCTCGTCGAAGATGAAGCCTTCCTGCCTGGGCGTCATCTTTTGCTTCTTCGGCTTCGGTATCGGGGTAATGAACTCGGCGCGACGGCGTGTCGCCAGAATTTTCTGCGTCGGCTGCCCGGACTTGTCCAACTCCCAATGCTGCGATGGACGCTCATATGGGGAGTTCAGAATCGGGTGATCGAAGAATGGATTCGACATGGCGATGGCCTGCATGCGGGCGCGTATGTTGTTGTTTTTTGAATAGCTGGGCATTGTCCACGAAATGCCTGGCGATAGCCATCAATTATGCATCGTCGATGTTTCTTCCCGATGGTTTTGTCCCGGATGCATTGGTCGGTGAGAACGGCGACTCCGTGCGCCATTCGGCAAGCACGGGTTGTTGCGGATCGGCGGCAAGACCGATGTGGTCCAGCGCGCCAGCGCTTGAGGCGCTTGACAAAGCCATGCGCCTATCCTCTAGCGAACGGGTAGATGTATTGCCTTTTTCGCGTTCCAGAAAATAATCTTGTTAAGATTCGCCCCTGATCCGGTTTGAATCCGACGGTATTCATGACTTTATCATTGGTTTTTCTGGCCGCGACGCGGCTTCGATACTGGCTGGTGGCGCCAGTCGACAATATCGCCCGCATGGCGAACGTCTGTCGGTCAGGAACATACCGTCAGTCGCCGAGCGAGCCGTTCGGCGATCAGGCGGATGTCGGCGACGGCGACTGACGGTCGCCTCTTCTTTCACGCGGGGTGGCCCGGCCGCCAAGGCCGGACGCCTTGTTCGGCGTCGCGAACCGCCAGCGCCGCCGGTCTCTCGCGAACGAATTTGAATGACGAACCCTGGAATGACGCCAGCCTTGCCGCGCACGAGTTTCAACAGCTCGCCACTCGTTCGTCTGCTCGGCGATCTGCTCGTCGTGGACACCGCTGAGTCGACGCCGGATTTCGCGGAACGACTGGGAGAGTGGCTGAATGTCTCCGACGCCATCGCGCTGCACGCCACGCACCATTTCCGTGCGACGTCCCGGCCGTCGACGGCCGTCGACGTCGCGGTGGAAGAGCAGTTCAAGCGGGTACGGGCGACCTTGGCGGATTCCATCGTCGCGAGTTGTTCGCCCAACGCCGGCGAGACACGACTAAAATTGCCGGCGCCGACGTCCGACGCGAGCAGCGCCGGCCTCGACGCGGTGGCCGCCTATGGGCAGTATCGCCGCTTCTATCTTGCGCATCAGGGCGACATGGAAGGGCGCATTCGCCCCTTGCGCATTCGCGTCCGGGAAGCGCTTGCCAGCGCGTCGGCGTCTCTTGGGCGGCTGGCCGCCCTCGACGAGGCGCTGGACAAGGTGTTGTATGCGCGCGAGCGCCAGTTGCTGTCGATGGTGCCGTCGCTGCTGGAAAGACGTTTCGAACGCTTGCTCGAAACGCATCGTCGGACAATGGCCGATACGCCGGAAGCGGATACCCCGTCGTCGTGGACGCGGTCCGGCGGCTGGTTGGCGACGTTTCAAAAGGAGTTGCAAGACGTGCTGCTCGCCGAACTGGATTTGCGCCTGCAGCCGACGGCCGGGCTTATTGACGCATTGGGAACGAGGTGATCGGCACAAATGGATAATCGTCTCTTCGCGCCGGGTTTTCTGCTGGGGCTCCTGGCGGTGGCGTGGGTCGGCCTCGGGTACATCGGTTCGAACGCGCTGGCGCTGACGATGACGGCGGCGATCGGCGCGGTCTATGTCGTCGGCGCGCTCGAACTGCTCTCGTTTCGCCGCGCGACGTCGAGTCTGACCACGGCGCTGGCGGAATTGCCCGACGCGTTGGAGTGGCCGACTCTGTCCGCGTGGCTCGACAGCCTGCCGCCATCGCTGCAAAACCCGGTCCGCCTGCGCATCGAGGGTGAACGCGTCGGTTTGCCCGGCCCCGCGCTGACTCCCTATCTGGTGGGCCTGCTGGTGATGCTGGGCATGCTGGGCACCTTTCTCGGGATGGTCGTCACCTTGAACGGCGCCGTCTTCGCGCTCGAAGGCACCACCGATCTACAAGCGATCCGCGCGGCGCTGGCGGCGCCGATCAAGGGATTGGGGCTGGCGTTCGGCACCTCGGTGGCCGGCGTGGCCGCTTCGGCGATGCTGGGCCTGCTGTCGGCGCTGAGCCGGCGCGAAAGGTTGTTGGCGGCGCAACGGCTGGATACCCGAATCGCGACCGTGCTGCGCGTGCACTCGTTCGCCTTTCAACGTCAGGAAACCTTCAAGGCGCTGCAACGGCAAGCCCAGGCGCTGCCGAATCTGGTCGACCAGCTGCAAACGATGCTGGCGCGGATGGAGCGCCGGGAAGAGCAATTCAACGAACGCCTGCTGGGCAATCAGGACGCTTTCCATGGCGACGTCAAAACCGTGTACGCGTCCCTGGCCAGCGCCGTCGAGAAATCGCTCAAGGACAACCTGGCCGACAGCGCCCGCCTGGCCAACGAGACGATAGACACCGCGGTTGACGCCGCGATGACGGGAATCGCGCGTGAAACAGGCCTGATGCACGAAAAATTGATCGATTCGACGCGAGGACAACTGGACAGCGTCGCGGCGGCCTGGCAGGCGGCGCTGACCACGCAGCGCAAGAACGGCGACGATTTGATCGACCGGCTGGAGCAGTCGATGACGGCGTTCAACGCCCGCTTCGCCCACGAGGCGGCATCGCTTCTGAACGCGGTTGGCGAGACCTTGTCCGCGTCACTGACCCGCCAGGCGGCCGACGACCGGCAGCGGCTGGCGACCTGGACACAATCGCTGGAAGCGATGGCGGCGCGGCTTCAGCGCGAATGGCAACAGGCGGGCGCACAGGCGCTGTCGCAACAGCAGCAAATTTGCGCGACCCTGGAAAAAACAGCGCGCGACATCGGCGAACAGGCGCAAGCGAACGCCGGCAAGACGCTCGATCAGGCCGCGCGGCTACTGGAAACCGCCTCGGAAGCGCCGCGCGTCGCCGCCGACGTGATCAAGGAACTGCGTCTGGAAATGAGCCGCGGCATCGCCCGGGACAAACAGTTGCTCGACGAGCGCTGCCAGACGATGGCCTCGCTCAATTCGCTGCTGGTCACGATCGATCGATCGGCGGAAGCACAGCGGGCGACCCTGGACGCCATGGTGGCTTCCACGACCGAACTGCTCGGCCGCACCGGCCGGCAGTTCGCCGAACAGGTCGGCGCGGAGTCGGCGCGGCTTACCGAACTTGGCGCGTGCATTGGCAGCGGCGCCGTCGAAGTCTCGAGCCTGAGCGACGCGTTCGCGTTCGCGGTGGGCTTGTTCGGCGAGGCCAACGAGAAACTGATCGCCAATCTGCAGCGAATCGAAGCCGCGATGGAGAAATCGACGGCCAGAAGCGACGAGCAGCTGGCCTACTACGTGGCGCAGGCGCGGGAAATCATCGACCTGAGCCTCCTGTCGCAAAAGGCGGTGATGGACGAACTCCGGCAAATCGCCGACCAACCCGCCACCCTGGCCGAGCAGGCGCCCTGATGGACGATAGCGATAGCGGCATGGCGCAGACCGCGCCGGTGTGGGCCATTTTCGGCGATCTGATGTCGGGCCTGCTGGGCGCCTTCGTTCTGTTGCTGGTCGGCGTGCTCGGCGTGCAACTGGAGTTGGCCAGCCATCTGGAAGCCGAGGTGCAAAAACGGCAGCAGGAAGAACAGCGCCGCATGGCGCTGGAAAAAGCCCTGGCCGTTCCGCTCGCGGCCGGGCGGGTCACCTTGAACGACGGGCGCATCGGCATCAGCGGCAGCGTCTTGTTCTCGCTGAATTCCGATCGGTTGCAAGCCGACGGCCGGCTCCTCCTGAAAAGCCTGGTCACGCCGTTGCGCGTCTACCTGGGGGAGCGCGACGAGCTGTTGATGGTCAGCGGCTTTACCGACGATGGGCCGATACAGCAAGGCAACCACCGCTTCGCCGACAATTGGGAACTCTCGGCGCAGCGCGCGCTGACGGTCACCCGGGCATTGATCGAGGAAGGGATGCCGTCGTCGCTGGTTTTCGCGGCCGCTTTCGGCACCGAGCAGCCGGTGGCTTCCAACACCGACGAAAAAGGACGCGCCCGGAACCGGCGGGTGGAAATGGCGCCGGTGCCCAAGGCGTCGAATGGAAAAACGCCGCCCGATGGCTGAAACGGACGTCTCTGCCGTGGACGACAGCGCGTGCCGACCTTCGCCGACGGATCATGCGGCCGATCCCGCCACGGCAATCGCCTTCTTGCGCACGATGGGCGCCGACCGGCTGGACCCGGTGCGATTCCACTTCATCGAAGCGTTGGCCCGGCGCCGGCGCGAGCACCGGGGCGCGACCGGAAGGCGGCTCGACGGCACGCTGCGGGCCGCGCTGGCGACCTACCGGGACCGCTTCGATCGCACGCGGAACGAGTCCGGGCAAACGATCGCGTGCTTCACGGCGCGCCATCCGGAAACGGCCGACGAGCTGCGGCGCCTTTTCGATGCCGGCGATTTTGGCGGAGTGAAACGATTCGTCGCCGGATTCGACAAGCAAGATCGGCACGTTTCGCTGGCGGATCTGACGGCTTGCCTGGCGCGACAATCGTCGGACATCGACGAAGCCGCCGGTCCGGTAGCCGGCGGCGAACCGCGCGCCGAACTCAAGGCGCTGCGCGACTTCAGATCCACCTGGTCAAGACTCCGCGCCGCCAGACAAGTGGCGCAAGCCATCGCGCGCGCGCCAGAGAACGCCGGTCCGCTCAATTCGCATCGGCTGGTACTTCACTCTCTGGCCACGATGCGGGACATCGCGCCTGATTACCTCAGCCGTTTCGTCTCTTATGCCGAGGCCCTGCTGTGGCTCGATCGCGCGGACAATAAAATCAGACCCGCGGGGAAAAAACCGCTCGCCGGGAAAGCGCCCAGAAAATGAGCGATGCTCGCAAAAATCGATGGTGGCTTTTTTCGCCGCCTTTTTCGCCTCGCGCGTTCTCCGGGAAAATGGACGCGGTGGAAAACGTGTTTTGCCAGTGCGTGGCGACAGCCACAGCCGTGCGCGCCGCGCGCCGGATCGTCGTGCTGCTCGCTTGCTGCCTGGCCGCTTGTGGCCAGGAGGCGCCGCATCGGCAGGAAGCTTTTGTCTTCGGCACCCGCGTCGAAATACTGATCGCCGGGCTGCCGGAAAGCGAGGCGCGCCGCGGCGCCGGCGCCGTCCTGCGTGAATTCGACCGCCTGCACCGCACCTATCACGCCTGGAAGCCGTCGGAACTGAGCGCCCTGAACGACGCCATCGCCGCCTCCCGGAAACAGCGCGTGTCGCCGGAAATGGCCGCGCTGATCGGCGAGGCGCAACGCCTGACGCGGGCCAGCGAACGGCTCTTCGACCCCGGCATCGGCCGTTTGATCGGCCTGTGGGGGTTTCAGTCCGACGAATTGCCGACGGCCTTGCCCAAGGCAGAGGCCTTGGCGGCCTGGCGTCGGTCGTCGCCGAGCATCGTCGACCTCCAGCTCGACGGAAACCTCGTCTCCAGCCGTAATCGCGACGTGGCGCTCGATTTCGGCGGTTATCTGAAAGGCGTGGCGCTGGATCGCGCGGCCGCCACCCTGCGGGCACAAGGCGTGCGCCACGCGCTGATCAATATCGGCGGCAACGTGATGGCGCTGGGAAACCGGGACGGCCAGCCGTGGCGGGTCGGCATTCAGCATCCGCGGCAGCCCGGTCCGCTGGCGACTCTCGAACTCGCCGACGGCGAAGCCATCGGCACCTCCGGCGATTATCAACGCTATGTCGAGGTTGACGGTCAGCGCTTTTGTCATTTGCTCGATCCGCGCAGCGGCCGGCCGGTGACGCACACCCAGTCGCTCAGCGTGCTGATCACCGCGCGCGCGCAAGCCGGCATGTGGTCCGATGTCGCCTCCAAGCCGCTGTTCATCGGCGGTGTCGACTGGCCGCGTCTCGCGCGCCAACTGGCCGTGACGCACGTTCTGCGCGTCGACGCCGACGGTCGCCTGCAGGTTAGCGAAGCCATGCGGCGACGCTTGACTTTTGTCGGCGGCGAGCCGCGGGAGGTTGAAATAATCCCATGATCCAGCCGGGCGGTGCTGCCTGCCGAGTTGGAATCGCTTAGAATGGCGGCTTGCTGCGGGGGAGGGGTAATGATTGGTATCTTCTTGATAACGCATGGCTCGTTTGGCGAAAGCCTGATTCAGAACGTGTGTCACGTTCTCAACAAGCGGCCACCGCTGATCGCGCAGCTCGGCGTGGCGGCGCAGGACGATCCGCTCGATATCCTGCCGCTGGCGCGTCTGCTGCTGAAGGAGGTCGACGGCGGGGAAGGCGTGCTGGTGATGACCGACGTTTTCGGCGCCACACCGGGCAATCTGGCGCTTAAATTGCTCGTGCCGGGTCACATCGAGGGCATTGCCGGTGTCAACCTGCCGATGTTGCTGCGCGCATTGACGTACCGCGAACGGGGAATGGAAGTCATGTTGCAGAAGGCAGTCAGCGGCGCCCACGACGGGGTCGTCAAGTTGCCTGTCGATTCAATCAAATAGACAATGGGGAACCAGTGATGGTACGCGCTGAAGCCGCAATTCTTAACAAGCTGGGTTTGCACGCCCGCGCATCCGCCAAGCTGACGCAAGTCGCCAGTCGCTTTGCCAGCGAGGTGTGGATGGAAAAGGGAGGACGCCGGATCAACGCCAAGAGCATCATGGGAGTGATGATGCTGGCGGCGGGAAAAGGGTCCACGGTGATCGTCGAAACCGACGGTTCGGACGAACAGGCGGCCAACGACGCCATCCTGGAGTTGATCGCCGACAAGTTCGGCGAAGGAGAATGAGTACACCATGAGTTTTGCGCTGCACGGTCTGGCGGTTTCCGGCGGTATCGCGATCGGTCGCGCGCATTTGATATCGCACGCGACCCTGGAGGTTTCGCACCTGCTGATCGCGCCGCGATTGGTGGACAAGGAGGTGGAGCGTTTTGAAATGGCGCTTCAGCGCGTGCGCGAGGAATTCGCCGCGCTCAAGGGCCGCATGCAGCACGCCTCCAGCGAGTTCGGCGCCTTCATCGACCTGCATTCGATGATTCTTGCCGACCCGGAACTGGCGGAAACCCCCAAGCAACTGATCCGCGAGCGACGTTGCAACGCCGAATGGGCCTTGGTGCAGCAAATGGAACTGCTGGTCGATCAGTTCGAACGGATCGACGATCAGTACTTGCGCGAGCGCAGCTACGATGTGCGGCAGGTGGTCGAGCGGGTGATCAAGGAACTCGTCGGCCAGCCGGGGCGGATGGCGCTCAGGACCAACAAGGGCTTCAAGGAAGAAAACCTGATCGTCGTCGCGCACGATCTCTCGCCGGCCGATGTCATCGCCTACAAGGATCATCATTTCGCCGCCTTCGTCACCGATGTCGGCGGGTCTACCTCGCACACGGCGATTCTGGCGCGCAGCCTGCGCATTCCGGCGATTCTCGGCCTGATTCACGCCCGGCAACTGATCCGCGACAAGGAAGTGCTGATCGTCGACGGCACGCGCGGCGTGCTGATCGTCAATCCCGACCAGCGCGTTCTCGAGGAGTACCGGCTGCGCAAGAGCCAGATCGAACTCGAACGCACCAAGCTCCGGCGGCTGAAAACGGCGCGCTCGGCAACGCTGGACGGTATCGACATCGATCTGCACGCCAACATCGAACTGCCGGGCGACATCGCTGGCGCGCTCGATAGCGGTGCCGAGGGCGTCGGCTTGTTCCGCACCGAATTCCTGTTCCTCGATCGTGGCGACATGCCGACCGAGGACGAGCAGTTCGAAGCCTACCGCAAGGTCGTCAAGGGGATGGCCGGCCGGCCGGTGACCATTCGCACCTTCGATCTGGGTTACGACAAGGATCTGCATCCGGAAAAATCGCTTGGCGGACGGGTGCAGAACAACCCGGCGCTGGGCCTGCGGGCGATCCGCCTGTCGCTGGCCGAGCCGAAAATGTTCCAGACGCAATTGCGCGCCATTCTGCGCGCCTCGAAATACGGCAAGATCAAACTGCTGATTCCCATGCTGTCTCAGGCGCACGAGATCGACCAGACACTGGCGGCCGTCGAGCGCGCCAAGGCCAGCCTGCGTGGCGAACGGGTGGTGTTCGACGAAACGATCGCCATTGGCGCGATGATCGAAATTCCGGCGGCGGCGCTGGCGGTCGGCCTTTTTCTGCGGCGTTTGAGTTTCCTGTCGATCGGTACCAACGATCTGATCCAGTACACCCTGGCAATCGACCGCAGCGACGAACAAGTCTCGCAACTCTACGACCCCTTGCACCCGGCGGTGCTGATGCTGCTGGCGCACACCATCGCCAGCGCGGAAAAGGTGAACATTCCGGTTTCGATCTGCGGCGAACTGGCCGGCGATCCCTCGCTGACCCGCCTGTTGCTGGGCATGGGCCTGCGGCAGTTTTCGATGCATCCGGCGCAGATCCTGTCGGTCAAACAGCGGATCATGCAGAGCAATTGCGCCGAACTGGCGCCCCTCGTTCGCCGGATGTTGCGCTACGAAGAACCCGGCAAGATCAGGGAACAACTCGACAAGTTGAACGCCTGAATTGACTTTTCCCCGGGCCGCGGGTACCTTCTGCGGCCTTGGCGCCGATTTGAACCATCAGCTTGCGGGCGCTTGATAAATACGGCTAAAGCGCGGCAAGCCCAGTCCGCCAAGCAGGCCGGCTGGGTTTTTCTTTTTTTCTGTCCTTGTCAGCGATTTGATCGAGTATGTTTCCAGAGAATTCTGTCGGTGTCGTCGTGCCGCGGAAAATGCATTGCAACGAACCGCTGGTGTTGCGCAGCGGCGCCGTGTTACCGGGCTTCGAACTGGTGTTCGAAACCTACGGCACGCTCAATGCCGCCCGATCCAACGCGGTACTGGTCTGTCACGCGCTTTCCGGCAGCCACCATGTCGCCGGCCGCTACGCCGACGACCCCGATAACCTCGGCTGGTGGGACAATCTGGTCGGCCCCGGCAAGCCGCTGGACACCGGGAAATTCTTCGTGGTCGGAGTGAATAATCTCGGCGGCTGTTACGGTTCGACCGGCCCGCTGTCGATGAACCCGGAAACCGGCCGTGTCTACGGCGCGGACTTTCCGCTGGTGACGGTCGAGGACTGGGTGGCGGCGCAGGCCCGGCTCGCCGATCGTCTGGGCATCGAGACGTGGGCGGCGGTGATCGGCGGCAGCCTCGGCGGCATGCAGGCGCTGGAATGGTCGCTACAGTTTCCCGAGCGCATCCGGCACGCCATGGTCATCGCCTCGGCGCCCAAGCTGTCGGCGCAGAATATCGCCTTCAACGAAGTGGCGCGACAAGCAATTCTTTCCGACCCCGATTTTCACGACGGCTACTACGCCGACCATGGCGTCGTGCCGGTCAACGGCTTGCGGCTGGCGCGCATGGTCGGCCATATCACTTACTTGTCGGATAGCCAGATGGCCGAGAAATTCGGCCGGCAATTGCGGCACGGCGAGCACAAGTTCAGCTACGACGTCGATTTCGAGATCGAATCCTATCTGCGCTATCAGGGCAACAAATTCGCCGGATTCTTCGACGCCAACACGTATCTGATGACCACCAAGGCGCTCGATTATTTCGACCCGGCCTACGATTACGACGGCAATCTGGCGGCGGCGCTGGCGCGCGCCAAGGCCCGCTTTTTCGTGGCCAGTTTTTCGACCGACTGGCGTTTCGCGCCGTCCCGGTCGCGCGAGATCGTCTTCGCGCTGCTGGACAACCGTTTGCGCGTCGTCTACGCGGAAATCGATTGCGATGCCGGGCACGACTCCTTTCTGCTCGACGACCGGCATTACCACGCCGTGTTGCGCGCTTATCTGGAGAACATCGCCGTATGACCGAACAGGAAAGGAAAGTGAAGGCCGAGCAGCGCGAGCGTTTCGATTTCGCGGTGATCGCCGGCTGGATTCCGCCCGGCGAACGTGTCCTCGACCTGGGCTGCGGCGACGGCCGCTTGTTGCGCTATTTGCGGGAAACACGCGGCGTGTCCGGATACGGCGTCGAAATCGACCATGAAAGCATTCTTGGCTGCATCCGCAACGGCGTCGACGTGATTCAGATGAATATCGACAGCGGTCTCTCCGGCTTCGAGGACCTGTCCTTCAACCACGTGATCATCTCGCAAGCCTTGCAGACCATGCGCGCCACCGAACACATTCTGACCGAGATGCTGCGCGTCGCCGAGGAAGCGGTGGTCAGTTTTCCGAATTTCGCCTACCGCGCCAACCGGGCGGCGATCGCCGACGGGCACATGCCGGTGTCCGAGGATTTGCCCTACGACTGGTTCGACACGCCGAACGTCCGCTTTTTCACCATCGTCGATTTTGAAAACCTCTGCGGCCGGCTGGACATCGAAATACGCGAGCGCCTGGCTTTCGACGAAACCGGCCAGCCGGTCGCCGACGATCCCAATCTCAACGGCAGCCTCGCCTTCTATCGTCTCGGACGCCGCTCTTGACCCCCGCGTGGCTGCGACTGCTGCTGACCCGGCGGATGCTGATCTGCGTGTTTACCGGTTTCAGTTCCGGTCTGCCGCTGTATCTGCTGCTCAACCTGTTGCCGGCATGGCTGCGCAGCGAAGGCGTCGATTTGAAGACCATCGGCTTCTTCGCCCTGATTCAGTTTCCCTACACCTGGAAATTCCTGTGGTCGCCGCTGCTTGACCGCTACCGTTTGCCGCTGGGACGCCGTCGGGGCTGGATGCTGCTGTCGCAAATCGGCCTGTTGCTGTCGATCGGTTTGCTGGGCGGCTTTTCGCCGTCGACCAATCTGACGCCGGTGATCTGGCTGTCGGTGGCGCTGGCGTTTCTCTCGGCGACCCAGGACGTGGCGCTGGACGCTTTCCGCCGTGAAATCCTCGACGAAGGCGAACTTGGCCTCGGCAACGCCGTACACGTCAACGCCTACCGCATCGCCGGCCTGGTGCCCGGTTCCTTGTCGCTGATTCTCGCCGACCTGCTGCCCTGGGGGCAGGTGTTCTGGATCACCGCCGCCTTCATGGCGCCGGGAATGGCGATGGTGCTGCTGGTCAACGAGCCGGCGGTCGTCGGCGCGCCGAAAACCTTGCGTCAGGCGGTGGTCGAACCGTTTCACGAGTTCGTCGGCCGCCAGGGCTGGCGAGGCGCGTTATTGATCCTCGGTTTCATTTTCCTCTACAAACTTGGCGATTCGCTGGCCACCGCGCTGGCGACGCCCTTTTATCTGGACCTTGGTTTCAGCAAGACCGATATCGGCGTGATCGCCAAGCACGCCGGACTGTGGCCGGCGGTCTTCGGCGGGCTGCTCGGCGGTTTGTGGATGATCAAACTGGGAATCAACCGCGCACTGTGGCTGTTCGGCGCGGTGCAGGCGGTCACCATTCTCGGTTTCGCCTGGCTGGCGTGGCGTGGCGTGCAGGCGCCGATCGGACTGGTGGACCGCGCGGCGCTCGCCGGCGTGATCGGTGCCGAGTGCCTGGGGGTCGGCCTGGGAACCGCCGCCTTCGTCGCTTTCATCGCCCGCGCCACCAATCCGGCGTTCACCGCCACCCAGTTCGCCCTGTTCACCAGCCTCGCCGCCGTGCCGCGAACCTTCATCAATGCGTCCGCCGGCGCGCTGGTCGAGTCGCTGGGCTGGGTCGGCTTCTTCGTGCTCTGCTTCGCCCTCGCCGTGCCGGGCATGTTGCTGTTGTTCAAGGTCGCGCCATGGAACGAAACGCCGCCGTCGCCGAACAATTGATCGCCGCCGCGCGGCATTTGTCGGCCGCGCTGGCGACGCAACGCTTCGCGCCGCCAGTCAGCCATGTCTACGATCCGCTGAGCTACGCCTGGGAAGCGCACGCCGCCTACTTGCGTCGTTACGGCGCCGGCCAGCGGCGGGTGGTGTTTCTGGGCATGAATCCCGGCCCTTTCGGAATGGTGCAATGCGGTGTGCCTTTCGGCGAGGTGGCGACGGTGCGCGACTGGCTGGGCATCGCTTGTGAAGTCGGCAAGCCGGCGCTGGAAAATCCCCGTCGTCCGGTCGAGGGGTTTGCCTGTACGCGTTCCGAGGTCAGCGGACGGCGGCTGTGGGGGTTGTTCCGCGAACGTTTCGGCAATCCGGCGGCTTTTTTCGCCGAGCATTTCGTGGCCAACTATTGCCCGCTGGCGTTTTTCGATCACGGTCGCAATCTGACGCCGGACAAGTTGCCGGCGACGGAAACCGTTCCGCTGCAAGCCGCTTGCGACGCGCATCTGCGGGCGCTGGTCGCCGCCCTGCAACCGGAGTGGCTGATCGGCGTCGGTGCCTTCGCCGAGGCGCGAGCCGCGCAGGCACTGGCCGGAACGGGAATCAAGATCGGACGCATCCTGCACCCCAGCCCGGCCAGTCCGGCGGCCAATCGCGGTTGGGGCGAGGCCGCGACGCGGCAGTTGCAGGCCCTGCGCGTCTGGGATTGACCTTCAAGTCTCGACGATTTCGTCGACCAGGCGTTCGCATTCCAGCATCAGCGATTGCGCCGGCTCGGAAAGCGTGTCGGTGGTCAGCGACTCCATCATTTCATGGGCGGTGTACAGCCCGGCTTCGCGGCTTAGCGTCGCGGCAATCCGCCGAGCCAAGCGGTCGCTCAAGTCCGACAGGCGTTTCCGCTCGGTGAGCGGCAGTTGCCGCTTGGACCGCGCCAGCCACTCGGCGGCCAGCGTCGCGCCTTGCGCTTCCCGCAGCCACTGGTCGTGCGCGTAAAAAATCGAGAGGCGTTCGGCGACCAGGGCGAACATCAGCGCGATGCGGACACCGCGTTCGGTGGTCGTCGCCGGGAATTCGCTGGTCGACGGCATGTCGCGCCGGCGGAGTCGGGCGATCACGCGTGCGGCGGCATTTCGGGAAACTTGGGCAGCGTGGGATCCATGAAATCCCACGATTGCGCACGCGCCGTGTAAAGATCGATGGCCGGTTGATACAAACCGGGATCGTCGAGGGTTCCCGCCCGGATCGCCAGCAGGCCCGGCATGACTTCCACTTGCCCGAACAACTGCGACCCGCACCGTGGACAGAAGCCGCGACTGACCGCGTGACCGCTGTCGCCCTTGACCTCGAAATACCGGACCTCGCCATCGATGGCGACGGCGGCGGTCGGCGCGAACAGCGTTGGCGCATACGCGCCGCCGCTCGCGCGCTGACAATCGCGGCAATGGCAATTGCCGGCCATCACCGGCGCCGCCGACGATTGGTAACGGACGGCACCGCAAAGACACCCGCCTTTAAAAATCGCGTTCATGGCATTTCCTTTCAAAAATTCAAGTTCAGGATGACCGTTTCCGGGCCGCAAGGACTTTTTCCGTCGTTCAAGGGCCGAGGCGGCGACCGGTTCGCTCAGCTTTTGGGTGGCACACCCGGTTTGTGGATCAAGGCGTTCAGATCGACTCCCGGCAGCAGTTTGGTCAACATTCCCATCAAGCCGTCGCCGGCGTTGCCGCCGCCGCTGACCAGCACATCGGGAACGATCTTGATCTTGCCGCTCTGGATGGCGGCGGCGATCAGTTCGACGATCTTGATCTGTTTGATGGCCTCTTCGCCAATCGCGGCCTGCTGCTTGCTGTACGCCTGCGCCGTCGCTTCACCGACGGCGGCGATCTGGGACGCCTCGCCATCGCCGATGGCCTTCAGGCGCTTGCCTTCGCCGACGCCCAACAGGGCCTTGGCCTCGGCGTCGCCTTCCGCCAGGGTGATCATCTCGCTCTTCTTCTGGGTCGCCACCTTGACGGCGATTTCCGAAGCCACCAATGTCGGCTGCTGGTCGGCGGTGGCGCGCATCTTCTCCATCTCGGTCCGTTCCGCCTGCGAGCGCTGCTCCATCTTGTACATTTCCTGCTGCTGCTCGGCGATGATGCGCTTGGTCTGGGTCTGCATCAGATCCTCGGGCAGTTTGATCTGACAGATCAGCACCGACACGCATTCGACATGGTATTTCTCTAGGTCGACGCGGGCCCGGGTTTCCGCCTTGGCCTGCTCCTCCGAGCGGCTTTGCAGGAAATTCATCGCCGACGCGGTGGACGCCTGGTTGCGGAAGGACGAGTCGATCATCGGGTGAATGACGTGTTGGATCAGGTTGTCGATCGAACCGACCTTGGCCACCATGTACGGCGCCTGATCCGGACGGACGCGGATCACTACCTTGACCGACACCTGGATCGGGAAGCCGTCCTTGGAGATGACGGTCAACTGATCGAAGCGGGTGTCCTTCTGGTCGTCCCAGTCGATGGTGATGTTGGTGGTGTCGATCACGTAGGCCATGAAGGCCCGCCGGTTGAGATAGTAGCGCCCCGGCCCGGCGACTTCCTCCTGGATGCCGCGATACCCCTTGGGCACCACGTATCTTTCCTTGCCCTCCTCCTCCGACGCGCCGGCCTGACCCGAACCCAGGCGTTTTTGCATCTCTTCGGTCGGATCTTCGCCGACATTGGAGACGATGACCCCGACCTGGCCGCGCTCGATCACCGCCACGTCGTCGACGGCGACACTGAACATGAACGGATTGATGTAGTAGGTGCCCGGCCGCAGGACATCCAGTTGCGGACCGCGCTGCCCCTGCTTGCTCAAGAAGGCGGAGCCGTCCTGATAATCGTTGTGGTTGGTGACCGGGCTGGCGACATATTCCCTTTCCGGCAGCGGAATCCCGTCGAGGGCGGTGACCAGACCGATCTTGTTGGCCTCGACGATGACCGCCGGAGCGATCTGGATTGCGAACAGATTCCGGTTGATACGGTAAGTACCGGGCAGCAGGACGTCGATCTGCGGCCCTTTCTGACCGCCGTTTTTCAGGAACGCCTCGCCGTTTTCATAATTGGAATGTCCCGGCACACTCTGGGCCAGCAGCCGCCCCATTGGAATCGGCGATCCGTCCTGGGCGGTGACCATGCCGACCTCGCCCTTGGCGATCACCACGGCGTTGGCCTTGGTGATCTTGAACAGATGAGGATGGATGCGATACACCCCCGGCGGCAGAATCTCGGTCTGCGGCCCTTTCTGACCGCCATTCCTGATGAAATCGGCGCCAGACTGGAAGGAATTGTGTCCGGGCACCACGTTGGCGAAAATGCGACCGGCCGGAATCGCCGAACCGTCGGCGGACTCCACCAGGCCGATTTCGCTCTCGCCGATCTTGGTGGCCGTGCTCTTGGTGACCTTGAACAGATAAGGGTTGATGCGATAGTTTCCCGGCGGAATGATCTCGATCTGCGGTCCTTTTTGTCCGCCGTTCTTGATGAAGGCGTCGCCATTCTGATAGGACGAATGTCCGTCGACGGCCTGGGCGAAGATTTTGCCTTCCGGAATCGGCGCACCGTCGACCGACTCGACGATGCCGATCTCGAAATCCTTGATTTCGGTGACCTTGCCCTTGGTCAATTTGAACAGATAGGGGTTGATCCGGTATTTGCCTGGCGGCAACACCTCGATCTGGGGGCCTTTCTGGCCGCCGTTGCGGATGAACGCCTCGCCATCCTGGAAGGAATTGTGCCCGGCCACCACGGCGGCGAAGATGTTGCCGGCGGGAATCGAGGAGCCGTCCACCGACTCGATCAGACCGATTTCGTTTTCCAGAATCTCGGTGAAAACGCTCTTTGCCGCCTTGTAGATGAACGGAATCAGAAAATGCAGGCCGGGGCCGAGGGTGCGCGCCTGAATACCGACTTCGTTACCCAGGGCCACCACCCGTCCCTGCGGCATTTTGTGACCGAACCAGCGCCGTTCGATCAACGCGATTTCGTTGCCGCCAACCACCACCGCCGACTGATACAGCAGAACGGCGGCGGCAATCGACAGTAGCGCATGGCCCCAGTGGTTGAACAGGAATTCGAAAATCATGCCGCCTCCTCATGTCAGGTGCGTCGCCGCGCGCGCGTGGCACGCGGGCGGATGAGCGGGGTTGCTGGTGCCGGCGGTGCAAGAGGCACGCCGTCAAGCCCTCAGGACAGGGCAAGCAACTGGATGCCGCGCGCCGTTACCGGACTGCTTTTCTCGCGCCAAATGGTGGCGAAAGGGGTGTCGCCGCCGCTGTCGCACACTTGTTGCCACGCGCCGTCGGGCAACAGGAAGGTCACCGGTTTATCGTCGCGGTTGATCAGGCACAGCAGCGCCCGTCCGCCGTCGTCCGCCGTCGGGGCAAGTCGCAGGCCGAACGCATCGAGCGTGTTCGATTGCCAGTCGGCATCGACCATCGGGCGCCCGGCCGGATGCCACCACAGGGCGTCGGGCGGACCGTCGGCGGTCGCGGCCTGGCCGGTCAGCCAGTGGCGGCGACGGAGTTGCGGAAATTGCCGGCGCAAGCCGATCATGCCGGCGACGAAGTCGGTCAGCTCGGCATCGGCGCCGCTCCAGTCGATCCAGGTCATGGCGCTATCCTGGCAGTAGGCGTTGTTGTTGCCGTTCTGCGTGCGACCGAGTTCATCGCCAGCCTGCAACATTGGCACGCCTTGCGAAATCAGCAAGGTCGCCAGCAGCGCCCTTTGCAGGCGACGACGCCGGTCGATGACCTCCGGGTTGACGCTGTCGCCTTCCTCGCCACAGTTCCACGAGATATTGTGGCCATGACCATCGCGGTTGTTCTCGCCGTTCAACTCGTTGTGTTTCGACTGGTAGCTCACCAGATCGCGCAAGGTGAACCCGTCGTGGGCGGTGATGTAGTTGACACCGGCCTGCGGCGCGCGTCCCCCGGCCTTGAATAGCTCGCTGGAACCGGCAAGCCGCTGCGCCAGTTGCCCGGCGCCCGCGTCGCGGCTGAGCCAGAAGGCGCGCACGTCGTCGCGGTAACGGTCGTTCCATTCGCCCCAGCCGGGCAGGAATTGCCCCAGGCGATAGCCGTAGGGGCCAACGTCCCACGGTTCGGCGATCAGCTTCACCTTCTGCAGCACCGGGTCCTGCCGCAAAGCGGCCAGAAACGCGCTGTCGCGGATCAGCGCCGCCGCCAGATCGAAGCGAAAACCGTCGACGTGCATCGCCTCGACCCAGTAGCGCAGCGAGTCCATCACCAACTGGAGAACCCGTGGTTGAGCCAGATTGAGAGTGTTGCCGCAGCCGCTGAAGTTTTCGTAAGCGGCCGGATTGTCGGCCGGCAGACGGTAGTAGCTCTGGTTGTCGATGCCTTTGAAGGACAGCGTCGGACCCCATTCGTCGGTTTCGGCGGTGTGGTTGTAGACCACGTCGAGGATGACCTCGAGACCGGCGGCGTGCAGGGTGCGAACCATGGTCTTGAATTCGTCGATCACCGATTGCCCGCCGATTCGAGCGGCGTAGCGCGCTTCGGGGATGAAGTAGCCGAGGGTGTTGTAGCCCCAGTAGTTGACGCGGCCCTGACCGGCCAGCCGTTGTTCGTCGATGAAGTAATGAATCGGCAGCAGGCTGAGGGCGGTGACGCCGAGCCGGCGGTAGTGATCGAGCATCGCCGGCGCGGCGAGTCCGGCATAGGTGCCGCGCAGCGCCTCGGGAACGCCGGGATGCTGCCGGCTGGCGCCCTTGACGTGAATCTCGTAGAGCACGGTGTCGGCCCAGGGGATGGCCGGCGGGGCGTCGCCGCCCCAGGGGAATTCATTGTCGACGACGCTGGCGACGACGCCATTCCGCGGATCGTCGGACGTCGCCCAGGAGAAGCGGTCGACGACCTCGCGTGCGTAGGGGTCGAGCAACAGGCGGCGCGCATCGAAGCGCTGGCCTTTTTCCGGCGCGTTGGCGCCATGCACGCGATAGGCGTAGCGCAGTCCCGGCGTCGCGCCGGGCAGGTAGCCGTGCCAGACGTGATCGGTGCATTCCGGCATCGGCAGGGTGTGCGAGCATTCGCCGTCGACAATGCACAATTCGACGCGTTCGGCATGGGCGGAAAACAGCGCGAAGTTGACGCCCGCGCCGTCCCAGTGGGCGCCGAGCGGCCAGGGCCGCCCAGCGGCAAGGCGGGCGGCGGCGGTCACGGCAGCCATTCGAGATAGAGCGCGGCAAGCGGCGGCAGGGTCAGACTGAGCGACCATTCGCGACCGTGCGCCGGAATCTGTTCGGCGGTCAAGGGATCGCTGCCGTTGCCGACATTGCTGCCGCCGTAGTGTTCGGAGTCGCTATTGATCCGTTCGACGTATTGACCGCCGGTCGGGACGCCGATGCGGTAGCCGTGCCGGACGACCGGGGTGAAGTTGCCAACGTAGAGGATGGCGCGCGAACGATCGCGCGTCCAGCGGACGAAGGCCACCACCGAGCAGTCGGCGTCGTCGGCGGCCATCCACTCGAAACCGGCCGGCTCGAAATCGACCTGATGCAAGGCGGGATGGTGGCGATACAGACCGTTGAGATCGCGGATCAGGCGGCTGACGCCGGCATGCAGCGGGAAGTCGAGCAGATTCCAGTCCAGGGAGGTTTCATCGTTCCATTCGTTCCACTGGCCGAATTCGCCGCCCATGAACAGCAGTTTCTTGCCCGGATGCGCCCACATATAGCCATACAGCGCGCGCAGGTTGGCGAATTTCTGCCAGTAGTCGCCGGCCATCTTGCCGATCAGCGATCCCTTGCCATGCACGACCTCGTCGTGCGACAGCGGCAGGACGAAATTCTCGGTGAAGGCGTACATCATGCCGAAGCTGAGTTTGTTGTGATGATACTTGCGATGCACCGGATCGTTCTGCATATAGGCCAGCACATCGTGCATCCAGCCCATGTTCCATTTGTAATGGAAACCCAGTCCGCCCATTGACGGCGGGCGGCTGACCATCGGCCAGGCGGTGGATTCCTCGGCATGGGTCGATGCGCCGGGGGTTTCCTGCCCCAGGACTTCGTTCATCCGGCGCATGAAAGCGACGGCTTCGAGGTTTTCGCGACCGCCGAAAACGTTCGGCACCCACTGCCCCTCGGAACGGCTGTAGTCGCGGTAGAGCATCGAGGCGACGGCATCCACCCGCAGACCGTCGACACCGTAGCGTTCGATCCAGAATAGCGCGTTGCCGATCAGGTAGTTGCTGACTTCGCGGCGCCCGAAATTGTAGATCAGCGTGCCCCAGTCCTGGTGCATGCCTTCGCGCGGGTCGGCGTGCTCATAGAGTGCGTGACCGTCGAAACGGCTGAGGCCGTGTTCGTCGGTTGGAAAGTGCGCCGGCACCCAGTCCACGATCACCCGCAGACCCGCCGCATGGCAGGCCTTGACGAACTCGCGAAAGCCGCTGGGATCACCGAAGCGCGCGGTCGGCGCGTAGAGCCCCAACGGTTGGTAACCCCAGGAACCGTCGAAAGGATGCTCGGAAATCGGCAGCAGTTCGAGGTGTGTGAACCCGAGGTCGAGAACGTAGGGAATCAGCGTTTCGGCCAGACGCCGCCAGTTGGGAAAGCCACCGTCGTCGGCGCGCCGCCAGGAGCCCAAATGCACTTCGTAAATCGCCATCGGCGCGTCGAGCCGATCGCCGGCCGGCGACGAGCCCGCGGCCACCGGTGGTGGCAGCGCGCAAACGATCGAGGCCGTCGAGGGTCGCATTTCCGCCTGGAAGCCATAGGGGTCCGCTTTCAGCGGCAGCAAATGCCCGCCGCTGGCACGGATTTCGTATTTGTAGCACGCGCCGGCGGTCACGCCGGGCAGGAAAATTTCCCAAACGCCGCATTCGCGACGCAAGCGCATCGGGTGCCGGCGACCATCCCAGGTATTGAAGTCGCCGACGACGCTGACCCGTTGCGCATCCGGTGCCCACACGGCGAAGGCGGTGCCGGCAACGCCGTCGATCTCGCAGAGATGCGCGCCGAGACGTTCAAAGGGGCGCAAATGCGAACCCTCGGCCAGCAGCCAGACATCCATTTCGCCGAGCACGGTCCAGAACCGATACGGGTCGTCGGTATCCTGGACACCGTTCGCCCAAGTGATGCGCAGGCGATAGGGGAAGTTGTTCCGGCGGCGCGGAATCACCCCTTCGAAAAAGCCGTCGACGCCGTCGATCTGGCGTTCCTTCAGTTCGACCAGTTGCCGCCCGTTCTTGGCGTCGAGCACCGCCACCGCGAGCGCGCCGGGTTGCAGGCTGCGGACCCACAGTCCATCGGCGTCGGCGTGCATTCCGAGAACGGCGTAGGGGTCGCCGTGTTCTGCCCGGCAAAGGGCGATGATCTCTGCTGTGTCAAGCATTTGAGGCTTCCTTACGTTGTAAGCGTGCTGAGGTTCCAAGTGTCGTTGGCGTAATCGCGAATGGTGCGATCGGCCGAAAACGGGCCCATGCCGGCGACGTTGATGATGGCTTTGCGCTGCCACTCGTCGGGTGTCAGGTACAGTGCGTCGACACGCTTCTGGGTGACGACATAGTCGGCGTAGTCGGCGAGCAACAGGTAATGGTCGCCGTAATGCAACAGGCTGTTGAAGATGTCGTGATAGCGCGACCGTTCGCCAGGCGAGAAGAAGCCGCTGTCGATCCGGTCGAGCGCCTCCTTGAGCGCGGGATCGCGCTGGTAGATGTCCATCGGCTTGTGGCCCGCCTGCCGGATCGCGTTCACCTGCGCGGTGTTGTTGCCGAAGATGAAGATGTTCTCGCTGCCGACATTGTCGCGGATTTCGATGTTGGCGCCGTCCTCGGTGCCGATGGTCAGCGCGCCGTTGAGCGATAGTTTCATGTTGCCGGTGCCGGAGGCTTCGGTGCCGGCGGTCGAAATCTGTTCCGAGAGATTGGCGGCCGGCATGATCAGTTCGGCAACCGACACCCCGTAGTTGGGAATGAAGACCACTTGCAACAGATCGCGGGTGCGCGGGTCGTTGTTCACCACCGCGGCAACGTCGTGGATCAAGCGTATGACCTGCTTGGCCATGTGGTACGAGGACGCCGCCTTGCCGGCGAAAATGACGCTGCGCGGCGCGAAACCGGCGGTTTCGCCGTTGAGCAGCGCGTTGTAGCGGGTGATCACGTGCAACACGTTGAGCAGTTGCCGCTTGTACTCGTGAATCCGCTTCACCTGCACGTCGAACAGGCTTTCCGGATTGAGGGCGACGCCCACTTCACGGGCGACGTAGTTGGCCAGACGCTGCTTGTTGCCGAGCTTGGCCGCGGCGAAGGCGTCACGGAAGCCGGCGTCGTCGGCGCTCGGGCGCAAGTCCTGCAAACGGTCGAGATGCAGGCGCCAATCCTTGCCGATACGTCCGTCGAGCAGCCCGGACAGCGCGGGATTGGCCTGCGCCAGCCAGCGTCGTGGCGTGACGCCATTGGTCTTGTTGTGAAAACGCTCGGGGTAGAGGCGGGCGAAGTCGGCGAAGATGGTCTGCACCATCAGGTCGGAGTGCAGTTGCGAGACACCGTTGATACGGTGGCTGCCGACGATGCACAGGTGCGCCATGCGCACGCGCTTGTCCTTCTCGTGACCGGCACCGTCGTCGATCAGGGACACGCGACGCATCAGATCGATGTTGCCAGGGTACAAGCGGACCACCTCGTCGAGAAACTCCTGGTTGATGCGGTAGATGATCAGCATGTGTCGTGGCAGCACGCGCTGGATCAGCGTTACCTTCCAGGTCTCCAGCGCTTCCGGCATCAGGGTGTGGTTGGTGTAGGAGAAAATGCGGCGGCACTGCCGCCAGGCGGATTCCCAGGCCATCTGGTGGTCGTCGACCAGCAGCCGCATCAGTTCGGCGACCGCGATCGCCGGGTGGGTGTCGTTGAGGTGGATGGCCACCTTGTCGGCCAGATTGTCCAGGGTGCCGTTTTCGGCCACGTGGCGGTAAAGGATGTCCTGTACCGAGGCCGACACGAAGAAATACTCCTGCCGCAAGCGCAGTTCGCGGCCGGCCGAGGTGCTGTCGTTGGGGTAGAGCACCCAGGAAATGTTCTCGAAACGGTTCTTGAAATCGGCGGCGCGCTGGTAGTCGCCGGTATTGAAGGCGCCGAGATCGATTTCCGACGGCGCGGCCGCTTTCCACAAGCGCAAGGTGCTGACGCGATCGGTGCCGTGTCCGGGGATCACATAATCGAAGGCCTTGGCTTCGACCGCATCGGCGGCATGCCATTCGGCCCAATCCTCGTTATGTTCGGCATGCCCGCCGAAATGCACGGTGTAGTGCCGGTTGGCGCGCGGAAACTCCCAAGGCGAGCGGTTCTGTAGCCAGGCTTCCGGTTTCTCGACCTGATGGCCATTGACGATCGACTGCGCGAACATTCCGTATTCGTAACGCATGCCGTAGCCCCAGGACGGCAGTCCAAGCGTGGCCATCGAGTCGAGGAAGCAGGCGGCCAGACGGCCCAGGCCGCCGTTGCCCAGCGCCGCATCCGGCTCGCATTCCATCACCTCGTCCAGCGACGGGCCGGGCGTGGCGAATACTTCGGCGGCCTGATCGCGCAGATCGAGCGCCGACAAGGCGTTGTTCATCGCGCGACCGATCAGGAATTCCATCGACAGGTAGTAAACGCGGCGCGCCTTGCTGGCATTGTCGGCATTTTGCGTTGTCACCCATCGCTTGGCCAGTTGCTCGCGGGCGATCTGCGATAACGCCTGGTAGTAGTCCGCCTTGCTGGCCCGGGTAGGCTCGGCGGCGACGTTGCAGACCAGTTTCTGGTCGATATGGGCGCGTAGTTTTTCGGTTTCGGAATGATTTTGCAGGTGATCGGACATCGGGTTGGCACTCCACTAAGGTTCATGATTCGCGCTCGCCATCCGCCGGTGCGTGGGCCGCGCCCAGCCAGACCGGTATGGCGGCGAGCATTGCATTGATCGGAATTGCGGCCAGACAGGACGTGAAACACGCCTGGGCCTTGGAACGGCTGAGGAAAGGCGAGCAATCGCGCTTTCCACCATGCCGGAGAATAATACCACCGCCAACAAGGGCGTCATCCGCGTCGCCCCCGGTTGGCGCAAGATTTCGTGGCTATGGCGTGACGATCGCCCAGTCCTCGACCTTTTTTCGAACCGCGCCCCCTCTGGCGCGTCACCGGAAACCCGAGACGGCGAGAGTACCGGCACCACAGGAGCCTTCGCCTCGATCAAAGCGCCGCACGGCTTGCCGGGACCCGTACAATCGACGCTGGCGCATCGCATGCGGTGCGGCCGACCAGCCTGATGACCGGGGGAGCGCATGAACGGGGGCAATTCGAATTTGATCGAGAGGATCAAGGACATCGTCGGCGCCGACAACGTGTTGACCGGCGACGAGGCCATGGCCCCTCATCTGGGCGATTGGCGTGGCCGTTATCGCGGCGCGGCGCGTTGCGTGGTCCGCCCGGCGAGCACGGCGGCGGTGGCGGCGGTGGTGCGCGAATGCGCCGCCGCCGCCGCGCCGATCGTGCCACAGGGCGGCAACACCAGTCTGTGCGGCGCCGCGACGCCGTCGCCGGCCGGCGACGCGGTGATCGTCGATCTTTGCCGGCTCAATCGCGTGCGATCGATCGACCCGGCCAACAACACGGCCATCGTCGAGGCCGGCTGCGTCCTGCACGTGTTGCACGAGGCGGCCGCCCAGGCCGGACGCTTGTTTCCCCTCTCCCTGGCCGCCGAAGGCAGCTGCCAGATCGGCGGCAATCTGTCGACCAATGCCGGCGGCGTGCAAGTCCTGCGTTATGGCAATTGCCGGGAATTGACGCTCGGCCTGGAAGTGGTGCTCGCCAGCGGCGAAATTTGGGACGGTCTGCGCGTCTTGCGCAAGGACAATACCGGCTACGACCTCAAACAGCTGTTCATTGGCGCCGAGGGAACGCTGGGAATCATCACCGCCGCCGCGTTCAAGCTATTTCCCTTGCCCCGCGATACCGCCACCGCCTGGTTGGCGATCGACTCGCCGGCAACCGCCGTGCGCCTGCTCGCCGATTTGCAGACGCGATTCGGGGCCGCGCTGACGGCCTGCGAACTGGTGTCCGACCTTGCGCTGGCCTTGGTCCGGCGACACATTCCCGGCGTGCAGGCGACGGTTCCGGCCAGTCCGTGGCATCTGTTGATCGAATTGTCCGGCGGCGGCGAGGACGGCGATCTGCGCGCGGCGCTGGCGGCGTTTCTCGCCCCGGCGCTCGAAAGCGACGACATCGGCGACGCCGTGCTGGCGCAGAGCACCGAACAGGCGCGGCGTTTGTGGGCCTTGCGCGAAAATATCGGCGCGGCGGAAAAGTGCGAAGGCTTGAGCATCAAGCACGACATTGCGGTGCCGATCTCGCGCCTCGCCGAGTTCCTCGAACGCGCCGACCGTTTGTTGCACGCGCGTTTTCCAGACATTCGGATCGTCGCTTTCGGGCATATCGGCGACGGAAACCTGCATTACAACCAGTCGAAATCGACCGCCGCCGACAGCGCGGCTTTTCTCGCCTCGCAGCCGGACGTCGACCGTCTCGTCCACGACCTGGTCCACGAACTCGGTGGCAGCATCAGCGCCGAGCATGGCATCGGCCAGTTGAAGCGACAGGAATTGCGGCGCTACAAAAGCCCGGTCGAGATCGAAACCATGCGCGCGATCAAGCGCGTGCTCGATCCGCTGGGCTTGATGAATCCCGGCAAGGTACTGTGAAAGCGCCGGCGGTCGCCGTCACGCGGTTAATGAAGCGTCGGCGGCGTGCTTGGCGCGGTGTCGGCGAACAGTTCCTGAATGGCCAGCGCGTCGAAGCGATAATCGCGATTGCAAATGTCGTCCTTGATCACGATCTCGCCGCGTTCGCGCAAGGCGGCATAAACTTCATCGCGTCCGAGCGAACGCAGCAGGGCGCGCACTTTTTCCCAGTCCTCCGGGCAGTTGTAGGCCACCGGCCGTGCCGGAAAGAGCCGCGTGGTTTCGTCGCGAAACAGGCGCCGCAACAGCGTTTCCGCCGGCAGGGCGAGCAGTTCCGCCGCCGTGACCGTGGCGGCCAGCGCCTCGATGCGCGCCCAGCCGTCGGCGTCGCGCCGATCGGCGTTCGGCAGTTTTTGCAGGAACAGCCCCGCCGCGCCCGCCGGTGAGGCGGCCAGAAAAAAGCGGGCCGGCTGTTGATCCGATTGTCGAAAGTAGTGCTCGAAGATTTCAGCGATGCTGTCACCGTCGAGCGGCACGATGCTTTGGTAAGGCTCGCGCATCGACGGCATGTCCAGCGACATCAGCAGTTGCCCCTGGCCGAGCAAGGCTCGCGCCGACCCCTCGCCGGGGTCTTGTTCACAGCGGGCCATGCCGCGAATCCGCAATCGCTCGTCGCAGTCGATGACCAGCAGCGACACGGCGCCGTCGCCGCGCAACTGGATCGTCAGGCGCCCCGGCTGTTTGAGCTTGCCGCCAAGCAACAGGGTGGTGGCGGTCATTTCGCCGAGCACGCCGACGACGGCCGGCGGATAGTCGCGACCGGCGAGCATCGTCTGCCACACCGGCCCGAGTCGGACGACGGCACCGCCGATGTCCAGGTCGTCAAGCAAAAAACGGTTGACGCGGTCTTCGCAGTCTTCGCTCATTTCCCGGTCCCGCCGAATGCCAGCGCATAGCGCTCCGGATCGAAACCGACCAGCAAGAGATCGTCGCCACCGTCGATCACCGGGCGCCGGATCAGCGTCGGATGACAAGCCAGCAAACGCAGTGCCTTGTTTTCGTCGATGTCGGCACGCGCCGCCTCGTCGAGCCCGCGCCACGTCGTGCCGCGGGTGTTGAGCAGGTTTCGCCAGCCAAGGCGACGGCTCCAGTCGGCCAGTTGCTCCTCGCTCGGCGCGGCTTTGCGATAGTCGACGAACTCATAAGCGACACCGTTCGCCGTCAGCCAGGCGAAGGCTTTTTTCATGCTGTCGCAGTTTCTGATGCCGTACATCCGGCAGGCGGCGGGCAATGAAGAGTTGCTCATCGACTCTTCGCGCTCACGAAACCGCCAGCATGCGGTCGAGCGCCAGCCGGGCTAATTCGGCTTCATGCGCGGGCACCACGATCCGGTTCACCACCTGGCCTTCGGCCAGATTCTCCAAGGTCCAGGCCAGATGTTGCGGATCGATGCGCTGCATGGTCGAGCACATGCATACCGTCGGCGCCATGAACTGGACAATCTTGCCTTCGTGCCGGACTTCTTCCGCCAAGCGGTTGACCAGATTCAACTCGGTGCCCACCAGCCAGCGGGTGTTCGGCGCCGCCTCCTTGATCGTTCTGACGATGTGTTCGGTCGACCCGACGAAGTCCGACTGCTTGCAGACCTCGAAGCTGCATTCCGGGTGGGCGATGACCAGTCCGTCCGGATACTGGTTGCGGAAACGCAGGATATGCGCCGGCTGGAACATCTGATGAACCGAGCAATGCCCTTTCCATAACAGCAGCTTCGCGCGCTGGATCTGCTCGGCGGTCAGCCCCCCCATTTCAAGATCGGGGTCCCAGACCATCATTTCATCGAGCCCGATGCCCATTTGCGCGCCGGTCCAGCGCCCGAGATGCTGGTCGGGGAAGAACAGTATTTTTTCCCGGCGTGCGAAAGCCCAGTTGGCGATGGTGCCGGCGTTCGAGGAGGTGCAGACGATGCCGCCGTGCGCGCCGCAGAAGGCTTTGAGATCGGCGGCGGAATTGATGTAGGTCACCGGCGTGACCTGTCGGTCGACATCCAACACCTCGGCGAGCTCGCGCCAGCAGCGTTCGACCTTGGCCAGATTGGCCATGTCGGCCATCGAACAGCCGGCCGCCAGATCGGGAAGAATGGCGATCTGCGCCGGCTTCGACATGATGTCGGCCACTTCCGCCATGAAGTGGACACCGCAAAAGACGATGTAGCGGGCGTCGGTCCGCGAGGCCAGCCGCGAGAGCTTCAGCGAATCACCGGTGAGGTCGGCGTACTGATAAACATCGGCGCGCTGATAGTGATGGCACAGCAGGACGGCCTCCGTTCCCAGGCGCGCCCGGGCGGCGCGGATGCGCCGATGGCAGGCGTCGTCCTGCAAGTGATTGAAATTGTCGAAGTTGATCGTCGCGGTTTGCATGATGTGTTTATGGAGTCGAAACAGGTGAAGAAATGCCAGACCGGGCGGGCGGCGGAAAAGTTCAGCTTTGCCACGGCAGTCCGGCGAGCCGCCAGCCGCCAACCTTGCCGCGCTGGCCTTCGGCGTCCTTGTCGCCCTCGAAACCTTCCAGCACGTTGTAGCAAGTCATTTGCAAGTTCTCGTTGACCGCCGTGGCCGCATGGTGGGAACGGACGCCGCTGCGGCAGATCGCGAGCAGCAAGGCCTCCCGGTCCACCTGCTGCTTGAGTTGCGCCAAGAAGTGCGCGTTCGGCTTGTTCCCCGGATAGCTCAGCCATTCAATTTCGACCGCGCCCGGGATGCGTCCCACCCAATCCCATTCCGCGCGCGTGCGAACATCGAGCAGCCGGGCGCCGGGCGCCAGGCGCCACACCTTGAACGCCTCCTGAGGCGTCAGCGCACCAGCGTAAGGAAGGCCCAGTTCACGCCCGCGCTCCTGGGCAAGTTGCAGTAGATCGGTCAGTTTTCCCATGGCGATCGCTGGCTGGCATCGAGTGACGAATGAAGGGCGGACAGTATAAATCAGTTGCTGATTCGGCTGCGTCCCGACATTCGCACGCAGCGCACCAAAATAGTGCAAACCAGAATTGGACGCCCTCATTCGGTGCATGTAAAAAGCGCACGAATGCGGTTAACCCTTGTGGCACAATAAAAAGCTCGCAGGTGTGGATTGGCATGTTTTCTGCTTTTACCCCCGGCACGCTTATTTTCTCTGTCGCCGGCCTGCCCGGCACCCGTTCAGGAGACTTTGCAATGGCAAGCCCGCAAGATGTAATCAAGATGGTCAAGGAAAACGAAGCGAAATTCGTTGACTTCCGCTTCACGGATACTCGTGGCAAGGAGCAGCACGTCACGGTGCCGATCAGTGCTTTCGACGAAGACAAATTCGAGAACGGCCACGCGTTCGATGGCTCGTCGATTGCCGGCTGGAAGGGAATCCAGGCCTCCGACATGCAGTTGATGCCCGATCCGAGCACGGCCTACATCGATCCTTTCTTTGACGAAACCACGGTGGTCCTGACTTGCGACGTTGTCGATCCCGCCGATGGCCGCGGCTACGACCGCGACCCGCGTTCGATCGCCAAGCGTGCCGAAGCCTATCTGAAATCCTGCGGCATTGGCGATACCGCGTACTTCGGTCCCGAACCGGAATTCTTCATCTTCGACTCGGTGGCCTGGAGCGTGGATATGTCCGGCTGCAGCCTGAAAATCTACTCGCAGGAAGCGGCCTGGACCAACGGCGAAAAATCCGAGGGTGAAGGCGGCACCGGTCACCGTCCGGGTGTCAAGGGGGGGTATTTCCCGGTTCCGCCGGTCGATAGCCTGCACGACATCCGCTCGGCGATGGTTTTGACGCTCGAATCGATCGGCGTTCCCGTCGAAGTGCATCACCACGAAGTCGCCACCGCCGGACAATGCGAAATCGGCACCCTGTTCAGCACGCTGGTCAAGCGCGCCGACTGGACGCAGATCCTCAAATACGTGGTGCACAATGTCGCGCATCAATACGGCAAAACCGTGACCTTCATGCCCAAGCCCATCGTCGGCGACAACGGTTCCGGCATGCACGTGCATCAGTCGATCTGGAAGGACGGTAAGAACCTGTTCGCCGGCAACGGCTACGCCGGCCTGTCGGAACTGGCCCTGTTCTACATCGGCGGCATCATCAAGCACGCCAAGGCACTGAATGCAATCACCAATCCGGGCACCAACTCCTACAAGCGTCTGGTGCCGCATTACGAAGCGCCGGTGAAGCTGGCTTACTCGGCCAAGAACCGCTCCGCTTCGATCCGCGTGCCGCACGTCGCTTCCGACAAGGGACGTCGCATCGAAACCCGTTTCCCGGATCCGATCGCCAACCCTTATCTGTGCTTCTCGGCGCTGCTGATGGCTGGCCTCGACGGCATCGTCAACAAGATTCACCCCGGCGATCCCGCCGACAAGAACCTTTACGACCTGCCGCCGGAAGAAGACGCCAAGATTCCGACCGTTTGCGCCAGCCTTGAGGAAGCACTGGCCGCGCTCGACAAGGATCGCGAGTTCCTGACCCGCGGTGGCGTGTTCTCCGACGACTGGATCGACGCCTATCTGGATCTGAAGATGGACGAAGTCAACAAGGTCCGCATGACCACCCACCCGGTTGAGTTCGACCTCTACTACAGTTGCTAGGACACCGCCGAGTAACGAAGGACGGGCTTGCCCGTCCTTTTTTTGTCTACCGGTAGCCGGCTCGCCGCGTTAGTATTGCTTTACCTCATCCACTCCACGGCGGGCCTGATTCTGGATGACGAAGGCTGGAAGCTCACTCTCCGGTCGGGCGGCAATAGAGGAATGCGACAACGATGAAGCGGCAAGACCTATGGTTTGCAATGGCCCTGCTGTCACTGACGGCCCAGGCACAGGACATCTATAAATGTGCCGATTCGGACGGGCATGTCACGTATTCGAATTTGCCCAGCAAAACATGCAAGAAAATTTTTCTCGATCCGGTGAATGTCGCGCCAAGCGCCAAGGCGGCGCCCAAGGCCGCCTCGGCCGCCACCTCGACACCCGCCAGTTTTCCGAAGGTTGACGGACAAACGCAGAAATCCCGTGACGGCGATCGGCGGCGGATTCTGGAAGGTGAATTGGCGGCGGAACAAAAGAATGTCGAGCAGGCCAAAAAAGAGTTGGCCGAACAAGAAACACTGGTATTGCCGAGCGAGCGCATGCAGGGCGGCGGCATCAGCGGCGGCAAGGTTCAAGAGCGTGTTCAGCAATACCGGGACAAGGTCGCCATTCATCAGCGCAATGTCGAGGCGATCCAGAAGGAAATGTCCAATCTGCGCTGAGCCGCCTGACGCAGCGCTCGTGACGGCCTTCGGGACCCGTGCCGCCAATGACTGAAAACCAGGCCAATCCCTTTGGCGGACTCGATCTTCTCTCGTCGGCGGTGGTCTTGCTCGATGACAAGCTGATCATCCGTTACATGAACGCCGCCGCCGAAAACCTGCTGGCGATCAGCAGCCGGGTTTTCGCGGGCTGCCCGCTCGACCGCCTGATGGAGTGCCCGCCGCGCTTGTTGAACGCGCTCAACGGCGCGCTCGATCATGGCTGGGTTTACTCCGGTCAAAACATCGAGTTGCGCCTGGCCGCCGGCGAAACCTTGCAACTCAATTGCGTGGTCAATCCCATCGACACACAGGAAGCTCGCCTGCTGGTCGAATTATGGCCAATCGACCAGCAGATAAAGGCCAGCCGCGAAGAGCGCCTGATCGAGCAACAACATGCCAGTCGCGAACTGATCCGTAATCTCGTGCATGAAATCAAGAATCCACTCGGCGGCATTCGCGGCGCCGCGCAGTTGCTTGAACACGAACTGAACAACCCCGGTTTGCGCGAATACACGCAGGTGATCATCAAGGAAGCCGACCGTTTGCAGGATTTGATGCGGCGTTTGTTGTCGCCGCATCGCCCGATGCAGCCCGGCCCGGTCAATATTCACGAAATTCTCGAACGCGTGCGCAGCCTGCTGACGGCGGAATTTCCGACCATTCTTCGCGTTCATCGCGACTACGACACCAGTTTGCCCGACTTGATCGGCGACCGCGAACAACTGATTCAGGTGTTCCTGAATATCGCCCGTAACGCCGCGCAAGCGATCGGCGGCCAGAGCGACGGCCATTTTGTCGGGCAAGGACGGATCGTCCTACGCACCCGCGTCAGCCGGCAGACGACTCTGTGCAAACGTCGCCATCGCCTGGCCCTGGAAGTGCAAGTCAGCGACGACGGTCCCGGCGTTCCCGCGGACATCCGGGAACGGATGTTTTATCCGCTGGTTTCCGGCCGTGAGGGCGGGAGCGGCCTCGGTTTGACGTTGGCGCAGAGCTTTGTTCAACAGCACCTGGGAACGATCGAGTGCGATAGCCGACCGGGAGCGACGTGCTTCACGGTACGACTACCGCTCGGATAAGGAGACTGGCAGATTTCTTGCTTGCCAAGCGGACGTTGCCACGCCATTTGAGAAAGCCATGAAGCCAGTCTGGGTCGTAGACGACGATCAATCCATCCGCTGGGTCCTCGAAAAAACCTTGTCGCGCGAAAAGATCCCGTTTCAGAGCTTCGCCTCGGCCACCGAAGCGCTGGCCCATCTCGACGCTGGCGCCGATGCGCCGCAAGTGCTGCTTTCCGATATCCGCATGCCGGGTCCGTCGGGACTGCAACTGCTGCAACTTTTCAAGGAGCGTTTTCCGACCCTGCCGGTGATCATCATGACCGCCTATTCCGACCTGGAGAGCGCGGTTTCGGCGTTTCAGGGTGGTGCGTTCGAATACCTGCCCAAACCTTTCGATGTCGATCAGGCGCTGGAATTGATCCGGCGCGCCATCGGCGAAAGCATGCACCAGAACGGTGCGCCCAATGAGATCGGCTTGACACCGGAAATTCTCGGTCAGGCGCCGGCGATGCAGGAGGTTTTTCGCGCCATCGGGCGGCTGAGTCAATCCAGCGCAACGGTGTTGATCACGGGCGAATCCGGTTCCGGCAAGGAGTTGGTGGCTCGCGCCGTGCATCGCCACAGTCCGCGTGCCGACAAGCCGTTCATCGCCATCAACACGGCGGCGATTCCTCGCGATTTGCTGGAATCCGAACTGTTCGGCCATGAACGCGGTGCGTTCACCGGTGCCGCCACGCAACGTCAAGGTCGTTTCGAGCAGGCCGAAGGCGGCACGCTTTTTCTTGATGAGATCGGCGATATGCCGGCGGAAATGCAAACGCGACTGCTGCGCGTGCTTTCGGATGGCCACTACTACCGCGTTGGCGGCCATTCGCCGCTGAGAACGCGCGTGCGCATCATCGCCGCCACCCATCAGGATCTCGAGGCCCGCGTCGGGCAAGGGTTGTTTCGCGAAGATCTGTTCCATCGTTTGAACGTCATCCGCGTGCGTCTGCCCAGCTTGCGCGAGCGGCGGGAGGATATTCCAATCCTGGCGCGCCACTTCCTGCAAAAAAGCGCGAGCGAACTCGCCGTCGAGGGAAAACGCTTTTCCGAGGCGGCCTTGAAGCATCTCTGCGCGGTCGACTTTCCGGGAAACGTGCGACAACTCGAAAACCTGTGCCACTGGCTGACCGTCATGGCCCCCGGTCAACTCGTCGAACTGGCCGACTTGCCGCCTGAATTGCGCGATACGATCCCGACGGCACAGGCCAGCGATTGGGGAAGCGCCCTGGCGCAGGAAGTCGACCGTCTATTGACCGGCGAAACCGGTCAGGTACACGAAAAATTGCTGCATGTTTTCGAGCGCGTCCTGATCAATCGGGCGCTGGCACATACCGGCGGGCGCCGGATCGAGGCGGCACAGGCACTGGGCATCGGCCGCAATACCATTACGCGCAAGATTCAGGAACTCGGGCTGGACAGCGTTGGCGCGGCCGGCGACGATCGCGAGGTGTCCTCGTCGCGATAATCGGCGATAATGAAGACATTGACCTCGATGAAGCAGCCATGGACCCGTTTCCCCGTGCCCCCCTGATCGATCCGCGCCATCTGCTTTCGCTGCTCGGCACCATCGGCGACCGGTATTCGATCGAGGCGCTGTCCGAATGCGAGTCGACCAACACCATGCTGCTCGAACGGGCGCGCAAGGACGGCGCGACGGCGGCGGTCGCCAGGAGCGCCCTGCTGGTCGCGGACAAACAGAGTGCCGGGCGTGGCCGGCTCGGTCGTCGCTGGTTATCGTCGCCGGAAGGCAGTCTCACTTTCTCGGTGCTCTGGCACTTCACCGGCGGTGCCGCTCGTCTGAGCGGGTTGCCGTTGGCGGTCGGTCTGGCGGTAGCACGCGCGCTCGCGGCCTGCGGTGCCCATGGCGTCGGCTTGAAGTGGCCCAATGACATCCTGCTCGACGGCGGCAAGGTAGGAGGAATCTTGCTGGAAGCGGAGGCCGCTCCAACGGGCATGCTGGCTGTGCTCGGCATCGGCCTCAACCTGCGGATGCCCGCCGGCGACGCGAAGGAATTCCTCTATCCTCCGGCGGCGCTGGCGCAAGTCCTCGAACCGGTGCCGGACCGGCATCGCGTTCTGGCGCAGGTGTTGATCGAACTGGTCGACGTTCTCGACCGTTTTGCCGTCGCCGGCTTCGCCCCTCTTCGCGCCGAATGGCAGGCGCGCCATGCCTGGCAGGCCCGCCACGTACGGCTGCTCAACGACGGACAGGCCGATCGCGAGGGAATCTGTCTCGGTGCGGACGCCGATGGGGCCTTGCTGCTGCAAACTTCCAGCGGCATGGAACGCTGCTTTTCCGGCGATCTGTCGCTGCGCGCCGCATGATCGTCGCCATCGACGCCGGCAACAGCCGCATCAAGTGGGGAGTCCACGACGGCAACGGCTGGCTGGACAGCGGGGTGCTGGCAACCGCCGACGCGGCCTTTCTCGGGGAAGCCGCCGACGAGTGGCCCACACCGGCAATTGTCGTGGTCTGCAATGTGGCCGGCTCCGCGGTCGCGGCAACGATTTTGTCGGTGCTTGACCGCCGGCGAGACACGGTATCGTTTCTGCATGCCAGCGCCGAGTGCTGCGGCGTTCGCTCCTCATACACGAGGCCGGCCCAACTCGGGGCCGACCGCTGGGCGGCGATGATCGGCGCCCGCGCCTTCTCCCCCGCGCCATGTCTGGTGGTGTGCGCCGGCACGGCGACGACCGTTGACCTGCTCGATGCGGAAGGGGTCTTTGGCGGTGGCGTGATTCTGCCGGGGTTCGATCTGATGCGCTCGGCGCTGGCGGACAACACCGCGCAGTTGCCGTTTGCCGAAGGCGTTTTTCGCGCCCTGCCGTGCTGTACCGGCGACGCGATTTACAGCGGTTGCCTGCAGGCGCAGGTTGGCGCCGTCGAGCGCATGTTCGCCTTGCTTGCCGGAAAATCCGGCGCCCGCTGCCTGTTGACCGGCGGGGGCGCCGGCCGACTGGCCGAGCACTTGAAGATTCCCTTCCAGTTGGCAGACAATCTGATCCTCACCGGACTGGTGCGTTATGCCGCATCCTTGTAATCCGCCTTGCGCTGATCCGCAGACAGGAGTAACCGCATGCCCACGCATTTGCTGACGATGCTGCCCGCCTTTTTGGCCTACTTTCTCGTGGCCCTTGCGCTATTGGCGGTTTTTTTGCTGGTTTATGTGAATATCACCCCCTATCATGAATTCGAGTTGATTCGCGCCGGCAACCTGGCGGCGGCGATCAGCCTTGGCGGCGCCCTGCTCGGATTCGCCATGCCGGTCGCCAATGTCATTGCCCACAGCGATACCTTGCTCGATCTGGCGTCCTGGGGAGGCATTGCCGGGGCGATTCAGATTCTGGCGTATCTGGTAAGCCGCGTCGCGCTGCCGCAGTTGAACGATGACATTCCTGCCGGCAAGACGGCGCCGGCGGTTTTTCTGGCGGTTCTTTCGGTCAGCGTCGGTCTCATCAACGCGGCTTGTATGACCTACTGATCACCGCAACGAAGCGGTATCGCCTTCCAACGCTTACTCTCAGGAGAATGGCATGGCCCTCATGGATTTCATCAAGAAACAGTTCATCGACGTCATCCACTGGACCGAGCAAGGTGACGGCGTTCTTGCCATGCGCTACCCGATGCAGGATTTCGAGGTTCAATATGGCGCGCAACTGACGGTCCGCGAATCGCAACTGGCTGTTTTTGTAAACGAAGGCCAGATCGCCGACGTTTTCGGCCCCGGCTTGTACAAACTCACCACCCAAACCTTGCCGCTACTGACCAACCTCAAGAACTGGGACAAGCTTTTCCAGTCGCCCTTCAAGTCCGACGTTTATTTCTTTTCGACCCGCCTGCAACTCGATTGCAAGTGGGGAACGCCGAACCCGATTACCATTCGCGACAAGGATTTCGGCATGGTACGGATGCGCGCCTTCGGCATTTATTCGTACAAACTGAGCGACGCGCGAACGTTTCACCGCGAAATTTCCGGCACTCGCGAGGAATACACCGTTGCCGACCTCGACGGCCAGTTGCGCAATCTGGTGATCAGTTCAATGACCGACCTGTTCGGCGAATCGGGCGTCCCGTTCATCGACATGGCCGCCAATCAGGACGAAATGAGCCGCGCATTGCGGGACAAACTGAGCGAGGTGTTTCAGCGCTACGGTCTGACGCTCGACAATTTCGTCGTCCAGAACGTGTCGCTGCCGGAAGAACTGCAAAAAGTTCTCGACACCCGCATCGGGATGAACATGATCGGCGACATGGGGCGTTACACGCAATATCAGGTGGCAAACAGCATTCCGCTGGCGGCACAGAACGAAGGCGGCATGGCCGGCCTCGGCGCCGGCCTCGGCGCCGGCATGAGCATCGGTCAGACGATGAGCGCCGCGATGGCGCAGGCGATGCAGCCCGGCGCCACGCCCACCGCATCCGCCGCCGCAACGACAAACCCGGTCAATGCCGACGAGGTGGTCGCCACTCTGGAGAAACTGCATGGCCTGGTAAGCAAGGGCATTCTCTCGCAAGCGGAATTCGATGCCAAGAAAGCCGAGTTACTGGGCAAGCTGGTCTGAGGACGACAGTCGCGACCTGACAACGACGGCTTGACCCTGTTTCGCGGTGAAAAAAACCACGTGTCCCTCCTGCGGCGCGCCGGCGGTCTTCCGGTCGGCCACGTCGCTTTACGTCGTCTGCGAGTTCTGTCGCGGCACGTTGCTACGTAGCGGCGAGGATCTCCAAAATCTCGGTCGCATGGCCGACCTGCTGGAAGACACGTCGCGCCTCCAGATCGGCAGCGAGGGCCGCTACCGCGACCGTCACTTCGCGGTCATCGGCCGCATTCAGCTCAAATACGACGCCGGAGTCTGGAACGAGTGGTACCTTCTGTTCGACGATGGTCGCAACGCGTGGCTGTCGGAGGCCGCCGGCGAATACATCGTCAGCGCGCAAGTCGCCGTCAAGGACCCTTTGCCGGCCTTCGAGGCCTTGCGACCGGACATGCCGGTCGTGCTCGACGGGCGTCGTTTCCAGGTGGCGGATCTGGAGACGGCACGCTGCGTCGCTGGGCAGGGGGAGCTTCCGTTCAAGGTGGCTGCCGGATACGACGTCAATACCGCCGACCTGCGTGGCAACGACCGTTTTGTGACCCTGGATTACAGCGAAACACCGCCGCTGGTTTTTGTCGGTCAGTCGGTGCCTTTCGCCGAACTGCGGCTAACCGAGCTGAAGGAAGCGCGCGACCCGGCGCTGGCCGCCGCGCCGACGACGGGCGCGCGCGCCTTCAATTGCCCGCGCTGCGCGGCGCCCTTGCGGATTCACTCGGAAGCCATCGCCAGCATTGCTTGCGACAGTTGCGGTTCTCTGATCGGTGTCGAAAACGAGAATGTCAAATTGCTCGCCGACGCCGCGCAAGCACTGCGCGTGCCGCCGTGGTTGCCGCTCGCCAGTCGCGGCACGTTGAAAGGCAGCGACTGGGAGTGCATCGGTTTCATGCAACGCCGCACCACGACGGATGGCGTCGACTATTCGTGGTCGGAATACCTGCTGTTCAACCAAGAAGACGGTTTCGCCTGGTTGGTCGAAGATCGGGGACACTGGAATTTTGTCCGCACTGTCGCCAACCCGCCGTCGGTCAACCGTAAACAACGCGATTTTTTTCGCGGCCGCGACAAATTCAAACGCTTCGGCACTTGCAAGGCCGAGGTAACGTATGTCGTCGGTGAGTTTTACTGGCGGGTGAAGGTCGGCGAAACCTGCCGGGTCGATGATTATGTTTGCCCGCCACTGATGCTTTCTCGCGAAGTCAGCACCAAAGAAGTGACTTGGTCGCAAGGCGAATATCTCGAACCCACTGAAATAAGCGCCGCTTTCGGCGTCAAGGCAGCGCCTCCCGAGCGTGTCGGTGTCCATGCCAACCAGCCCAACCCGTTGGTTGAAAGACATGCGCGCATTTGCCGGCTGTTCTGGACGTTGGCCGCGATGGCGACATTGCTACAGTTCGCCTTCGCCTTCATTTTCTCCTCGCAGGTGGTACTCAAACAGCCCTTGGTGTTCTCGCAACTCAACGAAGAAGGCACTCTCACCAGTCAGGATTTCATTCTGAAAAACCGCGCCCGATCTCTGGTCGTCAGTCACAACACCGATCTGGAAAACAACTGGTTATCGTTGAATACCGCGTTGGTCGAAAGAAATACCGGGCAGGCGTACACGGCCATCCAGGAAATCAGCCACTACAAAGGGGTAGACGAGGGCGAGAGCTGGTCCGAGGGCTCGCCGTCCGACGAAATCGTTTTCCGCGCCGTGCCGGCCGGCACCTACTATCTGGTCATCGACTACGAACTCGGCAAGGACAATCCGCGGACCGCGGCCGATAAGCTGGAAGTGGTGAGGAACCCGGCCGCGTGGTCGAATTACGTCCTGACGCTGGTTTTCCTTTCCGGCTTCCCCTTGCTCTCGCGTTGGCGACGAAATGCTTTCGAATCAAGGCGCTGGAGCGAAAGCGATTTTAGCGACGAAGAAAAATAGCATGTTCAAGACCAACGTGATTTTCGGCGTGCTGGCCCTTCTTTTCTTCGCCAACGCCCAGTATCAGGGCTGGAGTCTATTCGACCGCGACGCCAGCGCGACCACTAGCCACGGCTCGGGTAGCGGTGGACACACCTATCACAAGTAGGCCCGCCGCCGGAATTGGGTATTGGGTGTTCAGCGATTTTGATCGGGACGGCCCGACCAGATTTCGTTGAGATCGGGAAACTGCCATTTCGCCGGGTCCTCGCGGGAAACGATCTTTAAATGGCTGCCGGCACCCGTCCCTAGATTGACGGTTTCCGGGCGGATGCGCGTGTTCGCGCGCGTCGAGAAAAAGACCTTGACCAGCGGTTTGAGCAGCGACTTTTCGCCCTGCTCGATCACCACCCCAAGGCGCCCGCAGTTGAGCATTACCAATGACCCGATCGGGTAGATGCCGATACTTTTCACGAAAGCCTGAAAAACCTTGGGGTCGAAATGTCCGGCGCTCCACTCGGCCATTTTGCTCAGCGACTCGGCCGGGTCCCAGCCCGCCTTGTAAGGGCGGTTCGAGGTGATCGCGTCGTACACGTCACACACGGCGCCCATCTTGGCGAACAAGCTGATCTGCGGATCCTTCAAACGTTTCGGATAACCGGTCCCATCGGTTTTTTCGTGGTGATGCAAAACCACATCGAGCGCTACCGGGTCAACGCCTTGGCCCTCAAGCAACATCCGATGGCCTTCCTCCGGGTGCGACTTGATGATCGCGAACTCCGCGTCCGTGAGTTTGCCCGGTTTATTGAGCACCTCCATCGGCATCGCCGCCTTGCCGATGTCGTGCAGCAGACCCGCGATTCCAGCCGAACGGGTTTGTGTTTCATCGAGACTGAGTTGCCGCGCCAGGGCCACCATCAACGCGCAAACGGCGACCGAATGCATGTAGGTATAGTCGTCGGCGGTTTTCAGGCGTGCCAGACTGATCAGTGCGCCCGGGTTGCGCAGCACCGAATCGGAAATTTCTTCGACCAGCCGTTGCGCGCCGCCCGCATCGATGGCCTTGCCCATGCGCGCTTCCTCGAACATCGAGGTCACGGCATGCCGGGATTGGGCAACGATTTTCGCCGCGCGCGAAAATTCAGCGTCGATCGAGGTACGTTCAAGCTGCCGTTCTTCTTTTGAAACCTTGGCTTGATCGGCTTCAACCTCGGCATCGGTTTCGGCCATTCGAACCGCCGATTGGTCGGCGGGCAGGTCCAGTCCCTTGCTGCAATCGATCCACACCTCCTTGATTTTGCTGGCGCGTATGGCCTCGATGTCTTTCGGATTCGTGAGCACGAAAGCCGTGCGCCAGAAAGGATGGTCGATCCAGGAGCCGCAAAATTCCTTGAGATGCATCCCCACCGTGAGCTGTTGAACCTTGATTCGCTTGAGCATGATGTTTTGATCGATTGGCCAAATGTCGAGACGGGCAGTCTACACCGCCAACCCGCCGGCAGACGAAAAAGGGGACCGTTTGACCGGTCCCCTTTTGCGGTACCGAAATCCCGCTTACAGTCCGGCGTCTGCCCGTAGCGCGGCGGCCTTGTCGGTGGCTTCCCAGGTGAAATCCGGTTCGTCGCGGCCGAAGTGGCCGTAGGCAGCGGTTTTTTTGTAGATCGGGCGCAGCAGATCGAGCGTCTGGATGATGCCTTTGGGCCGCAGATCGAAGTGTTTGCCGATCAACGCGACGATGGTTTCGTCGCCGACCTTGCCGGTGCCGAAGGTGTTGACCATCAGCGATACCGGCTTGGCGACACCGATCGCGTAAGCGACCTGTACTTCGCAACGCTCGGCGAGGCCGGCGGCAACGACATTCTTGGCCACGTAACGGGCAGCATAGGCCGCCGAACGGTCGACTTTCGACGGGTCCTTGCCGGAAAAGGCGCCACCGCCATGACGGGCAGCGCCACCGTAGGTATCCACAATGATCTTGCGCCCGGTCAACCCGCAGTCGCCATGCGGTCCGCCGACGACGAAGCGGCCGGTCGGGTTGACCAGATAACGGATATCGCCGCCACGCAGTTCCTTGGGCACCACGGGCTTGATGATTTCTTCGATCACCGCCTCGGTGATTTGTGCGTGCGACACTTCGGGATGGTGCTGGGTGGAGACGACAATGGTGTCGATGGTCTGGGGCTTGCCGTCCAGATAGCGAACGGTGAGTTGGCTTTTGGCATCCGGGCGCAGCCAAGGCAGGCGGCCGTCGCGGCGAACTTCGGCCTGACGCTGCATGATCCGGTGAGCGTAATGAATCGGCAACGGCATCAGCGAGTCGGTTTCGTTGCAGGCGTAACCGAACATCAGGCCCTGATCGCCGGCGCCTTGGTCGAGGTCGAGACCTTGCCCTTCATTGACGCCTTGCGCGATGTCCGGCGACTGGCGGTTGATCGCCGTTAGAATGGCGCAACTCTTGTAATCGAAACCGATTTCCGAGTTGTCGTAACCGATGCGGCGAACGGCTTTCTGAGCGATTTCGCGATAGTTGATGTTAGCCTTGGTGGTGATTTCGCCCGAAATCACCACCAGACCGGTGGACACCAAGGTTTCGCAAGCGACCCGCGCAGGCGGGTCTTCAGCGAGAATGGCATCGAGAATGGCATCCGAAATCTGGTCGGCGACCTTGTCGGGGTGCCCTTCCGAAACCGATTCCGAGGTAAAGAGATATTCCTTGCTCATCAGTACTGTCTGCTCCAACAAAAAACCCCGAGATGGCGTCGTAGCCAGCCCCGGGGTTTCGAGCAGACGACGCTTTAGCAGTATTTATAGCCCATTGTGGCTTTTCCCGCCCTGCAAGTTGTCCTGATTAACTCGGCGGAGAGATAATTATAGTTTTCCGGTTTCGGCTGGTCAAACTTTCCCACAATGTCGTTGTTGCCGGATTTCGCGTGATCATTCTCTTTCGTCTCCTAAGCCATCTGCCGCTGGCCTGGCTTCATTTGTTGGGTGGCGTCCTGGGTTGGCTGACATGGCTGCTGTCACCCACCTATCGTCGTCATCTGCGCGAGAACCTGTCGCTTGCCCTCGGCCCGGAGGGTGTCGCCCGCGTCCAGGCGGCCGCTATTGGCGAAGCGGGCAAGGGAATGCTCGAACTGCCGAAGATTTGGTTGCGCCCACTGTCGGAAACCGCGGCCCGCGTTGTCGAGGTGTCGGGCTGGGAACTCGTCGAGGCGGCCACCCGCCGTGGCAAGGGTATTTTGTATCTGACGCCGCATCTCGGTTGCTTCGAAGTCACCGCCCAATACCTGTCCACTCAAGCGCCGATCACGGTGCTTTATCGTCCGCCCAAACAAGCGTGGCTTCAGACGATGATCGAAGCCGGCCGCGCGCGCGCGCGGCTTTACTTGGCCACCGCCGATCTGGCGGGGGTACGCACCCTGCTCAAAGCCCTGAAACGCGGCGAGGCGGTTGGAATGCTGCCGGATCAGGCGCCCAAGGAAGGCGAGGGTCGCTGGCTCGATTTTTTCGGCAAACCCGCTTATACGATGACTCTGGCCGCACGTCTGGTTGAAAGCGGCGCGACGGTGATCATGGTCTGGGCCGAGCGCCTACCGAATGGTCGGGGCTATCATTTTCATTTGCGGGCTCCGGCTAGACCGCTGACCGGCGGCATCGAGCAGCGGGCGCAGCAAATCAACCACGAAATCGAAGACTTGATCCGCGAGTGTCCGGCGCAATATTTGTGGGGGTATAACCGCTACAAGCAACGAAAAAGCACCCCGGTCGCGGAACAGGACAGTCCGCGGTGAGCTGTCGGAAGATCGACCGCGCGGTGGCCGCGCGCGCAGTCAGGCCGGAAACGCTTCGATGACCATCGCTTTCTGTCTGTACAAATACTTCCCTTTCGGCGGCCTACAGCGCGATTTCCTCCGTATCGCGCTGGCGTGCCAGGCACGCGGCCATGCGATCCGTGTGTACACCCTGGAGTGGCGTGGCGAGATTCCCGCTGGTTTTGAGGTGATCGTCGTGCCGGTCAAGGCGTTGACCAATCCACGCCGCTACGCGAAGTTCAGCGCCTGGATAGACAGGGACCTGGCCAAGCGGAAAGTCGAGCGGGTGGTCGGTTTCAACAAAATGCCTAATCTGGACGTCTATTTCGCCGCCGACCCCTGTTACGAGGACAAGGCGCGCACGCTGCGCAACCCGCTATACCGGCTGTCGGCCCGCTACCGTCACTTCGCGGCGTTTGAGCGAGCGGTATTCGGTGCCACGGCGAAAACCGAGATTTTGATTCTCGCCCAGCGGCAGAAAACCCTGTTTCAGCAGTATCACGGCACCGCCGACGCACGTTTTCATCTCTTGCCGCCGGGAATCGCCGGCGACCGGCGGGCGCCGGATAACGCGCACGAGATTCGCGCCGCGTTTCGCCGGGAGTTTGCCTTGGCCGACGATGCCTTGCTGGTGTTGCAGATCGGTTCCGGTTTCAAGACCAAGGGCCTGGACCGCAGTCTGAAGGCGCTGGCCGCGTTGCCGCCGGATCTGGCCCGGCGCAGCCGCTTGATCGCCATCGGCGATGACGACCCCAAGCCATTCATCAGACAGGCGCGCGCGCTCGCGCTCACCGAACGAGTGCGCATTTTGCGCGGCCGCGGCGACATCCCGCGATTCTTGCTCGGCGCCGATCTGCTGATCCATCCGGCGTATAACGAGACCGCCGGCATGGTCTTGCTCGAAGCCGTGGTCGCCGGCTTGCCGGTGCTGACCACCGCCGTCTGTGGCTACGCGCATTACATCGCCGATGCCGACGCCGGTCTGGTTCTCGCCGAGCCCTTCGAGCAAACGCGCCTCGACGAAATGTTGGCGCGGATGTTGAACGACGCGCCGGCGCGCGCGCGTTGGCAGGCCAACGGTCTGGCATTTGCCGCGCGGGCGGCGATCTATGGCAACGCCGAGCGCGCCGCCGACCTGATCGAGCAGGCGCGGCGATGAGCGCCGCCGCCATCTTTCTTGCCGAGCCGTTCCGCTCGCTATGGGCCGGACAAGACCCTTTCGTCGCCGTCGAGGCGCTCGATGGCGAGGTTTTCCGCGAACTGGAGGCACGGCGAACCCTGCGCACCGAGGTCGACGGCCGCGGGTATTTCGTGAAAATCCATCGCGGGGTCGGCTGGCGGGAAATCGTCAAGAACCTTGCCTCGCTACGACCGCCGGTGCTCGGCGCGCGGAACGAGTGGTGCGCGATCCGGCGCCTGCACGAACTTGGCGTGGACAGCATGCGCGCGGTGGCGTTTGGCCAGCGCGGCGGCAATCCGGCGCGGCGGCGATCGTTCATCGTGACCGAGGAACTGGCGCCGACGATCAGTCTGGAAGATTTTTCGCTCGACTGGCGCCGTCAGCCGCCACCGATCGATCTGAAACGGGCATTGATCGCCCGCGTGGCGCGGATGGTCAGCGCGATGCACGGTGGCGGTGTCAATCATCGCGACCTCTATATCTGCCACTTTCTGCTCCACCTCGATCCACCGCCGACCGCGGCGCGGTGCAAGCTGTCGCTGATCGACCTGCACCGCGCTCAGGTCCGGGCGCGGACACCGTCGCGCTGGCGCGACAAGGACCTGGCGGCGCTCTATTTCTCGGCGCTGGACATCGGCCTGACCCGCCGCGATTTTCTGCGTTTCCTGCGAGTCTATTTCGCGCGGCCGTTGCGCCAGATACTGCGCGACGAGGCCACCTTGCTCGCCGCGCTGACCCGCGAGGCGCGGCGCCTGCAAGAGCGCTTCGTGCGCAAGCTTGCCGCCGGTGAAATGACGTGAGTCACTGGTACCTGGACCCGCGATACGCGGCCGGCGCGGTGGCCGACGCCTTCGCCACCCTGGAAAGCGTTTTCTCGCTCAGCGGCGAGCGGGTCGCCGACGACTCGCTGTGCCATGTGCTGCGCGTGAACATCGACGACCAACGCTACTACGTCAAGCGTTACGTCGGCAGCGGAAAAAACCTCCGGCGGCGCTGGTTCGGCTTGCGCCCCTGGCTGGGCGCGCCGCGGGTTCGCAGCGAATGGCGCAACCTGTTGGCGTTCCGCTCCTGGGGAATACCGACCGCGACGCTGGTGGCTTACGGACTCGAACGACGGGCGGGCGCTTTTGTTCGCGGAGCGCTGATCACCGCCGAGATTCCCGACACCATGGACCTGGACCGGATCGCGCAGGATGGCGACCCGCGTCTGCGCGATCGTCGCTGGGTGACGGCGGTGTCGCGACAACTCGCCACCATCGCGCGCACCCTCCACGCCGCCGGTTTCGCGCATAACGACCTGAAATGGCGCAACCTGTTGGTCGACAGCCAGCCCGTGCCGACGGTGTATCTGATCGATTGCCCAAGCGGCGCCTTTTATCGCGGAGCGGTTCTCGACTACCGGCGGATCAAGGATCTGGCCTGTCTCGACAAAGTGGCCAAACACCACTTGTCGCGCAGCCAGCGTCTGCGCTTTTATCTGGACTACATGCAGCGCCAACGACCGAGCGACGACGACCGGAAGCGCATCGCCAGGATCGTCGGATTTTTCGATGGCCGCGAGTAGCGAGGCCCCGGCGCCGGGCACGGGGAACATTCCCTTGCTCACGGCCGACATGCTGCGCGCGGCCGGTCGTCGACCGCCTGAGCCGTTCCGCATCGCGTTGGCCGATGGTCGCCAACTGACCGTCGTCCGCTTGTTGCGCGTGCTGCCTGGCAAGCGCCTGGTGGGCGAGGGCGATCTGGCGGGCCGCCGGGTGTTGGCCAAACTGTTCATCGGTCCGCGTGGCGAGGCGCATTGCCGTCGGGAGCGGCGCGGCATCGAGGCGCTGCTTGCCGCTGGCGTGCCGACACCGCCCCTGCTCGCCACATCGGCGATGGTCGGCGGTGGCCATGCGCTGCTGACGTCTTTTCTCGACACCGCGGAAAATCTGGCGGCCGCCTGGGCGCCGTTCGCGGCGGCGCCGGTCGGCGACGCCGCCGCCGTTTCATTGCTGGCACCGGCACTGACGCTACTTGGCCGATTGCATGCCGCGGGACTGGCCCACGACGACCTGCATTTCGGCAATTTCCTCTATGACGGTGACGGCGTGTTGCTCGTCGACGGCGATGCGGTGCGGACGATCAGCCCCGGACGGCCACTGTCGGCAACAGCGGCGTGCGCCAATCTGGCCGTTTTCCTGGCGCAACTGCCGTTATCCTGGGATGTCTTGCCGGCATCGCTGCTCGATGCGTACGACGAAGGTGACGAAGGCGCCGGGCGCCCCGCGCCCGATCCGGCGCGGCTGCGCCAGCGGATCGCGGCGGTCAGAGCCTGGCGGCTGGCCGATTTCCTGCGCAAAACGGTGCGCGACTGCACGCTGTTCGCCGTCGAGCACACGTTCACCCGTTTCAGCGCGGTGGTTCGCCACGAGGCGCGGAACTTGGCCCCGCTTATCGCCGCGCCAAAAGCTTTCGTGGACGAAGCGTGCCGGCTGCCGGCGACGGCGCGTTGCGTGGTCAACGTCGCCGTGGCCGAACGGGTTCTGACCGTCACCCGCTACCCGGTCGCCGATTTCAGCCATTCCTTGAGTCGGCTGGGGCGTTCGAGCGATGCCTGGCGCGGCTGGCGCGAGGGCCATCGCCTGCGCTTTCTTGGCATCGCCACGCCGGCGCCGCTGGCGATGATCGAAGAGCGCGTCGGGCCGCTACGCCGCCGCGCCTGGCTGATCAACGACCATTGTGCCGGCACGACGCTGGGCGATCATCTCCTGGCCGATCGCGAACCACCGCTGGCCGTGGCGCGGGCGCTGCTGGCGCTGATCGACGATCTGCGTCGGCAGCGCATCAGCCACGGTCGCCTGAGCGCGACGAGTTTGTTGTGGAGCGCGGGCCGGCTGATGCTGACCGATCTCGAGACGGCAAGGCAGCATCGTCTGCCGGCGACCCACGCGCGCGCCTGGCGGGACGACCGCGCGCGTCTGCTGCGCGACTGGCCAGCCGGATCGACGCTGCACCGCTGGCTGGACGCGCACCTGCCGCCGGGTTGAGCGCTGCCCGACGGATCAGACGATTTTTCCTGCCGCCTCCTCGCTGAACTGCAAGCTGTGCAGACGCGCGTAATGCTCGTTGCGGGCCAGCAGTTCGGCGTGCGTGCCGCGCTCGACGATGCGCCCCTGATCCATGACCAGAATCAGGTCGGCCCGCTCGATGGTCGACAAGCGATGGGCGATGACCAGGGTGGTCCGGCCGCTCATCGCCTGGTCGAGGGCGCTCTGGATGTGGCGTTCCGATTCGCTGTCGAGCGCCGAGGTGGCTTCGTCGAGAATCAGGATTGGCGCGTTTTTCAACAGCGCGCGCGCGATCGCCAGCCGCTGCCGTTGGCCGCCCGAGAGCATCACGCCGTTTTCGCCGACCACGGTATCGAAACCCGCCGGCAAGCGATCGATGAACTCGCGCGCGAAGGCGTCCGCCGCGGCCTGTTCGACGGCCGCGCGCGGCGCGCCCGACAGATCGCCATAGGCGATGTTGTTGGCGACCGTGTCGTTGAACAGCACCACCTGTTGCGTCACCAGGGCGATGTGGCGACGCAGGTTGCGCAGGGTGTATTTTTCGACATCGATGCCGTCGAGCAGAATCTGCCCGGCATCGTGGTTGTAAAAGCGCGGAATCAGGTTGGCCAGCGTCGATTTGCCGCTGCCGGAACGACCGACCAGCGCCACCATTTGTCCCGGCTCGACGCTGAAGCTGACCTTGTCGAGAACGGTGCGCGAGGTGCCCGGATAGACGAAAGACAGATCCTTGACCTGTAGACGGCCGCTGATGCTTTCGACCTCGACGGTGCCGTGATCCGGTTCGGGCGCTTCGTCGATCTGGGCGAAGATGCTTTCGGCGCCGGCAAGGCCTTTCTGGATAGTGGCGCTGACTTCTGAAAGCTGGCGGATCGGTTTGGGCAGCATGCCGGCGGCGGTGATATAGGCCACCAGGTCGCCGGCGGAGGCGTCGCCGCGCAGGAACAGCACCAGCGCCAGCAGCACGGCCATGGTGGTGAAAGCGACGAATTGCAGGGCCGGTGTGTAACTGGCGATGGTTTTGATCATCCGCAACTGCTTGGTGGTGTTGTCGGCGCTGGCGACGCGGAAACGCGCCGATTCGTACTCCTCGCCGCCGAAACCGCGGACCACCCGATACGCCTGGATCGTTTCCGAAGCGACATGCGTCAGATCGCCCATCGCCACCTGGATCTTGCGGCTTTGCTTGCGGAATTTCCGGCTGGCCCGACTGACCATCAGCGCGATGACCGGCAGGATGGCGACCATCACCAGCGTCAGTTTCCAGTTCATCCACAGCAGATAGCCGAACAGGAAGACCACGGTCATTCCTTCGCGGATCACCACCTTGATCGCCTCGGTCGCCGCGCCGGTGACCATGGTCACATCGTAAGTGATGCGCGAGATCAGGTGACCGGAGTTCTGATGGTCGAAATAGGCGTTCGGCAGGCTGAGCAGGCTATCGAAGAGCGCGCGCCGCAAATCGTCGATCAATCCCAGCGAGACACGCGACAGGTAATAGAAGCCCAGAAAGGAGCCGACACCCTGCCAGGTGATCACCAGCACCAGCAACAGCGGCATGCCGTACATCAGTTCCAGGTGGCCGAGCACCGGCCAGACCTGCTGCGTGGCGCCGCGTGGCGCGTTCAGACCGTCGACAAAGTATTTCAGGATGCCGGCCATCATCGGCTGCGACGACGCGAACATCAGATAGCCGAGCAGGCTGATCCCGAACACGCCGAGAAAAGGCCGCAGGTAGCCGAGCAACCGCAGATAGATGCGCAGAGAAGAAACAGGAGGCGGGGTGGCGGGTTGCATGCGGAACGGGCCGGAAGATCGGACGCCGGAGTTTACCATGCGCTCCCGGCGGGCCCGCGCCCATGGCGATTGGCAAGCGCCCGCCGGCGGTGCTTAGCGCAACTGGCTCACTGGCCGGACGTAGGGATTGTTGGAACGCCGGATCGCGCCAAGCGCCGCCAAGGCCGCGCTGGCCTGCTCGCGGGAAACATAATCGCCGTAAATGACCGCCAGCCGGTCGCGGCCGTTCAATCTGGCGCGATGAATCCGGAGCGCCCGCGGGTCGAGCGTTTTTTCGTTGCCGGCGATGAATTCGGCAACCTCCCGCTGGCTACCGGCATCGGCGGCCAACAGTTGAATGACGTGGTGACCGTCGGGCACCGTCCGCAACCAGTTCTCCGTGGCGGCGATGCGTTCGGCGAGGGTCGGCGGCGGCGCGGACTCCGGCGAAACCGATGCGCTTTTTTCCACCGGCGCCGCCGTCGGTTCAGGGGCGGGAAGAACGTGAGGTGCCGGCGGCGCGTTGCTCGCCGTTGCCGCCGGAGAACCGTCCTGCGGCGCGCCAACCGTCCGGCTGCCGGCCAGGTAAGCCACCGCCGCCGTCGCGCAGAGTCCGACGACGATACCGATCGGCATGCGCCAGCGCTGGCCGTTGCCGCTAGCGATCCGTTTGAAGCGCGCGTCGCCGATCGCCGCCTTGATTTGGCGCCTGTCGATCTGGTGCGCACCCTCCGAGAAAGCGGCCAGCAAGGCTTTGTCGGCGAGAATGTTGATCCGCCGGGTCAACCCTTGCGACGCCTGGGTGATGGCCTGAATGGCGGCGCCGGTGAAGAGGTCCGGCCCGCGGTAGCCGGCGGCGCGCAGACGAAACATCAGATAAACCCCGATGTCGTCGCGGCGCAGCGGCTCCAGGGTAAAGTGGTGGGTGATACGGTCGTTGAGCTGACGCATGCCGCTTTCAGCCAGACGAGCGTCGAGTTCCGGCTGACCGAAAAGGACGATTTGCAGGAGTTTGTGGCGATTCGATTCGAGGTTGGAAAGCAGGCGGATTTCTTCGAGAGCTTCCGGCGGCATGGCATGCGCCTCATCGATCAACACCACCACCTGGCGACCGGTGGCGTAGATTTCCAGCAAACGCTCCTGCAGCGAGCGCAACAACAGTTGTCCCCGCCCTTCGGCGAGCGGAATCCGCAGTTCCTCGGCGATGGTAAGCAGGATCTCGTCGCGCGACAGCATCGGGTTGGCCAGATACACGGTTTCGACGTTGGCCGGTAATTTTTCCAACAACATTCGGCAAAGCATGGTCTTGCCGCTGCCGACCTCACCGCTCACCTTGACGATACCTTCGTCATGAGTGATGGCGTAGATCAGCGCTTCCAGGGTAGCGCCACGCTTGGCGCCGTCGAAGAAGAACTCCGTATGCGGAGTAATCCTGAAAGGCGCTTCGCGCAGCCCGAAATGGTCGAGATACATCATGACTGGCGCGACGCCGAATCCATGCGGTTGTAGAGCGTCGTGCGATGAATGCCGAGCAGCCGCGCGGCTTGGCTGACGTTGCCGTGCGTCAGCTTCAAGGCGGCCTCGATGTAGCCACGCTCGGTCGCGTCGAGCAACAGATCGAGATTGAACGGCTCGCGCTGCCGTAACCGGCGCATGGCGGCGGTGAGGATCGCGTCTCCGCCTTCCTCCGCGAGTTCATCGCCCACCGGCGGCGCCACGAGCGGCTCGTCCGGCAGATCGAGTTCGGACGCCAAACCGCCCTCGTCGACCAAGGCGCCCGCGTATTTGGTCGTCAGCCGGATGACAATGTTGCGCAATTCGCGCACGTTGCCGGGAAAAGCGTACCCAAGCCATACCGTCTCGGCGGCGTTCGACAGGCGGAACGGGGGGCGGTGTGTCTGTGTCGCGTAAAGTTCGCGAAAATGGTGCAGCAACAGCAATTTGTCGTCGCCCATGTCGCGCAACGGTGGGGCGGCGATGGCGCAAACCGACAAACGATGATAGAGATCCGACCGGAAAGCGCCCGACCGCACTTCCTTGCGTAAATCCCGGTTGGTGGCGGCGATGATGCGTGCCCGACTGGTGCGCTTCTGGGTTTCGCCCACGCGTTGGTACTCCCCGTTTTCGAGGACGCGCAACAGTTTGGCTTGCAGTTCGAGTGGCAGCTCGCCGATTTCATCCAGGAACAGCGTGCCGTCCGCGGCATCCTCGAAATAACCTGTCTTGCTGGCGACGGCGCCGGTGAACGCGCCACGCGCGTAGCCAAACAAGGTGGCTTCGACCAGGTTGGGCGATATTGCCGCGCAGTTCAGGGCCAAAAACGGCTTCTGACGTCTATGCGTGTCGTGATGCAGGCAACTGGAGGCGATGATTTCCTTGCCGCTGCCCGATTCGCCCTCGATCAGCACCGGAAACGGCAGATCCGCGTACTGCCGCACCTGCATGCGCAGCTTTTGCATGGCCGGGCTGTCGCCAATCAATGTCGGCGCGCCGGTGTCCGTTTGGCGCCGGGTATCCAGCGTGCGAAAAGTCAGCGCGCCTTTGAGAATCTGCTGCAGGTCGACGGGGTTGCACGGCTTGGCGACAAAATCGGCCGCGCCCAAGGTTCGCGCGTGGCGGGCATTGCCTTCGTCGCTTTGTCCCGAAAGTATGACAATACGAATCTCGGGCGAGATTTTCAGGAGGTCCGAAATCAGCGCAAAACCTTCGTCGGGGCGATGCGGCAGGGGAGGCAAACCGAGATCGAGCAGCGCCAGTTCCGGCGTTCTGCGCAACCGCGCGAGCAGTTGCAGGCAATGTGGACGCGAGTGGCTGGTAACCACTTCGAACTGCGGACTCATGGAAAAGCTCAAGGTGTCGCAGATCAAGGCATCGTCGTCGACGATCAGCAGCAGTGGCTTTTCGGAAGGTGCGGCGTCCGGTGGGGTAATAAGCATCAAAACCTTGGCGTGATTAAAGAATGCGCTTGGCCGGCATTATTCCACAATTATATCGGCGTCAAGTAATTCACATTCCACGCGGTGGCTGTCGGGTATAATTCGCCCTCGCTTTTTTCCTTCGGGATAGATGCCGTGTCTGCCGATAATCTTGTCGAGATCAAGGATCTGGATTTTGCCTATGAGGATCGACCAATCCTCAAAGGCATCAGCCTGTCCATTCCGCGCGGCAAAGTCGTGGCCATGATGGGAGGCTCCGGGTGTGGCAAAACGACCCTCTTGCGTCTGATTGGCGGTCAGTTGCGCCCGAGTCGCGGTGAAATTCTGGTCGATGGCCAGTCGGTGCCGGCGTTGAACAATGACGAACTTTATGCCATGCGCCGGCGAATGGGCATGCTTTTTCAATTTGGCGCGCTATTCACCGACATTTCGGTTTTCGACAACGTTGCTTACCAGATGCGCGAACACACCGATCTGCCGGAAGAAGTGATTCGCGACATGGTGTTGATGAAACTCAACGCGGTCGGTCTGCGGGGCGCGCACGCGCTGATGCCAGCCGAGTTATCCGGAGGCATGGCCAGGCGGGTGGCGCTGGCGCGAGCGATTTCGCTGGACCCGATGCTGATCATGTACGATGAGCCGTTCGCCGGCCTCGATCCGATTTCGTTGAGCGTTATCGGTCAGTTGATTCGCAAACTGAACGACGCACTGGGCGCGACAACCATCATGGTCACGCACGATATTCAAGAGTCGCTGCACATCGTCGACTTCATTTATTTCATGTCGGAAGGGAAAATCGTCGCTTCGGGAACACCTGATGAAATTCGCGCTTCCAAGCACCCCTTCGTTCATCAGTTTGTTTGTGCCGAAGCGGACGGCCCGGTACCTTTTCATTATCCCGCCGAACCGTTAATGGATGAAATGCTTGGAAAGGGAACCCATGGGCGGTGAGAACAAACCCTCCGGCGTTCTGTTGTCGGCGCTTGGCACCCTTGGACACCACGTCACCGACGCCGTGCAGCGCCTGGGTTTTGCGTCACGATTTTTCGTCATGCTGTTGCTGTGGTCCGGCCAGTCCTTCCGGCGGATCAATCTAACGATTCGGGAAATTTATTTTTCCGGATTTCAGTCGCTACTGATCATCATGGTTTCCGGGCTGTTCATCGGCATGGTCCTCGGCATGCAAGGCTACGACACGCTGCAGCGTTACGGTTCTGCCGACGCGCTCGGCGTTCTCGTCGCGCTGTCGCTGGTGCGCGAACTCGGTCCGGTGGTGGCGGCACTGCTTTTCGCTTCGCGAGCCGGGTCGTCAATTACCGCCGAAATCGGGTTGATGAAAGCCACCGAACAATTGATGGCCATGGACATGATGGCGGTCAATCCGATTGCGCGGGTGGTGGCGCCGCGCTTCTGGGGTGGCGTGATCTCCATGCCCTTGCTCGCCGCACTGTTCTCGGCGACCGGAGTTTTTGGCGGCTATCTGATCGGCGTGGTGTTCATCGGGGTCGATGAGGGCGCGTTCTGGTCGCAAATGCAGGCCTCGGTCGATTTTCGCTACGATGTCTGGAGCGGCATCGTCAAAAGTTTCGTTTTCGGTATTGCCGTTTCGCTGATTGCCGTTTTCGAGGGTTACGACGCCGTGCCGACAGCCGAGGGTGTTTCCAGTTCGATCAAGAGCACTGTCGTCAAATCCGCGCTGGCGATCCTGGCCCTCGACTTTGTATTGACCTCTTTCATGTTTCGGGAGGCGGGATGAGCCGCAAGTTGCTCGACCTCTGGGTCGGATGTTTCGTTGCCTTGGGATTGGCCTCGGTGTTGTTTCTGGCGCTGAAAGTCGGAAACCTTTCTGCCGCCAATTTTTCAGAGACGTATCAGGTGACCGCCAAGTTTGCTAACATCGGTGGCTTGAAAGCCCGCGCACCGGTGAAAAGCGCTGGTGTACTCGTCGGACGGGTTGCCGACATTCGTTTCGATGCCGAGAGCTACGAAGCGGTGGTGACCTTGAGCCTTGATGGGCGTTACCGTTTCCCAAAAGACACTTTCGCCCTGATCTTGACCGCGGGTTTGCTCGGCGAACAGTACATAGGACTGGACCCGGGCGGCGACGAAAAGATGCTCGCCGCCGGCGACGCCATTGCCAAGACGCAGTCGGCGGTGGTGCTGGAGAAACTGATCAGCCAGTTCATGTTCAATAAAGCCTCAGACGGACCAAGCGAAAAATAGCATGGGAGAATATCGGTGAAACCTGTCCTGTCAACGCAGCCGCCCTGTTTGGTCATCACGCTGGCCGTTCTTGCCGTCAGTGCTTGCGCGACCACGGCGAATAATCCAAAAGACCCGCTTGAAAGCTTCAACCGCGCCATGTTCAGCGTTAACGAGGGTATCGATGTCGTCGTCAAACCGGTGGCAAAAGGCTATGACGCGGCGGCACCGTTACCGGTCAAGGTTGCCATTGGCAATTTCTTCGGCAACATCTGGGATGTGTGGACGGCGGCCAATAACCTGCTGCAAGGCAAGGGGCAGGACGCCGTGTCCGATGTCGGTCGAGTGTTGATCAACACAACGGTCGGTATTGGCGGCGTATTCGATGTCGCCAGTGAAATGGGCATGACCAAGCACACCGAGGATTTTGGCCAAACGCTCGGCAAATGGGGAGTTGGCGATGGTCCTTATTTTTATTGGCCGATCATTGGGCCGCGAACGACACGCGATAGTTTTGGCTGGCTGGTCGATACTTATTACGATCCGGTATGGCGAATAAACGACGTTCCCTTACGTAACAGCTTGGCTGCCACGCGGTTCATTGATGTGCGTGCGAGTTTGCTGCCTTCGGATAAGGTTGTCGAGGATGCAGCGTTCGATAAATACAGCTACATTCGTGATGCCTATCTTCAGCACCGCCGCAACGAGATTTACGATGGTACTCCGCCACGTGAGCGTTTTGATGACTAGTTCCACGACATTGGTCGGCAAATTCTCTTTTGCTGCGTTATGCAGAAAATGAATCTCTTCCGGGAAAATCGTATGAAGTCTTTTTTGTCGTTGTTGTTCGGCTTGTTTCTCGTCACCACCGCCGTTCTGGCGCAGGATCGCGGACCGGATGCCATGGTTCGTCAGGTCACAGAAGATGTACTGACCGTCGTCCGTCAGGATAAGGACATTCAGGGTGGCAACACGCGGAAGGCGATGGAACTGGTTGAAAGCAAGGTCTTGCCCTATTTCAATTTCCAGCGGATGACCTCCTTGGCGGTCGGCCGCGATTGGCGCACGGCAACACCGGAACAGAAAAAACGTCTGTCGGAAGAGTTCAAGACCTTGCTGGTCCGCACCTATTCGAACGCACTGACGTCCTATAAGAATCAGACGGTTAACTACAAGCCCAGCAAATTGCAGGCATCGGATACCGACGTGCTGGTCAAGACCGAGATCGTGCAGCCGGGCAGCAAGCCGGTTCAACTGGATTACGCCTTGGAAAAGCAGGGTGACTCCTGGAAAGTTTACGACGTGATCGTCGCCGGTGTCAGCCTGGTCACCAACTATCGCGACACGTTCAATCAGGAAATCCGCAACAACGGCATTGACGGTCTGATTCAGATGCTGGTTAATCGGAACAAGCAGCTCGAAACCGGAAAAAAATGATCGAGTTAAGCAATGGAAAATTGCGCGTTGGCGCGCCGATGGTGATCAGCAACGCCCGCGCCCTGCTCGAAGCAGGGCGCGGTCTTTTGCGGAGCGCCGGAACGGCGGGCGATACGACAATCCTTGATTTATCGGCGGTCGGTGAAGTCGATTCGTCGGCTCTTGGCGTTGTTTTCGCCTGGTTGCGCACGGCTGGAGAGCGCAACTTGCGTTTACATATTGTCAACCCGCCGGCCAACATGCTCAGTTTGGCGATGCTTTACGGCGTCTCCGAACTGCTCCCGCTTACCTGAACGGATGGCGTTTTCGGCAGGCGATGTCCGATGAGTGTTGCGGTAGCGATCAACAAGATCGAGAAACGTTTTGGCACCTTGCGCGCGCTCGACGGCATCTCGCTGCAAATTGTCGAAGGCGAGTTTTTCGGGCTGTTGGGTCCAAACGGTGCGGGCAAGACGACCTTGATCTCTTGCCTGGCCGGCTTGGTTCGTCCCGATGCGGGCCGAATCGCCGTTCATGGACACGATGTCGTTGGTGATTACCGCGCAGCGCGACGCCTGCTTGGCGTGGTGCCCCAGGAACTTGTTTTTGACCCGTTTTTCTCGGTGCGTGAAACCTTGCGCATCCAATCCGGTTATTTTGGCATTCGCCGCAACGACGACTGGATCGACGAAATTCTCGCCAATCTGGATTTGACGGCCAAGGCCGATGTGAATATGCGCCGCCTTTCGGGAGGCATGAAACGGCGTGTCCTGGTGGCACAGGCATTGGTGCACAAACCGCCGGTGATCGTTCTCGACGAACCGACGGCCGGCGTTGATGTCGAGTTGCGACAGGGTTTGTGGCAGTTCGTTCGGCGTCTGAACGGCAAGGGGCATACGGTTATCCTGACGACACATTATCTCGAGGAAGCCGAAACCTTGTGTGGGCGGATCGCCATGTTAAAACAAGGACGTGTCGTCGCCTTGGACACCACCAGCAACTTGTTGGCGCGTTTCTCGGGGCAAACCTTGCATTTACGACTCGCAAACGCCGGCCGGCTACCCGCGGCCTTGCGTGACATCGGAACGGAAAACGAAGAAGGCGTCTGGACCTTCCACTTAGCCACGATCGGCGAGATGGAACCCTTATTGACCGGTTTGCGGCTGGCGGGTTGTATGATCGACGACATGCGCCTGACGCAAACCGACCTGGAGGATGTGTTCCTGGGCGTGATGAAGGGTGGCGATGACCAGAAAATCAAGGCTTTGCAGTGATGATCGGTTTTCGAACCTTGTTGTATAAAGAGACTCTGCGCTTTTGGAAGGTGAGCTTTCAAACTGTTGCCGCGCCGGTGTTGACCGCGTTGCTGTACCTGATGATTTTTTCACATGTCCTGGAGTCGCATGTTCAGGTTCACGGAGTGGCTTATACCGCCTTCCTGATTCCCGGGCTGGTCATGATGTCGGCCTTGCAAAATGCTTTCGCCAATAGTTCGTCGAGTCTGATTCAGTCGAAAGTGACCGGCAGCGTGGTTTTCGTCCTTTTGCCGCCGATATCCTATATCGAATTTTTCCTGGCCTATGTCGCCGCCGCGGTTCTACGCGGACTGATGGTCGGCGTCGGCGTGTTCTTGGTAACGAGTTGGTTTGCTTTGCCGATGTTTGTCGCACCGGTCTGGATTCTGGTGTTCGTGGTTCTTGGCGCCGGCCTGATGGGTGCCCTGGGTCTGGTTGCCGGAATCTGGGCCGATAAATTCGACCAATTAGCGGCGTTCCAGAATTTTCTGATCATGCCGTTGACCATGCTTTCCGGCGTGTTTTATTCAATACATTCCTTGCCGGCATTCTGGCAACACGTATCGCGTTTCAACCCGGTGTTTTACATGATCGATGGTTTCCGATTTGGCTTCTTCGGCGTGTCCGACGTCGCACCGGAAACCAGCCTGCTCGTGGTAGGCACAAGTTTCGTCGTGGTATCGGCGGCAACACTAGCGCTCCTTCGGAGCGGTTACAAACTGAGGTCCTAACGGATGATGCTTCCCGAAAAAGTCCGCCAGATCATCGCCGAGGGTTTGCCTTGCGAACATCTGCAGGTCGCTGGCGATGGCCAGCATTTCGAGGCGCTGATTGTCAGCGCCGAATTCGCCGGCAAGAGTCGCGTGCATCGGCAGCAACGGGTAAATGAGATTTTGCGCCCTTATTTTGACAGCGGCGAGCTGCACGCGGTGTCGATGACCACACGCAGCCCTGAGGAATGGAGTGCCGGCCGTGGATAAATTATTGATTCAGGGCGGCACGCCCCTTGCCGGCGAGATCGCCATCTCAGGCGCCAAAAACGCGGCCCTGCCTATTCTCTGTGCCAGCCTATTGTCGTCCGAGCCGTTGCATTTGACCAACGTGCCCGGCCTCAGGGATATCGCGACGATGCTGCGCCTGATCGAGCAGATGGGGGTCGAGGTGGTTCACGACGGCGCAGACGGGGTAGTACTCAATAGCCATGGGCTGAACAATCCTCTCGCCCCCTACGACATGGTCAAGACCATGCGTGCCTCCATCCTGGTTCTCGGCCCCTTGCTGGCCCTCCACGGCGAAGCACGGGTGTCGCTGCCCGGTGGCTGCGCGATCGGCGCGCGGCCGGTGGAACAGCACATCAAGGGCTTGCAGGCAATGGGCGCGGAAATTCACGTCGAGCATGGCTATATTCACGCCAAGACCGGCACCGGAAAACGCCGGCTGGTAGGCGCACGCATTGTCACGGACATGGTTACCGTCACCGGCACCGAAAATCTGATGATGGCGGCGGTACTCGCCGAGGGCGAGACGATCATCGAGAACGCAGCTCGCGAACCGGAGGTGGTCGATCTGGCCAACTGTCTCGTATCAATGGGCGCGCAAATTTCCGGTGCCGGAACCGATAGAGTTCGCATTCGCGGTGTTGAACGTCTGCATGGCGCAACCCACTCGATCATGGCCGACCGGATCGAAACCGGGACCTATCTCTGCGCCGCCGCCGCCACCGGCGGAAGAATTCGCCTGACCAATACTTCCGCCGCTTATCTGGACGCGGTGGTAGACAAACTGCTCGACGCCGGCTGCGACATCGTTGCCGAACGGGATGCGATCACCTTGCATGCGCCTCGGCGGCTCAAGGCCGTCAGCGTGCGTACCTCGCCGTATCCCGCTTTTCCAACCGATATGCAAGCGCAGTTCATGGCCATCAATTGCGTGGCAGAGGGTTCCGCGGTCATTCGCGAAACGATTTTCGAGAATCGTTTCATGCATGCCGTCGAGTTGATTCGTCTGGGTGCGGACATCCGGATCGACGCCAACAACGCGGTGGTGACCGGCGTCGAACATCTGGAGGGGGCGACTGTGATGGCGACCGATCTGCGCGCTTCGGCGAGTCTGGTGATCGCCGGTCTGGTAGCGCAAGGCGAAACGCTAATCGAGCGCATTTACCACCTGGACCGAGGCTACGAAAAGATCGAGGAAAAACTCGGTCAGCTTGGCGCCAGCGTCAGGCGAGTTCGCTGATCTCGCTGATCCGAACGACCCGAAAGCCAAACGCCTCCGCCCCGCCGCCAGTGATTGCGACGCTCGGGCGCCTCAACTGGCTTCGACCTTCGGATCTCGGCTGAGCAGTTTTTCGACAGCCTTCGCGGCCGGCTCGTCGCGATAAAGTATGGCTTCGACGGCACGGGTGATCGGCATGTCGACAGCTAATTCTTCCGCCCGCCGCGCCACCTCGCGCGTGGTGCTGACACCTTCGGCGACGTGCCCAAGGTCGTCTAGTATCTCCGCCAGCGTCTTGCCGGCGGCAAGTGCGAGACCAACGCGCCGGTTGCGAGACAAATTGCCGGTGCACGTCAGGATCAGGTCACCAATGCCCGCCAGCCCCATGAAAGTTGTCGGGTGTCCACCCAGCGCGGCACCGAAGCGCGCGATCTCGGCAACACCGCGAGTAATCAGCGCCGCACGCGCGTTGAGCCCCAAGCCAAGGCCATCGCATATGCCGGTGGCGATGGCCATGACGTTCTTGACGGCGCCACCGACCTCGACGCCTGGCAAGTCGTCGCTAGCGTAAATTCGAAACCGGGAGCTGTGTAACGCAAGCGCTGTCCGATGTCCGAACGCACTGTCATTGGCCGCCAGGGTGACCGCCGTCGGCAGGCCACCGGCGACTTCCTCGGCGAAGCTGGGGCCGGACAAGGCGCCGCAAAGCGCGTCGACACCGAGTTCATCGGCGACGATCTGGTGCGGCAGAACGGCTGTCCCGGCTTCCAAACCTTTGCAAGCCCAAATCAGCGGCCGAACCAGATTATTTTCGTGCAACAAACGAGCGACCGGTCGCAGTCCGGAGATGGGCGTGGCGATCACCAACAACTCGGTATCCGCCAGCGTCTGGTGAAAGTCGCTTCCGATATGCAAGGCATTCGGAAAACGATAGCCCGGCAGAAACTTACGGTTTTCGCGTTCCGCTTGCAGAGCGGTTCTATCTGCCGGTTGTCGCGCCCAGAGGGTAACGGCATGACGCGCGCTGAAGGAAATCGCGAGGGCCGTTCCCCACGCTCCTGCGCCGATCACCGCCAGTTTCATCTCGAGTCAGGCGCCCCAGACTTGATTGGCGAGGACGAAACCGGACTGTCCATCGCGATGTCGCACTTTGATCCAACCGCCAGACGCCGCGCCAACAAAATCGAGGGCGACACCTTTTTCGGCTTCGAAGACAAGCGCCGCGTTTTCCTCGGTGCTTTGACGAACTTGCGCGCGACTGGCGGTGACGATGATCGACCGCTTCTTGCTTAGATATTTCGCCTCGATCCAGGCCAGACCGCCATCGGCATCGCGAACCTTCGACCACCCTTCGAGAATCACCACCATTTCTACGGGTGTACCGCGCCGGACGACAAACAGCTTACTGCCCTTTTGCGATGGCGCATCGTAAAGCACGGTCGCCGTGTCCACCGTGCGGTACTCGACCGCCAGCGAAGGCGTGACGATCATCGCGAAAAACAGCAGGCCGGCCAACCGTTTCATCGCCATGTTCCTCTACTGGATAGTCGATTGACTGGATGCGTTTTGCGCCGACTCTTGTTCCTGCAGGCGCGACATGTAGAGGGCTTCGAAATTGACCGGTTGCAGCAATACCGGCGGAAAACCGGCGCGGCTGACGGCATCTGAAACCACTTCGCGTGCGTAGGGGAAGAGAATGTTCGGGCAGGCGATGGACAACAGGGGGTCCATGTTTTCTTCCGGGACATTCTGTACGCGGAAGATGCCCGCCTGGCCGACTTCGACGAGGAAGACCGTTTTTTCGCCGATCTTTGAGGTCACTGTCGTGGTCAGTGTGACCTCGAAAACCCCCTCACCGACACCTTGCGCTCTGGTTTGTAACTGGATGCCGATTTGCGGCGCGTCGCGTTCCAGGAAGATCTGCGGCGCATTCGGCACTTCGACCGAAAGATCCTTGACGTAAAGTTTTTCAATCGCAAATACCGGGTTTTCTTGGTCGCTCATATCGGTCATTCAGGCAGGTGAGGTTGGAAAAAATCACTGACGGACAAAAAGGTTTTAGTCGGGTTCGCCAGCCAGCAGGGGCAGCAGTTTGCCAGAGCGGTCAAGGGCTAGCAGGTCGTCGCAGCCACCAATATATCGGTCGCCGATGTAAATCTGCGGAACGGTGCGTTTGGCGGTTCGCTCAATCATCTCGGCACGGCGGTCGGGATCAAGGTCGATGCGAATTTTTTCGATCGTCGTCACGCCTCGGGCGCGCAGCAACTGCTCGGCGCGCACGCAGAACGGGCAGACGGCGGTCGAGTACATCACGACAGGAGGGGCGCTATTCATTTACGCGCCCCTTTTTTAAGTGGTAAACCCGCTTCCGCCCACGCCGGCACGCCACCCGCCAGGGTATGCACTTTTGTAAAACCGAGTTTGCTCAGAGTGTCGCAAGCGGCCGCAGATCGAGTACCGGACTGGCAAACGAGAATCAGTGGCGTGTCTTTGAATTGCGACAACTCCCCTGCCCGTTCCTCAAGCGAGCCGGCGGGGATATTGCGGGAGTCGTTCAGGTGTCCGCCAACGTACTCGTTCGGTTCGCGGACATCGATCAACTGCGCGTTTTCGCGATTTATCAGCAAAGTCGCCTGCGTCGTTGTGAGCGATCTGGCACCGCCAGGGCGGTGTGCCGACAGGAACAGCAGCCACGTGCCGCTGGCTATCGCAAGCGCCACCAGATAAATGTTTTGCTGTATGAATTCCAATGAATACTCCAGAAACAGAGAGAAGCGCAAAGAGGGCCGCACGTTTCTCGGCTACTACGGCAAGCCGGGAACGATGCTCGTCAAAAACGCCTAGCCGCCGCAAAACACCTCGCGCATCATGCCGATCAACTGCAGGATGCGTGAGTCGCCCACGCGATAGTAAACACGGTTGGCTCGCTTATGGGTAAGCAGGACACCTTTTTCACGCAAAATGGCAAGATGTTGCGAGACATTGCTTTGCGAGGTCCCGACGGCGTCGACGATTTCCTGCACACATGCTTCCTGGTCGCCAATGACGCAGAGGATTTTCAGGCGCAAAGGATGCGATATGGACTTTAGCGAACGGGCCGCCTGCTCGATATGTTCCTGCTTATCGATGATGCTGATTTGGATGGACACAATGCGCCAGGATGACTACTTATCATATAATCGGTCCATTATAAGACAAAACACAGTGTAGTCGTGCGCTCCGCCGTCAATTCGATGCCCAGTCGCTTTCCTTGCGATGGCTCTTCGCAGCTTACCGGATGTTACTGAAAGGCGCGTGCCGTCGTTGACGACAACCAACGAAAAGTTCTTTCGTCTTCCCGGCTCTCGCTCGCGTGGCATGTCATCGCGCGACGACAAGGTGGCTCGGATCGCCAAGCGTCCGCGGTGGTTGCTCGGGATGCTGGCGATACTTTTCTGTCTATCGTCCGGTATCACGGCTACGCATAAGCCGTCGCCAGCCGACGAAAAAAGGGCGACCGCTGGCGAAGTCGCCGACAAGCAGGCCGACCTCGACTCGTTGCGCACGCAAATCGACACGTTGCGAAAAGAAATGGCCGCCGCGGAAAGTTCTCGCCGCGACGCGAGCGACGATCTGGCGGACACCGAGCGGGCGATTTCGTCGACGCAACGCGAGCTGCTCCTCTTAACGCGGCAAGGCGGCAAGCTGCAAGCAACGCTTGGCGATCTGGCGAGGCAATCGGACGAACTTGAAAGGCAATTGAAAGGTCAGCAGGCAAGGTTGGGAAAATTGCTTTACCGCCAATATGTGCGCGGCAATCCCGATCCGCTGCGTCTGTTCCTCAACGGCGACGATACCAGTCAAGTCGCTCGCGACCTCCACTACCTGGAAACAATCGGTCGTGCGCGCCGGGAGATTTTGCTCGCGATCGAATCGTCCATGCAGCGCCAGCGAGCGCTGACAGAAGAAACGCGCCAGCAAGCCCAGCAACTGGTGGACCTCGAAGCCAAGCGCAAGATCCAGCACGAACGTCTGCTTGTCCAGCGCCAGCAACGGCAAGCGATGCTCGAAACGTTTTCATACCGGATCGCGACGCAACGCCACGAGATCGGCAATCTCCAGCGGGACGAAAAGCGCATGACGGCGCTGATTGATCGTTTGTCTAAAATCATTGCGGCGAAGGCGCTTGAGGCGCGCGAGATCGCCCGTCGCGAAGAGCGAGTCCGCGACGCCGAACGACGGACGGTGGAAAAACAGGCGGCGCAGCGACAAGCATCGGCGCGACAGGAAAATCGCTCGACAAAACCGGATCGCTCGCCGAAGGGATCCGTGGCTCCCCCGGAAAGACCGCTCGTGGCCGAATCCGAGAGCCGTCAAGAGGGGGCGGCGGCGATACCGCCGACAGGAATTGGTCTTTCACGTCTGAAAGGCGCTCTTCATCCGCCGACGCGTGGTGTCCTCGTCGGACGCTTTGGCGCGGCTCGACAGGAAGGGAGCGTCTGGCGCGGCCTGTTCATTCGCGCCGGTAGCGGGTCGGAAGTCAAAAGCATTGCCGGCGGTCGCGTGGTCTTTGCCGAATGGATGCGCGGTTTCGGCAACTTGCTGATCGTCGACCACGGCGAATCCTATCTTTCGGTGTATGCCAACAACGAATCCCTGCTGAAACAGGTGGGCGACGAGGTGCGCAGCGGCGAGCCCATTGCCGTGGTTGGCAACAGCGGTGGCAACCCGGAATCCGGTTTATACTTTGAGCTTCGTCACCAAGGAAGACCAATCGACCCGTCGGGTTGGGTCAGCTTGAAGTGAGGTGCGCACTGGAGTGGGATAAATGGGTAAGTTGAAACAGGCCGGGCTGGTTTGTGCCGGGGTAGTCGGTGGGGTGTTGATCAGCCTGCAATTTTCGGCCATAGCGGAGAAGGAGACGCGAGCCAATTTGCCTGTCGAGGAATTGCGCACGTTCGCCGAAGTCTTCAATGCCATCAAGACCAACTATGTCGAACCGGTGGAAGACAAGAAGCTGATCACTCACGCGATCAGCGGCATGCTTTCCAATCTCGATCCGCATTCGAGTTACCTTGACGCCGATGCGTTCAAGGACCTACAGGTAAGCACGCAAGGGGAATTCGGCGGCATCGGCATCGAAGTCGGCATGGAAGACGGTCTGGTCAAGGTGGTGTCGCCGATCGAGGACACGCCCGCTTATCGCGCCGGCGTCAAGCCCGGTGACCTGATTTTCAAGATCGACGATACCCTGGTGAAGGGCCTGACACTGAACGAAGCCGTCAAACGCATGCGCGGCAAACCGAAGTCCCAGATCAGGCTTTCGATCGTTCGCAAGGGCGAGAGCAAACCGCTGGACATCACGCTGACGCGCGAAGTGATCAAGGTCCAGAGCGTGAAATCGAAGCTGGTCGAGGAAGGCTACGGCTACCTGCGCGTCACTTCCTTCCAGGAAAACACAGGCGCCGCCGTCGTCAAGCATTTGAATGAGCTATTCAAACCCGGGCCGCTGAAAGGATTGGTGCTCGACCTGCGTAACGACCCCGGCGGACTGCTCAACAACGCGGTAGGCGTCTCGGCGGCATTCCTGCCGCCGGACACCTTGGTTACTTCCACCGACGGGCGCACAGCCGATGCCAAGCATCGTTTTTACGCCACACCGGCCGACTATCTGCGCGGCAGTCGTGACGATTTCATGCGCAGCCTACCGCCCGACGCACGGAAGGTGCAGATGGTGGTGCTGGTCAATGGCGGGTCGGCTTCCGCTTCCGAGATCGTCGCCGGCGCGCTGCAGGATCATAAACGCGCCATCGTTCTTGGAACGACGACATTCGGCAAGGGATCGGTGCAAACGGTATTGCCGCTGCCGGGAAACACGGCGATCAAGCTGACTACCGCGCGCTATTTCACACCGTCGGGTCGCTCGATTCAGGCAAAAGGCATCGTCCCTGACATTGTGGTCGAAGAAAGCGCCAATGGCGGTTCGACCGAGCGCCTGCGCGAAGCGAACCTCGATCATCACCTCGACGCCAGCAAGGATCCCGCTTCGCAAGTGAAGGAAGCGCCGGCGAAATCGTCGCCTGTCGGCAAGGCGCCGGTGAAGCCGAAAGGCGCCGCCGTCGGCGCGGCCAAGGACGATCCCGACGAATCGGAAGGGCCGAGCCGTGAATTGGCGTCCAAGAAGGACTATCAGTTGACACAGGCGCTGAATCTTCTCAAGGGCATGCAGATCATGCAGAGTCCGCGATAAGTTTTCTTCCTGTCGCCGACAGTGAAACGATCACCCGCAATGCTGCGGCAGCCGGAGCCGATTCAAAAGCGGCGGAGCATTTTTTTCGCCAAGTTTCCGCCGGGACAGGTGTCGGAAGCGTCCGGCTTTCTCGGCACGCTTGGTGGTCTGGAACTGGCGTTGCGCGAAGCGGTGCGCGCGATCGACGTGGCCTACGACCTCCGTCGACATTGCCTTCAGGAACTCGAGGGGGAACTCGAAGAACAGGGTTACCACCTCGACAATACCTTGATGAACAAGATGCGGCGAGCGCTGATCCATTACGTCGAGGAAACGCAACTGCACAACCTGGATACCCCCGCGCGGCCACTCAAGCGCTCCCAATCGGAGGCCTATACCCATGCCTGGGAACGCCACCCGCATGGTGACCATGACGATACGCCGCCGGAGTGGCGCGAGTACAAATAAATGCCAGCTTTCCGGCGATGAATGACGGGCAGTTGCTGCGCTACAGCCGCCATATCCTGCTGGACGAGATCGGCATCGAGGGCCAGGAGCGCTTGCTCAAGGCAACGGCGTTGATTGTCGGTGCCGGCGGACTGGGATCGCCAGCCGCGCTGTATCTGGCTTCCGCCGGTGTCGGCCGTATACTTCTCGCCGATGGCGACACGATCGATCTGACCAACCTGCAACGCCAGATCCTGCATGCGCACGACCGCCTCGGCCAAGCGAAAGCGCTGTCCGGCCAAGCGGCCTTGCGGTCGATCAATCCCGAAGTCACTGTCGAAGCGCTGACCTCCCGTCTGGAGGGCCCGATGCTCGACAGACTGGTTGCCGGAGTCGACGTGGTGCTGGACTGCTGCGACAACTTCGCGACGAGGCACGCCGTCAATCGCGCCTGTGTCGCTCACCGCACGCCGCTGGTCTCCGGCGCGGCGATCCGTTTTTCAGGGCAGTTGTCGGTTTTCGATACCCGCCGCGCCGATGCGCCATGCTACAACTGCCTTTTTCCCGAAGGTGACGACGTGGACGACGTGCGCTGCGCGGTAACCGGCGTCTTCGCGCCATTGACCGGCATCGTCGGCGCCATGCAGGCCGCCGAGGCGCTCAAGTTGCTCGCCGGTGCCGGCACCCCGGTCGTTGGCCGATTGTTGCTGCTCGATGGCCTGTCGATGGAATGGCGAAGCGTGAAATTCGGCAAGGACCCGCAGTGCGCGGTTTGCGCGGCGACGGCGTGCCTCAGTTGAAACGCGCCACGACGCGCAAATCGTTGCCCAGCGAACGCAGGTCGCGGATAGACAGCACGCGTTTTCCCGCCAGGGATTCCAGCGCCGGGAGATCGAACATCCCGCGCGCCTTGTCGCCGATCAGGCACGGCGCCAGATAAAGCAGTAGTTCGTCGACCAGGCCACGTGCCAAAAGGGTACCGCTGAGACCATGGCCGGCTTCCGCATGGATTTCGTTGATGCCGCGTTCGGCCAGCACCCGCAACAGCGCGGACAAGTCGACCCGCCCGTCGACATCCGGGAGTTGCAAAATTTCGGCCCCGCGCCCGGTCAGATCGGCAATGCGCGATCGTGCGTGCCCGCGTGCGGTGGTGGCAACGAGCACCCGGCCCTCGCGCAACAATCTGGCGTCGGCCGACAATTCAAGGCGACTGTCGACGATGACTTTCAGCGGTTGCCGCACATCGCTTGCCCTTTGCCGGGGATCGAGGTCGCGTACATTGAGTTGCGGGTCGTCGTGGCGGACTGTGCCTATCCCGGTCAGGATCGCGCACGCCCGCGCCCGCCAGCGATGGCCATCCCGCCTGGCGGCCGGCCCGGTCAGCCACTGGCTATGACCGTTGTGCAAGGCGGTTTTGCCGTCGAGACTGGCGGCGAGCTTCAGTCGCAGCCACGGGCGATTGCGAGTCATCCGCGCAACGAAGCCGAGATTCAATTCGCGCGCCGCGTCCTCCAGCAAGCCGCACTCGCTCCGGATATTGGCATCGCGCAAGCGTGCCAGGCCTTGACCGGCAACCAGGGGATTGGGGTCCCGCATGGCGGCCACGACCCGCGCGACGCCGGCGGCCAGTAACGCGTCGGCGCAAGGCGGCGTGCGACCGTGATGGCTGCAAGGTTCCAGAGTGACATAGGCCGTCGCGCCGCGCGCCTTGTCGCCGGCGGCGCGCAAGGCATTCACTTCGGCATGCGCCTCGCCGGCACGTCGATGCCAGCCTTCGCCAACGACTTGTCCACCATGGACCAGCACACACCCGACACGCGGATTCGGCGTGGTGGTGTAGAGGCCCGACTCTGCCAGACGCAAGGCCCGCGCCATGAACCCGTGGTCGGCGGCACTGAAGACGCGTGAGGTCATCAGCGGCTGAAGGTTTGGGTCGGGCGGGAGACTTCGCGAATGATTTCTGAGAACTCGTCCACGTCCTCGAAGCGCCGATAAACCGAAGCGAAGCGGACGTAAGCGACTTTGTCGAGCTTTTTCAGCTCGCTCATCACCATTTCGCCGATTTTCTCCGAGGCCGTTTCCCGTTCGCCCATGGCGCGCAGTTTCTCCTCGATGCGCCCGATGGCCGCATCAACCGCCTCCGCGCCGACGGGGCGTTTGCGCAGGGAAAGCCAGAGGCTGGCGACCAGTTTTTCGCGGTCGAAATCGACGCGCGAACCGTCTTTCTTGATCACTTGCGGCAAACGCAACTCCGCCCGCTCGTAAGTGGTGAACCGCTTGTCGCATTTCACGCAGCGCCGCCTGCGGCGGACGCTGTCGCCATCGTCGTTGAGGCGCGTATCGGCGACAGCAGTGCCGTCCGCGCCGCAAAACGGACATTTCATCTGGTCTTGGCCCCATAAACCGGGAACTTGGCGCACAAAGCGCCGACTTCGGCGCGTACGCGTTGCAAGGCGGCGGGATCGTCAGGCGCGTCGAGCACGTCGGCGACCAAATGCGCCACCTGCTCGGACTCGATTTCCGTGAAGCCGCGGGTGGTCATCGCCGGCGAGCCGATGCGGATGCCTGAAGTCACAAAAGGTTTTTGCGGATCGTTGGGGATAGCGTTTTTGTTCACCGTGATGTGCGCCGCGCCGAGCGCGGCCTCGGCATCCTTGCCGGTGATGTTCTTGGCGCGCAGATCGACCAGAAAAACGTGCGATTCGGTAATGCCGGAAACAATTCGCAAACCACGCTCCTCCGACAGCACTCGCGACATGACGCGGGCGTTGGCGACCACTTGTTCCTGATATTTGCGGAAACCCGGCGACAGCGCTTCCTTGAACGCCACGGCCTTGGCGGCGATGACGTGCATCAGGGGGCCACCCTGCAAACCAGGGAAAACCGCCGAATTGATGGCTTTTTCGTGCTCCGCCTTCATCAGGATGACGCCGCCGCGCGGGCCGCGCAGCGTCTTGTGTGTGGTCGAGGTGACCACGTCGGCATGCGGCACCGGATTCGGGTAGCAACCGGCGGCGATCAGCCCGGCGTAGTGCGCCATGTCGACCATGAAGATGGCGCCGATTTCCTTGGCCACCTTGGCGAAACGCTCGAAATCGATGCGCAGCGCGTACGCGGAGGCGCCGGCGATCAGGATTCGCGGCTGGTGTTCGCGCGCCAGCGCTTCCATCCTGTCGTAATCGATGGCTTCCTTTTCGTTGAGGCCATAGGACACCGCCTTGAACCACTTGCCGGACATGTTCAGCGACATGCCGTGCGTCAAGTGACCGCCCTCGGCCAGACTCATGCCCATGATGGTGTCGCCCGGTTTGGCGAAAGCCATCAGCACCGCCTGGTTGGCTTGCGAGCCGGAATTCGGCTGGACATTGGCGGCCTCGGCGCCAAACAGTTTCTTGAGGCGATCGATCGCCAATTGCTCGGCGATATCGACATAGTCGCAGCCGCCGTAATAGCGTTTTCCGGGATAGCCTTCGGCGTACTTGTTGGTCAATTGCGACCCTTGCGCGGCCATTACCGCGTGGCTGACATAGTTCTCGGAGGCGATGAGTTCGAGGTGTTGCTCCTGGCGGTGGTCCTCATTCTCGATGACTTGCCAGATCTCGGGGTCGGTTTTTGCCAGAGTGTCATTTGCGGAAAACATCGTGTGCCTCACAAGCCTTGAAAAGGCGCCGATTTTAGCACGTGCGTACCAATCGACAGGAAATGACCGCCGCCGTTGGCAGCGATGACCGACGCCGTTCGGCGCAATGGCATCAGCGCTTGCATTTTCTCAAGTCGTCGGTTCTAATCGCGGCTTGACCATTATGTTTTCGACTTGACGACAATGCGTGGTTCACTCGCCGATTTCAGCCCTCTGCGCCTGCTCGCGCCTTTCGCCGTGGTCGGCGTGCTGTGCCCTGTCGTACGCGTCGTCGGCGTTGTACCGAGCGCGTCGTCGAGGGCCGAGAGAAAATAGTCAAGTTGCAATAACGACTGACTGAAAATTTCAAGAACCCCCGCCGGCGCGAACCGAGCGGGGGTTTTGCTTTTCCGGACCGACGCTCGCCGACGCCGAAATGTTCATCCCTTTGAAGGAGAATATCTTGCCTCAATCCTCCCCCGAAACACTTTCCGGCGCCCAGATTGTCGTGCGTCTACTCGAAAGGCAGGGTGTGCGCACCTTGGCCGGCATTCCCGGCGGCGCGATTTTGCCGATTTACGATGCCTTGTCGGCATCGAAATTGATTCATCACGTGCTGGTGCGGCACGAACAGGGAGGTGGTTTCATCGCCCAGGGCATGGCCCGCGCCACTGGCCAGCCGGCGGTGTGCATGGCCTCTTCCGGGCCGGGCGCGACCAATTTGCTGACCGCCATTGCCGATGCCAAGCTCGATTCGATTCCGATGGTGGCGATCACCGGGCAAGTGCCGCGGGCGATGATCGGCACCGACGCGTTTCAGGAAGTCGACACTTATGGTTTGAGCCTGCCGATCACCAAGCATAATTTCCTGGTCAACGCGGCGGCGGATTTGCTGGACATCATTCCGCGCGCTTTTCGTATCGCCGCCTCCGGCCGGCCGGGCCCGGTACTGATCGATATTCCGAAAGATGTGCAGAACCAGATCGTCGAGGTGGGCGAGTGGCCGGCACCCGGTGTCGCCGCGGCCGCTCCGGCGCCGGTCGTCGAATTGATCGACGCGGCGGCCGCGATGATCAACGACGCGGCCAAGCCAATACTTTATCTGGGTGGCGGCGTGGTTCACTCGGGCGCGGCGGAACGTGCCGTCGCCCTGGCCGAGAAAGCCGGCTTGCCGACGGTGATGACGCTGATGGCTTTGGGCGCCATGCCCGTCGACCATTCCCTTTCCATGGGCATGCTGGGCATGCACGGTGCGCGCTACGCCAATTTGGCGCTCGACGAATGCGACCTGCTGATTGCCGTCGGCGCGCGTTTCGACGACCGGGCGACCGGCAAGGTGGCCGGTTTTTGCCCACAAGCGAAAATCGTGCATATCGACATCGATCCGTCGGAACTCGACAAGATCAAGACCGCGCATGTCGGCATCGCCGGCGATGTCGACGAGTCGCTACGGCTTTTGTTGCCGTCGATCAAGCCGCAAGCGCGCCAGGGGTGGCTGGCGCGCGTGGCCGAACTGAAAGCGGCGCAGCCGCTGCGCATGCCGGGTATCGACGATCCGCGCACCCCATACGGTTTGATTCGCGCGGTGTCCGATTGCCTCGACGACGAGGCGACGATCTGTACCGACGTGGGCCAGCACCAGATGTGGGTCGCGCAAGCCTATCCGTTGCGGCGGCCGCGGCAGTGGCTGACGTCCGGGGGCCTGGGCACGATGGGTTTCGGCATGCCCGCGGCGATCGGCGCCGCGCTGGCCGAGCCGCAGCGGACGGTAGTCTGTTTCACCGGCGACGGCAGCATCCTGATGAACGTGCAGGAACTGGTCACCGCCGCCGAGGAAAAGGTCAACGTCAAGATCGTGTTGATGAACAACGCCTCGCTGGGTTTGGTTTTCCAGCAACAGACGATGTTCTACGGCGAACGCATTTACGCCTCGCGGTTCAAGGGCATGCCGGATTTCATCCGGGTGGCCGAGGGTTTTGGCGTGCCGGCGATCGATCTCGACCATGAAAGCGATCCGCTGGCCGCTCTGGCCGCTGCCCTGCGCCAACGCGGACCGGCGCTGATCCACGCCAGTATCGCCCTGCACGAGCAAGTGCTGCCGATGGTGCCGCCCGGTGCCGCCAACAAGGAAATGATCGGAGGCTGAACGATGAATTCAATTTCAACGACGGAAAACAACGCCCTATCGCGCACGGTGCTTGAACTCGATGTCAATAACCACCCCGGCGTGATGTCGCACGTCGTCGGCCTTTTTTCGCGGCGGGCGTACAACGTGGAAGGCATTTTGTGCATGCCGGTGGGTGGCGGCGCCACCAGTCGCATCTGGTTGTTGGTCAACGAAGACGAGCGGCTGGAACAGATGGTCAAGCAGGTCGAGAAGCTGGAGGATGTGCTGGCGGTCCGCCGGCACGGCGCCGAACACGAGGTCTTCGAGCGGCTGGAAGAATTTTTTCTTTGAATCGCCGTTGGCGGTCGGACGCGAGATCCGCTCCGACCACTTGTGCCGCCGCCCGTTCAGCGCAAGCGTTGCCTGGGTTCGAAGCGGATGATCGCACGCCCGTCCGCTGTTTTCTTGGGCGCGGTTTTCCAGGCGTGTCCGTAAACCACCTCGACGGTGGCTGGCAGGCGACCGTCACGGGCCAGGCTTTCATACGCGGCGCGCGTCGCGGCCCATGCCGCGCGTCCCATCAGGCCGCGGCGGCGCGATTGCATCGCGCAAGCGGAGCCGCTGCGCCGGAGGTCGGCCAGCAGGTCGTCGAAACCGGGATAGGTCATGGTCACCGTTTCGACATCCATCACCGGGTCGGCAAAGCCGCTGGCGAGCAGCATGTCGCCGTAATCGTGCAGATCGGTGAAGCGATGGGTATGCGCATCACCGTCGGTAAAACAGGCGCGCAATTCCTTGAGCGTGTCCGGCCCCAGGGCCGAGAACATCAGCAGGCCGTCGACGTTGAGCACGCGATGTGCTTCGTGAAAGACCGCCAGCGGGTCATCGATCCACGGCAGCAGCAGGTTTGACCACAGCAAATCGACGCTCAGGGGTTTGATTGGCAGCGCCGTCGCTTCCGCTGCCAGCAGCGGCGCGCGATCGACACGCAGAAACGGCAGCAGCCAGCGTAAACGCGAACCGTGTGCCCGGCCGACGCGCAACATGGCTTCGCTCAAATCGACACCGATCAAGGTTGCCTTGGGGTAGCGTTGGTGCAGAGCGGTCAGGCTGGCGCCGGTGCCGCAGCCGAGATCGAGAATCTGTGTCGGCTCGAGACGCACATAATCCAGCCGCTCCAGCATCCGGCAGCCGATTTCGCGCTGTAACACGGCAACTTGGTCATAAGTCGCGGCGGCGCGCGCGAAATTCCGTCGAACCTGGCGCGGATCGACGAACTGCGCCGTGGCCTTCATGGGCGATCAGATCGGACGCAGGCCCAATTTTTCGAACAACGCTTCGTCGCGGCTGGCTTCGGCGTTACCGGTGGTCAGCAGTTTTTCGCCGTAAAAGATCGAATTGGCGCCGGCAAGGAAACACAGCGCCTGAAATTCTTCCGACATCGCCTCCCGGCCGGCGGACAAGCGCACGAAGCTGGTCGGCATGGCGATCCGCGCGGCGGCAATGGTGCGCACGAACTCGAAGTTGTCGAGCGGCGCGACGTTGGCGAGAGGCGTGCCGGGAATCGGCACCAGGTTGTTGATCGGCACCGATTCCGGTGGCGGATTGAGATTGGCCAGCTGGACGATCAAGGCGGCGCGATTCCGACGCGACTCGCCCATGCCGATAATGCCGCCCGAGCAGACCTTGATTCCCGCATCGCGCACCTGTCCCAGCGTGTCGAGTCGGTCCGCGTGCTTGTGGGTGGTGATCACCTGCCCGTAAAAAGACGCGTCGGTGTCGAGGTTGTGATTGTAGTAATCGAGCCCGGCATCCTTCAGTTCCTCGGCCTGTCCGTCCTTGAGCATGCCGAGGGTGACACAGGTTTGCAGGCCGAGCCCCTTGACGGCGCGGATCATTTCGGTGACTTGCGCGAGGTCCTTGTCCTTCGGTCCGCGCCAGGCCGCGCCCATGCAGAAACGCGACGCGCCCTTGTCCTTGGCCGCCCGCGCCGCCGCGAGGACGTCGTCAAGCGGCATCAAGGCTTCGCGCTCCGTTTCGGTATGATGGCGCGCGGATTGCGAGCAATAACCGCAATCTTCCGAGCAGCCGCCGGTTTTCACCGAAAGTAGCGTCGAGCGCTGAATTTCGTTGGCGTCGAAATTTTCACGGTGGACTTGCTGGGCGCGGTAAACCAGATCCATCAGCGGAATCTGGTACAGTGCCTCGACATCGGCGACAGTCCAGCGGGATTTGTCTGACGAAGCGGCGCTCGAAGGCGTGCGCGTCGCGGCTTGCGGAATGGCGTTCATGAGTTTGAGACCTATGTATAAGGTGAATTGCGGCCCGTGACGATTTGCTTGCGAGCACTGGAAGGATGTCAATCTTAACTCAAAGCGTCCGCCGGGTCCGCGGGTCGTTCGCGCGACTGCTGGCCCAGGATTGTCTGTTATGCGGCGCTGTCGGCGTGCCGCGCGTCCTTTGCCCGTCTTGCGAGGCGGATTTGCCGCGCCTGCCGGCGAATCTTTGTCCCCGTTGCGCCATTCCGACGCCCAACGGCGAAATGTGCGGACGATGCCAGGCAAAAGCACCGCATTACGACGCGACGATCGCGGCCTTCAGCTATGCATTCCCGGTGGACAAACTGGTGCAGTCGTTCAAGTACGGTCATCGTCTGGCGCTTGGCGCCTACTTCGGCCGGCATCTGGCGCTGTTGGCTGACGGTGTGCGGGCGGATCTGATCGTTCCCTTGCCCTTGCACCCCTTGCGCTTGCGCGAGCGTGGCTTCAATCAGGCTTTGGAACTGGCACGCCCGGTCGCCAAGGCTCTCGGCGTCGCCGTTGACGCGCGCGGTTGCCTCCGCCACCGCCAGACCGCCGCACAGGCCGATTTGCCCTGGCGGGAAAGGGCGCGAAACGTGCGTGGGGCGTTTCATTGCCGCACGGACTTCAGCGGCAAGCGCCTGCTGCTGATCGATGACGTGATGACCACCGGAGCGTCTTTGGACGAGTTGGCGCGAACCGTCAAGTTGCACGGTGCGTCGCACGTGTCCTTGCTGGTCGTGGCGCGCGCGCTGCCGCCGTAAGCCGTGGCGACGGTTGTCCGACCGCTAAAAAAGTTCGAACTCGACGACGTCGGTTGCCGGATGGTTCGCCGAGGCGGCGAAGGCGATGATGCCGCTACCGCGCAGAATGAATTCCTCGCGCTTCAGCAACAGTTCCGGCTCCCCCGCGAGGGTGACGAAAGTCCCATTGGTGCTGAGATCGCTCAAGACGAAATAGTCTCCGACGCGCTCGATGCGGGCATGTTGACGCGACACGCGGCGGTCATGCACGGTGATCTGGCTGGCGGTGTCCCGGCCGATGACCACGCTGTCTTCCTTGTTTTCCAGGACGATGGTGCGATTGCCGTATGAGACGCGCAAGCGCTGTTTCTTGTCGCTGTTCGGCGTCGAGGAGTCGGTAGCCGCCTTGATCGCCGGACTCCGGGATTCCAGCCAATGGACTTCGTAAACCGATTGTTCGGCCGCCAGGCTTTGCAGCCAGACTTTCGCCAGACCGTGTGTCAGCGATTGCAGAAGCGGCGAGAGTTTGTTCCGCGTCTCGCCGCCGATCAGAATCTGCCCGGCCGTTGCCAGGCCCGCCAGCGCCTCGGCAACGCTGAGACCGTGCCCGACGATATCGTTTCCGTCGTCGATGACCCGCCCATGATGCACTCCCACCCGGGCCGCCAGCTTGATGCCACCAACGGGCGGCAAGTCGCCCAGCCGTCTTTGCATGGCGATCGCCGCCTGACACGCCTCGTCCGGAGTGACGAACGCGGCCACGATTTCATCGCGCGTGCCGCGGACGATACGGCCGCGAAACCCATCGATGCCGCGCGTCATCCGTTTCTGGCAGCGTTCGACGGCGTAGAGCGCTTCGGTGCCATTGAGTTTTTCAAATAATCGCGGACTGCTGGCGACGGCGGCAACCACGATCGACAAGCCTTTTTCATCAGTGCTCATGACAAGAGCCCCCAGTTTCGCAGTTTCTGCTCAGGTGTTCCGGACAAGGCCGGCGGATCGAACAACGTGTCGCCGCCAGCCGCGTGCATTGCCATGCCGACGCGCAGGTTTTTGAAATCGAAGCACGCGTTGTCCGCCAGATGCGACGGAATCACTTTCTGCAACGCTGAAAATACCGCCTCGGTGCGTCCCGGAAAACGGCTGTCCCAGTCGGCCATCATTTCGCGGATTTTCTGCCGTTGGAGGTTGTCTTGCGAGCCGCACAGATTGCAAGGAATGATCGGGAAGGCCATGCCGCGCGCGAAACGGGCGATATCTTTCTCTGCGCAATAGGCCAACGGCCGAATCACCACATGCGCGCCGTCGTCGGTGAGAAGCTTGGGCGGCATCGCCTTCAATTGACCACCGAAAAGCAGGTTGAGAAACAGGGTATGCACGATGTCGTCGCGATGGTGGCCAAGGGCAATCTTGTTGGCGCCGAGTTCCTTGGCGGTCCGGTAGATCACGCCGCGGCGAAGCCGCGAACAGAGCGAGCAGGTCGTTTTGCCTTCGGGAATCTTGCTCTTGACGATGCTGTAAGTATCCTGCTCGACAATGCGATACTCGATACCGAGCGTGGACAGGTAGCCCGGCAGAATCTCGGCGGGAAACCCGGGCTGTTTCTGGTCGAGATTCATGGCGATCACACGAAAATCGACCGGCGCCCGTTCACGCAAGGCCAGCAATACCGACAGCAAGGTGTAGGAATCCTTGCCGCCCGATACGCAGACCAGCACCGTGTCGCCGTCTTCAATCATGTTGTAGTCGGCGATCGCCTTGCCGGCGCTGCTTTCGAGACGTTTCCTGATGCGTAGCAAGGTGTTCGATGGTTCCAACGGTCTCTCTCTCCTGCGGCTTGGCGTTCTGAACAATGTTACAGGTGAGCGGTGCGTCCACCATCGACGTTGACCACCTGACCTGTGACATAGTTGGCGTCATCCAGCAGGTAGCGCACCGCCTGGGCAATATCGCGCGGACAACCGGCCCGGTTCAGCAAGGTATGCGCGACGATGTCGTGTTGCGTGGCCTTGTCGAAGACGTCGCTTTCCGGCCATAGAATGGGGCCCGGCGCGACGGCATTGACCCGCACGTGCGGCGCCATTTCGATCGCCAGCGCGCGCGTCAACCCCAGCAAGCCCGCTTTGGCGGCGCAATAAAGCGGATAGCCGGCCAATGGCCGTTCGGCATGAATGTCGGTGATGTTGACCACCGCGCCACGCGCGGCTCTCAGGTACGGCGCGGCGGCCTGGGTGAGAAACAGCGGCGCCTTGAGGTTGCTGCCCATCAGGTCGTCCCATGCCGCCAGATCGATGTTTCCAAGGGGCGTGGGAAAGAAACTCGAGGCGTTGTTGACCAGCGCGTCGAGACGGCCGAAACGCGCCAGCGTGCCGGCCACCAATTCCGGCAAGGTCTCGACTTGCAGCAGGTCGGCTTGCAAGCAAGCCGCCGACGACGGTCGAATGGCATTCAATTCGGCGACCAGGGACTCGGCGGCGGACGCCGCCCGACGATAATGAAGCATGACGTTGGCGCCCGTCGCGTGCAATTCGGTCGTGATCGCACGACCCAGTCGCTTGGCGGCGCCGGTAACCAATATCGTTTTCGCGTTCATTTTTTTCGTTCCGATCCGCGCCGAAAAGAGCCCGATTCTAGCGGATTCCCGTTGTTTCCTCGCCAAAAAAAGGTCCATCCCGCTGCCATAACAGTTACACTGCCGACCATCATCATCAGGGAGCGTGGCTTATGATTGATCCGGATAAACCTCTCGACGCCGACGAACTTTTGACCTTGTCCGATCGCATCGAGGACCTGTCCCCGAACGATGCGGAATGGGTCGGTCGCCTCTGGCGCGAGTTGATCCGTTTGCGGATTCGCGAAACGGCGGCGCATGCCGAGGAGGCGCGCGTGCACCATGAACCCGATCCCGGCATCACCGAACTGGACGAGCAACTGGCGCAGGTGGCCCTTGACACGGCCGAATGGCTGAGAACGCTCTGGGATGTCGGCTACATGGGGGCGGGCAATTTCCGCTCCGATCCGCGTTCGACGTTTCCCACCATCGACCTAGAGGATGTCAGGAAATCGTCACTGTTCGCCCGGATTCGGCAAGGCAAGCACGCACTGCCCTTTCCACCGCCCACTCGCCGGGGTTTGCCATGGCACGAGTTGGTCGAGGGCGGCGAAGACGACCACCCGGTCAGCGCCGAAATCATTCCCGACGAGGCCGGGGTGCCCTTTGGCGCGATCATCGAAGCCTGCGCGGAATGGGAAATCGTCCATGCCGCCGCCGACAGGCGCGAGTTCGTCGTTCAGCATCAAGGCAAGGGACCGAATTATCGTTTGCGCCTGGCCGACGACGGCAATGCGCGACTCCGTCGCGAGTCTCCCGCGTCGGTATGCAAGATTCACCGCCAAGGTCGCGGTGGCCTGCACAGCTATACCCTGGAGTGGTCGGTAGGTGGCGAACCTCAATTCATCCCGTTGCGCGCGGCGACCTGGACCCGCGCCGAATCCGAGGCCGGCTACTGGTTGGCGATCACGCATCCAGAAATGTACGGGAAGGTTCGTTTCGAAAGGCACGAGCAGTGACGGCATTGCCGTTCGCCGGGTAATGCCGATGTGTCGCGCCGTGTCGCCGCGGCCTTTCTCGGTCGTCTGCCGGAGGCCAGCCGCATGGGCGCCCGGCATGCGGGGCGACCACCACCCATCGGTGCCATGCTGATACGCTCTCCCGTCGCCAACGCGGCCTTGCCCGCGCCAGAGGCCGAAGCGCTTGCGTGCAGCGACGCCTTGAGCCGCCATATCGCCGATGAAATTGCCGGAACCGGCGGCTGGATCGGCTTCGATCGCTTCATGGAACGGGCCTTGTATACGCCGGCCATGGGCTATTACGCCGGCGGGGCGCGCAAATTCGGCGCGGCCGGCGATTTCGTCACCGCGCCGGAACTTTGCGCCGCTTTCGGACAAACGCTCGCCGCGCAGGTGGCACAACTGCTGGCGCTCAGCGCGCCGCGGATCATCGAGGTCGGCGCCGGCAGCGGGCAGCTTGCCGTCGATCTGCTAGGCGAACTGGAGCGCCGCGGCGCGTTGCCAGACAGCTACGCCATTCTTGAACTTTCCGGCGAACTGCGGGCGCGACAAGGCGAAAAACTCGCCGCGCGCGCGCCGCATCTACTGCCGCGCGTGTCGTGGCTGGAGCGTCTGCCGACGCATTTCGACGGCGTGGTGCTGGCCAACGAAGTGCTGGACGCCATGCCGGTCGGTCTGGTCGTCTGGCACGGCGACGACATCGCCGAACGCGGGGTGGCTGTCGACGATGGACGATTCGTCTGGCGCGAGCGTCCGGCGACCGGCGCCCTGCTGGCGAAAGCGCGGGCGGTGGCCGCGGACCGCGAATTGCCGCCCGGTTACCTGAGCGAAATCCCGCTGGCGGCGTCGGCGTGGATTGCGGAGTGGGCGGCCGTGCTCGGACGCGGCGCGTTGCTGCTGATCGACTACGGTTTTCCCCGTCGCGAGTTCTATCATCCGCAACGTCATGCCGGCACCTTGATGTGCCACTACCGCCACCATGCGCACGGCGAACCGTTCTATTTGCCTGGATTGCAGGACATCACCGCGCACGTCGATTTCACGGCGATTGTCGAAAGTGCTTGCGGCGCCGGTCTGGAACTGCTCGGCTATGCCACGCAGGCGAATTTCCTGTTCAACTGCGGTTTGACCGAGGTGTTGGCGCGCACGCCGACGGACGATCCGCGATCGTATCTGGCGTTGGCCGGCGCGGCGCAAAAACTGATCTCTCCCGCGGAAATGGGCGAGCTGTTCAAAGTCATGGCGCTGGGCAAGGGTATTGCCGAGCCATTGCTCGGTTTCGCCGTCGGCGATCGCAGCGTGACCCTCTAGCCCGCCACCGCCTCACTGTTTCGTTGGGGCGTTGGAGTGTTGGAGTGTTGGAGTTGGCGCGGATTCAGGGGCGTCGGTGGTATCCGGCGCTTTTACCGCCGTCACGCGCGCTTCGTGCAAACGCGCGGCGATTTTTTCCGGTCCGCTGCCATGACGGGCGATCGCCGCCGCATCGACGCGGCGCGCCTGCGTCAATGCGCGTCGGAACAGTGGCGCCGCCGGGTAGGGAATGTCTTGCCAACCGAGCCGGCCATGAAAGTCGCAGGCGCAGGCCTCCAGCAGTTGCTCGAAGCGCGCGGGTCGCCGGAAAGCATCGGTCGCTTCCAGCAAACGGACGACGGCCGCGGCGCCCATTTCCGGGCCCCGATGAATGTCGCCATGGTGGCGCGCCACCAGCAACGCCAGATCGCGGCAATCGGCCGGCACCTTGAGCCGCGCGCAGACGGCGCGCGCCAGTTCGACGCTGCGTGCCTCGTGACCGGGGTGGCGGGGCAGGTCGCTGGCCGGCGTGCCGCCCTTGCCGAGATCGTGCAGCAGGACGGCGAAGCGGATCGGTAGCGCACAGCCGCGTTGCGCGGCCTGCTCGACAACCATCAGCACATGCGCGCCGGTGTCGACTTCCGGATGGAAGTCGGCACGCTGCGGCACGCCGAAAAGGCGGTCGAGTTCGGGAAGCAGCCGTGCCAAGGCACCGCAGTCGCGCAAGACCTCGAACATTCGCGACGGCCGGGCTTCCATCAGGCCCTTGGCGAGTTCCTGCCAGACCCGTTCGGCGACCAGGTGGTCGACTTCTCCGGCGGCGACCATCTCGCGCAGCAGGCACAGGGTTTCCGGAGCGACGGTGAAATCGGCGAAACGCGCCGCGAAACGCGCCAGACGGAGTACGCGCACCGGGTCTTCGACGAACGCCGGGCCGACATGACGCAGCACGCCCGCCCTCAGATCGGCCACCCCGCCGTGGGGATCGGTCAGCGTGCCGTCGGCGGCGCGGGCGATGGCGTTGATCGTCAGGTCGCGGCGCGCCAGATCGTCGGTCAGCGTGACGGCCGGTGCGGCGCTGAAAGCGAAACCCTTGTAGCCGGGGCCTGTTTTCCGCTCGGTGCGCGCCAGCGCGTATTCCTCGTGCGTTTCGGGGTGGAGAAAAACCGGGAAATCCTTGCCGACCGGTTTGAAACCGCGCGCCAGCATTTCCTCGGGCGACGCGCCGACGACGACATAATCCCGGTCCTGCACCGACAAACCGAGCAACTCGTCACGCACGGCGCCGCCAACGGCGAAAACTTGCATCATCGCGAGTGGTCGTCGTCAGTGGGGTCGGTCGGGGCACGAGGCGTCGGTCGGCGCGCCTCGTGCGATCCGCCAGCCCGTTCGCTCAGCGGCCGGCCCGGAAACGGTAGCGGTCCAGGCGAAACTGCGTCAGTTCGTTCGGCGAAAGGTAACACGGCGCCACGGCTTCCAGCGGCGTCGGCCGCCAGTCGGGATAGTCGCGCGAACCGTTGGTCACGCTATCGACTTCCATCGAGCGCAGGTTGTCCGGCGACAGCGGCGGATTCGGGAGCAGCCACATCACGCCGGCCTGCAAATAGGCCCAGCCGCCGGTACCCAGGTCGATGATTCGGCGCGGCTTTTCGATCAGTTTGGCGGCGTATTCGACCAGCTCGCGCAAGGTATAGACTTTTGGCCCACACAATTCGTAGGTCTGACCGAAAGTGGCTGGTTTACCCAGGCAATCGACAAAGGCGTTGGCGACATCGCCGACGAATACCGGCTGAAAGGCCGCCGCGCCGCTGGCCAGCGGCAGCACCGGAAAGAGGCGCGCCAGCTTGGCGAAGGTGTTGAGGAAGGCGTCGTCCGGTCCGAAAATGACCGACGGGCGGAAAATGGTCACCTCCAGATCGCCCGTTGCCGCCCGCGCCGCCGCTTCGCCTTCGCCTTTCGAGCGCAGATACTCCGACGGCGCCTTGACGCCGGCCTGCAAGGCGCTCATGTGCACCAGGCGCTTGACGCCGCTTTGGCGCATGGCGCCAACGATCGTTTTCGGCAATTCGGCGTGCGCCTTGGCGAAGCCCTTGCCGAAAGGCAGGCGGGAGTCGCCATCGTGCAGGATGCCGACCAGGTTGATCACGGCGTCCTGGCCCTGCATCAGTTCCGCGAGCGCCCGTGGGTCATGGATGTTGGCCTCGACCATGTCGATCATCGGCAACATGATCAGTTGCTTGGTGTTCTCTCGACGACGGGTCGGAATGGTCACCCGCACACCGCGATCCGACAGGGCACTGGCTATCCAGCCACCAACAAAACCGCTACCACCCAGCAACAGCACGTTCTTAATTTCCATGGCATCCTACCGGTGAAATGAGGTTCGGGAAAAACGTCATTTTAAGGCAAACTCTCGCCCTTGGCCTCGCCGCCGGCACGTGGCGGAATGATGCCGAGACGACTTTTGATCGTTTGCGGTTTGCCTTCGAACAAGGCGGCGTAGAAGACGGCGTTGCTCATTACTTTCTTGACATAATCCCGCGTTTCGCTGAACGGGATGGTTTCCGCGTAGATCGCGCCTTCGAGCGGAATGTCGGCGCGCCAGCGGCGGGCGCGTCCCGGGCCGGCGTTGTAGGCGGCGGAGGCCAGCACGGGGTGACTGTCGAGATTTTCGAGCACCAGACGCATGTAGGTGGTACCCAGCAAGACATTGGTTTCGGTGTCGTTGACCCGGCCTGGCTGGAAATCCTTGAGGCCGATCTTGTTGGCCACCCATTTGGCGGTGGCCGGCATCAATTGCATCAGGCCGGAGGCGCCGACGTGCGAGCGCGCGGTGCTGACGAACCGGCTTTCCTGGCGCATCAGTCCGTAAACCCAGGCGTCGTCGAGCGCTTGATTGCGTGCCGCCGGGCGGACCTGATCGCCATACGGGGCCAGATAGCGCATCGAGTAGTCGTGTTCCAGACGGGTGCGATCGGCGGCGGCGATGGCACGGTCATACATGCCGGCCCGCGCGGCGATTTCGGATGCCGCCAGGAGTTCCCGGTCGCTCATGCCGCGCAAGGCCCAAGCCCATTCCTTAACGCCCTCCGTGCGCAAGTTGAGGCGGAAGAACGCCTGTGCCCGCTGCACGCCGGGGTTGGCCGTCACTTGCAGTAATTCATCCCGGGTCGGCGAAGTCGGTTTGCTCGGCGTGGCGGTGGCCTTGCCCAGTTCGTCATTGGCCAGGTTGCCGTAAAAATCGGGCTGGCCGGCAATTCTGGCGAACATTGCGTTGGCGTCGTCATGGCGACCTTCGGCGCGATAGGCGCGTCCCAACCAATAAACCCAGGCCGGCTGCGCGGCCAGCGGGGCCGGCATTTTCTCTATCGTTCCACGAACGCTTGGCCAGTCCTGCGCGCGCAGGGCGGCGCGAACCTTCCACTGCGCGGTCTCGTCGGAAAGGGGGCCGTCGCCGGCCTGCCGATACCAGTCGAGCGCTTCCGGCATGTGCCGCTGCGCCGCCTGCCAGCCGATCTGATTCCACGCCCACGATCTTTCGCCGCCTTTGAGTTGCGCGGCGATTTTTCCCAACTGCTCGGCCGCCGCGCGCGGGTCGTTGCGGGCCAGACGCTGGATGGCCAGGGCCGCCAGTTCGCGTTGCGCGCGATTGGCCGCGAAGTCGGCCGGTAAGCGGCTCAGCCAGGGCAGCGGGGTGTCGGCGAGCGTCTGCGCCACTTTCTTCTCGGGCATCTGACTGGCCGGCAGGTAGTTCATGGTGTACAGCGCCGCCGGGATTTTGTTCGCTTCGAACTGGCGGCGGATGCGCTCCCAGACGGCGTCGGCGAGAACGCGCTTGTCGACGATCAGCGCTTCAAGAACCGGGTAGCAGGGTTCCGGAGGTTCAAGCAATGTCAGCCAGAGCGCCATGGCGTCGTCGAGCGCCTTTTTGTCGCCCAGCGCCCGCCGGCCTTGCAGCGCATGGCACGCCAAATCCTGATCCGGTTGCGCCAGGCGCGGGTATTCCGCCATGAAAGCCGTCCATTGTTGTTTCTTGCCCAACTGACGAAGCCAGTCGCCACGCAACTTTTCGGCGACGTAGGACCCGTCGTTGCTGTTCAGAAAAGCATTGATCGACGTCGGATCGGGGTCCTTGGAGTCTTTGAAATCGATCAGCAAGCGCCAGTAGTCGACGTAGGGGGCCAGTTCGTGGCTTTGCAAGGACGGCGCCAGACGCTCCAGCTTGGCTCTGTCGCCGGCCCGCGACGCGTCGCGGGCCATCAGAAACTGCTCGTCGCCGCTCAGTGCGAGGACGCCGGCGGAAGCCGCGAGGAAAGCGATGCCGGCGAGACAACGATGGGGATGGAACCTCTTCATGGTAAGCTGGATTTCCGGAAAAAATTGCCCACGAGCATATCACATGGTCGCCGCGCCGACGCCCGCCCGTCCTGCACTCCCCAGCGCTGACGCCGATGTCGAACGTCGGGCCTTGCGCCAGGCGCTGCTCGCGCGCCGGCTGGCGCTCTCCGTCGACGAGTGGTCGCGGCTTTCCCGCCAAGTTCGCGCGCATCTGCGCGCCGGGTTTCCCGAACTCGCCGACATGCGTCTCGGCTTTTGCTGGCCCTACAAACAGGAACCCGATCTCCGGCCGCTGATCGCGCGCTGGCTGGCGGCGGCGCGACCAGGATTCAAGGCGGCGCTACCGGTGGTGATCGACGACACCGCCGCTCTCGCATTCCGTGCCTGGACACCCTCCACTCCGATGCGCATCGACCGCTACGGCATTCCGACGCCGGCCGCCGGCGAACACATCATCCCCACGGCGCTGCTGATCCCGGCCAACGGCTTCGACGCCGCCGGCTTTCGGCTCGGGTACGGTGGCGGCTATTTCGATCGCACCCTGGCCACGTGGCATCCCCGACCACTGGCCATCGGCATCGCCTTCGAACTGGCGCGCCTGCCGTCCATGCACCGTCGGTCGCACGACCAGCCGCTCGACGCCGTGGTCACCGAAGCCGGCGTTTTCCGCCCGGAAACGGAGGCCGGTCACGAGTGCGACGGCGCCATTTGATCGACCAGGGGCGCCCGCCCCCTTGGCAGGCGTTCTGAAGCACTAACACGATGTTTTATGGAAAGATTATTGTTCGGCACCGTTGTTTCGCACACATTTTGTGTTTCAATACGGTCCTGATCAAACGCACCCTCGCCGAACGTTTTCAGTCCTTCGGCCACCGACGACATGACCTTTCCCTTCCCACGGCACCGTGTTGCCGACGGCCGCGCGTGCGCCGACGTCGCCCACGGCCGGCCGCGAAAACCGAGTCCGCCCGCACCGCCGCGCGGGTATCCACCGCTGGCGGCCCTGCTGCTTTGCAGCCTTCTCGTTCCCGGCGCCAACGCCCAATCGCCCGCTGGCGACATCGCCGGCCAGGAACTGCAACGGCAACAGGAACGCACCCGCGCCTTGCGCGAACAACAAGAACGAACGCCCGACGTCCGCCTGCCGGCCGTCAAGGCCGACCCGCCCCCCAAACTGCCCGAAACGGAAACCCCCTGTTTCGTTATTGACCGGATTGTTCTCCAAAGCGATTTCCCGGTCTTCGACGACGCCGTCTCGGCCGCCAACCCACCGGACGACCCGGCCCTCGGGCGCTGCCTCGGCACCGCCGGCATCCACCGTGCAATGCAACGCATTCAAAACGCGATCATCGAACGCGGCTTCGTCACCACCCGTGTTCTCGCCGCAACGCAAGACTTGCAAACGGGCGTTCTGACCCTGACGATCATTCCCGGACGCCTCCGCGCCATCCGCTTCAGCGACGACAGCGGCGCGCGGGCCAACGCCTGGAACGCGCTACCCGCCAAGCCGGGCGACCTGCTTAATTTGCGCGACATCGAACAAGCCCTGGAGAATTTCAAGCGCGTCCCGACCGCCGACGCCGACATCCAGATCGTCCCCGGCGACCAGCCCGGCGAAAGCGATCTGGTGATTTCCTGGCGGCAGACCCGCCCCTTCCGCGTCACCCTGACCGCCAACGACGGCGGCTCCCGGGCCACCGGCACCTATCAAGGAAGCGCCACACTGTCAGGCGACCACCTGTTGACGCTCAACGACCTCGCCTATCTGAGCATCAATCGCGATCTCGGCGGCGGCCAATCCGGCTCGCGCGGCACCCGCGGGAACACCGCGCACTACTCGCTCCCCTGGGGGTACCACCTGCTCGGCGCCACCTTCAGCGCCAACCGCTACCACCAGACCGTCGCCGGCGCCAGCCAGGCGTACCGTTACAGCGGCACCAGCCGCAACAGCGAACTCAAACTGTCGCGCGTCATCCATCGCGACGCCGCGAACAAAACCACCGCCTCGCTGCGCGGCTACCTCACGACATCGGCCAACTTCATCGACGACACCGAAATCGCGGTCCAACGCCGGCGCATGGCCGGCTGGGAAGCCGCCTTGGCCCACCGCGCCTTTCTGGGCGACGCCACGCTCGATCTCGGCGCCGCCTATCGGCACGGCACCGGCGCCTTCGCCGCGCTGCGCGCCCCGGAAGACGCCTTTGGCGACGGCACCGCCCGCCCGCGCCTCGTCACCACCGAAAACGCCCTCACACTGCCGTTCAAGGTCGGCGAACACGACCTGCGTTACAGCGGACTCTGGCGGGCACAATGGAACCGGACACCGCTGGTGCCGCAAGACCGCTTTTCCATTGGCGGGCGCCATACCGTCCGCGGGTTCGACGGCGAAAGCGTTCTCATGGCCGAGCGTGGCTGGATCGTGCGCAACGAACTGGGGCTGACCATTGCCGGACAGGAGCTTTACGCCGCCCTCGACCACGGCGAAGTCGGCGGCCCATCGGCCAGGCAACTGGTCGGCAAACGGCTGACCGGCGCCGCGCTCGGCCTGCGCGGCAGCAACAGGATCCTCGGATACGACCTCTTCGTCGGGCAACCGGTACGCCAGCCCGACGGCTTCAAGACCGCCAGAACCACCGTTGGCTTCAATCTGACGTTGAGCTACTGAGCCCGCGCCGACCGCCGCCAGCGACCCCACGAACAAGAGCCAGGGAGCGACAAATGAACAAACATCTGTACCGCGTCGTATTCAACAAAAAACGCGGCCAAATGATGGCGGTCATGGAAAGTGCCGTCGGCGAGGGCAAGACGGCGGGAACGACAAACGGCGCGGGCCGTCTGGCGCCCGCGCGCTGGGTCCGGCTGCGCGCACTCTCCCTGAGCCTGCTCCTTGCCCTCGGTCTGGCGGCGATACGGCCCGACGACGCAGCCGCCCAGGCCGTCGCCTACAAGGCCGCCCACGCCAGCCAGCAGCCGACGGTGCTCACCGCCGCCAACGGCCTGCCGCTGGTCAACATCCAGACGCCAGGCGCCACCGGCGTCTCGCGCAACACCTACAGCCAGTTCGACGTCCAGTCCCAGGGTCTCATTCTCAACAATTCGCGGACCAATATCGCCACCCAGCTCGGCGGCTGGGTCCAGGGCAACCCGTGGCTGGCCAAGGGCACGGCCCGGGTGATCCTCAACGAAGTGGTGTCCGGCAACCCGAGCGTGCTCAACGGCTATCTCGAAATCGCCGGCGATCGCGCCCAGCTCGTCATCGCCAACCCCGCCGGCGTCACCTGCGGCGGCTGCGGCTTCGTCAACGCCAGCCGCGCGACGCTGACCACCGGCACACCGCTCTTCGACGGCGACGATCTCGCCGGCTACCGCGTGACCGGCGGCACGGTGCGCATCGAAGGCGCCGGCATGGACGCCTCGCGCGTCGACCACGCCGACCTCATTGCCCGCGCCGTCGAGATCAACGCCGGCCTCTGGGCACAGAGCCTCAAGGTCACCGCCGGCGCCAACCAGGTCGACGCCGCCCACACCCAGGCCGTTCCCATCGCCGGTAGCGGTACGGCACCGGCGTTCGCCATCGACGTCGCCCAGCTCGGCGGGATGTACGCCAACAAGATCCTCCTCGTCGGCACCGACGCCGGCGTCGGCGTCCGCAACGCGGGAACGATCGGCGCCGCCGCCGGCGAAATCCTCGTCACCGCCGCCGGACGGCTTGAAAACCGGGGCACCGTCATCAGCGGCGACCACCCGCTCACGATCGGCGCCCAGAGTGTCGACAACGCTGGCACACTCTCCACTGAACGCAACCTCCAACTCTCCAGTCAAGGCGAGGTCGTCAATACCGGCCTGATCCACGCCGGTCAGGAACTGATTCTCGACGCGGCTGGTCCGCTCACCAACCGCCGGGGCACGCTCGACGGACAACGCCTCGACATTCGTGCCGACAGTCTGGGCAACGACGGCGGCGCCCTCCGTCAGAGCGGCACGCAGGCGCTCGCGCTCACCGCCGCTCACGTGGACAACAGCAGCGGCGCGTTGATCGGCAACCTCCCCCCCGCGGACACCGGCGGCAGCGGCGGCACCGCCTCGTCCACCGCCGGCGGCACGGTCACCGCGCCGACGAGCGCGGGTGACGGCGCCGCCACCGTCGTTCCCACGGCCCCGTCTCAACTGGCCGACGGCCTGATCGCCCTGCGCGGCGACATCGTCAACACCGGCGCCATCGCCGCCAGCGGCGCCGTATCGCTCGCCGCCACGGCCGGACTCACCAACGCCGGCACGCTGACGCTCGACCGGCTCGCCGTCGCCGGCGACAGCCTCCGCAATCGCGGCGCCATCAAAACCACCGACGCCCGACTGGAGACACCGCTTCTGGACAACAGCGGCGGCACGCTGGATGTCGCCCGCACCCTGGACATCGCCGCCCGCGACCTCCTGAACGCCCAAGGCGCGCTGCGTCATACCGGCGCCGGCCCCCTTGCCCTGACCCTTGAAGGGCGTTTGGACAACCGTGCCGGTCAAATCGCCAGCAACGCCACCCAACTCACGCTGTCGGCGGCCACCGTCGACAACACCGGCGGCGCCATCACCCACGCCGGCAAGGGCGCGCTCACCCTCGCCACGGGCGAACTCGACGGCAACGGCGGCACCCTCGAAAGCCGCGGCGCGCTCACCCTGACCGTCACCGGCGACGCCTTTCTGAACGGCGCCACCACCGTCGGCGACACCTTCACCCTCACCGCCGGCCGGCTGTTCCACCAGGGCGGACACCTCGCGCAGACCGGCCAGGGCGCCGGCACCGTCACCGTTGCCGGTCTCCTGGACAACCGTGGCGGCACGCTCGCCAATGCCGGTCCCTTGCATCTTGCCGTCGGCGCGCTCGACAACCGCGACGGCGGACAGCTCGTCACCAACGGCGACCTCCTCCTCGCCACCGCCGGCGGCGGCGTGACCAACGACGGCGGCACGCTCAGCAGCCAAGGGGCGCTGACCGCCACCGTCGCCGGCGACCTCCGCAACACCGCCGGCAAGATCGTCGCCGGCACCGATCTCGCC
>JAKOTN010000032.1 GCA_029776255.1 Pseudomonadota bacterium
CCTCCCCATGAACCTGCGCTCAATGAGCTTTGTTGGGAATGAGTTGGAAGCCTTGTTTTCTGGCTAGCTTGCGCAGTAGCCGTGTTTCGGTCTCCAGCACCTTGGCTTCATAGCTTTTGAGTCCTTTCTCGACATACTCCATCCCGTAACGCAGCAGCCGGTAGAACAAGAGCGCCAGCTTGCGCGCCAGTGCCACGTTAGCTGCCAGCCCCCCCAAGCGTCCGCGCAGCCGCCGGTAGAATCCTCCCAGCGCCTTATCCACGCTTTGCGCCAGTGCCCGTGCCGCCGCGCTGAACAGCCGCCCAGCCCGGTTGCGGTGCGCCTTGACTCTGCCTTTGCGTTTGCCACTCTGCTTTCTGCCGCCTGCCAGCCCCAGCCACGAGGTAAAGTGTTTCTCGGTCTTCCATTTCGTCATGTCCGTGCCCACTTCGCTGATCAACTGCAACACCAGATACATGCTCAAGCCCGGGATTTGCGTGGCGTCCCGCCCGCCGCACAGCCGCACCACCAGTTCCTGCATCCGATCAATCACCGGCGCGTTCTTGCCGGCAGGCTTGGCCGGGGCCAGCGCCACCGGACCGATGGCCACGACGTTGCCACTTCCGCCTTCGGGCGGCTGCGGGCTGGCCATCTCTCCCAACAGCGCTTCCATCTCGCGATCACAGTCGGTGATCTTCTGCTGGTAGGTTTCCCACAACTCCAACCCCTGCCGCAGCGCAAAGAGGTGTTCCTTCTTCCAGCTGCCGCGCAGGCTTTCCTTCACCCGGTCGGATTTCTTCTTCTGAATCTGCTCGTCGCAAAGCCTGAGCAGTTCGCCCGGACGCCGCTCCCCCTTGAGGATCGCCCGGATCACCTTCAGGCCGCTGACGCCGACCAGGTCGCTGATGACGTCGTGGAACTTGATGTTCATCCGCTCCAGCGCCTGCTGCATCTTCTGCACCTGGCTGGCCGCGCCAACCAGATGATCGGCGCGCAGCCGCTGGTAGTCCTGCAGCTGCCGGATGTGCGCCGATGGCACAAAGCCGCCACGGAGCAGCCCGTGCGCGTGCAGCGTCGCCAGCCACTGGCAGTCGGCCATGTCCGTCTTGCGCCCGGGCACATTCTGCACGTGCCGGCCGTTGACCACCACCAGCTCCAGTCCGGCGGCCTCCAACACTTCATAGATGTAGAGCCAGTAAACGCCCGTGGCTTCCATCGCCACCGAACGGATCCCCTCCGCATCGAACCACTCCCGCAGCCGCTCCAGTTCGCCGGTGAAGGTGCCGAAGACTTTGGGCGTGTCGCCGGCAATGGAGACATGGAGTTTTTCGCTGCCGACATCGATGGCGGCCGCCTTGGGGTCCAGCACGGGCAGAGCTTTCATGATATAACGGGTAATGAGTTGAACCAACTGTCGGTCGCCGGGTGCCCGGTCGTCTTCCGAAGGACAAGCCTCCCCAGCGGGAACACCACCGAAGTGGCGTCACCAAACAATGCGCGTGCCGACGACCGGAACCAGTCTCTCCCGCGGGCAGTCCCGAAAAACGGAACGCGCCAAAGGGGAATGCGGCCACGCTGCGCCCGACGACTGACGACTGACG
>JAKOTN010000004.1 GCA_029776255.1 Pseudomonadota bacterium
CGGCGACTACGAGTATCCGGAGGACGCCTTGCGCGAGGCCGAAGCACACATCAACGCCACGCATTCGGGCATCGTGACGTTCTTTTTGCCGCGAAAGCAGACTCCGGAAGTGGAGGGCACGACTCACGACACTGGGCGAACCAGTTAGTTAACGACTTCGACGACAGCTCAAAGGATTCCTTCCGCACTTTGAAGCGCTAATCGGCTTCGGAAACCGTTTCTTCCAGGATCGCGAGAGGAAGGCTTGAGCAACAAAACTTTGAGCGACCAGGTTAACAGACAGGAGAACTGAAATGCTATTTGAGAAGCGGGCAATGACAGAGTCAGTAAATGCGAAAGAAGGAGGAGCGAGCATGGTGCCCAAGATTCAGATCCTGGTATTGCAACGTGGCTGGGTGGTCGTCGGCGAGACGAAGAAGGAAGGCAGCGAGGTCGTAGTCAGCAAGTCCAGCGTGATCCGTCGCTGGGGCACGACGAAGGGGCTGGGCGAGATCGCCGCCGGCGGCCCGACGGCCGACACTGTGCTTGACCCGGCCGGAACGGTGCGCGTCCACGAGCTGGCCGTGGTCATGAGTATCGACTGTGACGCAGAGAAGTGGCAGGGGCACGTATGCGGTCAGTGATCGATCCCGAAGGCGCCGAAGTCAGAACCTACGGCTACGGCGACGGCTACGGCGACGGCTACGGCTACGGCGACGGTGACGGCTACGGCGACGGCTACGGCTACGGCGACGGCGACGGCTACGGCGACGGCCACGGCTACTGCGACGGCTACGGCCACGGCGACGGCTACTACTACAGCTACGGCGACGGCAACGGCGACGGCTACGTCGGCTACGGCAACGGATGATTCATCGGAACGTGCGGAAGCGTATCCGCACGGCGGGACTGATGCCTCACGTGTTGTCAGCCCCGCCGTCTGGGTACGCATCAATCGGCCGTCGTCCAAACTGAGGATACAACCAGCTTTAACGAGGAGGCATTCCTTGCCGATTACGGAAGCCCAACGCAAGCAACGGCGCAAGTTCATCGGATCATCGGACATGGCGGCCATCCTGGGCGTGAGCCCGTGGGCCACGGCCTACGATGTCTATCTCGAGAAGACCGGCAAGCTCCAGGAGCGAGAGCCCAGCGAGGCCATGATGGCCGGCACGTTCCTCGAGGAGGGCATTCTGCGCTACGCGGAATCACAGCTCGGCAAGATCGCCCGCAACCAGTTTCGCACGTATCCCGACGCGTACCTCGGTGCCCACATCGACGCCATAGCCATTGAGCGAGGCGAAGAGCCGGTCGAGAGCAAAAAGGTCGAGCTGACCAATCCGTCGTTCGACGCCTGGGGCGAGGCCGGCACGGACGAGGTTCCCGACGAGGTGATCATTCAGTGTCACGTGCACATGATCTGCCAGCGCAAGACCCGCGTAGTCTCACGTTGTCACGTCGCAGGGCTGATCGCTGGCCGGCTGGCCATGTACGAGGTTCCCTTCAACGCGCAGCTCGCCGACACCATCTGCGAGGCGGCCGTGCACTTCTGGGAGAAGCACGTGCTCGCGGACATCCCCCCGATCGACACGACGCCCTCGCTCGAGACACTGCGGCGCGTCCGCCGCGAACCGGGCAAGACGGTCCCGGTGGATCCGGCCCTCGTGCTGGCCTACCGGCAGGCCCAGGAAGCAGTCAAGGCAGCCAAGATGGAAGAGGACCGGGCCAAGGCCGCCCTGCTGGCGGCACTCGGCGATGCCGACGGCGGAGACGCCGGGGACGTGGGCCTGGTCACCTACCTGACGCAGACACGCAGCCAGATCGACTTGACGCGGCTGAAGGCCGAGCGGCCGGAGATCGCGGCGGCGTTCATGAAGACGACATCGTTCCCAGTCCTTCGGATCGTAAAACCCAAAGCCAAGAAAGGAAGCAAGTAAGACCATGGGACAGCAGAACACCATGCCCGTGAAGCGGCAGGATGCCGGTGGCGACATGATGGCCTACGACGATGAGCGGCCGGCACAGGGTCGCGGTCCCGGGGCGGCTATCGAGATCGCCCAGACCCGGGCGGCCCAGGAGGTCCAGGCGGCTATCGTCATGGCCAAGCGGTTCCCGCGCGACCAGGTGGCCGCTTACCAGAGCATCATGGATGCCTGCAAGCGCAAGAGCCTGGCGACCAAAAGCCAGTACGCCTACCCCCGCGGCAACGAGATGGTAAGCGGTCCGTCGATCCGCCTCGCTGAAGTCATGGCCCAGAACTGGGGCAACCTCGACTTCGGCATCATCGAGACCGAGCAGCGCGACGGCGAGTCCACCATGTGTGCCTACTGCTGGGATCTGCAGACCAACGTCCGGCAGACCCGCATCTTCACCGTCAAGCACGAGCGGCACACCCGGCGGGGCTCGTATCGCCTCACCGACCCCCGCGACATCTATGAGCTGTGCGCCAACCAGGGAGCCCGACGCCTTCGGGCGTGCATCCTCGGCGTGATCCCCGCCGACGTCGTCGAGGCGGCCATCGAGCAGTGCGACAAGACGCTCGCCGGCGACACCAAAGAGCCGCTGGTCGACCGGGCCCGCAAGATGGTCAAGTTCTTCGAGGAGCGGTACGGGGTGACCGCTACCCAGATCGAAAAGCGGCTCGGGCACCGGCTTGACGCCATCACGGAAACCGAACTGATCACGCTCCGCAAGATTGCCACCAGCCTGCAGGACAACATGGCCAGCGTCGAATCGTTCTTCCCGCCCGAGCAGGCCCAGGCCGATCCGAGCAAGCCGGCCACGCAGGCCCTCGCCGATCGTCTCGCCGATCGTCTCGCCAAGGGGAAAGAGCCCGAGCAGGCGCCCAAGGATGAGCCCGAGGCTTCCGGGTCGGAGGGGCCAGTCAACCCCGAGGACGAGGTCAAGGCCGAACTCATCGAGTCGATCAAGGCATCGATCAACGCCTTGGGCAGCGCAAAGGCCAGTCCGATCCTGATCGAGCACGGTTTCGACGGAACACGACAGCCGTCGAACGCCTCGCTCGACCAATTGCAGGCCCTCTTGGACGCCATGCAGAAAGCCATGGTCACGCCGCCGGCCACGGAGACCAGTCAAGGCGAACTGCTTCCCGGTTACACGACCAAGAGCGAAGGCGGCAAGAGGAAGCGAGGAAACCCCGAACGGTTCACCCGATAGCCCTCAACCGAGGCGCCGCCGAGTAAGTGTGAGCCTCGCGAGCACTCGGCGGTCCGCGTCAGGATGACGCGTCGCATCCCGTCCCGGCCCCCGGACGGGCATCGCGAGGAGGGGGCAGCATGCCGGACGGCGTCACCTGCCGGGGCATGAGGCCCGAAGTGGTGAGACAGCCGGGAGCGACCGGCGAACGGCCTGCAAGCAATGCCGTGTGACACAACGCGTCGCTTCTCACGGCAACGGGCTTATCGGGATCGTACCCCGAGCAGGCCAATCTGGAGCTGGCGGACGAGGCCCGGGGCTACGACCCGCACGGCCACATGACCACGGAGGATCAGTAGGACATGGCAGACATGCTCGAACTCAACCGCGAACTGGAACGAATCGACAGAGAGATTGCCGGTGCGGAGGCGCGGCTACAGGCCATGCGCGATGTGGCGGACGCGTACCACGCCAAGGGGGCACGCGCCCTCATGCTCGAGCAGGAGGCGGAGGACTTGCGGGAGGTCGGCCGGTACTACGACGCCGAGCAGGTGGCCAGGCTGGCCCGGCAACTGCGGGGCGAATGCGAGCACCGGGCCGCTCAGATGCGGTACGAGAGCCAGGCGCTGGCCGGCCTGCGGATGGAGCGGAAGGCGGCCGAGCAGAAGCTGAAGGGGGAGGCCGCCTAATGCCCCGGCCGTGCTCCAAGTGCCATCGCAATGTGGACTTCATCGCCATCCCCGGGCGTCGCGGCCTGACCTGCGTGGACTACGTGCTCGCCCTGGTGATGGTGGACGACGGCGGGGCGTGGATGGGCTGGGACAAGCGGACCATGGCGCCCGTTCACGGATGGGTGATGGACCGCACCAAGCCCAAGGAAGAGGTAGAGGCGTTCGCCAAGAGCAAGGGCAAGCGGCTGGCCTGGGTCTGGCGGCCCCACTTCCTCACGTGCGCGGCAAGGGCCCAGACGAGCCCGCCAGCAGCACCGCAGGCGTCAGGCCGGCCCGAGAGGCCTGCCAAGGCGCCGGAGCCCGTGGATCCACAAGGAAGGCTGTTTTGAGGGAGGGAACCCGTGGCAGGTGATTGGATCAAATGGTGCAAGGGGCTGACGGAAAAGCCGGAAGTCTTTCGGATGGCCAAGGCCCTTGGTCTCTCCAGGAACGAAGTTGCGGCGAGGCTCATGAAGCTCTGGGAGTGGGCTGACGACAACGCGCCGCCGCAGTCGAAGCGGAAGGAAAAGGACGCCTTCATTCCCGGCATAGATTGTACCGCTATTGACGACATTTGCTGTACGAAATCTGTCAGCAGATCGCTGGTCGATTGCGGCTGGATCGAGGTCCGATCAGACGGCATCGTGTTCAAGAACTTCTATAAACACAACTCGCAAGTGGCGAAAGCAAGGGCACTTGAGGCACGCAAGAAACGACGGCAGCGTGCGGAAGATTGTCCCGATACGAACGGGACAAATGCGGGACCAGAAGAGAGAAGAGAAGATATAGAGAAGAAGAAGAGTACTTCTTCTTCTCTTTCTGCTCGGATCAATCTCGATCGCGACAGGCGCGAGTGGGTTGGAATTCTTGAGGCCGACTGGCAGGCCTGGTCCGCGGCCTACCCGGCGGTCGATGTGCGCGGCGAGGCCAAGCGGGCCTTGGAGTGGTGCTTGAGCAATCCAGCCAAAGGCCGCAAATCCAACTACCGGAAATTCCTTACGGGCTGGTTCCAGCGATCACAGGATCGCGGCGGCTCGGCGCCGGCTGGCGGCCTGTTTGGCGGCGCACCAGCCATGGGTCCGTCGCGTGTCGCGGCACCTCCTGGCAAGTACGACAACGTGGGGGTGGAGGCATGAGCGAGAGTTTCGCCAAATGGCAGGAGTGCTGCCCCGAGGTGACCAGGGATCGCGACCTGATCGACGGCCCCAAGCGGACCCTGATTGGCCGACTGCTGGCGGCTCATGCCAAGCGACAGGCTGCCTGGCCGCTGCTGCTCTGGGGTCCGGCCGGCGTCGGGAAGACCTGCGCCGCACTGTGCCTGCTCGACTACGCCAACGCGAACCGCAAGGTGTTTCCGGGCTGGCGGCCAGCATACATCACCGCGGGCGAGTGGGTGGCCGTGATGACCGCCGCCAAGCTGGGCCAGTACGAGCCGTCCGGATGTCGCGGGCCGATCTCGGAGTCGGATTTGTGGCACTGGTGGACCGTCAGCAGCGTCATCTGCCTGGATGAGATCGGGGCCCGGGACAAGGTCAGCGACACCCACTACGAGATCGTGAAGATGAGCCTGGACCGCCGGCAGGGTCAGCCGCTCGTCCTCGTGAGCAACCTGGGCCCCACGGAGCTGTCCCGCGTTTACGACGACCGGATTGCGAGCCGGATGGCGGGCGGCACGGTCGTCAAGTTCGTCGGCCAGGATCGGAGGGTCAGCAAATGAAGCACCTCGTGCGAATCGTCGGGCGGCTGTTCTGGTGGCTCATTGAGCACAGCTGCGCCAACTGCGGACGGTTCATGCGGCCCCGGGGTAAGTGGGGAGCGTGCTGCTCGGACAAGTGTCATCGGGAGTGGATCCCGTTCTAGGAACTCTCACAATGGAAAGGAGTCTGAACGCATCATGGTTCGAGGCAGGAAAAACATCCAGCAGGAGTCCGCCAACAACGGCGACGGGAAACCCGCCAAGCCCAAGAAGCTCTTCGATCACGAGTACGAGTGCACGCTGAAGTCGGTGAGCATCGCCAAAGACAAGGCGAGCGTGGGCTTGTCGATCCCGCGGAGCGACATCGGCGTGGACGAGGCCGACGAGATCTTTTGCGGGGCCCAGCTTCGGGTCATGTTCGAGGCCGACCCTAACGCGGGCAAGAAAGAGCCAGACGGCCAGACCAAGCTGGTCGAGTCCTCGATCGACTTCGAGGGCATCGCCACGTGTTCCGGCTACTCGGTTCGCACGGGGGTCATCAACCTGTCGCTGCAGTTCGTCAAGAGCGAAGTGGACCTCCGCCAGCTTGGCCGGTTCGCGGCCCTCAAGGGCAAGGTCATGTGCACGCGGACGGGTGACTGCACGACGCACGAGGGCGAGGAGGAGTGATCCATTCCAGCAATCAGGCCCACGGGCAGGCAACGGGGGTGAGCCTGCCCGGCCTGATCGGAGCACACAGGAGCGCGTGACATGGCCAAGCAAGCCACCAGCCGGCGGCGGATCGACGACGAGCGGAGAGCAATCGGACCCCGCCGGATGGGCAGATCGGTCGGTGATGCCGAGATCGAGCGGATCAGGGCCCGGCTGCTCGACGGCTGGGTTCCACCAGCGGAAGCGTGCCACTGGTGTGACCAGCCGGGTACGACGCAGTACCTGGGCCGTCGGGCTTGCGAGGCGCACGAGAACCTGCTGCAGCAGTGGGCGACGGAAGACGTTTCACGGCCGGCGAGTCCGGGGGCTGCGGATACCGGCTTCGACTGGGAAGGAGAAGACTGAGCATGAGCAAGAGCATCATCGGAATCGACCCCGGGGCGGCCGGAGCAATCGCGGTCATCAATCCGGACAAGCGGATGGCCCAGGTGTGGCCGATGCCGTACAGCAACAAGGCGTACGACCTGGACCGGATTCGGCAACTGCTCGAGTTCGACCCCGAAGACGAGGAGCCTTTCGCGGTCATCGAGAAAGTGCACGCTAGGCCCAAGCAGGGCGTCAGCAGCACGTTCGCATTTGGCTGCGGCTACGGCATCCTCCTGGGCATGCTGGGGGCGTTCCAGATCCCCTATCACGAGGTTCCGCCGCAAACCTGGAAGAAGGTCATCCTCGCGGGCGAGAACAAGGACGACGGCAAGGCGGCCTCGATCCGCGTGGCGCGGCGGCTGTTCCCGGGGGTTTCACTACGAGCCTCAGAGCGGTGCCGCAGCGACCACGACGGCATGGCCGAGGCACTGCTGTTGGCGGAGTTCGGGCGGAGGATGCGGGCATGAGCGAGGCGTCCCGTAGGCAGCAGATCTACCCTCCTCCCAGGCCCTGCAATCGCGAGCCCGCTTGCCCCCGCTGCGGCGACGAAGACCGCCCCTGCCTCTGCGACGGCCTGACCGACGCCGAGTGGGAGCGGCAGGAGCGGGAGGGGCGGAAGTTTGAGG
>JAKOTN010000070.1 GCA_029776255.1 Pseudomonadota bacterium
AGTTTCATATGTTATAATCAAAAAAATGCTTATATATAAAAAATTTTTGTAAATAAAAAATGAAGTTATTAAAAGTTATCTACAAATTATCTAAAAGTTATTAAAATTTAAAATAGAAATTAATTTTAAAAAAAATAATAATTATGAAAATAGCAATTGGATCTGATCATGCTGGTTATGAAATGAAAGAATTTATAAAAAGTCAATTATCAGCAGAATATGAAATAGTAGATTGTGGCACTTATAGTAAAGAGCCAATAGATTATCCTGATTTTGCACATAAAGTAGCTGATTTAATAGTAAATGGAGAGGTGAAATATGGTATTCTGATGTGTGGCTCTGGTAATGGCGTAAATATAGTGGCTAATAAACACAAAGGAGTGAGATCAGTATATTGCTGGATGCCAGAGTTAGCAGAGCTTGGTCGCAAACATAATGATGCTAATGCTATAGCTCTACCAGCTAGATTTATTGCTAATGAATTAGCTCTAGAAATTGTAAAAAAATTTTTAACAACAGATTTTGAAGGTGGAAGACACGAGAGAAGGATTGGCAAGATAGAGTGAGACTGGGGAGACGAGATGACGAGGTGACGAGGAGACGAGGAGACTGGATGACAGGAAGATAGAGTGACGAGGAGACTGGGAGACGAGATGAAGAGGAGACTGTGGAGACTGGGGAGACGAGATGACTGGAAGACTGGAAGAAAAGATGATCAGTTTGCTTTTGTGATTAACCTTTAAACTTTTAACCCTTTAAACTTTTTACTCCATCACTCATCACTTATCACTTATCACTTATCACTTATCACTCATCACTCATCTACCTTTCAACTTTATGAACTTTATAAACTTTATAAACTCTTCCACTCCTCCACTTCTCCACTTCTCAACTTTTAAACTTTTAACCCTTTAAATTTTTTACTCCATCACTCATCACTCATCATCCATCACTTATTACTTATCACTTATCACTCATCTACTTTTAAACCCTTAAACTCCTCCACTTCTCC
>JAKOTN010000099.1 GCA_029776255.1 Pseudomonadota bacterium
GTGCTTGTCGATGGAGTGGTTTCGGAATCGCGTCGAAGCGAAAACCGTCATTGATCAATGGCGGCACCACTACAATTACATCCGGCCTCATTCGAGTCTGGGCAACCAGACGCCGATGGCCTTCAAGAAGTTGTGTCTTTCAACCACGAAACCGGAAGCCATTTTCCAGGAATGAGTGGTCCGAAAAAATCCGGCAGGTCATTCCGAGCACGGTGGCATTTGATTCAGTGAGCCTATCGAATATATTCCTTCTGCCGAAGCTGGGACAAACTACTATTGCTGTCAAATCGGGCAGGCAGTAGCTGCCTGACTCACATTCATGCCCTTGCCGATTCCCGGGGCAATCCACCCCAGCCTTGCGTATGGCGGCGGGTTTGTACGGTTACACGGCAAGAATTGGCGGAGGAGTTTGCTTGCCAATGATTTGTGGCAGGCCAAGCAATATTGGCCAGTGGAAAGAGTGAGGCGCGTTGTCGGCATGAAATTGCCGAACAGCGTTACAATATTAAAAATAAACAGCACTTTAGTGCTGGTGCCTGGGACGGGAATCGAACCCGTAAGGCTTGCGCCGAGGGATTTTCGTCACACATCGGCTTTCGCCGCCAGCCGCTGCTGTTCGTGCGCTGGACTATGCCTTCACCGTGGCGCCACGCGCTGTAGGTGCCCCCCGTCTAGTCTCTACACCTTCCTCTCGCGAGGCTCGGCTCGGCGTTGCCTCGGCCCAAAGGCCAGGGGTTTCGCCGAATTTGAGGGGATTCACGCGGGCGCTTTCGCTTCCCGGTGCTCAATGTTCAAGTCCCTTGTGTCTACCAATTTCACCACCCAGGCAGCGAATCCTTGGATTTTACCTCAGTGCGCGCAACGCGTAAAATGCGCGGAATATTTTGGATTTGCGTTGGGCCTCGATTTAAGTTGCCCCACCTTGCTGTCGTGCGGGTTCGATCCCGGCTCTGGGCACCAATGGCGTGACACGTTTTTCTCGCTCATGTCCGCTCGGTTCACTCATATTTGAAAACTGCGGGTCCCGGATGATCATTTTTGACCTCGTGTGTGCGCATGGCCATCGCTTCGAAGGCTGGTTCCAGTCAAGCGAGGAATTCGAGCGGCAGCTTGCCGACGACGGTGTGTCCTGTCCGCAATGCGGCTCGACGGCGGTTCGTCGAGTGCCGTCGGCGGTTCACCTGGCACCGGCGCTCAAGCCGTCGGCCTCATCGGTCGACCGACCGGAACGGATGAACAAACCGGTCGACGGCACGCTGGCGACATATCGGCAATTGGCGGCAATGTTGCTGGCGGGTTGCGAGGATGTGGGTAGCCGTTTCGCCGAAGAGGCGCGAAAAATCCACTACCTGGAAGCGCCTGAGCGGCCGATCCGGGGTGAGTCGACAGCGGAGGATTACGACGCGTTGCGGGACGAGGGGATTGATGTCTTTCGGCTGCCGCGCTTGAAGGCTGGCGACCTTCACTGAATTTCACTTCATTTCAAGGAGATGCACCGATGATCAAGTCACGTGCCGCTGTTGCCTGGGCTGCCGGAAGGCCACTGGATATCACGGAAGTCGATGTGGCGCCGCCGAAGCATGGGGAGGCGCTGGTTCGTATCGTGGCCACCGGTGTGTGTCATACCGATGCATTCACTCTCTCGGGTGCCGATCCGGAGGGGCTTTTTCCGAGCATTCTGGGGCATGAGGGCGGCGGTATTGTCGAGGCGATAGGCCCGGGTGTGACTTCGGTGGCGGTCGGCGATCACGTCATCCCGCTATATACACCGGAATGCGGTGCCTGCAAGTTTTGCCTTTCCGGCAAGACCAATCTCTGTCAGGCGATTCGCGCCACACAGGGCAAGGGGCTGATGCCCGACGGCAGCAGCCGTTTTTCCCGCGATGGCAAGCCGATATTCCATTACATGGGTACCTCGACATTCTCCGAATATACCGTTCTGCCGGAAATCTCGCTGGCCAAGATTTCCAAGGAGGCGCCGCTGGAAAAGGTTTGCCTGCTCGGCTGCGGCGTGACCACCGGCATCGGCGCGGTGCTCAATACCGCCAAGGTCGAGGCGGGGGCGACGGTGGCGATTTTCGGGCTCGGCGGCATTGGTTTGTCGGCGGTGATCGGTGCGACGATGGCCAAGGCGTCGCGGATCGTGGCCATCGACACCAATCCGGCCAAATTTGCCATCGCCAGGCAACTCGGCGCGACCGATTGCGTGAACCCGGCGGACTATGATCGGCCGATTCAAGAGGTGATCGTCGATCTCACCGATGGCGGCGTCGATTATTCCTTCGAGTGTATCGGCAACGTCAAGGTGATGCGTTCGGCGCTCGAATGTTGCCACAAGGGCTGGGGTGAGTCGGTGATCATCGGTGTCGCTGGTGCTGGCGAGGAAATCGCGACGCGGCCCTTCCAGTTGGTCACGGGTCGGGTGTGGCGCGGTTCGGCCTTCGGCGGTGTGCGCGGACGCACGGAATTGCCGACCTACGTCGAGCGGGCGCAAAAAGGCGATATTCCACTGGACACTTTCATTACCCACACCATGGGGCTGGACGAGATCAATCACGCGTTCGACCTGATGCACGAGGGCAAGAGTATTCGGTCGGTCATTTTGTACTGAGCGGCCATGGAAACCTCCGGGAGTTTGGTTGAAATCGGTGCCAATCGTTGTTTCGGTGGCTGGCATCGGCGTTTTCGTCACCATTCGGCGACCTTGCGCTGCGAGATGGTCTTTGCCGTTTATCTGCCGCCCCAGGCGGCGGATGGCCCGGTGCCGGCCCTGTATTGGCTGTCTGGTCTGACGTGCACCGACGAGAACTTCATGCAGAAAGCCGGGGCGCAGCGGGTCGCCGCCGAACTTGGCATCGCCATCGTCGCGCCTGACACCAGTCCGCGCGGTGCCGATGTGCCGGGCGATCCGGATGGGGCCTGGGATTTCGGTCACGGCGCCGGTTTTTATCTGAACGCGACGCAGGCGCCGTGGGCCACGCATTACCGGATGCACGATTACGTGGTGCATGAACTGCCGGATCTGCTGGAGTCGCGGTTGCCGATCGATTCGCGGCGCGCGATTAGTGGTCATTCGATGGGCGGACACGGGGCCTTGGTCTGTGCCTTGCGCAATCCGGGACGTTACCGTTCGTTATCGGCATTCGCACCGATCAGTCACCCTTCGGCCTGTCCTTGGGGGCAGAAGGCCTTCTCGCGCTATCTCGGCGAAGAGCGCGACGCGTGGCGCGACTGGGATGCATGCGAGTTGATCGCCATGGCGCGTGAACGGCTGCCTGTGCTGGTCGATCAGGGCGAGGCCGACGGCTTTCTCGCCGAGCAATTGCATCCGCAAGCATTGCGACAGGCTTGTGCCGCCGCCGGCCATCCGCTGGAACTGCGGTTACATTCGGGTTACGACCACAGCTATTATTTCATCGCCAGTTTCATCGAGGACCATCTGCGTCATCACGCCACCGCGCTGGCTGCCTGAAGTCGGTGGATTTTATCGTTTGCGGATCGGTCGTTCATCCGCCAACAGCGACGACGCGATTGCGGCCACCGACCTTTGCTTGGTACAGCGCGGCGTCGGCGGCTTGCAGCAAGGCGTGGCTGCTCGTTTCGTTACTACTCGGGCTGGCCACGCCGATACTCAGTCGGACCGGAATGATCCGCTCCTCCCAGCGAAAGACGTGGCGCTCAACCATGGCCCGAAAGCGCTCGGCGATTTGCCGCGCGGCGCGTGGTGTCGCGTTGGGTAGCACCGCCGCGAATTCTTCGCCGCCATAACGAAACAACAGGTCCTCGGAACGGGTGGCGTTTTTCAATAAATCGGCGAGTTCCCGCAGTACGGCGTCACCGGCGGCATGTCCGTAAGTGTCGTTGATCTGCTTGAAGTGGTCTATGTCCAGCATCAGGCACGCAATCGGCAGCGCGTTCGATTGAGCGAACACCCATTCGGCGGCGAGAAAGTCGAGTCCGTGCCGGCGGTTGGGCAGTTGCGTCAACGTATCCGTCAAGGCTTCTTGCAACAGGCGTCGGTGAGCGACGGCAAACTCGTCCGTGGAGCGCACAATGTCACGTCGCTCACGCTGTATTTCCTCCCGTAACAGCAACATCCTGGCGGCGGTATTCAAACGAATGCGCAGGGTGTGCGTGCTCAGCGGCTTGATCAGCACATCGTCGGCGCCTGCTTCCATGGCTTCAGCTATCATGTTTTCGCTCGCCTCCGGCGCCAGCAACAAGGCGTAACACTCCTTACCGGCAGCTGTTTGCCGCAGAAGACGGCAGAAGGTCGCCGGATTCAAACCGGCCATGCCCATGTCGGCGATGACGATAGAAGCCGGTTGCCGCAGCACCTGTCGCAGGGCCGCCGCGTCGTTGCCCATCGACTGGGCTTGGAATCCCATGCTATGGATCTGTTCGGTAAGCAGCTCCAACTCCGCTGCCGGAATGCCGAGCAGTTGTATCGCACGGCATGGCGCCAAAGCTGGAGAATCGGCACCTGCGGCGCTGGCGCGCTGATTCGGTGGGCCGGCGACCAGGATCTCGGCAAACGGCGGTAGATCTCGGGTGTGAACGTGCAAAACGGCTCCCCAATCCCGCCATCGGCGCACGATCCGATCGACAATTTCGCTCAACCCCTCGCCGCCAATGCCTAAACGCGCGGCCCGGGTCAGTAGACTCGGTAGAAGACGCCAGCGCGTTTCTTCGTCGGCCATGCACACCTGACCGAGAGCGCTTGCCAAATGCAGCGATTGGGTCAAGGTCTGCAACCGCGAGCCATCCGGGAAGCCGGCACGGTCCGGATCTTCATGATGGTAGGCAGCCTGGATCAGCAGCTCCGGCAGACCCCATTCGGCGAGCATGGTCGCGCCGATTTGCAGGTGATCCATATCGAAAGCCTGCTGCTCGAGTTCCCGCATGTCTTGCGCGGCTTGCCGGGTCTTGAACAGCAAGGTCGTGTAGTCGTCGGGCAACAACGAGGCCAGAGCCAGTTCGCCAATGCGTGCCAGCAAGCCAACGGTGAAGATTTCCTCCGCTGACATTTGCGCAAAACGGGCCAACTCCTGACAAGCGATGGCAGTGGCCAGCGAGTGACCCCAGAACGCGCCGTAATCGAAGGCGGCGCACAATCCGCATTTGTTGTTGGACATGATCGACAGCCCGACGACCATGTCGCGTACCCGAAATGCGCCAAGGGCCACGATGGCCCGTTGCAGCGAAATAATAGGCCGCGTGCGTCCGAAGGTGGCGGCATTGGCAATTTTCAGCAGTCTCCCGGCGATTGCCGGGTCCGACTGAACGAGACGCACAAGTTCCTGCACCTGAAAGTCGTCCCGCTGCATCAGCTTGATGATTGCGACGGCAACGCCTTCCGGCGAGGGGAGTTTTCCTGTCGCTTTCAGCGACTTATAGCGAACGGGGTCGACAAAGCGAATCACGCGTGCCTCATGGCCTGAGTCTTTCACGGATTATGCGGCAAAATTCGATTTATTGTTAAAATATACTTATAACTTTCAGTTTTAAATATGTTATTTGTTTTGTGATCGGTGTTGTCGATGGTTCTTTTTGGTCGTTGCCGACCTGGAATGTGCGGCGCCTTTCAAAAACTGGAAGTGCGGGAATCGTGCCGCGGTCGCGGTGGGTGGCGCGGAATGCCGGTTTCGAGCGGTGAAATATTGCTGTAGAATTATTCGCTTTTCGTGCGCGGAACCGAGGCGAGAACATCTGTCCGGCAGGGTTCGCTGGTCCGCGAGTTGGTCGCGAAAGCTTTTGAAAACCGAAAGCCGTGCGACGTAGTCCCGATTCTGAACGTTAGTCTGTACAGCGCACGATGATCGCCGGTGTTTTCGATCAGGCTGACAGCAGAGCACCACCCGGCCGCGCTGGTTCCCTCGACCAAGCTCGGGTCCAGTTACCTTTGAGCCCGTATCACAAGGATTGTTAATGGAAACGAACGCCGCTACCACTGACGCCGAAGCCGTCGTCGCAAATCCTCTTGAGCGCCGCCTAGACTTGTCGCTGGCCATCGCCGATGTTGACAAGGATGTTGAACAGCGCCTGAAGCGTTTGAGCAAGAACATGAAAATGCCGGGCTTTCGCCCAGGGAAAGTTCCCGCCCACATCATTCGTCAGCAGTACGGCGACGAGGCGCGTAACGAAGCGCTCAGCGAATCGCTTGGTCGCTTGTTCAGCGATGCGGTCACCGCACAAAAGTTACGGGTTGCCGGGGCGCCGCGTATCGAGGTCAAGGAGGGTGACGGCAGTTCCGCTCACATGGAGTTCACAGCGGTCTTCGAGGTTTTCCCCGAGATTGTGCTTGGCGATCTGTCGGCGGTCGACATCGAGCGGCCGACTCTCGATGTCGGCGCGGCGGAGATTGATGGCACGATCGATATTCTGCGCAAGCAACGGGTGCGCTATGAACCCGTGGACCGCGCGGCGGCCAATGGCGATCGGGTGAGTATCGATTTTCTTGGCAAGAAGGATGGCGAACCCTTCGCCGGTGGCCAAGGCAAGGATTATCGTTTCGTGCTCGGCGAGGGAAGAATGCTTGCCGATTTCGAGAGCGCGGTGGTCGGAAATGCGGTGGGTGAGAGTTGCTCGTTCGAACTGACTTTTCCGGCGGACTATTTTTCGAAGGAACTTGCCGGCCAGACAGTGACGTTCGATGTGACGGTCAACGAAGTATGCGAGGCCAATCTCCCGGAAGTCGATGCCGATTTCGCGAAAGCCTTGGGCGTGCCGGATGGCGATCTCGTTAATATGCGTAACGAAATCGAAGAAAATCTCCGCCGAGAGGTCAAGAAGCGTCTGCAGGCCAAGCTGTCCGGGCAAGTGATGGATGTTTTGTTGCAAAACAATCCGATCGATTTGCCGGGTTCACTGGTCAACCGTGAAATCGAGCGCCTGATGCAATCCGCGAAGCAAGATATGGAGCAGCGCGGCATGAAAGTCAAGGACATGCCGATGCAACCCGAGTGGTTCTCCGAACAGGCCAAACGGCGGGTCGCGCTGGGCTTGTTGTTTGCCGAGATCGTTAAAACCCACGAATTGCAGGCCAAGCCGGAGCAGGTGCGGGCATTGGTCCAGGAGGCGGCGCAAAGTTACGAACATCCGGAAGATGTCGTCCGTTGGTACTATGCACAGCCGGAGCGTCTGGACGAACTGGAGGGCGCGGTCGTCGAGTCGAATGTCGTCGATTGGGTGCTTGGGCAAGCGAGAGTGGTCGACAAACCGGTGGTGTTCGGCGAACTGATGGGGCATCAGTCCTGAGACGGCGAAATTCGCGAGAAGGAAACGCAATGCACATTCAGCACGACAACAACTGGAACCCGCAGGCCCTGGGCTTGGTGCCGATGGTGATCGAGCAAAGCGGTCGCGGCGAGCGGGCCTACGACATCTACTCGCGTTTGCTCAAGGAGCGCGTTGTTTTCCTGATCGGACCGGTCAACGACGTGACCGCCAATCTGGTGGTGGCGCAATTCCTCTTTCTGGAAGCGGAAAACCCGGATAAAGATATTCATTTTTATATCAATTCCCCTGGAGGGTCCGTCTCGGCGGGTTTGTCGATTTACGACACCATGCAGTTCATCAAGCCGGACGTGTCAACACTGTGCATGGGGCAGGCGTGTTCGATGGGTGCGTTTCTACTTACCGCGGGAACCAAGGGCAAGCGTTTTGCGTTGCCGAATTCACGTCTGATGATTCATCAACCAATGGGCGGTTTTCAGGGGCAGGCGTCGGATATCGCCATCCACGCACAGGAAATCCTCGCCCTGCGCGCCAGGCTTAACGAGTTGATGGCGCACCACACCGGACAGGCCATCGAACGCATCGAACGCGATACCGATCGCGACAATTTCCTTTCGGCACAGGAAGGCGTCGACTATGGTTTGATCGACAAGGTGTTGGCCAATCGGGATGCGATCTAATTGCGTATCGCGGCCGCGCGAGTGCGGCTTGACAGTGTGTGAGGTAGGTCGGAATGTCGGATAAGAAAAGTGGCAGCGAAAAATTGCTGTATTGCTCGTTTTGCGGCAAGAGTCAGCATGAGGTGAAAAAGTTGATCGCCGGACCATCGGTGTTCATCTGCGACGAATGCATCGAACTGTGCAACGATATCGTTCGCGATGAAATTGCCAGCGATCAAGGTGTCAAGAGCGCCACCAACGATCTGCCCACGCCGAAGGAAATCGCGGCGCTGCTCGATCAATACGTGATCGGACAGGAGCAGGCTAAACGCATACTCTCGGTGGCGGTATACAACCATTACAAACGCTTGCGCCATTACGGAAAATCCACTGAAGACGTGGAGTTGGCCAAGAGCAATATCCTGTTGATCGGTCCGACCGGGTCCGGCAAGACTCTGCTGGCGCAAACCTTGGCGCGCATGCTCGACGTGCCATTCGTCATGGCTGACGCGACCACATTGACCGAAGCGGGCTATGTGGGCGAGGATGTCGAAAACATCATCCAGAAGCTGCTGCAAAAAGCGGATTACGATACGGAAAAAGCGCAGCGCGGTATTGTTTACATTGACGAAATCGACAAGATTTCGCGCAAGTCGGACAACCCGTCGATTACCCGCGACGTATCGGGCGAGGGCGTGCAGCAGGCGCTGCTCAAGCTGATCGAGGGAACTGTCGCCTCCGTGCCGCCGCAAGGCGGGCGCAAGCACCCGAATCAGGATTTCGTTCAGGTCGACACCACCAACATTCTGTTCATCTGTGGCGGTGCATTCGACGGTCTGGAAAAGGTGATCCGCAACCGCTCGGAAGGCGGCGGCATCGGCTTTGGCGCCGAGGTCAAGAGCAAAGCCAACAAAAAGGCGATTGGCGAAGTGCTCCGAGGCGTCGAACCGGAAGATCTGATCAAGTTTGGCTTGATTCCCGAGTTGATCGGGCGCTTGCCGGTGATTGCCACACTGGAAGAGTTGTCGGTTGCCGCGCTGGTGCAGATTCTCGTCGAGCCGAAGAACGCGCTGGTCAAACAGTACCAAAAACTGTTCGGCATGGAAGGTGTGCAACTTGAAATACGCCCCGCCGCGATGATGGCCGTTGCCAGAAAGGCCCTGGAGCGCAAGACTGGCGCACGCGGTTTACGTTCGATACTCGAGGCGGTGCTGCTGGATACCATGTACGAACTTCCAGGGATGGAGAATGTCACAGAAGTGGTCATCGACGAGAACGTCATTGTCGGCGATGCCAAACCGATCCTGATCTACGCGGATCAACCGAAGGTTTCCGGCGGCAACTGATGTGCTGGCCGCGGCGCGCGGCTTGAAATACGGGTTCATGCCTCCATCTGGAAGCATGAACTTTTACTTAAAGGGCACAATCGATGTCTGCAACCCCCAAGCTGTCTACCGAAGCGGTCGAATTGCCGCTATTGCCATTGCGCGATGTGGTGGTGTTTCCGCACATGGTGATCCCGCTGTTTGTCGGACGGCCCAAATCGATCAAAGCCCTCGAAGTGGCGATGGAAGCCGGAAAAAGCATCTTGCTGGTGGCCCAGAAACTCGCGGTCAAGGACGAACCGGAAGCCGAGGACTTGTACGGCGTCGGTTGCGTGGCGAACATTCTCCAGATGCTGAAGCTTCCCGACGGCACCGTCAAGGTGCTGGTCGAAGGGTCGCAGCGCGCTCGCCTGGAAACCATTGTCTCGCGCGACGAAATGTTCTTCGCCGATGCGCGGCCCGTATTGGTGGACGAAGGACTCAATCACGAAGTTGAAGCGCTACGCCGGGCGGTGATCGCGCAATTCGATCAATACGTTAAACTGAACAAAAAAATTCCGCCGGAAATCCTGACCTCGATTGCCGGCATTGAAGAGGCGGGCCGTCTCGCCGATACCATCGCCGCACATCTGCCGCTCAAGCTGGAGCAAAAACAGGAAATTCTCGAGATGTTCGACGTGCGTGCGCGTATCGAACGTCTGCTGGCGCAACTCGAAGCCGAGATCGATATTTTGCAGGTCGAAAAACGCATCCGTGGACGCGTCAAGCGACAAATGGAAAAGAGCCAGCGCGAGTACTATCTGAACGAACAGGTCAAGGCGATTCAGAAGGAACTCGGCGAAGGAGAAGACGGCGCCGATCTCGAGGAACTGGAAAAGAAGGTCAATTCCGCCGGCATGAGCAAGGAAGGGTTGGCCAAGGCGCAGTCCGAGTTTCGCAAATTGCGGTTGATGTCTCCCATGTCGGCCGAAGCGACTGTCGTCCGTAACTTCATCGAAACCTTGACGACGCTGCCATGGCGAAAGCGCACGCGGATCAGCAAGGATCTCGCGGCGGCGGGCAAGATCCTCGATACCGATCATTGGGGTCTGGAGAAGGTCAAGGAACGCATCATCGAGTATTTGGCCGTGCAGCAGCGCGTTGACCGGCTCAAGGCGCCGATCCTTTGTCTGGTTGGTCCTCCTGGCGTCGGCAAGACCTCGCTTGGGCAATCGATTGCCCGTGCCACCGGTCGGAAATTCGTTCGCATGAGCCTGGGCGGCGTGCGCGACGAGGCTGAAATTCGCGGTCATCGCCGAACCTACATTGGTTCGATGCCGGGCAAGATCCTGCAAAACATGAGCAAGGTCGGGGTTAAAAACCCCTTGTTCCTGCTCGACGAAGTCGACAAGATGGGGCAGGACTTTCGTGGCGACCCGAGTTCGGCGCTGCTTGAAGTACTTGATCCGGAACAGAACTCCACTTTTGTCGACCATTACGTCGAAGTGGAATACGACCTTTCGGAAGTGATGTTCGTTGCCACCGCCAATACGCTGAACATCCCGGCGCCGTTGCTCGACCGGATGGAAGTGATTCGACTGTCGGGTTACACCGAGGACGAAAAGGTTAACATCGCCCAACGTTATCTGTTGCCGAAGCAGATGAAAAACAATGGGTTGCGGGCTTCGGAGTTGACCGTTGCCGAGAGTGCCCTGCGCGATATCGTCCGCTATTACACCCGCGAGGCGGGTGTTCGTTCACTTGAGCGCGATATTTCAAAAATCTGCCGCAAGGTGGTGAAAACCCTGTTGCTTAGGAAAAGCCAGCAAAAGGTGGCGGTCAGCGCGCGCAATCTCGACAAATTCCTTGGCGTTCGCCGCTTCAGTTTCGGTATTGCGGAGCGTGCGAATCAGGTCGGGCAGGTTACCGGTCTGGCGTGGACCGAGGTCGGCGGTGAGTTGTTGACCATCGAAGCGGTTGTTCTCCCTGGTAAGGGTAAAACCACGACTACAGGCAAACTGGGCGAAGTCATGCAAGAATCGGTGCAGGCGGCCTTGTCGGTGGTGCGCAAGCGCGCACAGTCGCTCGGTGTCGATCATGATTTTTATCAGAAAAGCGACATTCATATCCACCTGCCGGAAGGAGCAATACCCAAGGACGGGCCGTCCGCGGGTGTCGGGATCTGCACGGCGTTGGTGTCGGTGCTGACCGAAATTCCGGTGCGCTGCGATGTGGCGATGACCGGCGAAATTACCTTGCGTGGAGAGGTGTTGCCGATCGGCGGGTTAAAGGAAAAACTTCTGGCCGCCGTGCGCGGTGGTTTGGCGCGGGTGTTGATTCCCGAGGAAAATGTTCGCGATCTGGCGGAAATTCCGGACAACATCAAGAACAAGCTCGAGCTTATCCCGGTACGGTGGATTGACCAGGTGCTCGAGCACGCGCTGGAACGCAAGCCGGAACCGTTGCCGTCCGATGAGGTTGCCGCGCCGGCGGTGGCGACCGGTGCATCCGATGGTAGCGCGCCGCAGGCGTTGATCACTCACTGACCGTCACCGTCGTCGGGTACCCGGCCGTGCGGCGCGGCGCCTAGTTCGCCGCACCGCACGGTGGTTTTTATACGGTGCCTGGGTCTGTGCGGCTTAGGCAACGGCGCCTTTGTTTGGGGTCAACGGCGCTTGAAAACCGGAATGCCTGCCGATGTTCCAAGCAGGCTGTCGCCAAAAAATCCTGAGCGGGCTTCACAGCAATTCTTCCAGGCGCAGACGAATAATCCTGCCCTTGACCGCCGGTAGCGCTTCGATACCGACAATCGCCAGATCGATATTCTTCTCACGCGTCTTGTGGGTGAGCATGATGATGTCGGTCTGCTCCTCGCCTTCGTCCGGCTCGCGTTGAATCATGGCATCGATGGAGATGCCGTTGGCGGCCAGTAGACGTGTAACGTCGGCCAAGACGCCGGCGCGGTCCTCGACCCGCAGACGCAGGTAGTAACTGGTGACAACCTCGGCGATTGGCAGAATGGCCAGATCCACCATCGCGTCGGGCTGGAAGGCGAGATGCGGCACCCGATGTTCAGGGTCGGCGGTGTGTGTGCGCGTGACGTCGACCAGATCGGCGATCACGGCCGACGCCGTCGGCTCCGCACCGGCGCCTTTGCCGTAATAGAGCGTGGCGCCGACGGCGTCGCCCTTGACCAGCACCGCATTCATTGCACCTTCGACATTGGCGATCAGTCGCTTGGCCGGGATCAGGGTTGGATGCACGCGCAATTCCACCCCTTCAGGCGTGCGCTTGGTAATTCCCAATAACTTGATGCGATAGCCCAGTTGCTCGGCGTACCGGATGTCGGCGGCGTCGAGCTGGCTGATGCCTTCGATGTGGGCCTGCTCGAAGTTCATCGAGTTGCCAAAAGCGATTGCCGACATGATCGACAGCTTATGCGCCGCGTCAACGCCCTCGACATCGAAGGTGGGGTCCGCCTCGGCGTAGCCCAGTCGCTGCGCTTCCTTGAGCACGGCGGCAAAGGACAAACCTTTGTCGCGCATTTCGGAAAGGATGAAATTAGTCGTGCCGTTGATGATGCCGGCGATCCATTCGATGCGGTTGGCCGTCAGTCCTTCGCGCAGTGCCTTGATGATCGGAATGCCACCGGCGACGGCGGCTTCGAAAGCGACCATCACGCCTTTTTTCTGGGCGGCGGCGAATATCTCGTTACCGTGTTTGGCCAGCAACGCCTTATTGGCGGTAACCACATGCTTGCCGTTGGCGATAGCTTCCAGCACCAGTTCCCTGGCCAGATCGTAACCGCCGATCAACTCGATGACGATATCGACATCCGGGTCAGCGACGACGGCGAACGGGTCAACCGTTGCCCGGCAGCCACCGGCGGTGATTTCCCGAATGCGTTCGATATTTCGGGCGGCGACCACGCTGATTGCGATCGGACGACCCGCGCGACGGGTGATTTCTTCCGCGTTGCGCTTGAGTACCGTGTAGGTGCCGCCACCGACGGTGCCGATTCCGAGAAGTCCAACGTTGATAGGTTTCATGGCATGAGTTATTGAGGTTGAAAAAACACGCGAACAGGCGCTCAGGCGAGGGTGCCGGCGCGTCGGCGGTAAAGCGCGAGGAAACGCGCGATACGGGCGATGGCGTCTTGCAGATCGTCTTCATGCGGCAAGAACACCAGCCGGAAGTGATCGTGGGCCGGCCAGTTGAAGCCGGTGCCCTGGACCAGCAGCACGCGTTCTTTTTGCAGCAGTTCGGCGATGAATTCCTGATCGTTGGCGATCGGGTAGATCGCCGGATCGAGACGCGGAAACATGTATAGCGCCGCTTTCGGCTTGACGCAGCTGACGCCGGGGATGGCGGTGATCAACTGATGCGCGATATCGCGTTGACGGCACATGCGGCCGCCCGGCGCGACCAGGTCGTCGATGCTCTGGTAGCCGCCGAGAGCGGTCTGGATGGCGTGTTGCGCGGGCACATTGGAGCACAGCCGCATCGACGCCAGCATGTCTAGACCTTCGATGTAATCGCGCGCCTCGCGCAGGTCGCCGGATACCACCATCCAGCCGGCTCGATAGCCGCAGGAGCGGTAATTTTTCGACAAGCCGTTGAAACTGATGGTCAGCACGTCCTGCGACAACGAGGCGATCGCGGTGTGCTTGGCGCCATCGTATAAAACTTTGTCGTAGACCTCGTCGGCGTAGATGATCAAATTATTTTGCCGGGCGATTTCGATCAACTCGAGCAACACCTCGTCGGGGTATAGCGCGCCGGTCGGATTGTTCGGATTGATCACCACCAGCGCGCGCGTGTTTGGCGTGATCTTGGCGCGCACATCGTCGAGATCCGGTAGCCAGCCGTTGTTTTCGTCACACAGATAATGCCGTGGCGTGCCGCTCGACAGGCTGACGGCGGCGGTCCACAACGGATAATCGGGCGCGGGCACCAGCACCTCGTCGCCGGTATTGAGCAAGGCGTTCATCGACAGTACGATCAGTTCCGATACGCCGTTGCCGATGTAGATGTTCTCCAGCGTCACACCCTTGATGTTCTTCTGCTGGGTGTAGTGCATCACCGCCTTGCGTGCCGAAAAAATCCCTTTCGAATCGGAATAGCCGGCGGCGTTCGGCAGATTGCGAATCATGTCGAGCTGAATTTCCTCGGGGGAATCGAAGCCGAAGGCGGCGAGATTGCCGATATTCAGCTTGATGATGTGATGGCCTTCGTCCTCCATCTGCTTGGCTTTTTGCAGAACGGCGCCGCGAATGTCGTAGCAGACGTTATCCAGTTTTCTCGATTTGTATATGGGTTTCATCGTCGTCGCCTCGTGCCGCCTAGAGCAGGCCGTCCTTCCTGAACATGTCCTTGATGCCGCGAATCGCCTGCCGCGTCCGCGCCTCGTTCTCGATCAACGCGAAACGCACGTGGTCGTCGCCGTACTCACCGAAGCCAACGCCGGGTGAAACCGCCACGCGCGCTTCGGTCAGCAGTTTCTTGGCGAAGTCGATCGACCCCATGGCTTGGTAGAACTCGGGAATCTTGGCCCAGATATACATCGAGGCCTTCGGCACCTCCACCGGCCAGCCCGCTTCGTGCAGGCCCTTGCACAACACATTGCGGCGAGCTTGATAGACTTGACGGACCTCTTCCACACAGTCCTGCGGACCGTCGAGCGCGATGACCGACGCCACCTGAATTGGTGTAAACGTGCCGTAGTCGTAGTAACTCTTGATGCGCGCCAGCGCCGCGCACAGTTCGGCGTTGCCGACCATGTAACCGACGCGCCAGCCCGCCATGTTGTAACTCTTGGACATGGTGAAGAATTCAACCGCCACCTCGCGCGCGCCCGGCACCTGCAAGATTGACGGCGCCTGGTAGCCGTCGAAGACGATGTCGGCGTAGGCCAGGTCGTGAACCACCAGAATGTCGTGCTGGCGGGCCAGCGCGACGACGCGCTCGAAGAACGCGAGGTCTACGCAACGCGCGGTCGGATTGCTCGGAAAGCCGAGAATCAGCATTTTCGGTTTCGGAATCGACTCGCGGATGCCGCGTTCGATTTCCTCGAAGAAATCGACCTCCGGCGTCATCCGCACCGAACGGATATCGGCGCCGGCGATGATCGCGCCGTAGATATGGATGGGGTAGGACGGATTCGGCACCAGCACCGTATCGCCGCGATCCAGCGTCGCCAGCATCAGATGCGCCAGACCTTCCTTCGAGCCGATGGTCACCACCGCCTCGCTTTCCGGGTCCAGATCGACCGCATAGCGCCGCCGATACCAATCGCAAATCGCCTTGCGCAGGCGTGGAATCCCTTTCGAGATCGAGTAGCCGTGCGTGTTCTCGCGTAGCGCCGCCTGGACCAGCTTGTCAGTGATGTGTTGCGGCGTTGGACCGTCGGGGTTGCCCATGCTCATGTCGATGATGTCTTCGCCCCGCCGGCGCGCGGCCATCTTCAGCTCACCGGTAATGGCGAAGACGTAAGGCGGCAGACGCTTGATGCGGGAAAATTCTTTCATGGTTGGCACTCGGGAAAGGGCAGACGCTAGGAACAATTCACTGGCCGAAAAGCTGGGATACGCGACAACCAGTCACCGTCACTCGCCGAAGGCGACCGACAAAAAAGCTATAATCCTACTTTAACGTCCCCTGTGCCGCAATTTTCATGAAGCTGCAGCTCGAAAAAAACGACAACCTGAACACCGTCACCGCCTACGGCGAGGGCTACGTCAGCATCAACGGCATTCGGCACGACAGCAACCTGGCGATCACGCCGACACGCTTGTCGCTGAAGTGGACCGAGGCGACATTCGAAACGCTAACCGTCGCCGATGTCGCGTATCTCGCCTCGCTGGACGCTGAAATCATCCTGCTCGGTACCGGCAAGTCGCTACGTTTCCCACGTCCCGAATTGCTGCGGCCACTGATCGAGGCGCAAAAGGGCTTGGAGGTGATGGATCTGGCGGCTGCCTGTCGCACTTACAACGTGCTGATGGGCGAAGGGCGCAAGGTCGCCGCCGGTCTTCTGCTGTTTTGACGCCACCGTTTGAACGGGCCATTGCCTGGGCGGGCTGCCGTTGCCTCTCTTTCGTCATTCCTCATCGACTTTTCCGGATCGCGCGTGGCAATGCAGTGTATCGCCCTCAAAATTGACGTGGATACCTGTCGCGGCGCGCTGGTCGGCGTTCCCGCGCTGGTCGACGTTCTTCAGCGGCATGCCGCCGGCGCCACTTTTTTCTGCGCCTTGGGGCCGGACCGTAGCGGTCGTCAAACACGCGCTGAGTCGCTGGTGGCCCACTATGGTGTGGGTACGCGCCTTCGCGGCGTGTTGCTGCCGGCTCCGGAGATTGGCCGGCGCGCCGCCGACACGCTGCGACACGCGCGGGACGCCGGTTTTGAACTCGCCATTCACGGCTGGGACCGCGCGCGGTGGGAAAACCTCGCGCCGGTTGCCGAGAACGCCTGGGTGGAAACGGAAATGGCGCGAGCCGGCAAGCGTTTCGAGGAACTCTTCGGCGAACCTGCTTTTGCGCACGGCGCGGCCGGGTGGCGGAGCAACCGTCATGCCTTGCGGCTGACGCAACGTCTCGGTTTCTGTTACGCCAGCGATTGCCGGGGACAATTTCCCTTCATTCCGGTTATCGATGGCGAAACCGTTTGTTGCCCGCAGTTGCCGACGACCTTGCCGACCCTCGATGAACGGCTCGCGCAACGCGCGACTTCACCGGAAGAGGCCGGTGAGCAGCTGCTGGCGGCTTCGGACAGTGTGGCGGGAGACCATGTATTCACCTTGCGCGCCGAGTTGGAAGGCATGAAATACCTCGATGTTTTCGAGCACTTGATCGGTGGCTGGCTGGCGCGCGGTTATCGACTCATTGCCTTGCGCGACCTGTTGGGCACGCGCAATATCGCGCAATTGCCGCGTCACAACGTCGTTTTCGGCACACTTCCCGGGCGTGCCGGACTGCGCATGTTGCAGGGTCCGCCGTTCCTTCGGGAAGGCGTGTCGGTGGTTGGCGAAGGCGAATAAAAAAAGCGGCCGCAGCCGCTTTTTCGCAGGAGGCGTGCTTGTCAATCGCGGTCGCCGCTGAAGACCATCAACAAATTCAACAGGTTGACGAAGACGTTGTAGATGTCGAGATAGACCGCCAAGGTCGCCGAAATGTAATTGTCTTCACCGCCGGTGACGATACGGCTTATGTCGTAAAGGATATAAGCCGAGAAAAGCATCACCGCGATCGCCGAGATCGTCAGCGACAAGGCTGGAATCTGGAAGAAAATATTCGCCAGAGCCGCCAGCAGTACCACGATCAGGCCGATGAACAAGAACTTGCCGAGGAAACTGAAATCCTTCTTCGTCACCGTGGCCACCGCCGCCAGGGTGAAAAAGATCACGCCGGTACCGCCAGCCGCCATGGCGATCAGTGAGCCGCCGTTATTGAAACCCAAGGCGACCTGCAAGATGCGCGACAACATCAGGCCCATGAAAAAAGTGAAACCGAGCAGCAGCACGACACCCATGCCACTATTCTTGGTTCGCTCAATGCCCCACATGAAACCGAACGCGATGCCCAGGAAGAGCAGGAAGGACATCAGCGGCCGGCCGGGCAAGAAAGAAAATGCCGTCTGAACGCCGACAAGCGCGCCGATCACGGTCGGCGCCATTGACAAGGCCAGCAGCATGAACGTGTTGCGCAGCACCCGGTTCTGCTGCAAGGCCAATTCATGCGTGGCTTGATCGGTCATCTGAAACTGGGGTTGCATGTGTTTCTCCTGTATGTGGAATGACGACTACGGCGCTAAGACTAATCATTTAGGCGGAAAGTTTCAATCGCCTACTGTCAGCATTTTGTCAGGTCATGCGAGGTGCCCGTCGTTATCGACAGCCGTGCTATCATCTCGCCCGTTCCTGAAACCGGGGTTTCGCCAGAAGGTTGCCAGCTTGGCAGCCGAGCAAATCGTCAAGGCGTCTGGTAAGGTCGTCAGCTGCACCGGATTCCGGGCTGGCGGTGCGTTGGAGGTGTGGCAGAGTGGTCGATTGCACCGGTCTTGAAAGCAGTTGCATCTTATTCCGGGCAGAATTTGGAAGCGTGGCCGAGGGGTTTAAGGCAGTGCTCTTGAAAAGCACCGATGCAGGAATGCATCCGTGAGTTCGAATCTCACCGCTTCCGCCAGAATGCAAAACGGCCCCAGATCGGGGTCGTTGTTGCTGGTGCTGACAGTTGGCTACCGCGTTGGCTTGACCGTCTCGCCTACCCGTCGATAGACCTTCTCGGTTATCTCGTGCTCGGTGTGACCCAGCAGTTTGCTGGCGTGCCCCAAGTCCATTTCGCTGGCGGCCTTGGGCCGGATGTCGCGGAACTGGAATTCACTGATGCGAGTGGCCAGTTCCGTGTCACCGCTGCTGTGGCCACTTTGACGGCATCGCTCCGCGCATCGTCGAATCGGGTGCGCAGCGTCCATTGATTCAGCGCCTTGCCGGCCGGCGTGGCGATCAGAAACAGGCTGACCACCTTGCGGTCGCGGGCCTTGGTGCGGTCGATGACCTTGCCCAACTCGGTGCGCGTGCCTTCATCGTCCAGCAGGACGCGCAGTTTCTTCTTGGTCTTGTTCTGCTGAACTTCGATGGCGCCATCCTTGATGTCGGCGAGGCGCTTCTTACCCGCTTGCATGCACGCCGCGGCAGGCCGCGTGTCGTGCTCGCCAGTACCCTCCTATACGGCGGCAGTGTGGTGATCGTTGCCCCAACCGCCCAGCAACGCGAGTCATTGTTGCGCAGCGCCCGGGTCTGGCGCGATGAGTTTCCGGTCCCGCATATCCAGCAGGTCTGGCAGGCGAATTTTCAGGGGAAGGTCAGCGCCGGCGTGGTGCTTTCCGCGCACAAGCGGCGCGCAATACCCTGGCAGACCGAACCCACCAGACCAATGAAAGCTTTTCGCCAGGCGCTGGCACCGGGCGGAGGCGTTTTTTGCCGCATCCGGCGACGTTTGTGTACGCTGCGGCGATCAAGGCCGTAGCAAGATGGCGTGTGGCGTGTCGTCGGCTGGCCGCACGTGGCCGATGCGGGTGGCGTGGCGGTCGCCGCCGGCGTGCAGGGCGTTCAGGCAGGCGTCGGCCGTGGCCGCGGGGAGTGCGGCGAGCAGGCCGCCGGCGGTTTGCGGGTCGAATAGCAGGGGGTAGTGCGGGTGTCGCCGAACGGGCGGCGGCATCGCCAGTGCCGAGTCGGCGAGCGGCGGTTCGACGAGATCGGCGGCGGATGCGGCGCCGTCGAAAACCGGCAGGCTGCTCAGGTCGATTTCGACGCCGATGCCGGACGTTTGGCTCATTTCGAGCAGGTGGCCGAGCAGGCCGAGGTCGTTGAGGTGCCGGCAGGCGGTGGCGCCGTGCGCCCGCAGGCAGGCGGCGGCCGCGCGATCGGTGCGCTGCATGCTTTCCAGCGCGTCGTCCAGCCAGCGGCCGCGTGCGCGCAGCCGGGCGTGCGCGGCGAGGAGGGCGCCGGCGCCAATGGGTTTGGTGAGCAGCAGCACGTCGCCGGCGCGCCAGCCGTCCTTGCGCCTCGCGGCGCGTGGATCGTCGTCGCTCAGGCCTCCGATGGTAAAACCGAGCGCCAGTTCCCGGCCTTCGCCGACCTGGGCGCCGGCCAGCGCACACGCCGTTTCATTGAGCAGCGATACCGCGCCGGCGAGCATCTGGAAGATTGTTTCTTCGGTCTGGCGATCCAGACCTGGCGGCACGGTGGCAAGGGCGGTCGCGGTGTGCGCCTCGCCGCCCATGGCGTAAACGCCGCCGAGCGCGTGATTGGCGGTGATGCGGCCGAACAGCCACGGGTCGTCGATGAAGGCGCGGATCGGGCCGACGATGTGCTGGATCGCTCGGCCGGATGGCGAGCGCACGGTGCCGGTGCCGTCCGAGCGTCCGGCGGTCGGCCGCACGCTGGTCAGCGCCCGCGCGAGCGCCGAGGCTCCGATCTGGCGTCTGGCGTCGCCGCCACTGCCATCACGGCGTTTGGCAATCGCCGCCGTCGCCTGCGCCCGTTCGGTGTCGGTCAGCGCCAGGGGCGCGCCTGTCGTGCGGCCGGCGGCCGGTGGCGCCCGGAAAGCGGTGAACCGGTTCATGAAACGGCGATCGATCCACTCTTTCCAGCGCCAGAGCAGCTTGCCGCGCGCGTACAAGGCGCCGCGCGAGGCCACCGCGTGCCGGTCGCCGGTGCCGATCAACGCCAGCCAGCGCCGTTGCGGACGGTAGTCGCGCAGCGGCTGGCCGGTGAGCGCGCGGCGCAGATTTTCCGCCAGCGGTTTGCCCATGCGCACGGCGAAGACGCCGGCTTTTTCCAGCGGCCGCTCTCGCAGCGAGGCGCAATCGCCGGCGGCGAAAATCAGCGGGTCGGTTTCGCTTTGCAGGCTGGCGTGGATGCGGATGAAACCCCGTTCGTCGAGCGCTAGGCCGGTGTCGCGCAGCCAGGGCGCGCCGCCGGCCTGTGTCACCCAGACGACTTCGTCGGCCGCGAACCACTCGCCTTGTCGCGTGCGTAGCGCGCCGGCGCCGACCTCGCTGACGTCGGCGCCGCAATGGACGACGACGCCGCGTTCCGTCAGGATTTTTTCGAATGCCCGCCGCACGGCGCGGTTATGGGTCGGCAGGATTCGCGAGTCGGCGGAGAAGAGATGAAAGCGCAAGTCCCCGGTCTCGCGGGCTTGGCCGCTTTGCTGGGCGATGATTTCCCTTCGCAGTCGGTGTTGCATCGCCAACAGCAACTCGACGCCGCCGGCGCCGGCGCCGACGACGGCGATGGTCAGCGGGCCGGCGGTGTGGTGGCGGATGCGTTCGAGCAGCGCCAGCCAGCGCTCGTTGAAACGGCGAATCGGTTTGACCGGAATGAGGTGCTCGCCGGCGATCTGACCGAGCCGCGGCGTCGAACCGATGTTGATCGACAGCGCGTCGTAGTCAACCGGCGGCCGGTGGCGGCACAACACCCGGCGGGCGGACCGGTCGATGCCGGTGACCTCGTCGCGGTAATAGCGCGCGCCGGCGAAGGCGGCCAGACGCCGCAGATCGATATGCACCTCGTCGAACGTGTAGTGCCCCGCCACGTAGCCCGGCAACATGCCGGAGTAGGGGGTGTCGGTATCGGTGCAGATCACCGTCAGGCGCAGTCCCGGCAGCGGCCGCATGGCGAAGCGGTACAGCACGCCGACGTGGCTGTGGCCACCGCCGACCAGCACCAGGTCTCGCGCGACCGGCGTGCTCACGACGGGCCCGCGGAACGTGCCGGCGTGGCGCTCGCCGGGCGCGGCAGCCGGAGGAGGAAGCACACCGCGTCGTCGCCGCAATGGACTTCGATCTCACCGCCATGAGCGCGAATGATCGAGCGGCTGATCGCCAGGCCCAGTCCGGCGCCTTCGCCGCCGCCGTGTCGCGACGGATCGGCGCGGTAAAAGCGGTCGAAAAGACGGGGCAGGTGTTCGGCGGCGATCGGCGGGCCGCTGTTTTCGATGGCCACCGTCACTTCCTCGCCGACGGTGGCGATGCGCACCTCTATCCATCCCCGCGCGGGGGTGTGGCGGATGGCGTTCGACAGCAGGTTGGCCAGGGCGCGACGCAGCATCGACTTGTCGCCGCGGACCTCGCCCGCGCCGCACCGCGTCAGCCGCAGCATTTTTTCTTCGGCGAGCGCGTCGAAAAAATCGAACAGTTCGCCGACTTGCATCGCCAGATCGACCGCCGCGCGCCGTGGCACCAGCCGCCCGTTGTCGGCCTGCGCCAGAAAAAGCATGTCGCCGATCATGCGCGCCAGCCGCTCGTATTCCTCGGCGTTCGAGGCCAGCACCTCGCGATACGCCTCCGGGCGGCGGGCCCGGGTCAGGGCCACCTGCGTCTGGGTCATCAGATTGCTGATCGGCGTGCGCAACTCGTGCGCGAGATCGGAGGAGAAGTCTTGCAGGCGCTGAAACGACTCTTCCAGGCGGGCCAGCATGTCGTTCAGGGTCGCCGCGAGTTCGGCCAGTTCGGCCGGCACGGCGTCGACGCGCAGCCGAAAATCGAGGCGGCTGGCGGTGACGCCGGCCGCGCCCTGCCGCATCGTCCGCAGGGGCGCCAGTCCGCGCCGCACCGCCAGCCAGCCGAGAATGCCGACCAGGGCGGCGGCGAGGGCGACGACGGTCCACAGCGTTTGCTGAAAGCCCTGCATGAACTGCCGGTGGTGGGAAATATCCACCGCCACGGCGACGAGGACCGGCGCCGCGCCGGATTCTTCCGCCGGCAGGCGCGTGGCGAGGCCGCGCCACGGCCGGCCGTCGCTGTCCCAGGTTTGCAGGCGCGGCGCGGCCTCGCCGGGCGCCGGGAAATGGCGCAGCATCGCCGCCGGAAACGGCTCTTCCGGCGTCGCGAACAGAATGTCGCCGCGTTGGTCCACGATCGCCATCGCCAGACCGTGATGGCCGACCAGCGAGTCGTCGACGTGCCGCCGCAAGGCCGGCAGGTCGGCCGGCAACCGTTGCCTGGCCAACAAATGGCTGGCCAGATGGATCTTGCCGTGCAGCAATTCCATGTCCTGTTCGATGAAGTGCCCTTCGACCGCCTGTGCGATCAGCAGGCCCAGTGTCAGCAGCACGGTGGTCGATGCCGCGGCGAACAGCAGCGTCAGCCGGGCGGTGAGCGACAGCCGTTGCCTTTTTCCTGCCGTGTCGATCATCGTCGGTCGTGCGGTCCTCGGGTTGTTTGTCGGTGGGTGTCGAGCGGGCGATGGTTGCGCGTTTTCTCGCGGACGACGCTTCCAGGGCGTCGATTGTAACAACCGGCGGCGCGTGAACCCGTGAACCGGCGATGTTATCGGCGTCGGGACCACGCCGATCCGCGCGCGTCGGGCGGGTGGAATCGGGTGGCCGGATGCGAGCGGCAGGCGCGGGGAGAACGAAAAGGGCGGCGGTGGGTTAGCGTGGCGACGTGTCCAGCGCCAGGTCAACGCCTTCGACCACCGCTGCCGTCGCCAAGGCGTGCAGGTAGCGGCGAAGGGCGTTGACATGGGACTGACGGCGTAGCGCGACGGTCACGGCGCCGCGCACGGCGGCGAAATCTTGCGCCTCGCCGGCCTGCCGTTGTTGAACCTCGACGATGTGCAGGCCGAAGCGGCTGTGGACCAGGCGCGGCAAGACCCCCACATCGCCATGGCCGAAAATCGCCTGGGCGAATTCCGGCGCGCAGTCCTCGGCTTGTCGCCAGCCGAGCCTGCCGTCGTCGGCACCGCTCGGGCAGTTCGACAGGCGGCGCGCGGCGGCGGCAAATGTATCGCCATCGCCGGCGGCGGGTGCGCGCAGGTCGAGCAGCGTCGCCTGGGCGCGTTCGCGCAAGGCGGCGATATCCACCCCCGGCGTGATCGCGAACAGGATGTGTCGCAGCAGCGCGCGTTCGCCGCGCTGGAAGGCGGCCCGATGCGCGGCGTGGTAGCGCCGGCATTCGTCTTCCGACGGCTCCGGCACGTGCAGGCGGCTGTCGAGCAGGGACTCGATGGCGTCGACGGCGGCTTCGCCGAGCACGCCGTCGGCGGTGGAGCGGTCGCTATCGGCGAGCAGGCCCGCCGCTTGCGCGGCTTGCCGCAACAGTTCGTCGCAGGCGCGTTGGCGCAGTTCTTCGACGCTCAGTCTGTCGTCGGCGTCCTGGAGCGGGATGCCGTTGACGCGGGCGATGGCGCCGGCGTGAATTTCCCCGGTCGACACGCGCCGCGCCTCAGCCGGCGGCGCCGCGCCGGCGCGGCAGATTCTGGTCGGCCGGGACATTGATGCGGCGACTTCTGACCAGTTGATAGGGGCGAAGCAGGTAGCCGACCGAGGCGAAGCCGCTCCAGACGTGCACCATGCGGGTGAATGGGAAAACCAGGAAGAGGCTCATGCCGAGGAACATGTGCAGCTTGAACACCCAGTTAACGCCCTGCAGCAGGTCGGCGGCGCCGCTTTGGAAGGTGACGATGTATTGCGCCCAGCCAGCGAGCAGCAGCATCACGCGACCGTCGAGGTGTTGGGCGGACAGCGGCAGGGTTACCAGGCCGAGCGCCAGTTGCAGCCATAACAGCGCCAGAATCATGATATCGCTGCTTTTCGAGGCGGCGCGGATGCGTGCGTCGCTCAGTCGCCGGTGCAGCAGGATGGAGACGCCGGCGAAACCGAGCAGGCCGGCGATGCCGCCCGAAACGATGGCCATCAGTTGCTTGGCGCCGGCGGCCATGAAGGGTTCGTAGAGCGCGTGCGGCGTCAGCATGCCGACGAAGTGGCCAAAAAACAGAAACAGCACGCCAATATGGAACAGGTTGCTGCCCCAGCGCAGTTGTCCGCCGCGCAGGAGTTGCGAGGAATCGCTCTTCCAAGTGTATTGGTCGCGGTCGAAACGCAGCAGGCTACCCAGCAGGAAGACCGTCAGGCAGAGATAAGGGTAGTACCCAAAGAGAAAGGTATTGAGCCAGGCGTTCATGGTTGAACTCCTTCCGGAGAGGATTGGCGAACGAAAGGGACGAAATGAACGGCTTGCGCCGGTGTGTGAGGGAGGTGGCCTGCTGACGCACAGGCGCCGAAGACCGGAGGTTCCGGCCAACTGGCCTCCAGCGGCGGCTCCGGTTTTATTTCCACGGCCCGCGTTTTCTCGCCGGCCAGTTCGACCAGGGCGCCGAGCGCCGCCGCATAGGGGCTGCGGCGTTTTTGCAGGGCGGCGAACAGCGCGTTCAGGATGTGCGCCGTTTCGCCGAGAAAGGCGCGCGCCTGCGCGGGGGGCCGTGTCGAGGCGAATTCCAGCACCGCCGGCAGGTAGTCCGGCAATTCGCCTGGCGCGAGATGGAAACCGGCCGTGGCGTAGCTTTGCGCCAGATCGATCATCGCCGGACCGCGTGCCCTGGAGTCGCCGTGCACGTGTTCGAAGAGGTGCAGCGAGGTGGCTCGTCCACCGTCGAACAGTTCGACGTAGGCGGCCTCGACCTGTAGCGGCGGTGTGTTGGCGATCCAGTCCAGCAGCGCCCGCAGTTCCGTTCGCCGCGTGTCGTCGAGCGCCTTTTCGGCGTCCAGGGCGGCGGCCATCGTCGCCAGTTGCCGGCGCGCTTCGGCGTCGGGATAGCTCAACAGGCGCGCCAGCGCGCGCAGTGTCCTGCCGGCGGCGGTGTCGACCGCCGGCGTGTCGGCCGGTGACCGTGTGGCCGGCGATGGCGAGGTGGTCGAGGGCATGGCTCAGATCTCCGCCTTGATCGGGATGGTGCGCCGTTTGCCGCCGCCGAACAGGCTGCTGTCGTTGCTGCCTTCCGAACAGCCGTTGCCGAACGAGAAGCCGCAGCCGCCACGCACGTCGAAGGTGTTTTCGGCGTATTCGCGATGGCTGCTCGGAATGACGAAACGGTCCTCGTGGTTGGCGATGGCCATCACCCGGTACATTTCCTCGACCTCGGCCGGCGTGATCCGCGCTTGCGCGAGGAGCGCCGGATTTGCGCGGCCGTCGACGTGTTTCTCGCGCTGATAGGCGCGCATCGCCAGCAGGCGTTCGAGCGCCCGCTCCACCGGCACGGTATCGCCGGCGGTCAGCAGATTGGCGAGATATTTGACCGGGATGCGCAGTTGCGAGACATCGGGAATCTCGCCCTTGCCACCGAGATGCCCGGCATTGGCGGCGGCGGTGATCGGCGACAGTGGCGGCACGTACCAGACCATCGGCAGCGTGCGGTATTCGGGGTGCAGGGGCAGGGCGACTTTCCAGTCGACAGCCATCTTGTACACCGGGCTGTTGCGCGCGGCGTCGATCCAGGATTCGGGAATGCCGTCGAGACGCGCCTGAGCGATGACCTTGGGGTCGTTCGGGTCAAGGAAAACCTGCAATTGCGCCGAATAGAGATTCAGGTCGTGCTCGACGCCGGCGGCTTGGGCGATGCGGTCGGCGTCGTAGAGCAGCACGCCGAGGTAGCGGATGCGGCCGACACAGGTTTCCGAGCACACCGTCGGCTGTCCGGCCTCGATGCGCGGGTAGCAGAAGATGCACTTCTCCGCCTTGCCGCTCTTCCAGTTGTAGTAGATCTTCTTGTACGGGCAGCCGCTGACGCACATGCGCCAGCCGCGGCACTTGTCCTGGTCGATCAGCACGATGCCGTCTTCCTCGCGCTTGTAGATGCTGCCCGAGGGGCACGACGCGACGCAGGCCGGGTTCAGGCAGTGCTCGCACAGCCGGGGCAGGTACATCATGAAGGTGTTTTCGAACTGGCCGTAGATGTCCTTCTGGATGTCGTCGAAGTTCTTGTCCTTGCCGCGTTTGCTGAACTCGCCGCCCAGGATCTCTTCCCAGTTCGGTCCCCATTCGATTTTCTCCATCCGCTGGCCGGTGATCAGGCTGCGCGGCCGGGCGGTTGGCGCGGCCTTCATCGCCGGCGCCGATTGCAGGTGGTCGTAATCGAAGGTGAAGGGTTCGTAGTAGTCGTCGATTTCCGGCATGTTCGGGTTGGCGAAAAGGCGCATCAACAGCTTCCAGCGCGCGCCCTGCCGGGGTTCGATACGGCCGTCGGCCTTGCGCTGCCAGCCGCCGTGCCATTTGTCCTGGTTTTCCCAGTCCTTGGGATAGCCGATGCCGGGCTTGCTCTCGACGTTGTTGAACCAGGCGTATTCCATGCCCGGGCGGCTGGTCCACACGTTCTTGCAGGTCACCGAGCAGGTGTGGCAGCCGATGCACTTGTCCAGATTGAGGACCATGCCGATTTGCGCGCGAATTTTCATGCCTGTGCTCCCTGGGCGTGCGTTGCCGGCGATTGCGCGGGGTCGTCCAGCCAATCGACCTTGGCCATCTTGCGCACGACGACGAACTCGTCGCGGTTGGTGCCGATGGTGCCGTAGTAGTTGAAACCGTAGCTGAACTGGGCGTAGCCGCCGATCATGTGCGTGGGCTTGAGAACGACGCGGGTCACCGAGTTGTGAATGCCGCCTCGCGCGCCGGTGATTTCCGAACCCGGTGTGTTAACGATTTTTTCCTGGGCGTGATACATCATGACCATGCCGGGATTGACCCGCTGGCTGACCACGGCCCGGGCCGCGATCGCGCCGTTGAGGTTGAACAGTTCGATCCAGTCGTTATCGACGATGCCGGCGGCCTTCGCGTCGTCCTCGCTCAGCCAGACGATCGGCCCGCCGCGACTCAGGGTCAGCATCAGCAGATTGTCGGTGTAGGTGGAGTGGATGCCCCATTTCTGGTGCGGGGTGATGAAATTGAGCACGATCTCCGGGTGGCCGTTGCGCTTCACGCCCCGGATACCGGCGGTGGTCTTGAGGTCGACCGGTGGCCGATAGCTGGCCAATCCTTCGCCGAAAGCGATCATCCACGGGTGGTCGAGGTAAAACTGCTGGCGACCGGTCAGCGTGCGCCAGGGGATCAGTTCGTGCACGTTGGTGTAACCGGCGTTGTAGGAGACGGTCTCGCTTTCGATGCCGCTCCAGGTCGGCGAGCTGATGATTTTTCGCGGCTGCGCCTGGATGTCGCGATAGCGGATTTTCTCGTCCTCGCGATACAGCGCCAGATGCGTGTGGTCGCGGCCGGTCTGCTTGCCAAGCGCCCGCCACGCCTTGACGGCGACGTGACCGTTGGTTTCCGGCGCCAGTTGCAGGATCACTTCGCACGCGTCGATGTCGCTGTCGATCGTCGGCAGACCCCGCGAGACGCCGTCGGCAAGAACCCGGCCGCTCAGTTCGCCGAGTTGCCTGACTTCGTCCCGCGTGTTCCAGGCGATGCCCTTGCCGCCGTTGCCGAGTGTGCCCATCAACGGCCCGAGAGCGGTGAACCGTTTGAAAACGTTCGGATAATCGCGCTCGATCACTTGCACCTGCGGCGCGGTCTTGCCGGGAATCAGATCCACCTCGCCGCGACGCCAGTCCTTGGCTTCGAAGGGCTGGGCCAGTTCCGCCGCGGTGTCGTGCATCATCGGCGTCAGCACCACGTCGCGTTCGACGCCGAGGTGGCCGACGCAGACTTCGCTGAACTCGCGGGCGAAGCCCTTGTAGATTTCCCAGTCGCTGCGGGCTTGCCAGGCCGGGTCAACCGCCGCCGACAGCGGGTGAATGAAGGGGTGCATGTCGCTGGTGTTGAGATCGTTCTTCTCGTACCAGGTGGCGGTCGGCAGCACGATGTCCGAATACAGGCAGGTGGTGCTCATCCGGAAATCGAGCGTCACCAGCAGATCGAGCTTTCCTTCCGGGGCGTGCGCGTGCCAGACCACTTCCGTCGGTTTGGCGCGGCGGCTGGCGCCGGGGGCGTCCGATTCGGTGCCGAGATCCGTGCCCTGCACGCCGTTGCTGGTTCCCAGCAGGTGTTTGAGGAAATATTCATGCCCCTTGCCCGACGAACCGAGGAGGTTCGAGCGCCAGACGAACATGTTGCGCGGCCAGTTGGCCGGGTGGTCGGGATCGCCGCAACTCATCCGCAAGGAGCCGTCCTGCAGCGCCCGGACGACGTACTCCTTGGCGTCGATACCCGCCGCCTCGGCGTCGCGGACCACTTGCATCGGGTGCGTCTGCAATTGCGGTGCCGACGGCAACCAGCCCATCCGCTCGGCGCGCACGTTGTAGTCGATCATCGCGCCGGCGTACTTGGTTTTGTCGGCCAGCGGCGACAAAACCTCGGTCATGTCCAGTTTCTCGTACCGCCACTGGTCGGTGTGGGCGTAGAAAAAGCTGGTGGAATTCATTTGCCGTGGCGGGCGGCTCCAGTCCAGGCCGAAAGCCAGCGCCGTCCAGCCGGTCTGCGGCCGCAGTTTTTCCTGCCCGACGTAGTGCGCCCAGCCGCCGCCGCTCTGGCCGATGCAGCCGCAAAGCATCAGCATGTTGATCACGCCGCGATAATTCATGTCGCTGTGGTACCAGTGATTCATCGCCGCGCCGATGATGATCATCGACTTGCCGTTCGTCCGGTCGGCGTTGTCGGCGAACTGTCGGGCGACGCCGATGATCTGGTCGCGCGGCACGCCGGTGATCCGCTCCTGCCAGGCAGGCGTGTAGGGGGTGTCGTCGTCGTGGTCGCGGGCCGCCCGCTCGCCGGGCAGGCCGCGGGCAATACCGTAATTGGCCGCTTGCAGGTCGAAGACCGTCGCCACCAGCGCCGTGCGCGGACCGTCGGCGCCAGCGAGCGTCAGCCGTTGCACCGGCACGGTGCGCAACAGCACCTCGCTTTGCGTGTTGTTCGGGAAATGTTCGCTGACGATGCCGCCGAAGTAGGGGAGAGCGATCTCGGCGGTGGTCACCGTCGAGGCGGTGTCTTCGAGCAGCGACAGCCTGAGTTTGACCGGAAGGTTGTTTTCCGCCTCCATGGCTTCGAGGTTCCATTTGCCGATGTCGGAGCGACCGTCGGCGCCCCAGCGGAAGCCGATCGAGCCGTTCGGCAGGACAAGCCGGCCGCTGTCGTCGAAGGCGACGGTTTTCCATTCGGGATTGTTGTCCTGGCCGAAGCGGCCGTCGATGTCGGAGGCGCGGACATAGCGGTCGGGCACCAGTATCTTGGCGCCGTCCGGGGCGCTTTGCTCCTTGAGCAGCACCAGCAATGGCAGATCGGTGTAGCGACGGGCGTAGTCGTCGAAATAGGCGCTTTGCTTGTCGAAATAGAATTCCTTGAGAATCACGTGCCCCATCGCCATCGCCACGGCGGCGTCGGTGCCCTGCTTGGGGTGCAGCCACAAATCGGCGAGCTTGGCGACTTCCGAATAGTCCGGTGTCACCGCGACGGTCTTGGCGCCCTTGTAGCGCACTTCGGTGAAGAAATGCGCATCCGGCGTGCGCGTCTGCGGCACGTTCGAACCCCAGGCGATGATGAAGGTCGAGTTGTACCAGTCGGCCGATTCGGGAACGTCGGTCTGCTCGCCCCAGACCTGCGGACTGGCCGGCGGCAGGTCGCAATACCAGTCGTAGAAGCTCATGCACACGCCGCCGATCAGGCTCAGATAGCGGCTGCCGGCGGCGTAGCTGACCATCGACATCGCCGGAATCGGCGAGAAGCCGATCACCCGGTCGGGACCGTATTTCTTGATGGTGTACACATTGGCGGCGGCGACGATCTCGTTCACTTCGTCCCACGTCGAGCGGACAAAGCCGCCCAGACCGCGCGCGCGCTGATAATCGCGGCGTCGGGCATCGTCCTGCACGATGTCGGCCCAGGCATCCACCGGGTCGTGCCGCTGGCGCGCCGCGCGCCAGCTCTCGAGCAGGCGGCCGCGCACCATCGGGTATTTCACCCGGTTGGCGCTGTACAGATACCAGCTGTAGCTGGCGCCACGCGCGCAGCCGCGCGGCTCATGGTTTGGCATGTCCCAGCGGGTGCGCGGGTAGTCGGTCTGCTGGGTTTCCCAGGTGACGATGCCGCCCTTAACGTAAATCTTCCACGAACACGAGCCGGTGCAATTGACGCCGTGTGTCGAACGGACGACCTTGTCGTGCGCCCAGCGGTTGCGATAGGCGTCTTCCCAGGTGCGGTCCTCGCCGGTGACCACGCCGTGGTCGTCGGAAAACGCCTCCTTCGGCGCAGCGAAGTACTTCAGTCGGTCGAGAAAGTGGCTCATGTCGATTCCTTGGAGGAAAGAGTTGCCGATCGGCGATCAGGGGTTGTGCACGTAGGCATTGGCGCGCAGGTAGAACCACCAGTTGAGCACCAGACACAAGGCGTAAAAGATGGCGAAGCCGTACATCGCGTATTCCGGCGTGCCGGCCTTGATCTGCTGGCCAATGACCACTGGTGCGATGAAGGCGCCGTAAGCGGCGATGGCCGAAGTCCAGCCGAGCACCGGGCCGGCTTGTTGACGGTCGAAAATCACGCCGATAGTGCGGAAAGTGGAGCCGTTGCCGATGCCGCTGGCGGCGAAGAGCAGCACGAAAAGCAACATGAACAACGTGAAGTATTGCTCGGGATTGGCCGATTTGTAGGCCATCATCATCACGTGACCGACGGCGATCGACGCCGCGACCATGATCGCCGAGATCACCTGGGTGACGATCGAACCGCCTTTCTTATCGGAAATCCAGCCGCCGATCGGCCGCACCAGCGCGCCGACGAAAGGGCCGATCCAGGCATAGGTCAGCGCCGACGGCGCATTCGGGTTTTTCAGCGTGTGCTGCATCGCGCCGGCCGCGTCGGGGAGGTGGCTGATGCCGAAAATCACCGTGATCGACAGCGGCAACGCCATCGAGAAACCGATGAAGGAGCCGAAAGTGACCACGTAGAGCAAGGTCATCGACCAGGTGTGCTTGTCCTTGAAAATGGCGAACTGCTTGGCGATATTCTCCTTCATCGTCCCGAAGGCGGTGAGTTTCATCACCAGCAGCGTGCCGACCACGATCAGCGGCATCGCCAGCCACATGTTCAGCAGACCGAGGCCGGTCGGGGGCGGCAGGTAGAGATACAGTCCGACGCCGGCCGGCAGGAAGGACAGGGTGTACAGCCAGATGATCTTCAGAAATGCGGCGATCGTGCCGCTGGCGGTGTCGCCGACCGCCGGCGAAACCGTGGACAGATTATTCATTCCGAACCAGCACAGGATCGAGAGCGGCAGCAGCGACAGCAGCCACGCAAAACCGGCGTTCTGAATGTAAGTCGGCGTGCCGGCAACGATCTTGCCGAGAATCCAGCCGCTGTCCTTGACCAGAATCATCGGCTCGCCGCCGAAAGCGCCGAACAGGCCGACGGTCATCACCAGCGGGATCACGATCTGCATCGTCGTCACCCCGAAATTCCCCAGGCCGGCGTTCAGGCCGAGCGCGGTGCCCTGAAGGCGTTTGGGGAAGAAGGTGCTGATGTTCGACATCGAACTGGCGAAGTTGCCGCCGCCGACACCCGACCACAGCGCCATCAGTTGGAAGACCCACAGCGGCCAGTCCTTGTGCTGCAAGGCGATGCCGGTGCCGATGGCCGGTGCCAGCAGCATGGCCGTGGTCAGGAAAATGGTGTTGCGTCCACCGGCGAGCCGGATCAGGAACGAGGCCGGGATGCGCATCGTCGCACCGGCCAGCCCGGCGATGGCGGTCAAGGTGAACAACTCGGGCTGGCTGAACGGGAAACCCAGGTTGAGCATCTGCACGGTGATGATGCCCCACATGCCCCAGATGGCGAAGCCGCAGAGCAGGGCCGGCACCGAGATCCACAGGTTCCGGTAGGCGATTCTCTTGCCGGTGCTTTCCCAGAATTGGTCGTCCTCTGGACGCCAATCGGCGATATCGACGGCGCTGGCGCGCGCCGGTGCGGCGGTATGCGGGTTGTGCATGACGGTTCCGGGTAGAAAAGGCGTTGACGGCGGATTTGGCGGCCTCAGGGGTGCGAGCCGGCGTTTCGGGCATCGGCGGAGTCGATGAGCGGCATGCCGCGCACTTCGGTCAGGTACATCCAGATCAGCGACACCCAGACCACGCCGTACATCAGCATGAAAGCGCTGGAGCGGATGCCGGTCAGATCCATCAGCGCGCCGAACATGATCGGCAGGACGAAGCCACCGAGGCCGCCGGCAAGGCCGACGATGCCGGAAATGACGCCGATGTTCCGCGGGTACTCATCCGAGATGTACTTGAACACCGACGCCTTGCCGAAAGCCCAGCCGATTCCCAGAACGAACACCAGCGCGGTGAACAGGTAAACATTCAGACCGATGTGGAAGGATCTGGCGCCGTTGACCGTCATGATCGTGAAGTCGGTTTGCGGGTAGCTGAGCAGGAACAGGCACACCCAACTCAGCCACAACACCCACCAGGTGACCGAATGCGCGCCGAAACGGTCGGAAAACCAGCCGCCGATGGCCCGCAGCACGCCGCCGGGCAGCGAAAAACATGCCGCCAGCAGGGCCGCGGTACGGATGTCGAGACCGAACTCGCCGACGTAGTACTGCACCATCCACAAACTCATCGCCACGTAACCGCCGAAGACGATCGAGTAGTACTGACAGAGCTTCCAGACCTTGGGGTCCTTGAGCGCCAGCAACTGTTCCCGCCACGTGATTTTCGAATCGACGAGGTGCGTCGGGTCGGAGTGGCTCATGAACCAGAAAATCAAGGCCGTGACCAGCATCGCTCCCGCGTACACCCGCGGCACCGCCGTCCAGCCGAACGCCACCAGCAGCGCCGGCGCGACGAATTTGTTCACCGCCGCCCCGGAATTGCCGGCACCGTAGATGCCCATGGCGAAACCCTGCCGCTCGCGGCTGAACCAGCGCGCCACGTAGGGCGTGCCCACCGAGAAGGAGCCGCCGGCCATGCCGACGAACAGGCCGAGAACCAGAAAGTGCCAGTAAGCGGTGGCGTAGGAGATCAGGAAAATCGGCGGCACGCACGCCGCCATCAAGGAAAAGAACACGATCCGGCCACCGTGCTTGTCGGTCCACATGCCCAAGGGCACGCGGATCAGCGAACCGGTCAGCACCGGCGTCGCCGTCAGCAGCCCGAACTCGGTCGCGTTGAGTCCGAGAGCGGTCTTGATCGGGATGCCGATCACGCCGAACATCATCCACACCATGAAACAGACGGTGAACGCCAACGTGCTGACGAACAACACCGCCAGTCCTTGTCCTTTCGTGCGCATGACGACAGCCCCCGCTTTGCCCCTGGAAGTGATTCGCTCACGGTAGAGGAAAGCCGCCTTCGGAAAATTGATGCGAATCAAATCCGAAAAATTCAGTTCCGGCGAGCGCGGCGCGGTGGTTGTGGCGATGAAAAAAACACGCCCTGAAAATAGACATCGTTAGCGTCGGCGCGAAAGAGCGAAGACGGCTTTCTTTGCAATAGAGCCCGCCGTACAATAAGCTGCTTTTAATGAACTCCTCTTCGGTCATGCCTACCCCCCTTCTTCTCATCGTCGACGACAGCAAGATGTCGCGGCTGATGATCGCCAAGCATGTCGCCGAATTGCGCCCCGATTGGCGGGTCATCGAAGCCGTGAACGGCGAGGAGGCCTTGGCGATGGTCAAGCGGGAGCAGCCCGATCTGGTCAGTGTGGACGTCAACATGCCGGGCATGAACGGTTTGCAGGTGGCGGGCCACATTCGCATTCTCTTTCCGGATATCCGGGTGGTGCTATGCACCGCCAACATTCAGGAGGCGATGCGTACGGCGGCGGAAAAACTGCGGGTGCATTTCGTGGCCAAACCGATCACACCGAAGGCCGTCGCCAGGATGGTTGAACTTTTCGAGTCGTCGTGACGATCGGTCATGCGGGGCGCGCATGGGTGCTCCGCGCTTCGGCCGGCATTTTCGAGGTTTCTGTCGGTAAATGATTCAATTCAGCGAACTGCAGCTCGACGCCTTGGGGGAAGTGTTCAACATCGGTGTCGGGCGCGCCGCCAGCAGCTTGAGCGAGATCGTTCGCGACGAAGTGGAACTGTCGGCGCCCATGATCACCCTGGTGCCGGCCAGCGAGGTGGCCACCACCCTTCTGGGGTCCGAATTCAGCAAGATCAGCATGGTGACCGTCGATTTTTCGGGGCCCTTCGACGCGCGTTCGATGCTCATCTTTCCCGAGCGCAACGCCCTGGCGATCATCGGCAACATGCTGGAAGCCAGTCTGAGTCCCGAGGAACTGGCGGAATTCGAGCAGGAAGCGATGTGCGAAGTCGGCAACATCATCCTCAATGCCTGTATCAGCGCGCTGGCCGATCTCTTCGATGTGGAATTTCACGGTGGCCTGCCGGTGCATCACTTTGGCGACAGCGACTCCATCGCCGCCTTCGGCAACAACTCCCGCGATGTGATCCTGGTGCTGGAGATCGATCTCACCCTGCGCCAGCAGCACATCAAGGGTAACTTGATGTTCCTGCTCAGTGTCAGTTCGTTGAGCAACCTTTTGGCGCACGTGGATCAATTCCTGATCAGGCAGGGGATGGCGTGACCGCCGACGGATCGTTGGAGTTGCCTTTTCTCGACGCGTTGCAGGTCGGGGTCCTCCTGTTCGACCGGGAGGGCAAGCTGCTGTTCTGGAATCGCTGGTTCGCCAACCATCTCGAGAATGACCCCGGCGAGTTCGTCGGCCGTGCGCTCGTCGAGCTGTTTCCGGATCTGGTCGGCAGTCGGCTGGACACTGGTATCCGGCAGGCCATTCGTTCGCATTTGTCCTCCATGCTCACCCCTGGCCTCAACCGCCCGCTGCTGCCGCTCTATTCCAAGCCGGCACGCGGCAAACCGGATCGCATGCAGCAGTTGATCCAGATCACCGCGCTCAGGCATCCGCGGGTGGCGTGCCTGGTTCAAGTGCAGGACATGACCGCCGCGGTACGGCGGGAGCGTCGGCTGCGCGTGCAATCCAGCCAGTTTCTCGACGACGCCTATCGTGACGCTCTCACTGGCGTCGGCAACCGGCGCCGCTTCGATCATGCCCTGGCCGACATGTTCCAGAAAGCGCAGGCGGCGGCAACGAGCCTTGGCGTGTTGATGATCGATGTCGATTTCTTCAAGGTTTACAACGATGCGCACGGACATCAAAAAGGCGATGAGTGCCTGAAGCTGGTGGCGCAGACCATTCAACAAGGGCTGCGCCAGGTTCCCGGGGATCTGGTTTTCCGTTACGGCGGCGAGGAGTTCGCCGTCTTACTTCCCGGTGCCGACGAAAACACCGCCAGCGGCATCGCCGAACGGTTGCGCGCCCGTGTCCACGCGTTGGCGGTTACCTATGGGACGGCGTTGCCTGGCCGCACACTCAGCATCAGCATCGGCGTGGCGGCGCATATTCCCCTTTCCGGTCAGCGCGCCGAATCGATAGTCAAGTATGCCGACGCGGCCCTTTATCGCGCCAAGGACGACGGGCGGAATCGATGCCGGTGTTACCACGCCGGCAGTCCGCTTTTTCAACCCGTCGGCTGAACACGCGCCGATTGTCGTTCGCCCAGCCGCCAACTTCGATGCGGCTCCGGTAGAATGCCGCCGGTCGGCACGGCTCGCTCGTCGTCGCGCCGCGCGACGGTGGTTTTTACCCGGATGGACAAATGATCAGCAGCGAGGATCCTTTCATTATCCTGGGCGTGCGCCGACAGGCGTCGCTGCCGGAAATCAAGCGGGCATATCGCCGTCTGGCCATGCAGTGGCATCCCGACCGCAACCCTTCGATGCATGCCGAAAGCCAGTTCAGGCGGCTGCACGCCGCCTATGAAGCCCTGCTCGATCCGCAAGTTTTGGCGGCTTGGCGACAGGCACCAACCAGCGAAACCACGACCGCGTCGGCCAATGTCGACGATCTGACGCTGGCGCTGACGCTGACTCTCGAAGACGCCGCGTTCGGTTGCCAGAAAAATGTGACCTTGACGCACGCCGTTACTTGCACCGATTGCCAGGGCAGCGGGAAGATCGAGCATGATCGATCCGTTCCCTGCGACACCTGCAGCGGTTGCGGCCGAATCGCTCGCCAGGGCGGGCGCACGGCGGTTTGCAGCGGTTGCGCCGGGCGCGGTTATCTGCGCGTCAGCCCTTGTCCGCGCTGCGTGTCCAGCGGTGTGCGGCGGGAGTCGCGGATTTTGATGGTGACCGTGCCGCCCGGCGTGCTGGCCGGCGAGAAGCTGCGGCTGGCCGGGCAGGCGCCGCCGCGTGAAGAGGCGGCGGGTGCCGGCGATCTTTACCTTGAAATCCATTTCGCCGATCACCCGTTGTTCGTTCTCGACGGCCGGGATCTGCATTGCCACGTGCCGGTGAGCATTTTCCGCCTCCTTGGCGGCGGTCGTTTCGATGTGCCGACCCTGCGGGGAACGACGAAACTCGAATTGCCGCCCTTGTCGCGGCAAACCGTTCCCCATCGACTCGCCGGCCAGGGTTTTCCAGGCAATCGCAAGGCTGTCGCCGGCGATCTGCTGGTGCATCTGGAGAGTATTTTCCCGCAGGAACTGAGTGCCGACGACATCGCGCTTCTCGACCGTCTCGACACGTCGTTGGCGAGGGATGGCGAACGGCGGGCGCCGCCGCTGGCGCTGTGGGAAGAGCGCTTGCGCGCGCGTCGCCGACTGTGATGACGGCTTTTTGAATGCAAGTTGACCGATGCGTCGGCCGCTTCCGCCGCTGCGCAGGGATCTGTCCGATCCCGGACCAGCGCAGCGGCGACGGCTTACAAGCGCCGTCCGAGCGCTGTCAGGTAGGGCAGGGCGACGAAAGGCCATAAACTGGCCACCCAGCGGGTCAAACCGTTGAAATTGAGGAAATGCCCTTGTCGCCAAGTGGCCAGCGCGGCGTCCGAGTAAGGATTCGGTGGCGCCAGATTGACCAGCGTGGTGCCACCCATCAGCGCGACGCCGGCCAGTGCGACGCGCAACGGGGCGGGCAGCAGCAGCATCAACCAGAGCAGCACGCTACCGAGCAGCAGACCAAGGCGCGCGCCTGGCGTCAGCCAGGACAGGGCATCGTGTGGCGTGACCAGCACGGCGGCGCCAAAGGCACGGATCGCCAGCGCCAGCACCAGGAACACCCCGAGGATCAGGTGCGGCGACGCGCGCTCGGATAGCAGCGTGCGCGCGAACAGGCCGATGGCGATGGTGTTGCAGACGATGACGCCGGTTTCCAGCACGAAGAACGACGGCGCGGCGTAGGGCACGGCGGGGGTCAGACCGAAGACGCTGCGCAGATCGCCGGCGCCGAAGAGCAAGGTTTCCGGCGACAGTTGCGTCAACAGCCAGGTGCCGAGAAGCACCAGCCCAAGGTCGACATAGGGAATCGGGGCCAGCAATTCCTGCTGTAATTGATTGAGGCGCCAGTAAATATGCTTGCCGTTCCATGCCGCCAACACGGCGCCGATGGCCGCGCCCAGGGTATTGCAACCCAGGTCGACATTCGACGGCACCCGGGAAGGCAGCCATGTCTGCAAGCACTCCATGCAGAAACTCAACAAGCCGCCAAGCAGCAGCGCGAGCACGGCCGCCGGCCAACGGCCGGGTAGTCCGCGCAACGCCAGTGCCAGCAGGAAACCGAGCGGCACGTAGGCGGCGATGTTTGTCCAAAGATCGAAAGCCGTCCAGTAACGCGGCCAGGCCGCGTCGAGATAGGCCAGTGGCGAAATGCCGAGATCGCGCCAGTTGGCGAGCGGGTACAGGCTGGCGTAGACGATCAGCACCAGATAGGCGAGCGCCAGATAAAGCGGCAGTCGCGTCGGTCGCGTCGGCGGTGTCGCGTTGGGCGGCGGATTGGCAGGCAATTGCGCCATTGGCGGGCAGCCTATCGTTTGAAAGTCGCCATTCTAGCAGCCTGTCGGAGCGGGCCGCGCCCGTGGCGAGAAGCGGGAAAGCGGCGCATTCATTGCCGTCATTCCGGAATGAATAAAACCACGATTCGCTTGAAACACGGGGAAAAAACGCTCGCGTCCCGATTTTTCGCGCCGAACCCTCACGTTCGGCAGGCGACCCGCGCCTTGGTGGCCGGTTGACCGGAACAGACGTTTCGAGCCGCGCGCGAACCGCCCTTATTTGCCCGGCAGTACCGGCGTGCCCGTTGTTTTCGGCACATACTGTTGCAGGAATTCCGTGGTTACCGGATGCTGGTTTCGGGTGGCGTAGAACAGCGGCGTGTTACCGTCGCTGTCCTTGCCGCGAGGATCGGCGCCGTGCTCGATGAGGCTACGCGCGACTTTCGGCTGGCCGGTGGCCGCCGCCAGATGCAGCGCGGTCTGTCCAACCTCCGACGGCGCGTTGACGTCGGCTTTCTTTTCCAGCAACAGTTCCACCTCCTGGCGTCCGCCGGCGAGAACCGCCGCGTGCAGCGGCGTCATGCCGATGCGATCCTTGGCGTTGATCGCCGCGCCGCTGTCTATCAGTAACTCCGAGGCTTTGGTTCGACCATAGAACGCCGCCATGTGTAGCGGCGTTCTGCCGAGCGCATCGGTAACGTTGATGTCGGCGCCGCCTTCGAGAAGAAGTTTGATCTGCGCCAGATCGCCCCGGATGGCGGCCTTGGCCAGCGGCGAGGCGGTGGTCGGCGTGTCGTCGATGGCTTTCCCATGGGTGGTCGCGTCGGTTCTTGCCGCTGAGCGGCCGTCGGATTTTTCGCCGCAGCCGGGGAGGCCGAGCGACAGCACGGCCAGGACAAATAGCGCTGCGCGAGGCACGGTTGTGATCATTGGCGAAATTCTCCTGCCGGAATATGGCGGTTGCCGAGTTGAATTTTGACGGGAGCGGCCTGCCGAAAGTCGGTCGTGGGGTTTCGATCCTTACGCCCGGCGACCGACCTCGTCGGTCTGGCCCGGGCGACGTTTCGGTGCTTGGCGACCCGTGTCGCGCATATTAACATCGCTGCCGACAGTGTTCCCGCCGTCGACAGCGGCCACCCGAGTGGGTGGATGACTCTTCCGGCGCGCGCTTCCTTGGGAGAAAAGCCGATGTTGATGCGTATCGATCATTCCGTATTGTTGCTCGTCGATTTGCAGGAGCGCCTGCAACCGGCGATCCACGACGCCGAACAGGTGCTGGACGCCAGCCTGTGGTTGACGCGGGTGGCGCAGCGATTGGGCGTGCCGGTGATTTGTACCGAGCAATACCCGCGTGGCCTGGGACCGACGCTGCCCGCCCTGCGCGAACGGCTTCCCGACGGCTGCCTGCTCGAAAAAATCCATTTTTCGGCGCTTGCCGACGGCGCGCTTTTCAAGATGGCGGGTGGCGAACGACGGCAATTCATCGTCGCCGGTACCGAAGCGCACGTTTGCGTGCAACAGACGGTGCTTGATTTGCTGGCCGCCGGACGACAGGTGTTCGTCGTCGACGAGGCCGTCGGCTCGCGCCGCCCCAGCGACAAGGCGTTGGCGCTGGAACGGATGCGCCGCCACGGCGCCGACGTGGTGTCGCGGGAAATGGTGGTTTTTGAATGGCTGCGCCAGGCGGGTAGCGCGCTTTTCCGCGAGATCAGCCGGGAATTCATCCGTTGACCGCTCCGCTCGCCGGCGCCGATCCGGACCCGTCGTCGATGGTCGAGCATCGTCGGCCCACCCTCGAATTCTGGTTTGAATTCGGTAGCAATTACAGCTATCTGAGCGTGATGCGTATCGAGGCGCTGGCGGCGGCGCGCGGTGTGGACGTGCTGTGGCGGCCTTTCCTTCTCGCGCCGATCTTCCGCGCGTTCGGCTGGCAAACCTCGCCTTTCGTGCTGCAAAAGGAAAAGGGCGCGTATGTCTGGCGCGACATGGCGCGCCTTTGTCGAAAGTACGGGCTGCCGTGGACCCGGCCGACAACTTTTCCGCGTTCCGCGATACTGCCGCTGCGCGTGGCGTCCCTTGGCGCCAGGGCGCCATGGATCGGCGAGTTCAGCCGGCGCGTCATGTTGCGCAACTTCGCCGACGACCGGGAGATCGACTCGCCGGCGGCGGTTGGCGACGTACTGTCGGCCATGGCCTTGCCCGCCGAAGAGATTTTGGCGGCGGCGCTTTCCGACAGCAACAAGAGCCGCTTGCGCCGGCAAACCGAAGAGGCCCGGCGCAACGGTCTTTTCGGGGCGCCGACGTTCGTGGTCGGCGACGAGATGTTCTGGGGTAACGACCGGCTCGACGATGCGCTGGATTTTGCCGTCGAACGGTCATGAGCGACTTGGTTTCGGCGGTCCAGGAACGGTTGTCGCCGTTGGCCGATGCCGACAAGGCGGAGGCGATGTCGGCTTACATGAAAGGGCAGTTCGTTTTCCTTGGCGTGCGGACTCCGCAACGCCGGCGAGCGACGGCGCCCTTGTTTCGCCAGTTTTTTCGCCAATTCGCCAATGAACGGCCGTTGGCGACGGCACAGGCACTCTGGGTGCTGCCGGCGCGCGAGTATCAGTATGTCGCCGTCGATTGGCTGCGTCGCCAAGCCGGCGAATTGACGGTGGACGATCTGCCCGCCCTCGAGGGACTGGTTTTGAGCAAATCGTGGTGGGACACCGTCGACGGCCTGGCGGTGATCATTGGCGCTCTCGTCCTGCGCGAGCCGCGCCTGCGCTTGCGAATGGATCAATTGATCGTCGCGCCGCAGATGTGGCTGCGTCGCGTTGCGCTGCTGCATCAGTTGGCGAGCAAGGCGCAAACCGACCGACAACGGCTGTTCGACTATTGCCTCCGTTGCGCGCCGGAAAACGAATTCTTCATCCGCAAGGCCATCGGTTGGGCGTTACGGCAATACGCCAGGAGCGATCCGACGGCGGTAAGGCAGTTTCTGGCGGCGCATCGGGAGCGGCTTTCGGGGCTGTCGTATCGGGAAGCCAGCAAGGGTTTGGCGCGCCAACTAACGGCGGCGCCCCGGCTGTAGACTGTCAAGGCGCTGTTTTCATTCTCATACCGGGCAATCGGGGCGGCGATTCGTAATGTGGCGCGTTTGTTGCGTTTGTTCTCTCGGCGCTCAATTCGATGCCTCCGCCATGCCTCCGCCCAAAGCACGGTAAATGGCTATGTAGCGAAGTTGCGTGCGCCCTTGGCTGGCGACGACGTCGCGTCGTGCCTGGATATCGGCCCGCTGGGCGTCGATCACGTTGAGGAAGTCGGCCAGCCCGGCGCGTTCCCTTGCTTGAGCCAGTTGATAGACGTCCGCGCTGCTTCGTGCCTTGGCGAGAAGCCGCTGCTGCCGTTCCTGTTCGGCGGCGTAGGCGGTCAATGCGTCATCGATCTCCTGCCAGGCTTTCAGCACGATACGCTGAAACTCGACGGCAGCTTCCTGCTGGCGCAATTCGCGGAGGGTGACAGTGGCTCGACGGCGTCCACCATCAAATACGGGAAGATCCAAGGTCGGTCCTATGGACCACGCCCGACTTCCCCAGTCGCCAAAGTGGCCCGCCGTGTAGGAATCAAACCCGGCGCGAGCGCCCAGGCGAATGCTCGGATACAACTGGGCCTGGGCTTCGCCGATGGCCGCCGTTGCCTGATGGAGTCGCGCTTCCGCCGTGCGGATGTCTGGTCGCCGACCGGCCAGATCCGAGGGGAGGCCAAGTTTGTATTCGGGCAAGGGGGTCGATGTTGAGGCGCGTTCAGCGCCGAGTTCCAGGGTCAGTTCGCCTGGATGTAGCCCCAGTAAAGCGCAAATGCTGTTTTTGGCCTGGGCTTCCTGCTCAAGCAGGGGCGGAATCTGCGCCTCGAGGTCCGCCAACTGCGCTTTTTGCCTTTCGACATCCAGGTCGTTGCCGAGTCCATGCTTATGCCTGGATTTCATCAGGGCTGTCCGCTCACGCAAGGTAACGATATCGTCGCGCGTCAGCTTCAACAGGCGCTGCGTGGTGCGTAGATCGACATAAGCCTGAGCAAGGTCGCTCGCAATCAAGAGTCTGGTTTGATCGAGCAGGGCCGCGGATGCCGCAACCTCCGCCTCCGCGCCTTCCACGGCCCGGCGAATCCGTCCCCACAAATCAATTTCCCAAGAGGCATCGACTCCCCCCTGATAAGACACGTAGGGTTCCGAAAGTGACTTGGCAATCGAATCACGGCTGTTGGGGGCGATGGTATCGAGAATGCGATCCCCGGCGGCGTACTCGCTCTGCCGCTGGCGTGCCGCGCTCCCTTGCAGTTTCAGATCCGGATACTGCCGCCCGACGGTCAGGTTGCGCTGCGAACGCGCCTGCTCATAGTGGAGCATCGCTGTCTTCAGGTCCGGATTTTCTTCCCGCAGCCGGACTTGCAGTTGATCGAGTATCGGATCCTGGAACGCACGCCACCATGTGCGCTCCGGTGCGCCCTTCGTCCCGGCGGCTCGCGGAAGTTCGCGGCTGGCGCTCGTCCATGCCGACCAGTCCGGCGGCGCCTTGACCGCAGGGGGCTGATGGTTTGGGCCGACGGCGGAACATGCCGACAGTACGAAGGCAGCGCACAGAAAAACAGGTGTGCGCGCTCGGCCAAAGATAACAGTCATGGTCATTGCATTCCTCTCATGTCAGCCGATTTCGGAACAGCCATGCGGCAACGGGAAGCGTTAGCGCGGCGATGACCAGCATCGGGACAAAATCCACCGCGATGTCCTGCCATCCGGCGCCCTCCAGATAAACCCGACGAACCAGATCAATCGCAAAACGCAACGGATTGGCGTAGGTCAGAACCTGTAGTGCGGGCGGCATGTTCCCAACGGGGGTTACCAGCCCGGACAGCAGCATCAGTGGCATGAGCAGAACGAAGGCGTAAACCATCGCTTGGTGCATGTTCAACGACAGTGCCGAAATAGACAAACCGATGCCGACGCAGGCCGTGGTGAAGGCGACGAGCCCGGCATAGAGCAGCACCGGCGATCCATGGAAGGGGATGCGGAACCAGAACAAAGCCACGCAAAAGACGATGCTGGCCTGCATAAGTCCGATGACGATCGCCGGCAGCGCCTTGCCCACCAGAATTTCCATGGGGCGTAGCGGCGTCACCAACAGTTGATCGAATGTACCTTGCTCGCGCTCGCGGGCCACCGACAAGGCGGCGAGTAGCAGCGTTTGCATCATGCTCAGCGAGGCAATCAGAGCCGGTACGATGTTCCAGCGCGACTCCAAATTCGGATTGAACCAGGCTCTGATCTCCAGATTGACCGGCGGTCGAACCGCGTTGCGGAGGGAGGCGTTGAACTCATTGACGAGGGTGCTCAGATGGTCGGCGGCCATGTTGGCCGTCGTTGAGTTGCGTCCGTCAAGAATGAGTTGGAGCGGTGCGCTACCCGTCGAGGTCAATTGGGCATCGAAATCCGACGCAAAGTGCAGCACCAGAAGGGCATCGCCGTTATCAATGCTGTGTGCGATATCCGTCGCATTGCGGAGGTTGGCCGAGCGCTTGAAAACACCTGATCCGTCCAGACGGGCCAGCAGATTGCTTGAGGCAGTACCGTGACTCTCGTTCAGTACCGCATACCGGACATGGTTGAGGTCATAGGTGGCCGCGTAACCAAACATCAGCGATTGAATCACAATCGGTACCACGAGCACCACGCGGATGGCGGGATCCTTCAGAATCGCCCACACCTCCTTGCGAAACAGGAAGACCATGCGGCGCAGCGAGCCATTGAGGGCAGCGAACAGGGGCATCATCGATCCAATGTCTTTTGTGTTCGTAAGCGCGCTCCCGTGATGAGCACAGCAAATTGCACGACGAGGATTGTCCAGTCGCGAACGATCAGATGGATGTTGTCGCCGGCCAGGAAACTCATCCGGGCCAACTCGACGTAATAAGTTGCCGGCAGAATCGAAGCGACTTTCTGGATTCCCGTGGGTACGTTTTGGAGGTCAAAGAGGAAGCCGGAAAGCATGAGCGCCGGCAGGAATGTGGTGACGATGGCGATCTGGCTGGCCAAAAACTGGTTACGGGCGGCGGCTGAAATGAGCAAGCCCAGACTCAGGGCAACCATCAGGTACAGCATCGAACTGACCATGAATACCCAAAGCGATCCGTTGAGCGGTACGTGGAAAAGAACCCGTGCGGCGACCAGGCAGAGCGTCAGTCCGAGCATGCCAACGGTGAAGTACGGAATGATCTTGGCGAGCAGGATTTCAAAAGTATGAACGGGTGTGACGAACAAGGCTTCCATCGTGCCGCGCTCCCACTCTCGGGCAATCAGCATCGAGGTGAGAAATCCGCCGACGAGGGTCATGATGAGAACGATCAGCCCCGGCACCAGATACCAGGTGCTCGAATTGGCCGAGTTAAACCACAAGCGGCTAAGCACCTCAATACCGGGAACGGCGCTCATTCGCCCCGAGGTGTCTTGGCGATGTTTATTCCAGCCATTGATCGCTGCCGCGACGTACCCGCGCAGGCTGGCCGCCGTTGCCGCATCGGTACCATGGAGCACCAATTGGATGCTCCCGCGCCCCTGAGCCAGTTGGCGCGAGAAGTTCGCGGGAATGCGCACGATGCCATCGACTTGGCGTTCGCGCATCAGAGACTCGGCTTCAGCCATCGTGGTGACATAGCGCGGCGCGATGTAGTCGGAGCCGCGCAAACCGGCAACCACATCCCGTGCGGTCGGCGACCCGTCCTCGAGCACGATGACTACCGGCGCATGCCGAATATCCAATGAAAGGCCATAGCCGAAGAGCAGGATGAGCAAGATGGGCAGGAAGATACCGATTGCCAGATTGCTCTTGTCGCGGAGCAATTGCCGAAACTCTTTGATGACCAAGGCCCGGAGGCGTCGGATGAACTGCCCGGCAAGGCGAGCAGGCGCGTTCATTGGTTGTTTCATATCGAGGCATCCACGGGCATGGCGCTCGCTTGGCGGTTTTGACGCCCCTTCTCGATGATGGCAAGGAACGCATCGTTCATGTTCGCGGCACCAGATGCCTGGGTGCGTACTTCATGAGGCGTGCCCAATGCCAACAGGCGTCCCGCATCCTGAATGACGATGCGGTCGCAATACTCCGCTTCTTCCATGAAATGCGTTGTCACAATGATGGTTGTCCCCTCCGCCGCAAGCGTCGTGATACGTCGCCAAAAGGCTCGCCGGGCCAACGGGTCGATGCCGCTCGTCGGTTCGTCAAGAAAAAGGATTTCCGGGCGATGGATCAAGGCGGTGGCCATCGCCAGGCGCTGTTTGAAGCCTCCGGGAAGGTTGCCGCTACGCTCGTCTTTCTTCGTTTGGAGTTCGAATTCGTTGAGCGCGTGGTCTATGCGGGACTTCAGCTCAGACCCGTCCAGCCCATAGGCGCCGCCGAAGAATGTGAGGTTTTCGACGACCGAGAGATTTTCGTACAACGCGAATTTTTGTGACACGTAGCCGATGCGGGCGCGTGCCGCTGCCCTGGCGGTTCTCAAGTTGAAACCCGCAACTTCGAGGAAACCGCTTGTCGCCGGCAGCAGGCCACAGAGCATCCGAAAAGTGGTTGTCTTGCCTGCGCCATTCGGCCCGAGCAGACCGAATATTTCACCACGACGCACACTGAATGAGGTGCTGGCGACAGCGGTAAATTCACCAAACCAGCGTACCAGGTCACGCACCTGGATCAATTCAGCGCTATCCGATCCTGCGCCTGCTCTTGCTTGCAAATTCTGTTGCCTGCGCGGCTGGACGAAATTGATTTGAGCGTTTTTCTCCCGCAGCAGCGTCATCACGCCATCTTCAAGCCGCGCTGGCGTCGCTTCGCAACGCACTCCCTGTAGCGCTGAGTCCAGGTCGCTGGTTTGGGTGTCCTTGGCACGAATAAAGCGCACGGCACCGCTTTCTGGAACTGCGTCCAGGACATTGGCTCGGTCATCAATCAGACAGGCTTGCAGTGTCCGCGCCAGAACACCTGTGGGGGGGTAGGCGATGAAACAACGTTCTTTCGCCAATCCGCACAGGTCCGCCGGTGTTCCTTCGGCGAGTATTTTCCCTTCGGTCATCACAATGACGTGAGCGCAGCGTTCGGCCTCATCCAAATACGCCGTGCTGACAACGACCGGCAGTCCTTCTTCTTCGACCAGTTGTTGCACGATGCGCCAGAGTTCACGTCGGGAGAGCGGGTCGACGCCCACCGTTGGCTCATCGAGAAGCAAGAGCCTTGGGGAACGTACCAGGGTGCAGGCGAGTCCCAGCTTTTGTTTCATGCCACCGGACAAATTTCCCGCCAGACGACCGGTGAACGCCGCCATGTCGGTCATGGCCAGCATACGATTAAAGCGCTCCTTACGTTCATCCATGGAAACGCCATGCAGGTCGGCATAAAGATTGAGGTTCTCCATCACGCTCAAATCTTCGTACAGACCGAATTTTTGAGGCATGTAGCTGATGAGATCCTGTACTGCTTGAGGGTTGCTGGCGACATCGATTCCGAGCGTCCGAAGCATCCCGGAATCGGGTTTCATCAGTCCCGCGATCAACCGAATCAGCGTGGTCTTACCGGCACCGTCAGGTCCGACAAGCGCGGTCAATTGGCCTTTGGGAATCGCAATGGAAATCGTGTTCAATGCCGGTCCGCCATTCGCCCCCTTGAACCGCTTGACGACGTCTGTTGCCTCGACGGTGAGTTCAATCCGGGACATGCGATGCCTTGGCTCGTTATCGTGTTTTAGAAGGTCAAACGCACCGTGGCGGGCATCCCGAGGCGCAAGCGATCCTCTGGATCTTTCACCAGGACCCGTATTTCGTAGACCAGGCTTGTCCGCAGTTCTTCTGTTTGGACTTGTTTCGGCGTGAATTCGGCGACAGAGGAAATATAGCCAATCTCTCCGGGCAAGGATGCGCCCGCGAGTCCATCAACGCTCACTTTCGCCGCCATGCCCGGGTGGACACGGGCAAGCTGAACTTCATTCACATAGGCTCGAATCCATTTAGGCTGAACCAGGGCCAGTGCATAAACGGGTCTTTGAGGAGAGGCCATGTCCCCAGGTTCCGCAAGCCTTGAACGCACGATAGCGTCGCTTGGTGATTTGAGTTCTGACAATGAGATGCGGTGCTGTAACAGTGCGAGCGATTCTTCGGCGGCCTTTAGCTGCGCGGCGGCTTGTTCAATATCCTCGCTTCGCGGCCCGAGCTTGGTTAAGCGTAGCGCCTGGGCTTGATCTTTTGCTTTGGCGCGGGCCGCCCTCATCGCGCTCGCTGCGCGGTCCACGTCTTGGCGACTAACGCCTCGGCCTTGCGTTTCCTCGGTGATCGCCCGCATACGTTTGAAATCTTCCTCGGCGAGCTTGGCCTCGGCATCGGCAGCATCGGCGCGTGCCTGCGCCTGCGCGATTTCCTCAGGGCGAGAACCATTGCGCAGGCGGAGCAGAGTCTTTTTGTAAACATCGACTTGGGCCTGAGCTTGCGCAGCCTGGTGTTCCAGTGTGCGGGCGTCCAGAACCGCCAGCACTTGCCCTGCCTTAACCTTGTTTCCCTCCTCCGCGCGCATCTCGACGATGCGCTCGCTGTCCTGAAACGCCAGTGCAATCTGCCGGATGTCGACGTTGCCCAGCAGGATTATGTCTCCCTCTTGCTCTGGTGCGGTGCTCCACCGCCAGCCACCCCAACCTACGGCAAGAAGCGCCAGCGCCAGTGCGCTCCAGGCAATGACTTTTCGGTTCATTTTTAGCCTCCAGAAAGCGTGTCGCAACGATTCTATTCTAATTCGATTTGAATTTCAACAATGCTAAAATCAACCCATTGATTGAATCGCTACTGGGGAAGTTCATGGTTGAGCGAAAAAGAGTCTCGCGCGCTCACGGCGACGTTACACGCGCTCGGCTACTGGAGGCGGCTGGGCGGCTCTTTGCCCGTGGCGGTTACGCCGGAACGCCCAACAAGGATATCTGCGAGGCGGCTGGCACCGATCTCGCCGCGATCAGCTACCACTTTGGCGGGCGCGACGGGCTGTATCAAGCAGTACTCCTCGAAGGGTACGGGCAGATGATCAACCTCGAGCGCCTGACTGACATACGCGCCCGTCGTTGCTCAGGCGCGGAAAAACTGGCCGCGGCAATCGGCATGATTGTCGACGGATTGCACGGTGAGCGCAGCTGGCACGGGCGGGTTTTAGCACGGGAAATGATGGCACCGTCGGATCACTTCGCGGCATTGGTCAAAGACGGCGTAATGCCGCGATTCAAATTAATGGCAGAGATTCTGGCAGAAATGACCGGGTTCGCTGCGAATGATCCCGCACTTCTTCGGTGTGTCCTGAGCGTCATCGCGCCCATCTTGATGATGCTTGTCATTGACCGCGAAATGCCAAGTCCATTTCAGGCGTTGCTGATGCAGCCGGCTGATGAACTGAAGAGGCACCTTGTCCATTTTGCGATGGCGGGATTACTAGAAATCAAGAAATTGGGTACCCAAACGTAACTTGCCGCCAACGAAAAAAGATCGACATCGCAACAACTTGTTGATTGAGTACCCAAACTGCTGTAAATCGGCTGGCGGGTAGCCACCGCTTCGAATCGGTACGATGATGTTGTCGAGACGTTGATCAACCGAAGGAAATGGAGCGAAGCGATGGCCGTTCGAGCGGCGGCATTCGGGAATAAATGACCGGCTAATGATGATCACATTTTCTGCGGTCGTAGACTCAACGTTGAAGTGCAACAAGTCTCAGGACGCATGATAGATCTCCGCGGGGGTTCTAAAGCCATGTCGTTTCCTCGGGCGTGTGTTGAGTTCATTGGCGATCCAGTCGCATTCCTTTTGCGTTAAGCGCTTCATGCAGGTTCCCCTCGGCAGGTACTGCCGAATCAGGCCGTTCAGGTTCTCGTTGCTGCCGCG
>JAKOTN010000131.1 GCA_029776255.1 Pseudomonadota bacterium
CACGTAAACGTTGGCACGATTGGTCACGTTGACCATGGGAAGACCACGTTGACGGCGGCGATCACGACGATACTGGCGAAGAAATTTGGCGGGATAGCCAAGGCGTATGACCAGATTGACGCCGCACCGGAAGAAAAGGCGCGAGGAATCACGATCAACACGGCGCATGTTGAATACGAAACGGCCAAGCGGCACTACGCCCACGTCGATTGCCCGGGGCACGCCGACTACGTCAAAAACATGATCACCGGCGCCGCGCAAATGGATGGCGCGATCCTGGTCGTGTCCGCCGCTGACGGCCCCATGCCGCAGACGCGCGAACACATCCTGCTCGCCCGTCAGGTTGGCGTGCCCTACATCATCGTCTACCTCAACAAATGCGACATGGTTGACGACGCCGAACTGCTCGAGCTTGTCGACATGGAGGTTCGCGAACTCCTCTCCAAATACGACTTCCCTGGCGACGATGTGCCCATCGTCCAGGGTTCCGCCCTGAAAGCGCTGGAAGGCGATCAAGGCCCGATGGGTGAAGGATCGGTCATCGCCCTGGCCGATGCCCTCGATGCCTACATTCCGACCCCCGAGCGCGCCGTAGACAAGCCCTTCCTGCTGCCGATCGAAGACGTCTTCTCGATCTCCGGTCGCGGCACCGTTGTCACCGGTCGTGTGGAGCGCGGCATCGTCAAGGTTGGCGAAGAAGTCGAAATCGTCGGCATTCGTCCGACGGTCAAGACCATCTGTACCGGTGTTGAAATGTTCCGCAAGCTGCTTGACCAAGGGCAGGCAGGCGATAACGTCGGCGTATTGCTGCGCGGCACCAAGCGTGACGACGTCGAACGCGGCCAAGTGCTGGCCAAGCCCGGCTCGATCAAGCCGCACACGCACTTCACTGGTGAAGTGTATGTTCTGTCGAAAGAAGAAGGTGGTCGTCATACCCCCTTCTTCAACAACTACCGTCCGCAGTTCTACTTCCGCACCACCGACGTCACCGGCGCCATCGCCATGCCGGAAGGCGTTGAGATGGTCATGCCTGGTGACAACGTGCAAATGACAGTCAAGCTGATCGCTCCGATCGCCATGGAGGAAGGATTGCGCTTCGCCATCCGCGAAGGCGG
>JAKOTN010000140.1 GCA_029776255.1 Pseudomonadota bacterium
CGTGCTGTGCGCCGCGGGTTACAACCGGCGCTGGCTGCTCCGGGCCATGCGCCGTTTGGACCTGAAGGCCACTTTCGTGCGCCCCGTTTTACTCCCGCTGACCTCGATCTTCAGCCGCGAAAATTCCCGATTCAAATCGAGCCAGCAGATTTCTCGTCCGGTCGGGGCGCTTGGATGAATTTTGCAGGGGCGACGACAACGGCTTCGATGAGGAACTGAGGCAATACTTCATGCTCCAGCGCGCCGATGGCGAGGCGGATGCCGATTTCGCGCGTCCGCTCGGTGACCGATACCAGCATGATGTTCATGATGCCGATCCCGCCGACAAGCAGGCTCACGGCGGCGACGGCGCCCAGTAATCCCGTCATGTTCAGGGTTTGCAACTTGTTGCGGATGCTGTGGATGTGCACATCGATGCTGCGGTCGAATCGCGTCATCGGGCGTCCCAGTGCCTGCCGGGAAAGCTCTTCCTCGCTGACGATCATGCCGACATGGCGGGCCAACACCTCCAGCACGCTGAATTCGGTGCCGGTCAGTTCAATCGGCCTGTCATGGTCGGTGGCGCGTCGCCGCGCAGGCCAGATCAGGAAATGACCTAGGGCGATTGGCTGACCGTCGCCGCTGTCGGCAGGTGAGTTGATGCCCGGCGGCTTCAATTTTTTGAGGATGGCTCGCAGCCGGGCGATCGATTCGCGTGGAGAGCAAGGTTTCGGCACGTAATCACCGGCTCCGTGCTCAAGGCCCGTGACATGATCGCCATCATCCCCGCGCACGCCAACATCAAGTACGCGACCCGCCTCGCACTGGACGTAAAACGTCGCATCGCGCAAGGCACATTCGACTACGCGGAATTCTTCCCAGACGCCCCCCGAGCGAAAACAGCGCCCCAGAAAAATACCACCTTCGGCGAACTCGCCGACTTATGGATCACATCAAAGGGGCGGCTCGCTCCCTCGACCCGAGACCAATACGGAACGGCGGTGCGCTTCTGGAAAAAACTGCTCGACGCCGACAAACCGCTGGAAGACATCAGCCACAAAATGCTAGCCGCCAAGATCGGAGGCTATCCGTGGCCCTCCGCCAAGACGCACAACAACTACCTGATCGCCTTGCGCGGCATATTCAGCCTTGAATACCGTGGCGCCACCGCCAACAACAACCCGCTGATCGGCATCGAAAGCATGCCCCTCGTGAAGACGCTTCCAGACCCTCTCACGCTGGACGAACGCGACCGCATCCTGGACGACATGGAAAGCCACTATGACCCCCGCGTCCATGCCTACTTCTTATGGATGTTCTACACAGGGATGCGGCCGGAAGAAGCCATCGCGCTGCGCTGGTCCGACATCGACAGCGCGCGGCAGGTCGCGCGCGTGCAGCGCGTGCGCACCTTCAGGGGGTTGGAACGCGACGGCTCGAAGACCCACACGGAGCGTGACGTGGACCTGCTTCCGCAAGCGCTCGACGCGCTGGCGCTGATGAAGCCGCACACGTTCATGCGGGGCAACGATGGCCGGGGAGACGCCCCCTCCGCCGACATCTTCGTCAATCCAGTGACGGGTCGCCCATGGCACGACGAGAGAGGCCAACGCGAAAACTACTGGCGACCGACGCTCAAGCGCCTGGGCATCCGCTGGCGCAAGGCGTATAACACCCGCCACACTTTCGCCACCATGGCGCTGATGCTTGGCGCGCCGCCGTCGTACATCGCTGCGCAGCTTGGTCACGGCGTTCAAATGCTTTTGGCGAAATACGCCCGCTGGGTACCGGAAAACGACAGCGGAAACGCCCGCGCCCTACTGGCCGCCGCGGTTAATAGGTCCCAAATACGTCCCAAAAACAAAACGGGACCAACCTAAGTAGTTGATCCCGCTTTTTAAAAATTGGTAGGCGCGATTGGACTCGAACCAACGACCCCCACCATGTCAAGGTGGTGCTCTAACCAGCTGAGCTACGCGCCTTCATCAACGTTCGAACCGCACGTGACTTCAGGGAAGTGCGCATTATACGGGCCAGGAAGTTCAAGTCAAGCATGTGTGCCGGAAGCATTGAAAACTCTTGCGTTTGCCGGGCGTTTACTCGCCCACGACGTCGGTATTTGGCGGTGGCGTAAATCGGAACAAGGTCGCCGCCAAGCGAGGATTGCGTTCGATGTGAGTAAAGGTTAGCGAGGTGATTTGACCTAGATTATCGAATAACTCCATTGCTTTCAGGTTGTTATCGACAAAGCCAAGGCGTAGTTTCTCGAAACCGGTATCCGGTGTCCTTGGGATTGCCTCGACCCAATCCAGTCCGTCGCGTTCGCCTATTTCACGCAAGGTAAAGTTTTTTTCGATGTTGCCATCGCCGGCGAGTAGCGCGGCCGGTGTGCCGCCCAGCGCTTTGCCGGTTTTTTTCACCGTGACCTGACGCAGGTCGGGATCGTGAATCCAGACTTGCTCGCCGTCGCCGACCAGTAATTGGTTGTAGGGTTTGTCGATCTGCCAGCGGAACTTGCCTGGCCGCGACAGCGTCATCGCTCCGCTGGAAACTTGCGGTTGGCGGCCATTCTTGGCGATCACCGTTTGCGTGAAATCGGCGCGCACGGTCCGGGTCGTTTCCAGAAAACGGTGCAGCTTGCCGATGGCGCCAGCGTTGGCCGCTTGCGCGGCCAGTAGGCCGATGACGAGCAATAAGGAGGTGTGGCGTTTGATCATTCGTCTTCCTTGCGAGCCAGGACTTCGCGACCGCCGCGAGCATCCATGGCCGACACCAGTCCGGCTTTTTCCATCGCTTCGATCAGTCTTGCCGAGCGGTTATAGCCGATGCGCAAATGGCGCTGAACGAGCGAAATCGACGCCCGCCGATTCTTGAGCACGATCTCGACGGCTTGATCGTAAACCGGGTCCGTTTCGCCATCGGTGTCCGTGCCGCCGTTTTCGCCAGCGACACCGTCGCCGGCATCGTTGCTGCCGCCACTAAGGACGCCATCAACGTAATCCGGTGCCGCCACTTTTTTCAGATGGTCAACCACCCGATGCACTTCATCGTCGGCGACAAAGGCGCCATGCACCCGGGTCGGGTAACCGGTGCCCGGCGCCAGGTAGAGCATATCCCCCTGGCCGAGTAGCGCCTCGGCGCCCATCTGGTCGAGGACCGTGCGCGAATCGATCTTCGATGACACCTGAAAGGAAATGCGGGTCGGAATGTTGGCCTTGATCAGGCCGGTGATGACGTCTACCGAGGGTCTTTGCGTGGCCAGGATCAAGTGGATTCCCGACGCGCGCGCTTTTTGCGCCAGACGGGCGATCAGTTGTTCGACGGACTTGCCGGCGACCATCATCAAGTCGGCCAGTTCGTCGATGACCACCACGATATAAGGCATGTTGGTCAGTGGTTCGGGCGTGTCTGGCGTCAGCGACACCGGGTTGGGGATTTTTTCACCGTTCTTTTCGGCGTCCTTGATACGGTTGTTGAGGCCGTTCAGGTTGCGCACCCCCATCGCCGACATCAATTTGTACCGCTTTTCCATTTCGCCGACGCACCAGTTGAGTGCGTTGGCCGCCTGTTTCATGTCGACCACCACGGGCGCCAGAAGATGCGGAATGCCTTCGTAGATCGATAATTCGAGCATTTTCGGGTCGACCAGGATCAGCCGCACTTCGCTGGGCTCGGCCTTGTAAAGCAAGGACAGGATCATCGCGTTGACGCCCACCGACTTGCCCGAGCCGGTGGTGCCGGCGACCAGCAGGTGCGGCATTTTTGCCAGATCGACGACCAGCGGCCGGCCGCCGATGTCCTTCCCGAGGGTCATCGTCAACGGCGAGTGCATGTCGTTGTATTCGCTGCTGGAAATGATTTCCAATAGGCGCACCATCTGGCGTTTGGGGTTCGGCAATTCCAGCGCCATCGACGATTTGCCGGGCACCGTTTCGACGACACGCACCGAAGTCAATGACAGCGAGCGCGCCAAATCCTTGGCCAGATTGAGGATCTGCGCGCCCTTCACGCCGACGGCCGGCTCGAATTCGTAACGGGTGATGACCGGGCCGGGGTAGGCGGCGGTCACCGATACCTGCACGCCAAAATCGGCCAATTTGCGTTCGATCAGTCGGGAGGTGTATTCCAGCGTTTCGGGGCTGACGCGCTCGCTTTGCGGCGGGGCCGGTTCGAGCAGATGCAGCGGCGGCAGCATCCCTCCTTCGACCGCGTCGGGAAACAAGGGTACCTGCCGTTCGCGTTCGATGCGTTTCTCGACTTTTTTCGGTAGCGGCGGGGTGATCACTTCTTCGGTTGGCAACTCGATCAGGGTTGGCTCATGCGCTTCGACCCGTTTTTTCTCGACCTCGACCACCGCTTCGCGTTCGCGCGCGACTTCCCGACCGATCCGCTTGTCCTGCCAGCGTTCGTGGAACCGGCCGAGGCGATTGAAAGACACCTCGAGCAGGCTGCCTATCCGCTCGGCGGCGGAAATCCATGACATCCCCGAAAAAATGCTCCAGCCGAGAACGATCATGGCGAACAAGGCCAGCGTCGCGCCGGTATAGCCGAGATAGCGCACCGCGACCGAGCCGAATTCAATGCCGATCACCCCGCCGGGACCGACCGGCAAGGTCGCCTTGAGGGTGTAGAAGCGCAAGGTCTCGAGCGCGCTACTGGCGACGATCAACACCAGAAAGCCGGTCAGGGCGATATACAAGGGGCGCCGGTCGCCGGTTCGCGGCTCGTCGAGGCGGCGGTATCCGAGCAGGACGAAAGCGATCAACAGCACGATCCACCACCAGGCCGACAGGCCGAAAACATAAAGCAGCAAATCGGCCAGCCAGGCACCGCCGCGGCCCGCCGGATTGTGCAGTGTTGCCGCCTGCACGGCGTGCGACCAGCCAGGGTCCGCGCGGTGGTAGCCCCACAAGGATAGTGCAAGGTAACTGGCGATGACGATCAAGATTAGCCAGCGCGATTCCTGCAACAGTGAGGCGATTTTTTCAGGGAGGGGACTGGGCGCCCGGGGCGGGGGGGCCATCTTGCCGGTGATCTTGTTCAGTAATGCCATCAGGGGTTGAGTGGAAACATGTTGTTATGGTCGGGACGGCAGTCAGTCAACTCGCCTCGGTGGCTGCGGCACTCGCCGGGAATTGACCGCCGGGGGCGGTCGGAATTCGTTTTTCCAGAATGACGATTCGGCCGTCTTCAACCTTGAAGTAGCCGCGATTTTCAAGGTCCTTCATCACCCGGCTGACCATCTCGCGCGAGGCGCCGATCATCTTGGCGATGTCCTGTTTGGTCAGGCGGCGCTTGATCACGCGTGCGCCGCGTTCGTTCTCCGAGAAGTCGAGCAGCAATTTGGCGACTCGACCGTAGACGTCCATCAAGGCCAGACTCTCGATGTTCCTGTCCGCTTCGCGCAGGCGCTGCACCAGGCTTTTCATGATGTTGAGACAAAGATCGAAATTCTCGGTCAGGCAACGCTTGAAATCGTTCTTGGTGATCACCAGCAACTCGCAAGTCTCCGTGGCCATGACATCGGCCGACCGCGGGCTACCGTCGATCAAGCCCATTTCGCCGAAAAATTCCCCGGGGCCGAGCAAGGTCAAAATCACTTCCCGTCCTTCATCGTCGCTATTGAGGACCTTGGCGCTGCCGCTGATCAGTACGTAAAGCGAATCGGTGCTGTCACCCGCGCGGACGATGACCGTTTGGCGCGCCACGCGACGATGGAAGGCGACCTTGGCAATTTGCTCAAGCTGTGAATCCGGCACGCCGGCGAACATCGGAATGCTGTGCAGGAGAATCAAACTGGGGCCCCGCCTGGGTTGCTCGATCTGGACGTTCATGAGGAGTTCTCTCTTGAAGTGAATTGATTTCTTTCAAAGGCTTGCGTATCGATTATAAGGCACTTTCCAATATTTAACAGCACGACGGCCGTAAACTTGAGGCCAGTATGTTCAGTTTAGCCAGTTATAATTTTTCCACGATCCACTTTCAGGGCAAATCACATGTCCCAAAACCACCGTCACTGCCGGCTGTTGATTCTGGGTTCCGGTCCCGCTGGTTATACCGCGGCCGTCTATGCGGCGCGCGCGAATCTGAAGCCGGTGCTTGTTACCGGCATGGCGCAGGGGGGTCAATTGATGACCACCACCGACGTCGACAACTGGCCGGCCGACGCCGCCGGCGTGCAAGGCCCCGAATTGATGCAGCGCTTTGAAGAGCACGCGCGACGCTTTGAAGCCGAAATCGTTTTCGACCATATCAATGCCGTCACTCTGACCGAGAAACCGTTTTTCCTGGCGGGAGATTCCGGTACCTATGCGTGCGACGCGCTGATTATCGCCACCGGTGCGTCGGCGCAGTACCTCGGCTTGCCGTCGGAGGAAGCGTTCTCGGGGCGCGGTGTGTCGGCGTGCGCCACCTGCGACGGTTTCTTTTACCGCAACCAGCCGGTGGCCGTGATCGGTGGCGGAAACACCGCTGTCGAAGAAGCACTTTACCTGGCGAACATCGCCAGTCACGTAACGCTGGTGCATCGTCGCGACAAACTGCGTGGCGAGCGTATCCTGCAAGACAAGTTGTTTGCCAAGGTGCGGGCCGGCAAGGTCACCATCCGCTGGAATTGCGAGTTGGACGAGGTGCTGGGCGATTCCTCTGGCGTGACCGGCATGCGGATTCGGGACAAGCGAACCGGCGTTGCGGAAGACATTCCATTGATGGGCATTTTCATCGCCATTGGCCACAAACCGAATACCGACCTTTTCGTTGGTCAATTGGCGATGGAGGGGGGGTATCTGGTCACGGCGTGTGGGCGAAACGGTAACGCTACCGCCACATCGATTCCCGGCGTCTTTGCCGCCGGCGACGTGCAGGACCATGTTTATCGGCAAGCCTGTACCTCTGCCGGTAGTGGCTGCATGGCGGCTCTTGACGCGGAGCGTTATCTCGACAACCTGGGTTTGGCGGGCTGAGAAAACGCGTGCCGGATGACGGACACTTTTTCGCATGCCGCGGCCATTGGCGTCCGGTAATCTGCCATGAGCCGGCCACGACAAGCCCTCGACGCGGAGGATTTGGCGGCTTTCCGGGTCGCCGTTGAAGGCGCGACGCCGTTGCGCCACCATGATCGCGTCAATTTCGAAGCACCAAAACCTAGTCCCCGGCCCAGGCAGAGCGAACGCGACGAAGCGGCGGTGCTCATCGAACTGACGCACGGTTCGCTGGCCGTTGACGATTGGCTCGATCTCGGGGGGGCGGATTCCTTCGCACGCAGCGGTGTGTCGCGAAACGTGTTGCGCGACTTGCGGCGCGGACGCTGGAGCATCCAGGGACACATCGATTTGCACGGCTGCAATCGGCACGAGGCTCGGGAGGCTGTCGCTTTGTTTTTGGGCGATGCCGTGGTTGCCGGCAAGCGCTGCTTGCGCATCGTCCATGGTCGCGGGCATGGCTCGCCGGGCCGTGAGGCGATCTTGCGGCAACTAGTCAAGCAGTGGCTGAGTCGCCATAAGGATGTGCTTGCCTTTTGTCATGCACCCCCCAACGACGGCGGCGATGGTGCGTTGTGGGTGTTGCTGAAGGCGACCGGATCGCGGCGATGAATTTTTCGTGGGATTGCCAATTTCGTGAAAACCACCAAAGTAAATGATTTATCTATTGTGTTGGCATGGCCGCTCGTTAATAATTCGATGAATATTTTCGACGGGTAATTTGCAAGGCCAATAACCGAACCGACCGACTATGTGGAATAAACCGGAAAAACCCGTTGCCATCGATCCGTCACAAGTCGTTATCGGCATGTATGTCTGGTTGAACGTTTCGTGGGACGACCACCCCTTTCTTTGCAATCGCTTCAAAATAAGCGACGAGAAACAGGTTGCCACCATCCGTTCGCTCCCGATCCAGGGGAAACTTTTTTACCACCCGGAAAAAAGCACGGCCACGCCGGCGCCTTTCGTCGCGGGCGTGGCACGCGATCCCTCCGTCGTACGTACGGCTGAAGAAGAAGAGGTAGATGCCGTTTTGGCTGCGGAAATCGTCCGTCTGAATCAGGAGAAGCGCGACCGATTGCAGAAACACAAGGACGCGGCGGCACGTGCCGATCGTGCCTGGGAGCAGGCGGCGCGGGTGGCCAGCGACGCCATGCACGCCATGGGACGCGCGCCGAAGCAGGCGGGGGAACAGTTTCTCAACCTTTCGCGAAGCACCGCCAGCCTGATCAGCCAGGGACAAGAGGTGCTGCTGCATCTGCTGGGAGACAAAGAGGGCGAGGGGGCGCAGTTTCATGCCCTCAACGTGATGACGCTTTCCATGTTGGTCGGCAAGATTGTCGGCATGGAGGAGGATCAACTGGCGGAACTGGCCTTGGGCACGCTGGCGCACGATATCGGCAAGATCAGGGTTCCGGCGCGTATCCTGCGGGCCAAGAACCGGGCCAAGCACGAAGAGGTGTTTTATCGGGAGCATGGCACCTATGGCATCGAATTGGCGAGAATGTCGGGCGTATTCGGCGCCACCGCCATTTCGGTCATTGCCGATCATCACGAATATATGGACGGCAGTGGTTGGCCGAATGGGAAAACATCCGCCGGACTCGCGGCAAGGATCACCGCTCTGGTTGATAGATACGATCGGCTGTGTTCGCCGGAGTCGCCCGATCAGGAGGCATTGCTGCCTTCGGAGGCGCTCGCCCGCCTATTCAAGATCGAGTCGGCAAAATTCGATCAACGTCTGCTCAAGATTCTTATTCGATTGCTCGGTGTGTATCCCCCTGGCACATTGGTCAAACTCAGTGACGATTCGTTGGGGCTGGTCGTCGCGCCGGGCAAGGAAAGTCTGCGGCCGACGGTGCTGATCTACAGCCCGGACATGGAAAAGCGGGAAGCGCCGACAATCGATTTGTCTCAGTTCGACGATTTGAAAATCGAAGAGGCGCTGCGTCCCGCCAGTCTTCCTTCCGACGTGTTGCGTTGGATGAATCCTCGCCAACGCTTATCCTATTTTTTCTCGACCGAGCAAACGAATTGACCGTCCTGCCCGCTCGGCCGATGGTTGTATTTATTGAAACGCAAGTTGTTTGCCAGTCAGGCGGGATGTTGTCGCCAAGCAATAGCCAGTCGTGACCCGGATGCCGTCATGTCACAAAAAAACAACAACGTAATCAGCCTGTTCGCCGACCTGCAGGAAGGGCAGGTCGCTTTGCCATCGTTTGTCGTGCAGCGCGGGCAAGGTTTGTGTGTCGATTTGTCGCAACTTTTATCGACGACCGATTTCCTCGATTTCGTCAATCGCGTGTTCAGTCTGGGCCTATATTTCCAGGGGCTCAATTACCTGAAATTCCATGCGCTGCTTTACGACGATCCGGCGGCGTCCCCACCGCTCGCGGAGGGCGATGATTTTCTCGCTTGCGGTATCGCCGTGTTCCGCCCTGAAAGGCAGGCGCTTTACAACGCCTTGCGGGTCAGGGGGGCGGAGGCCGACTACGTGTTTCAGCCGCTATTCCGCGATGCCGACGATGGCCGCGAGGACACCGGCGAGGTCGATGAAACGTTTCCCGAGGTGCGGGAAGAAGTGCGCGTTCTTCTGGACGTCGATGAATTCATCGCCAGTGCCTGGACGAATGACGTCCGTTTCGGCCTCGATCTGGCGGCGATTCACGAGGGAATCGCCGCCGAGAAAGCCGTTCGTCTGGTGGTGGCACGCCCGAAGCCGTTTGTTGTCGGCAAGGACGCGGAACTCCAGGAACTCGCCCCTGGCTTGCGCCGCAACAACGCACCGCGCCATTTGTTGGGTAATCGCGTCGATTTGCGTACCTTCGAGACTCGTTATCCGCAGGTGGCCGCCGGATTGCGATTGGTGAAAAAAATCCATCGCGCGCTGGGGATCGACGGGCGCGACATCGCCGGTGCGCCACTGCTCGCGCCATTACCGAAGGATTTCGATTTGGCGGGCATGGCCGGTCCGGGCACCTCGATCATCCATCAGCAAGACGGCGATTATCTGGTGGCGTCCGCGTCGGGTTTTCTCAATATCGATACGCGTACCAATCAGTTTTCGGTTTCCGAAAAAATTGTCAGCCACGAAGGCGTCAGCGTCAAAACCACTGGCGACCTGTCGCTGAGTGGGGAGATTTACGAACAACACGGCGAAATTCAGGAAAAACGCCTCGTCAATTGCCGGAGCATTACCGCGCATGGCGCCGTTTTCGGCCGTATCGTGTCGGCTGGCGGTCTGGTGTGCCTGAAAAACAATCTGGTGGGTGGCAGCGCCACCAACGAGGATGGCGATATCGTCATCGAAGGTCTGGCTTCAGGGGCGACCGTGGTCGCGCATGAGGGACGGGTCACGCTGCGGCGGGCCGACAATTGCTTGATTCTCGCCCGCGAGGTCGTCGTCGAACACGCGCTGAATTGCGACATTGTCGGCGACGAGGTCCGCGTGGAACTTTCGGAAGGCTGTGCGCTGGCCGGTAAATCAATCAGCGTGCGGATCGCGAAGTCGCGTCGCGAGGTGGAAAATGTCTTTTTGCTGCGTTTGCCGGATTTGTCGCGATACGAGGCGCAGCTCGCCGCCATGACGACGAAACAGGACAAGCTGCGCGTTTCGATCAAGGATTTACGCGCCCGGAGCAGTGTCTTGCGCAATGAAAAAAACGTCGCCAATTATCTGACGCTGGCCGGAAAGTTGCGGCGGCGTGAAATGGAGTTGAAGCCGGAGCAGGATGTTGGCTGGCGTCGTCTTTCGGCACAGGTCGCGCCGACCTTGCGCGTGCTATCCGCGCTGCGCGATAGCGTCAAGCAGGCGGAGGACGAATTGACGGAACTGGCGCTTAGGATCGCCGAGGTCGATGCCGCCAGGGCGGCGGCATGCAACGGTATTTTCTGCACGGTCGATACGATCACGGACGACTTGCGCATCAGCACGGTGCGGGTTACTCATGCGGACACACAATTGGCGGCTTTGTCGCCAAAGGAGCTGAAAGCCCGCTTGCGCCGAACAGATTCGTCAACCGAACTGCTGTTCGCCGGCTCGGGACAGGGTTTCGTCTGGACGTATCGACCGTCCTCGTCCTAGGCGCGCCCCGGAATCAGTCTTCTCGGCCTTCCGCCAGCCGTGTGGCGATATGCGCCAGCGCTTCTTCGATTTGATCGATCAAAATCAGGCACAGGTCGCCAGGCCGCAGGCCGTCCAGAGCAGTGTCGATGGCCAGGAATTCCCCACGGATTTCCTGCACCGCTGTGGTGCGCCGCGCCAGTTTCAATCCGTCTTGCAGCAAGGCCAAGACTTCGCCGTCGGCTCGGCCACGCTGACACTGGTCCTGGTACAGCACGACACTGTCGAAGGCGTTGCCGAGAATTTCCGTCTGCTGGCGGATGTCTTCGTCGCGCCGGTCGCCGGCGCCGCTGATCACCACCGTGCGCTTGCCGCCGGCGGGCTGGTTTAGATTCTCGATGGCATCGACCAGCGCCTGAATGGCGTCGGGGTTGTGGCCGTAGTCGGCAATCAGCGTGGCTCCGCGGTAGTCGAAGAGGTTGAAACGGCCTGGCGCGGTTTGCGCATCGTTGATGAAGGTTTTCAAGCCGCGGCCGATCGTTTCCCAATCAACGTTCAAGGCCCATGCGGCGGCGACGGCGGCCATCGCGTTTTCCACCTGGAAACCGATGGCGCCGGCGCGGGTGATCGGGATGTCGGTCAGTGGAATTCGCCGTTCGATGCCGGTGCCGGAGGCGACGATGGCGTCGCCGTCACGATAAACCACAGGCTTTTTCCGCGCCCGGTGCATGGCCATGACCGGGTGATTACGATCGGTGGCGAAGAAAATGACGCTGCCGGGACAGGTATCCGCCATGCGGGCCACCATTGGATCGGCGGCGTTGAGCACGGCGACGCCGGTCTTTGGTCTGACATTTTGCACGATCACTCTTTTGACCACCGACAGGTCCTCGACGGTGCTGATGTAAGACAGACCGAGGTGATCGCCAAGCCCGATATTGGTGATCACGGCCACGTCGCAACGATCGAAGCCCAAGCCTTCGCGCAATACTCCGCCGCGCGCCGTTTCGAGCACCGCGGCGTCCACGTCGGGGTGGAGAAGGACGTTGCGGGCGCTCTTTGGGCCGCTGCAATCGCCGGTGTCGACGCGTCGTCCGGCGATATAGACGCCGTCGGTGCTGGTCATGCCGACGCGGAGACCTTGTTGGGCGAGAATGTTGGCGATCAGCCGCACGGTGGTGGTTTTGCCGTTGGTGCCGGCGACGGCGACCAGCGGGATGCGGCCGTCGTCGCCAGGAGCGAACATGTTGGCGATGATCGCTTCGCCGACGGGGCGGCCCTTGCCGAACGATGGTTGCAGATGCATGCGCAGTCCGGGGGCGGCGTTGACTTCGACAATGCCGCCTCCCTGGTCTTCGAGCGGACGGAGAACGCTGTCGCAGACGACGTCGACGCCCGCGATATCGAGACCGATGGTTTGCGCCGCCGCAACGGCCTGCGCGGCGAATTCCGGATGAACGTCGTCGGTGACGTCGGTGGCGGTGCCGCCGGTCGACAGGTTGGCGTTGTTGCGCAGGACCACGCGTTTGCCGCGCGGGGGAATCGAGTCCGGCGTCAGGCCGGCACTGGCCAGGCGGGTCAGGGCGAGGTCGTCGAGGCGAATCCGGGTCAGCGAGGTGGCATGTCCCTCGCCACGGCGCGGGTCGCTGTTGACCCGTTCCACCAGTTGGCGAATGCTGTCCTTGCCGTTGCCGATAACCAGTGGCGGGTCGCGCCGGGCGGCGGCGACCAATTTGTCGCCGACGACCAGCAAGCGGTAATCGTGGCCCGGGATGTAACGTTCGACGAGTACTTCGTCGCTGATTTCATAGGCGATGGCATAAGCGGCTTCGATTTGTTCCCGGGTGCCCAGGTTGACCGCCACGCCCTTGCCCTGATTGCCGTCCTGCGGCTTGACGACCACCGGGCCATTGATTTCGCAGGCCGCCGCCCAGGCATCCTCGGCGCTTAGCACCGGTCGGCCGGTCGGCACCGGCACGCCGGCGGCGTGCAACAGGATCTTGCTCAGTTCCTTGTCCTGAGCGATCGATTCGGCGACCGCACTGGTGCGGTCGGTTTCCGCAGCCTGGATGCGTCGTTGCCGGCTTCCCCAACCGAACTGCACCATGCTACCTTCGGTCAGACGCCGATAGGGGATGTTGCGCGCGGCGGCGGCGTACACAATCGCGCCAGTGCTTGGACCGAGGCGAACGTCTTCATCGAGTTCACGCAAACGGTCGAGCGCTTCGACCAGATCGAAGGTCACGTCGGCCACCGCCGCGTGGCAGAGATCCAGCGCCAGTTCAAAGGCCAGCCGGCCGACTTCCTCCTCGCTGTATTCGACCACCACTTGATACGTCCCGGCCTCCACCGTTTGCGAGGTGCGGCTGAAAGTCACCGGGCAACCGGCTTGCGCCTGCAAGCCGAGCGCGGCGAATTCCAGCGCCTGGGCGATCGATACCGCTTCGTCGTGGCCGGCCGGCCGCAACATGGCCAGCTCCGGAAAACGCTCGCGCAGGCGGGTTTCAAAGCCCGGCATGTCGCCGATATTGCGCTCCGATTCGTCGCAAACGACGATGGCCTCGATTGCCGTGTGCCGGCTCCAGAGATTGGGACCGCGCAGGGCGCGGAGACGTGAGACTTGCATGAACAGTGTCCTCTTTCGTGTTCAACCCGGTGGCCGGCGATAGGTGTGTGACCAACAGTACGACGTTGCGACAATACGGCGATTCAAGACTCAGGGCGTGCTGAAGGTTTCCAGGACGGTGCGGATAATCTCGGGGGCGATTCCGAGTGCCAGGGCTGCGGCGGTGGCGGCGAGAACGTTTTCGATTTGGAAATCGAGACGTCCGCCGTCGGTCAGCGGAATTTTCCGTAATTTGACAAGGCTCGTTTCGTCGGTACCGTTGGTGACCGCGACTTCATCGCCACGGACCAGTACGGCACGCCGGCCTTGCGCCACATGATCGGCGATCGCCGGTAGATTCGGGTCCACGGCGAAGAAAATGACCTCGCCGTCGCACAGCGCCGCCATTTCGACCAGCATCGGCTGGCTGGCGTTGAGCACCGCCGCGCCGCTTGGCAGCACCACGTCAACCTGGGTACGCAGAACGGTGAATACCTGTTCGGGGGTCTGGATGTCGTGGCGACCGTAGTGGCGTTCCGGTTCGACATTGGTGATCACGCCGACCTGACAGCGATCATAGGCCAGGCCGTCATTGAGGATGGCGTCGGTATCGTTTTCAAAAACGGCCGCTTCGACGGCGCGGTTCATCAGCAGGCGATGCGCGGCGCCCCAGTTGGCGCTGTCGGCCTTGTCGATGCAGCGCCGATCGACGAACAGGCCACCGCTGCACGCCAGACCGGTGTGCTTGCCGGACAAGGCCAGCAACCGGGCGATCAGGCGAGCGACCGTGGTTTTGCCGACGCTGCCGCTGACGCCGACCACCGGGATGCGGCCGTCGCCGCCGTTGGGGAACAATTGATCGACGATGGCCCGGCCGACCGGCCGCGGTTGTCCGCTTTCGGGTTTCAGATGCATCAGCAGGCCGGGGCCGGCATTGACTTCGACGATCGCGCCGCGTTGGCCGTCCAGCGGTTGGGCGATGTTCTCGCAGACCAGATCGACACCGGCGATGTCCAGGCCGACGATGCGCGCGGCCAGCGAGGCGGTGGCCGCGGTATCCGGATGCACGAGATCGGTGACATCGTCGGTATGGTTGCCGCTGCGCACGATCAGCACCTCGCGACCGGCCGGCGGCACCGATTCTCCCGTGAAACCTTGCCGCGATACTTCGAGACTGGCGACCGGGTTGTCGGCGAGATCGATCACATCGAGCGGAAATTCCTCGGCCGCGCCGCGCCGCGGGTCGGAGTTGATCTGGGCGTCGATCAGGGCGTTGATCGTCGAGTGACCGTCGCCGACCACCTTGGCCGTTTCCCCGCGCGCGGCGGCGACCAGCGTGCCGCCGACGACCAGCAGCCGGTGTTCCGAGCCACGGATGTAGCGTTCGACGATGACGCCGCTGCCTTCCTCGACCGCCGCGGCGTAGGCGGATTCGATTTCCTCGCGCGCCATCAGATTGGTGAATACGCCGCGGGCGTGGTTGCCGTCGGACGGTTTCACCACCACCGGCAGGCCAATTTCCTCGGCGGCTTCCCAGGCATCCTCGGCGCTATCGACCAGACGCCCGTCGGGAACCGGTACGCCGCAGGCTTTGAGCAGCGTCTTGGTCAAATCCTTGTCGCGCGAAATGCCTTCGGCGATGGCGCTGGTGCGGTCGGTTTCGGCGGTCCAGATCCGGCGACTACGGGCGCCGTAACCGAGTTGCACCAGATTGCCGGTGGGCAGGAGGCGGATCGCCGGTATGCGTCTGTCCTTGGCGGTCGCCGCGTCGACGATGCAGCCGGTGCTCGGCCCGAGCAGCTTGCGTTCGGCCATGTCGGCGAGATGGGCGACGGTGCCGGCGACATCGAAAGCCTCGTCCTTGATCGCCGCCAGCAGCAATTCGCGGCCGGCGAACAGGCAGGCGCGGGTGACGTCGTCGTGCCAGGCGCGGACGACGACCTTGTACACGCCACGCGTCGATGTCTCGCGGGCCTTGCCGAAACCGCCCGGCATGCCGGCGAGGTTCTGGATTTCCAGCGTGACGTGTTCGAGGATGTGCGCCGGCCAGGTGCCTTCGCGAACGCGCCGCAAAAAGCCGCCACGCTCGCCGTAGCTGCAACGATGGTCGATCAGCGAGGGTAAAAAACCGCTGAGGCGTTCGTGGAAACCGGGGATGAGGTTCGAGGGAAAGTCTTCCAGTTCGCCGATGTCCACCACCGCTTCGATGACCGGGCGGTAGGTCCAGATATTCGGACCGCGCAGATAGCGGATCTCGAGGAACTTGATGTCTTTGTTTTTCATGGGCGTCGGCTCGGGGACGGGAAGGTTGGCTGGTGGCGGCACGGCGGGCTGGTGTCTGGCGGTGGATTCGCCGCGATTCTCGTGGGGATAACGTGGCGTCGGTCAATCGGCTGACCGCCAATGGCCCGAATGGAATTAACGATGGCCGAGGCGCGCACGGGATTCACAGAAAGCGGTCCAGGAAGCGTCGGCTTTGTTGATCGAGCGCTTGCCGGTCGCGGATCAGGAAGTGGATGCCGTGACTGTCGGCGATCAGCAACGCCGGCGGCGTCAGCCGGCGAATGTCTTCCTCGCCTTTGAGAATCAGCGTCGCCAGACCGCGTTCGGTGTCCACTTCCCAGGTGCTCGGCGTGGCGAAGCTGGAAACGCTGACGATGCGCTTGATTTCGGGCATGAACTCGCGACCGGCGAGTTCGCTTTCCACCAGTGCGCGGACCTCCGCCGGCAGATCGGCGAGGCGGTCTATCCAGGCCAGTTCATGCCCGTAGGGGTCGACCAGGGCGATACCGTCGTCGGGGGCGGTGATCGGAAAGGCGCGTACCGGCACCGCTCCTTCGCTGATTTCGCCGTCGGCGCCGATGAATTCCAGCCGTCCGAAGGCGTTGCGTCGCAATTGATAGTCGATGGGGGTACTCATTCGCGGTCGTCCTCGTCCTTGCCGGCCAGGTCCGGAGCGCGCAGAGGGTCCTCGGTGTCCACGTTGCGCGCCTGCGCCTGATAAAGGCGGTAATAGTGACCTTCGTGGGCCATCAACGCCTCATGGCTGCCGACCTCGACGACGCTGCCGCGATCGAGCACCACTAGCCGATTGGCGTCACGGAGCGTGGACAGGCGGTGGGCGATGGCGATGGTCGTGCGGCCGCGAACCAGATTGTCGAGGGCTTTCTGGATTTCCTTTTCGGTGGTGGTATCCACCGACGACGTGGCTTCGTCGAGAATCAGGATGCGCGGGTCGATCAGCAGCGCGCGGGCAATCGAGATCCGCTGCCGTTCGCCGCCGGAGAGCGCCTGCCCGCGCTCGCCGACCAGTGAGTCGTAGCCATGCGGCAGGCGGAGAATGAATTCGTGAGCGTGCGCGGCGCGCGCGGCGGCGATGATCTCGGCGCGTGTCGCCTCCGGCTTGCCGTAGGCGATGTTCTCGGCGATCGTGCCGAAGAACAGGAAGGGTTCCTGTAGCACCAGGCCGATGTGGCGGCGGTACTCGGCCACTGGCAGCGAACGGATGTCCACTCCGTCGATCAGGATCGCGCCTTCGGTGACATCGTAAAAGCGGCAAATCAGATTGACCATGGTGCTTTTGCCGGAGCCGCTGTGGCCGACCAGACCGACCATTTCGCCGGGTTCGATGACCAGGCTGATGTCACGGGTGACGCTGCGGGTGCCATAGCGGAAGCCGACGCCGCGCAGTTCGATGCGGCCGGACACCGTCGGCAGATGCATCGGGTTTGCCGGTTCGGGCACGCTGGAGACGTGGTCGAGAATATCGAAAATCCGCTTGGCGCCGGCGGCGGCCTTTTGCGTCACCGAGACAATGCGGCTCATCGAATCGAGCCGCAAATAAAAGCGGCTGATGTAGGCCAGGAAGGCGGTCAGCACCCCGACGGTGATTCGGTCCTGGGCGATCTGCCAGATGCCGAAAGCCCAGACGATCAGCAAGCCGATTTCGGTCAGCAGCGTGACGGTTGGCGAGAACAGCGACCAGACCCGGTTGACCCGGTCGTTGACGTCCAGGTTATGCACGTTGGCGGCGCGGAAGCGTGTTGCCTCGCGCGCTTCCTGCGCGAAAGCCTTGACCACCCGAATGCCGGGAATGGTGTCGGCGAGTACATTGGTCACTTCGGCCCAGACCCGGTCGACGCGCTCGAAGCCGGTGCGCAGTTTTTCGCGCACCACGTGGATCAGCCAGGCGATGATCGGTAGCGGCAGCAGGGTGACCATCGCCAGCCAGGGATCGATCGACACCAGAATCGCCGTGGTCATCAGGATCATCAGCACGTCGGTGGCAAAGTCGAGCAGATGCAGCGAAATGAAGATGTTGATCCGGTCGGTTTCCGAGCCGATGCGCGCCATCAGGTCGCCGGTGCGCTTGCCGCCGAAATATTCCTGCGACAGCTTCAGCAAATGTTCGTAAGTCGTGGTGCGCAGGTCGGCGCCAATGCGTTCGGAAACCAGCGCCAGAATATACGTCCGCGCCCAGCCGAGCACCCAGGCCACCAGCGAGGCGCCAAGCAGACCGGAGAGGTAGAGTCCCACCAGAGCGGGGTCGATCGACTGGCCGTTCTGGTATGGAATCAATACCTTGTCCATCAATGGCATGGTCAGGTATGGCGCGACCAGCGTCGCGGCGGTGGTCAGCAATGAAAGCACGAAACCGGCCAGCAGGCGCCCCTTGTACGGCTTGGCGAAACGCGCCAGACGGAGCAGGGTCCAGGTCGACGGCGGTTCGTGGATTTCCTTGCTGCACGCCGGGCATTCCTCTTGGCCGGCGATCAAGGGCGTTTCGCATTGCGGGCACAGCGGCAGCGACGAAGGCGGCGGTTCCCGGCCGGTGACGCGTAGCGACAGTTGCCGGGTAAAGCGTTCGATCAGGCGACCGGCGGCGATGTCGCAACCCAGGGTGTAGCGCCAACCGCCGAGCAGACCGTTGGCATCGGCCAGTTCCAGGGTGCCCACGCCGGAGTGATCGCGGCGCGACAGCGTCAAGCCCTCGCGGTAGCTCCAGCTTTCCCAGTCGCCATCGGCGTTCGAACTGGCCAGCAAGCGTTCTCCGGTCAGCACGACCATGCCGGGCGCGAAGCGCAGTCTGGCGTCGAGATCGATTGCCAGCCAGGCCAGAACGTTTTCATCGCCCCGCAGTTGCGGCTGTAGGCCGCTCGCCCAGGCAGCCGGCAGCGGTGTCGACGACGGTGCGGACAATACGGCGCCAGAATCCGTCGAGGAAGAAAGGGCTTGCGTCATCGGGGAAAATGTCTCGGACGAGGCGGAGGGTGGCAAAAGAAGCTCGCCAGTATACTCGTCTGCAAGCGCCATGGCGGTTGCCGCGAGGAGTTGTCGATGAGCGGGCGACGGCTCCCCGGTTCGTGGTCAGGAAAAACCGGGGAGCCAGCCGCTCAGGTGACCGTTTGGCACCGCTACCAGCGACCCCTGGAATAGCGCTTCGATCACCGGCGCTTCGCGCCAGTGTTCCTCCATGAAGGTTAACCCGATCTCCTCGACCAAGGTGCCTGTCCAGTAGTGGTTGGCGATTTCATCCAGCGTGGACAGGCTCAGGCTGTGCGGCAGGCGCAGATAGTCCAGCCAGCTGGCGTCGTGAAACGAGCAAACGTAAGTGCCTTTGCTGCGGGCGCGGACGAGGGTCTTGCCGAAAACGCGTTGTGGGTGCTTGGCGCGGAAGGTTTCCGCGTCGATACGGGTGGCGAACAGCAGGAGGGCATGCAGGCGGCTCGGGAAGTGCTGAAATTCGCGTTGCCGGAAATACTCCAGGTGATACTCGGCGAAATAGTTCTGCACCGTGGTGAACTGATCTTCCGGCAGCGCCTTGCCGAAGGGATTGCCGACCAGAATGTCCCAGCCCGGCAACTCGGCGCCGTCGTCTAGCCAAGCGTACAGTTCGAGCGGCGTGTTGTCCTTGAGCAAGTGGTCCATGGCGAGGGTTCCTAGCGCGGACAAGCGGTCTGGCAATGCGACTCGTTGTTTGCCATCGGTTCTGTCGGGCTTGCCATGCGCGATAAGACGGTCGTTCAGCGGTTGCGGCCGAATTTTTCGACCAGTTGGCCGAGTTTTTCCGTTCGCTGCCGGGCCAGTGTTTCGGCTTCGCGCTGCGCCTTGCGCAATTCCGCTTGCTTTTTCAGGCGCTCGCGGATGATTTCCGAGGCGTACTCGCGATGCGCGGGCGGGATCGCGTCGGCGACCTCTCCGTCCAGGTTCAAGCGCACCGTCGCTTTTTCCATCGACTTCAGATAACGCAGCGAGTGAGTGTGCATGCCCAGGGCGACGCGCAGTTCCTTGCGGTTCAACTCGGGCAGCCGGCTGAGTAGCTGCTTGTCGATGCCGATGGCCAGTGGCAGGCAGTCGCGAAAAACCGGGAACCGAGTCTGCAATTCCTTCAGAAGCTGGCGTGCGTTCTGGCTGGTCGCGGAAGGTGGCGTGGGTGTGGTGGTCGTCATGAGTGTCGGGGCGGAAAAAATAGTCGATCAGGCCCTGCATGGCCGTGAAACGCGAGCAGGTGCGATGGCGGGAGTCGTGGCGAACGTGTCTGGTCCAAGATTATTGTTCCGTCGGCGAGACCGGAAACGGCCACGGGTTGGCGTTCAAAAATGAATCCCGCGCATGATCTGGGAAAAGGCGATCTGGTCGGCGGTCTGGTGCGGGGAGTCCTGCTTTTTGGCGGCGCTGGAGTCGGGGAACATCCGGAACGAGGTGTTCATGACGATTTGCGCGACCTTGGGCGTCAAGGAATGCAGCAAGGCGCCGAAAATGCCGAGACGGGTGGCGATGCGAACCGGTTTGTGGATGATCGCCTGGACGATCATCTCGGCCGCTTCTTCAGGCGAGAGGGTCGGGACCTGATCGTAGAGCTTGGTCGGGGCGATCATCGGCGTTTTGACCAGCGGCATGTTGATGGTCGTGAAATCGATACCCCGGTCGACGAATTCCGACGCCGCGCAACGGGTCCAGGCATCCATCGCCGCCTTGGAGGCGACGTAGGCGGAAAATCGCGGCGCATTGGTCAGCACGCCGATCGATGAAATGTTGATGATCTGTCCCTTGCGCTTGGCGATCATTCCCGGCAGAAAGCCCATGGTCAGGCGCAGCGATCCGAAGTAATTGACTTCCATGGTGCGTTCGAAATCGTGGAAGCGGTCGAAAGAGTTCTCGATGCCGCGACGGATCGAGCGGCCGGCGTTGTTGACCAAGATGTCGACGCCGCCATGCTCCTCGGTCATGTACTTCACGAAGGCTTCGCATTGCCCGGGATCGGCGACATCCACCGCGCGCGTGATCAGGCGCAGGCCGGCGGCTTCGAATTCCAGCCGGGTGTCTTCGAGCGCCTGCGCGTCGCGGGCGATGGTGACGGCGATCGCGCCGGCTTCGGCCAGCTTGCGCACGGCGGCCTTGCCGATTCCGGACGATCCGCCGGTGACCAGGACGACCTTGCCGCCGACCTTGCCGCGCAAGGTCAGATCGATGAACAGATCGGGGTCGAGGTGGCGTTCCCAGTAATCCCACAGGCGCCAGGCATAGCTGTCGAGCGGCGGTACCGCGATGCCGCTGCCCTTGAGCGCGCGCTGGGTCTCGCGGCAATCGAAACGGGTGGGATAGTTGATGAAATCCAGGACATCGTCCGGCAGGCCGAGATCCTTCATCACCGCGTTGCGGATGCGGCGCACCGGCGTCAGCGCGAACATCGCCTTGCGTACCGAGCGCGGAATGAAACCCAGCAGCGCGGCATTGACGCGCATCGCCATCTCGGGCGCGTGCGCGGCGCGGGCGAAAGTGTTCAGCAAATCGCCGACGCGCATCGGCGTCGGGTCGGTGAGGTGGAAGCAATTGCCGTCCTGCCCCTCCTGATGGGCAATGTGGTCCAACGCGGCGACGACGAAGTCTACCGGCACGACATTGATGCGGCCGCCTTCGATGCCGATGGTCGGCATCCATGACGGGAACATCTTGCGCATCTTCTGGATCAGCTTGAAGAAGTAATAGGGGCCGTCGATTTTGTCCATTTCGCCGGTTTGCGAGTCGCCCACGACGATCGCCGGCCGGAAAATGCGCCACGGCACCTTGCACTCCCGGCGAACGATTGCTTCGGAGTCGTGCTTGGTGCGGAAATAGGGGTTGTCGAGATTTTCCGCCTCGTCGAACATGTCCTCGCGAAACAGCCCCTCGAAGAGGCCGGCGGCGGCAATCGAGCTGACCAGATGGAAATGCTTGCTGCCGATCTGTTCAGCCAGACGCACGGTATTGCGCGTGCCATCGACATTGACGCGCTGCTGATCTTCCGCGCTGGCTTTGAGGTCGTAGAGCGCGGCGAGATGGAAAAAGTGATCGATCTTGCCCTTGAGTTTGCGTGAATCCGGCTTGGCGATGCCCAGTTCATCTTCCGTCAGATCGCCGACTATCGGGATGACGCGTTTTTCGTCGCAGTCCCAGTACGCGTACAGATCCTGGAGCCGGGGTTCCTCGATGGCTCGCGTCAGGAAATACACCACGGCGTCGGGGCGGGCCAGCAGTTTCGCGACCAGTCTCTTGCCAATAAAACCGGTGGCACCCGTGACAAAGTAATTCATTGCTGTGTCTCCCGAAGTCGATGTGGTACGTTGCGCGTGAGCCGGACGGCACATTTTGACAAACCGTTCCCGTGGCCTTTAGTGTGCGTCCTCTAGATATTGTCACTACACTGGCTTTCTAGGGCAAGCAAAACGCATCTCGACCCTGATATCCACTACCTTCAAGGAGAAAAAAATGGGCAAGAAACTCAAGGAACTGGCTGGCGACGTCTCTGGAAGTCAACTGGCATCGACGGTGAAGGAGTCGGCACAACAAATCTGGCTGGCGGGTCTGGGCGCGTTCGCCAAGGCACAGGAAGAAGGCGGCAAAGTGTTCGAGGCGCTGGTCCAGGAGGGCGAGAACATTCAGACCAAGACCCGGAAAGTCACTGGAGAGAAAATCGCTCAAGTCGCCGGCAAGGCATCCGGGACCTGGGATCGTCTGGAGCAGGTATTCGAGGATCGCGTGGCGCGCGCGCTGGGTAGCCTCGGTGTACCAAGCAGACAGGATATCGACCAGTTGTCGAAACGCGTGGTGGAATTGAGCGCGGCCGTGCAGGCGCTGACCGAGAGTAAACCCGCGGCGGCTGAATCGACCGCCGCCGAACCGGCGGTCGCCAAGCCCGCCAAGCCACGCGCACCTCGTAAACCCGCCGCCAAGCCGGCGGCTGTCAAACCGGTGACTCCAGCGGACGTATTGAATACGCTGCCGCAAAATCAAGAATAGGTGTGCTTATTGCGCCGGCTTGTACGCGAGGCGTGAGGCCGTGCCGCGCGGGTGTCGACTGCCCGACGGTTGGGGGCTGGCGCGTGTTGGCGTGACATCTTTCCAGACCAGGAGCCAGCAATCATGGTCGTTTCGAACAGGACCGCCAAGATCGCTCTAGCGCTTGCTGGAGGTGGGCCGGTGGGTGGAATTTACGAGGTCGGGGCCATGGCGGCGCTGGCCGAGGCGCTCGAAGGCATCGATTTCAACGCCTTCGACATTTATGTCGGCGTCAGTTCGGGGGCGTTCATCGCCGCCAATGTGGCTAACGGCCTGTCCCCGGCGTTGTTGGCGCAGATGCTGGTCGAGAACAGCGCCGACGAGGTGTTCGATTCCGACATGTTGTTGCGTCCGGCTTTCGGCGAATATATCCATCGGCTGCTGACGGTGCCGGTGTTGTTCTGGTCCTCTTTGCGCCAATATCTTTCCGATCCATGGCATCTCGGCCTGGTCGAATCTTTTCAGGGTCTTAGCCACGCCATTCCGACGGGTTTATTCAACGGCTCGGGTATCGATCAATTGTTGACGAAGTTGTTTTCGACGGGTGGCCGGAGCAACGATTTTCGACGCCTGCGGCATCGGCTGTTCATCGTCGCCACCGATCTCGATACCGGTGAATCGGTGGCTTTCGGCTCCGCCGGGTACGACGATGTGCCGATTTCCGTCGCCGTGCAAGCCAGTGCCGCCCTGCCTGGCTTGTTCCCACCCGTCCGCATCGCCGATCGCTATTTCGTCGACGGGGCCTTGATCAAGACGTTGCATGCGTCGGTCGCCCTGCATGAAGGCGCGGATCTGGTGATTTGCATCAATCCGCTGGTTCCCTTCGACTCGCGCCTGGCGGCCCAGCAGCCGCTGGAAGCGAAGAATCCGTCTTCGGCGCCGGATCATTTGGTGGAAGGAGGATTGCCGGTGGTGCTCGCGCAAACGTTCCGCGCGATCATCCATTCACGAATGCGCACGGGGATGGATCGCTATCGATTGGAGTTCGATGGCAAGGATGTGGTGCTGTTCGAGCCGACGCGCGACGACGCGGCGATGTTTTTTACCAATGTGTTCAGCTATCGAGGCCGTCGCCGCCTTTGCGAACACGCGTATCAACGGACGCGCCGCGATTTGTATCGACGCCGCCACGAACTACAACCGGTGCTCGAGCGGCACGGTATTCGCCTCAATCTCGGCGTGCTCAAGGACCACAGCCGTTCGCTGCTATCGCATAAGCGGCGACCCGATCTGGCGAGCAGCGCCAGCGCCCTCGACGCCTCCTTGCGCGATCTCGAAACCTGGTTGCGGTCTCGGCCACACGTTGCTCCCTGAGTTGCCGGTGCAAGAAAGACCAGCCGCTTTTCCTGGTCCGCCGGTAAAGCGGCGTCGTGGCGTATCGATGTGGCGGAGATGAACATGGACAGGAAACCCCCGCGCCGTACGCGTGAACGCATCGTCGAAACCAGCCTGCGTTTGTTCAACGATTTCGGTGAACCGAATGTGACCACCGCGTTCATTGCCGATGAAATGAACATCAGCCCCGGAAATCTCTACTATCACTTTCATAAGAAAGACGAAATCGTCGAGGCGATCTTTTCGATGTTCAGGCAGGAAATGGAAAATCTGCTGGCGGCGCCGTCGGCGCGGGCGGCGAACGTGGAAGACATCTGGCTGTTTTTGCATCTGTTGTTTGAACAAATCTGGAAATACCGGTTTTTTTACCGGGATCTCAACGATTTGCTGACTCGCAATCGCGTTCTCGAAATCAATTTCCGGCGAATTCTTGAACAAAAAATACACACCGCGCTGGCCTTGTGCGAAGGTCTGGTGTTCACTGGCGCCATGCGTGCCGATGGCGAGGAGTTGCGTGCGCTGGCGACCAACATGGCGGTGATCGCGACCTATTGGTTATCCTTTGAATACGCCCGCGATCCACGCGGCAATCAGGAAGATGGTCGCATCGGTCGCGGTGTCCATCAGGTGATGTCGCTTGCCGCGCCGTTTCTGGTCGGCGAGTCGCGCGCGCTGTTCGAACGGCTGTCGCTTGAATACCTTAAACCGCCGAAAGAGGCGCGCAGTTAACAATCAGGAGAAAAAGACATGGCGTGGACGACATTTCCCTATCGCGAGACAAGTTATGCCTATCCCGGTAAGGCGCTGGAAAAAAATTGGCAACGGCTGCACGGTGGCGATTGCGAGCCTTTCCCCGCTGACACCCAGGTACAGGAGGCGTGGCGTCACTACCACGCCGGCGATTTCGCGTTGGCGGTCGAGGCAGGCTTGGCTTGTGGTTTGAGCGGTTACAATGTCGCCAACAAGGCCGCCGTGGTTTACGCCAGCTATCTCGAGACCGACGATGCCGTCAAGCGGCGCCTATTGCTGGAGGCGGCGCAGCGTGGCGAGGAACAACAGCACCGGACACCTGAAGACGTTAACGGCTGGTATTTGCATGCGTTCGCACTCGGCCGCTATAGCCAAAGCATTTCAGTGGCCAAGGCGCTCGCCGAAGGTCTCGGCGGCAAGATCAAGCACAGCTTGAACCGAACGCTGGAACTCGCGCCTCGCCACGCCGATGCACGCGTCGCCTTGGGGGCGTATCACGCGGAAGTGATCGACAAGGTCGGCGCGTTGGTCGGGGGCCTTACCTACGGCGCAAAAAAAGACACCGGCAAGGAACTGCTCGAATCGGCGCTGCAACTCAATCCCGAGTCGGCCATCGCACGCATCGAGTACGCCAACGCCTTGGTGATGATGTTTGGCCGGTCGAAAATGAAAGAGGCCGAGCGGCTGTACCAGGAGGCCGCGGCATGCCAACCGATGGACGCCATGGAGCGCCTGGATGTCGAGGCGGCGAAAGCGGAATTGGCGGAGTGACGCGATGGCTGGTCAAGGCCAGCCGTACATTGCGTGTTTACCCGCGCCGGGCAGTTTCAGGTTGTGGTGGGAAAATTTTCGTCGAAGTACTTGTGCGCTTCGCGTTCGATGGTCGGCTTGAGCGCGAGAAACAAGAAGCTGAGACGAATACGGATTTCGACGTTCCGGTCGTCGAGCGACAGCATGCCGGAGACACCGGGGCGGCTGAAGTGCGCGACATCGGTGGCTTCGCTGTCCCACGTGCAAGTTAAATCGAATTTCTCGGCGAGTTCGGTCGTCAGGTGTTCGGCGGCGGCGCGGGCGGCGGCGCGGCTCTTGCCGTGCTGGCGGAGGAGGATGATATCGCTCATGCGTAAAGTCCTGTGGTGTTAAGCGGTTTCGGCACAGAGTAAACGGTACGCCGCAAAACGGCGCGCGTCGATGCGGCCGTGGGTGACGGCGGCTTGCAGCTCGCAGCCGGGTTCGCGATCATGCCGGCAATCGCGAAAACGGCAGTGGCCGAGCAAGGGCCGCAATTCGACGAATCCTTGCCCAATCTCGTCCGTGGAGAGATGTCGCAAGCCGAACTCGGTCAGCCCCGGCGAGTCGATCAGCGCCGAGGCGGCGTTCAACCGATAAAGGCTGGTGTGGGTGGTGGTGTGTTTGCCGGTGTTCAGCGCCTGGGAAATTTCACGGGTGGGCGCGCGGGCGTCGGGAACCAGGGCATTGGTCAGCGTCGACTTGCCCATGCCGGATTGACCGATCAACAGACTGGTCTGGCCTTCTAGAAACGACCGTAGCGGGCTACCGTCACCGCGCGCGGACAGCGGTAGCACGCGATAACCCAGTTGCTCGAACGACGCCAGCGTCGCCTTTGCTCCAGGCAAGCGATCATGCAGATCGCACTTGTTGAGCACGATCAAAGCCGCGATTCCTTGCGTCTCCGCCGCGACGATGCAGCGGGTGATCAGTTGTTCGGAAAAAGCCGGTTCGGTGGCGACGACGACGATCACTTGCGTGACATTGGCGGCAATTAGTCGTTGCTTGAACGTATCCGAGCGGTAAAACAGCGTTTTTCGCGATGTCAGCGCATGTATCACGCCCAAGGTATCGCTTGTTTCCTCAACCAGGACTTCGTCGCCGCAGACCAATTCGCTTTTTTTACCACGTGGAAAGCAGAGCAGGGTCTTGCCGTCGGGCAATGCGATCCGGTATTGCCGCCCATGCGCGGCAACCACCGTGCCGATGATGTTCAAATGTCGCGCAGGCGGGCGATGCGTATCGCCGCCGAGGGGTGCGAATCGTAAAACAGCGAATGCAGCGGGTCTGGCGTCAAGGTCGCCGCGTTGTCCTCATAGAGCTTGACCAAGGCAGCGATCAGATCCTCGGATGCGGCGTGCGCGGCGGCATAGCGATCGGCTTCGAATTCATCGCGGCGCGACAGCAGGCTGAACAGCGGGGTCATCAGGAATGTAAACACCGGTCCGGCCAGAAGGAAGAGCGTCAATCCCAGCGCGGTGTTTTGACCATGCACGCCCAGCCCGTTGAAAAACCAGCGCGAATCGATCAGTTGACCGAGCACGGCGAGAAAAAAAAGCGACATGGCGAACAGCAGGACAATGCGCTTGATGACGTGTCGATGTGCGAAATGGCCCAGTTCATGGGCCAGGACGGCTTCGATTTCGGCGGTTTGCAGGCGGTCGAGCAGGGTGTCGAAAAAAACGATGCGTTTATTCTTGCCAAAGCCGGTGAAATAGGCGTTGCCATGACTGGAGCGTCTGGAACCGTCCATCACGAACAGTCCGGAACTGGTGAACCCGCAGCGGTTCAACAACGCTTCGACACGCGTTTTCAATGACGCGTCCGCCAATGGCGCGAACTTGTTGAACAGCGGCGCGACCCAGGTCGGATAGATGAACAGAATCAGCAGATTGAAAGCGCACCAGAACAGCCACACGTCAAACCACCACCGTTCTCCCATCCGCGCCATCAGCCAGAGAACGGCCAGCAAAACCGGCACCCCGACGACGACTCCCAGCGCAGCGTGCTTGACGAGATCGATGGCGAAGAGTTTGCCGCTCATGCGGTTGAAGCCGAAGCGCTCCTCGATGATGAACTGACGATAGATGGCCAGCGGCAGATCGATGAGAGAGGTCAACGCGAAGACGCTGAAAATCAGGACGACGCCGTAAAACAGGCCATCGAAATGCGCCGACCAGAACTCGTGCAGCCATTGCAGACCGCCACCCAATGTCAGTGCGAGTAGAACCACGACATCGACCGCGAGCGCGAAGTGACCGAAGCGGGTACGTGCAAGGGTGTAATCGGCGGCTTTTTGATGCGCTGGCAGCGCGACCTGGTCGACGAAACTGCTTGGAACAGCGCCACGATGGGCTGCGACATGTGCGATTTGGCGCCGTGCGAGCCAGGTCCGCAAGACGACCATGACGGTGACGGCGGCGAGAAAAGCGAGGGAAAAGGAATTCAGCATACGGCTGTGACAAAATACGTCATTTCACGGAACCACGCGGATTATATGACACAGGATGCAAATCACCTTGTCTGGTTGGACATGGAAATGTCCGGTCTCGAACCGGAGCGCGACCGTATCATCGAACTGGCGATCATCGTCACCGATGGGCGATTGGACACTGTTGCCGAATCGCCGGTTTGGGTGGTGCACCAAGAGGCCGCTTGTCTGGAAGCGATGGACGACTGGAACCGCAAGACACACGGCCGTTCGGGATTGATCGAGCGGGTAAAGGCGTCGACGCTGGACGAGGCGGCTGTCGAAGCGGCGGCGCTGTCCTTCGTGCAAACCTATGTTCCGCGAGGTGTCAGCCCGCTGTGCGGGAATTCGGTTGGTCAGGATCGTCGCTTCATGGTCAGGTATTTGCCGCGATTCGAAGCCTGGTTCCATTATCGTAACCTCGATGTCAGCACCTTGAAGGAGTTGTGCCGGCGTTGGAAGCCCGAGGTCGCCAAAGGGTTCGTGAAAAAATCCGACCATACGGCGGCGGCGGATATTCGCGAGTCGATCGAGGAACTGAAATATTACCGCGAGCACTTCATCAAACCGTGAAGGAAACGCCGGCCGCCGAGTTGGCGCGGCGTTAGTCTCGCGCGCCGCCCGACACGTTTTTTTTCGCGCTTCGCTGATAAAGGCGCAGTTTTTCGTTATCGCGCCGATCGACCGGTCGGCCACCTTCCCAAATCTTACGCCAGCCGCTGGTTGTCGTGAGGCCCGCCTCCTTGGGCGTGCCGTGGATTAGCAGCAAATCACAATTCCTGTCCGGCGCCGATCGCGCCGGCACGATTTGGAGACCTTGAAAATAGCTTAGCGAAGCCAGCATCGCGTCGGTCAAATTCATGCCGGCAATGCAGTCGCGCTTTTCCGGCAAGGCCTTGACCAGCGATGTGGCGACCGCGCGGTAGGTCTTTCCATAGTCGAACCACGGCATCCAGAGCAAGGTCATCAACAGCCAGAACAGCGTCACGCCGGCCATCCAGTGCATGATCCCGCGCATCGGTGAACGCGGTGTGGTGGCGATCAGCCAGCACCACGCCAGGGTGGCGAGCAGCGCTGCCACGGTGGCGGCAATAGCCGGCTGGCCGACAAAACCAGGTTCCATGCGGGTGAGCTGCTTCGCCAGACGTGCCGGCCAGCCGAAAACCATCGCCATCCAGCCCAGCCAGATCAGCAGCGAAAAAACGCTGAAGGTGATCATTCCGAACCAGTCGAAGGCGTTAGCCGCGCCACGGCGTAGGGATTGGATTCCCGGTGCCGCCAGCAGCACCAGTGGCGGCAGCAGGAGCAAGGTCGAGGCACTGCGCGCTCCCAGGCACAGGCTGACCACCAGCAGTGTCAGGACAAAGGAAAAAATCGGCAGCAACATCGGCGTGCCGCTTAACTGGCGACGTTTTGCCCATAGTGTCCAACCAGCGAGAGGGAGCGCCGGCCACGCATACCACGGCAACATTAGCAGCAACCGCTGCATGCTGAGCAGGGGTTGTGGGCTGCTGCTGAGCTGGTTGAGTTCAGCGAGCCATAGATCGCTCAGATAGCCGGGAGAGGTGAGTAGCAAGGGAAGCAGCCAAAGGCTGGCGATCGCGCCGGCCAGCAGCAGGGCGCCGAGTGACAAAAGCGCGGTGTGCTGTCGGTTCTTTGCTCGCCAGACAACGAAGGCCGCCACCGGTAACAACGGCAGCATCGGAGCCAAGCCATTGGCGAGATAGCCGAGGCCGAGGGCCGCGCCGAAATAACATGCGCCACGTCGCGGTCGCCGGTCGATCTGCACCAATCCCCAATAAGCCGCCGTGTGCGCGGCTAACGCCGCCAGCATCGGCTGTGCTTCATGGGCGTGGAAAAGAAAGCCGACACTGCCTGCCAGGAGCAACGGTGCGGCCGGTGCGGGTTCTCGGCCGTGCAGTTCTCTCGCGGCCAGAAGAATGAATGTCAATGCGAGCAGGGTGAATACGCTGCTGGCCAATCGCGTTGCTTCATGTACCGGTAAAAGCCAGGACAATAAATGGCTGCTGACGGTTGCCAGCCAGTAGTACAAGGGGGCGTCGGGAAACGGACGGCCCGCGAGGCTGGATCGCAACCAGTCGCCGTTGTTGACCATTTCGTTGACCACGCCAATGGTCACGGCGTCATCGTTTTTCCAGGGGTCGTGACCGATCAGACCGGAGAAAACATACAGGGCGAGCAAGATCGCCAACGTCCAGCCGTTGGGCGGCAACTGGATTCCCTTCAAGCACGCGGGCACTTGCTGATCTCGCATGAGGGTGGCGACCATGGTTGAAAACAACGAAGGCAGCCGTGTGGCTGCCTTCGTTGTTTACTGTGACGAACCTCGCGTTCGCGGCTAGACCGACTTGCGCATGGCGCCGTATTTTTGATTGAACTTCTCGACACGGCCAGCGGTATCGATGATTTTCTGCTTGCCGGTGTAAAACGGATGGCAGGCCGCGCACACTTCAACGTGCAGCGCTTTCTTCATCGTCGACTTGGTGGTGAAGCTGTTCCCACAGGAACAACTCACGTTGATTTCGTTGTACGCAGGGTGGATGTTGTCTTTCATCTCGTGCTATTCCTGTCTGTTGGTTCGGTCATTTCGGCGCCATCCGACGGCGAGCCGAGCATGCTGAATTCTTCAAAACCGGAATTATCGATCATTTTGCGATCTGTCGCAATTGGCAGCCCGTTGTTTCACTCAATGGGACGCAGGGCGGCAGTGGCGCCGGCGACCAGTGCACGGGTCAGGCTGCCGATCAGCGCCGAATCGAGTGGCCAGCAATGCCAGTACAGCGGAATCGCCACCGCCACGTCGGGCGTGACATCGATCAGCGAGCCGGCGGCAAGTTCGTTGCCGCACTGCGCCAGGGGCAGCATGCCATAACCATAGCCGAGAAGCGTTGCTTGCAAATAGGCTTCGAATGCCGGGACGAAATGATGCGGGAAACGCGGTTCGTCGATATCGAGACAGCGACGCAGGTGCTCGGCCAGCAAGGCGTCACGACGATTGAACACCAACGCCGGCGCGCGGCTGGCGGCCGCGCGGTCGAGGCCGTTGGGAAAATGGCAGCGGGCGAATTCCGGCGAGGCCACGCAAACGTACGGCATCTCGCCGAGCGGCACAACGCAACAGCCGGTGGCCGGAGCGCTTACCGAACCGATACATCCAATCACTTCGCCGTTGCGCAGCCAGATGGGAGTTTGTGTTTGGTCGTCGACAACGAATTCAAGCATCACCGCGTGTTCGCGCATCCATGGCGCGAGTGCCGGCAACACCCAGGTACCCAGACTGTCGGCATTTACCGCCAATCGCAGTTGGCCGCGACTCACGGTTTGAAGCGCTTCGGGGAACGCTTCCATCGCGAGCAAACGTGTCTGTCGGGCGAAACGCAGCAGCGGTTGAGCCGCTGGCGTTGGCCGCACCGGCCGGACGCGAAACAGTAGAGGCAACCCGATTTGTTGTTCAAGTTGACGAATGCGCTGCGACACCGCCGACTGGGTGATCGACAGCATGGTCGCCGCTTTTTCGAAACTGCCCTCTGTCACTACCGCTTCGAGGCATTCAAGCAGTGCGAATTCGATTTTCATTAGAAAATTTAATAAATAATGAAATTTTTTACTGATACTAATACATAAGCCGCTTGCTCGCTACATTGCCGATAAACGGCGTTTGCCGTGCGCTATCGGGAGTTACGGCGATGGACTTACATTTCGTGTTACAGGGTTACGCACTCAGCGCCGGCTTGATCGTGGCGATCGGCGCGCAGAACGCACACGTGTTGCGCATGGGTCTGCTGCGTAGGCATGTGGCGCTCACCGTTATCTTGTGTGCGGCCTCCGACGCGCTGCTGATCGGACTGGGCATCGTCGGCATGGGTGCGTTCATGGCGCAATGGCCGCGGACGCTGCAAGTGGCGACCTGGGCCGCTGCGGCATTCTTGCTCGCCTATGGCTGGCGCGCCTTGCGTTCGGCAACCACGGGTCAAGGTGCGCGGATTGTCGAAGGCGCTGTTGCCGTCTCCAGGCGGACCGCCGTATTAACGGTGCTGGCTTTTACGTACCTCAATCCCCATACCTATCTGGACACCGTCGTTTTGATCGGATCCATCGGCGGACGCCTGACGGTTTCGGAGCGTTTCCTGTTTTATATTGGCTGCGTGCTTGCCTCGGTCAGTTGGTTCTTGATGCTTGGCTACGGTGCGCGCTGGTTGGCGCCGTTGTTCGCCAAACCGTTGTCGTGGCGCATTCTCGACGCCGTCATTGGCGTCACCATGACGGCTTTGGCTGTCGGGTTGTTGCACGGTCAACGCGCTTTCGGCGTGGTGTGACATCGCCTCCGTGGCGCCAGTCTGCGACAATGGCGGTATGAAAACCGCGCATTTTCTGCAATTGATTGTTCTCGGGGCGTTATGGGGCGCTTCCTTTTTGTTCACCCGGATCGCCGTTCCAGTGCTTGGCCCGGTGTGGCTGGTTAGCGCGCGAGTGCTGGCCGGAGCCTTGTTTTTGCTCGCCGCCGGTGCATTTCTGCGGCGAGCGGTCGAGGTGAAAGGCAATCTGGGCCATTTCTTTTGCCTGGGTTTGCTCAATACCGCGTTGCCGTTCCTGCTTTTTTCGTATGCCGCGACAGCATTGACCGCTTCATTGCTGTCGATCATCAACTCGACGGCTCCGCTATGGGGCATGCTGGTGGGGATCGTGCTGACACGCCAGGCGCCGTCCTGGCGTGTCCTTGGCGGACTTGCGGCGGGTTTGGTCGGAGTGGCGGTGTTGGTCTTGCGCGATCCCGCGGCGCTTGCCGCAAAATCGGCCTTGCCCGTCGTCGCGGCCTTGGTGGCCCCCGTTTGCTACGGTATCGCCAGCCATTACGCACGGCTGCAAACGACGCATGTTTCTCCGATGGCCGTGGCGCACGGCAGTATGTGGGGCGCGTTTCTGTGTCTGTTGCCGGTCGTGCTGGTCACGCCGCTGCCGGTGCCGGCGGCGGCACTCGATGTCGGGATACTGGCTTCCGCACTGGCTCTTGGCGTGTTGTGTACCGGTGTTGCCTATCAGATTTACTTTCGGCTGGTGCGCGACATAGGCGCCGCCTCGGCGCTGACGGTCACTTTTCTGATTCCGCTTTTCGGTATTTTGTGGGGGGCTGTCTTTTTGAATGAGGCGATCAATGGCAGTACTTTTGTCGGCGCGGCCTTTGTCTTGCTCGGCACGGCGCTGGTTACTGGCTTCAATCCTCTGGCGCTGAGTCGCCAGGGATGAATTCAATCATTCGTTCTTCGTCGGCGACGATTTCCCACGCATACATCAGGCTGCTTTCGGAAAAACCGCGGCCATTTTCCTCGTCTCGCCACCATGTCGTGCCATGCGTGTCCTTGCCGTCAAAACGCCAGCGCCGCAGTTCGCCACTGCACAAACGGACGTAATAAACCTTACCTTCGCTCATTTCCACGGCAATCGGCCTTGTTGGGAAAACGGTAGTCGTCGATTCAACGATATTCATGAAGCCAACTCCGCAACCGCCACCATGATTGACGCCATCGCTGGCGACGGTCGGCTCATGCGTCTGGTGGACGTGGCGTTTTACCGTAATAAGGCGCCGCTTCCACAAGGCCAGACGGGAAATCCCGAGCAACCGAGCGGGTGGCTCGTGGATGCGGGTCGGCGTAGGCAAACTTGGCGGTTCTGTCGATCGCCACAAACAGGTAGCGCCTGCCCTCGTCGGTTGCACGTCCGCGATGTCGATGTGCAAGTGGCCAATCGGGTAGATCTTGAATTTCTTCCGCGGCTTC
>JAKOTN010000146.1 GCA_029776255.1 Pseudomonadota bacterium
AGCGTCGGAACCTATGTCTCTGAAGTCCTCATAAATAGATTTCAATTCCTTATGGTGCGATTAAAAGTGGATGGACATATTTTCGCTTTGCGTAGAAAAATTATATTTCAATTCCTTATGGTGCGATTAAAAGACTGATATTCCACCTATACTGTTACCATCTTTTATATTTCAATTCCTTATGGTGCGATTAAAAGTTATTATACTTTTTGCTATATAGTTCGCTTGGTCTATATTTCAATTCCTTATGGTGCGATTAAAAGAAAACTTCTGAAACCTTGCCAAAAGGGTCTTGCGTGATTTCAATTCCTTATGGTGCGATTAAAAGTTTAATAGCGTTTACCTTCTTTTCATATAAGGTATGATTTCAATTCCTTATGGTGCGATTAAAAGTTATATATTTTAGTTCGTATGTTTTTATCTGCTACATTTCAATTCCTTATGGTGCGATTAAAAGTATATTCTTTTTGAATTTCATTTTTATTTCTTTCATATTTCAATTCCTTATGGTGCGATTAAAAGGATTTCAAAATTTCAAAAAAAAAGCAAAAAATTTACATTTCAATTCCTTATGGTGCGATTAAAAGCCATCTCATTTCCGTTCGTGTCTATTAAAAAACTTTTATTTCAATTCCTTATGGTGCGATTAAAAGAAATATTTGGACTTTGATGAAATGTGCTCTCAGATAGATTTCAATTCCTTATGGTGCGATTAAAAGCAAGATTTGACAAAGGTGGTTTACAGCTATGAATGGGATTTCAATTCCTTATGGTGCGATTAAAAGAATGTCGTCGTTATACTCTTGTACTTCTAACAATAAATTTCAATTCCTTATGGTGCGATTAAAAGAAAATATAGATGATACAGTAAAAATAGTATATGAATAATTTCAATTCCTTATGGTGCGATTAAAAGTAGCTGAAGAAACAGTATAAAAAAAATAAAAATTAAAAATTTCAATTCCTTATGGTGCGATTAAAAGTTGCTCTTCTCCTTTATCTTTTGTAGAAAATTGTTCCATTTCAATTCCTTATGGTGCGATTAAAAGTTAGTCTTTAGCACGAAAAACACGGATATCCTATTTTATTTCAATTCCTTATGGTGCGATTAAAAGCATTTCACACTTCTGGCACACTTTATAGTCGCAAATATTTCAATTCCTTATGGTGCGATTAAAAGTTAGTCTTTAGCACGAAAAACACGGATATCCTATTTTATTTCAATTCCTTATGGTGCGATTAAAAG
>JAKOTN010000153.1 GCA_029776255.1 Pseudomonadota bacterium
TCGATGGCCATGCGGGGGAGGTACGTGTCAAAGCGGCGGCTCAGATCCGCTAGGGCGTGTGCGGACACATCCATAGGCCTGTAGATGCAATCCACTTCACGTTGCGCCAGTGCCTGGCACAGCGACAGCGTTTTGGCCCCGTCGCCGCTGCCCAGTTCAATCAGATCGATCGGGCTGCACCGAGGATCTATCCACCGGGAAAGCTCATCCGCGCGTGAGCGCAGCAGCTCGTGCTCAAGGCGTGTGAGGTAGTACTCGGGCAGCGCCATGATCTGCTGAAACAGGCGCGAGCCCTCATCGTCGTAGAACCAAGCGGATGAGAGCGCCTTCTGTGGTCGCGTCAACCCTTGCAGAACATGCTCCGTCAGTCTGTCCCGATCAGTCATGCGGACTCCCGCGAGCGAACAGGACGGATGCCCGTGAACTGCCAACGCAACGGAGCGTGAAAGAAGTTCCGGTATGTCAAACGGGCGTGGCCCGGCGATGTGGCCCAGGACGCTCCGCGCAAGACCTGCTGGTTCACCATGAACTTCCCGTTGTATTCGCCCACTGCGCCCTCGCTGCGGGCAAAACCGGGATAGGGCTGATAGGCACTGCGCGTCCATTCCCATCGACGCCCCCAGTCGAACCGGCTTGCCGCTGCTTCCCACTCGAACTCGGTGGGCAATCGCCACCCCGCCCAATCGCAGAAAGCGTGTGCCTCGTAGTAACTGACATGCGTGACTGGTGCCTGACTGGTCAGCGGCATCACCCCCTGGAGCGTGTAATGACCCCATCCGTCAGGCTGGTTAGGGTCGGGCTGCCAGTACATCGGCGCACGGAATTTAAGCGTTTGCACCCAGTCCCAGCCTTCCGCATGCCAGAGCGAATGGCGCTGATATCCTCCGTCGCGCATGAACTGAAGGTATTCATCATTGGTGACTAGCGCCACACGGATGTCTACTCCTTGAATGAGCGCCAAATGCGATGGCGACTCGTTGTCGAAGGCGAACCCTGGCCCCTGGTGGCCCATGCGAATCGTCTGCCCTTCGACGCTAAGCCAATCGTCCAGTGGTGGGCAGGTTCCATCATGTTCGGCCGTCACATCTTGGGGACCGATGCCCAGAGGGTCATACGCCGGATGCAATGGGTTGTGGCCCAGGATGTACTTGATGTCTGTGATCAGCAACTCCTGATGCTGTTGTTCATGCTGCATGCCCAGCTCTACCAAGGCCGCGACCGCGGGCTCCAGTGGTTCCTTCAGCATACGGCGCATGGACTCGTCCACATGCGCGCGATACGCCATCACCTCAGCCACCGTCGGGCGACTCAAGCTCCCTCGCTGCGGGCGTGCCAGGTGAGCGCCCTCCGATTCGTAGTAGCTGTTGAACAGGTAGCCATACAGAGGATGGAACAGTCGATAGTCCGGCTGTTGTTTCGCGAGGACAAAAGTCTCGAAGAACCACGTGGTGTGGGCCAAGTGCCACTTCGGCGGACTGACGTCGGAAACCGGTTGGGGAACATGGTCCTCGGCACTCAGAGGGGCACACAGACGTTCGCTGCGCGAACGGACAGAGACGTATCGGGTTAGGCGGATGTCTTCAGGTGTCACGGCAGATGAGAAAAAAGAGAGTCAACTTCCGAAGCGCTCGGTGCGGATGGAGACCTCGGGCACATTTAGCCCGGTGACCATATGAACGATGGACTCGACAAAGTCATTACGCCCGCAGATGAAAACCTGCGCAGATTCGGTCGCCACATCACCCAATTGCTGCAATGCCCAAGCAACATCGGCTCCATCAATGCGGCCAACGTGGTCCTGTGCGCGCGGGGCACAGGTATCCCGCGAGAGCGCCAGTCGGCTGCGAAACCGCGGCGTAAACGCTTCCCATCGCTGCAGGGTGGGCCAGAGCAACACTTCGTCAAGATGGCGTGCGGCAACCAACAGCGTTGTATGCGCTTGGCTGTATGCACCCACGCGTTGCGCTGCCATGGACAAAAGGGGAACGACGCCAGATCCTCCCCCAATCAGCAAGGCTGGTCGTGTGTTCGACTCGTCAAGCACAAAATGACCTCCAACCGGTCCGAGGACTTCAATCGTTTCGCCGTGCTGGGCCTTGTCGTGAAACCAGGTGGATACTTCGCCATCGTCCAAACGCTCAATGCCAAGCTCATAGAGCCCGGTACGTTGAGGAGGTGAGAGGAGTGAATAGCTCCGTTGTGCCTGATAGCCGTCTTCCGCTGTCAGTCGGACATCCAAATGCTGGCCCGGCCTCGGGCGAACCCATCTGTCAGGACGCAGCACCACCCGCATGACGCGTGGAGTCAGTGCCTGCAACGCATCGATGCGTGCGGTCTGCCAGCTCAGCCGGTGTTGACCAACAGCCTCATCCATAGCGCTCTTCCTTGAAAGGGTCGCCTCGCATGTGATAGCCCCGCAGTTCCCAGAACCCGGCCTCGTCGCGCTCGTTGAACTGCAGCGCATTGACCCACTTGGCCGACTTCCAGAAGTAGAGATGCGGCACCAACAGGCGTGCCGGTCCCCCGTGCTCGGGCGCGAGCGGTCGGTCGTCGTAGTGCGTTGCGATCATTGCGCGCCCTTGTGTCAGATCGGCCAACGGCACGTTGGTGGAGTAGCCGTCCTGAGAATGCGCCAACACCCAAGGCGTGGGCGCTTCCAGTCCGGCCGCCTGCAACAAGGTGTCCAACGTCACACCGCGCCAGCGGGTGTCGAATTTCGACCAGGTGGTAACGCAATGGATATCGACCACCTGCTCGGTCTGGGGCAGGGCCTGGAATTCGCTCCAGGTCCAAACGCGAACCGGCCGCACACCGACCTTCAAGGTCAAGCGCCAATCGCCAAGCGCCAAGGCTTTTGGGGTGGGGCCCGCAGTCAGCACGGGAAAACCTTCCGTCAGGGACTGTCCTGGCGGAAGTCGACCGCCGTGGTTGTGGACATCGCGATTGCGGCCGCTGAATGAGCGGTTGATGGGCATGGTGTGGGTCCTCCGGCTCACCCAGAACTTGCGGTCAAGGGCTTGCGTCGATCAATGATGGTGGGCAGGAACTCGGTGACCGTCGGGTGAACGGGCAATGCATCCCGGACCAACTTCCAGGTGCCGCCACTGGCCATCACCAGACCGATCGCCTGAATGATCTCGTCCGACTGGATCCCGAGCATGGTCGCTCCGAGGAAATGACCACTGTCCTCATCGATGAGGAGCTTGATCTTGCCCACGGTTTCGCCTTCTTCCTTCGCGCGACTGACGTCCTTCATGGCGTGAACCGCCTGGGAAATGCGTCGCCCTTCGGTCACGAGTTTTCGCGCGTCGGCCTCATAAAGACCGACGTGGGCCAGCGGAGGATCGGTAAACATGGCATAAATGCCGACGCGCGCGGCGGCGCTGCGTTGCCCTCCGGCCAGGTTCTCCGCCACGATGTCCTGATCGTGGTAGCTGGTGTGGGTAAAGGCCCCGCGCTGATTGATGTCACCCAGCGCCCAGATGCCGGGAACCGCGGTTTCGAGCCGGTCGTTGGTGACCAGGTAGCCTCGCGCACTGACCTCCAGGCCCACCGTTTCCAGGCCCAGACAGTCGGTGTTCGGTATTCGCCCGGTGGCCACCAGCAGGTGGCTGCCATCCACGCTGCGGCCACCAGCCAACTGCACCCGCACGCCAGCGTCGTTGTCCGCCTTGCCGACCCGCTCAATGCGCACGCCGGTGTTCACTTCGATGCCTTCCGCTGTCAGCATTCCGGTCACAGCGGCTGCAATGTCCTCGTCCTCGCGGGCCGTGAGGCGGGGCCCTGTTTCCAGAATGGCAACCTCACTTCCCAGCCGCCGAAAGATCTGAGCCATCTCCAGGCTGATGTATCCACCGCCGATGATCACCAGCCTGGACGGTAATTCACGCAGCGCCAACAGCCGTTCGTTGTCCAGGAACGGCAGCTCGTCCAGCCCAGGCACCGGCGGAACAAAGGGACGTGTGCCGGTGTTCAGCACCACCTTGGGCGCCACCAGCTGATGCTCGCCGGCCAGCACCACGAACTGTTCGCCTTCACGGCCCGCCAGGCGACCGCGCGCCTTGATGATGGTGAGTCCTTCCAACTGGCCCAGCCAGGCCTGCAGGCCAGAGCGAGCCTCCTCCACCCGGCGTTGCATGCGCTCCATCGCTGCCCTGAAGTTGACCTGGACCGACCCGGTTTGCACACCGAATTCGCTGGCCCGGCGCGCCATGTGAGCCACACGAGCCGACTTGCGTAGGGTCTTGGTTGGGGTGCAGCCCCGATTGACACAGGTACCACCCAGGTCACGCTCCTCGATGAGCGCCACCTTCATACCCCGGGCAACGAGTGTCGCGCCCAGAAAGGGACCGGCCTGACCGGCTCCGATCACGATCGCGTCGAACCTCTGTTCCCCGCTCATGGCCGCACCTCGACACCGCGCCAGAACGCCACCCTGCCGGTCACCGCCTCCGCACCAGCCTTGGGCGACGGGTAGTACCACGCCGCGTCAGCGTTCACGTCTTCGCCGACCACGACGTCGTAGTAGCTGGCCCGCCCCTTCCATGGACAGGTGGTGTGCGTATCGCTTGGTTTGAAATGTTCCGGGCGCAACGCGTCGTGTGGGAAATAGGCGTTGCCTTCAACTTCCACGATGTCATCGCTCTCAGCGATGGTGGTGCCTTTCCAGATGGCTCTCATGCTCCGTCTCCTTCGTTTGTGTGTGGTTGGGATCAGTCCCGAATCAGTGTGGTGGTGATCACCGGATGGTTCTCCAGCGTTCGATGCACGGGGCAACGATCGGCGATGCGCAACAGGTCCTGTCGCTGGCTTTCACTCAACGGTCCGCTCAGCAGGAGCTGCCGCGTGACGTGGTCAACCTGTCCCGAGCGATCCCCGCACTCCTGGCAATCGGTCGCGTGCGCGCGCTCATGACGCAACCTGACCTGGACATCCTTGAGCGCATAGCCTTTTCGCTTGGCGTACTGGCGCAATGTCATGGACGTGCAGGCGCCCAGCGACATCAGCAGAAGTTCATAAGGATCGGGCCCGCGTTCGCCACCACCCACTTCCTTGGGCTCATCGGCGTCGAGGTGGTGCGGACCTGCTCGCATCGATCGCCAGAAGGCGTGATCGTGCTCCCCCACCCACACCTCGCCCGCACGAAGGTCCGACGGCGCATCGTTTCGCTCGGCTCGCATCGGCAGAAACCGCGAGGCCCAGGCGCCAATCAGGTCAGCCGCATACTGCGCATCGGCCGGGCGCGTGAGCAGATGGTCCGCATCGTCCAGGCTGATGAAACTCTTAGGATGTCTGGCCGCCTTGAACAGGTCCTGTGCCTCGCCGATGTCCACCACCGCGTCACTTGGCGCGTGCATAACCAGCAAGGCCGCGCGAAGCCCCTTGACCGGGTTCTCGTGGGCTTGGGCCTGGAGCTCTTCAATGAAGGCCGGCGCGATCCTGAACGCCCGGCCGCCCAGGTCGACCTGGATCTGCCCATCCTCTTCGGACTTGGTCGGACCGAAGTGACGAAGCACATGGTCGGCCGTCGCGGGTGCGCCCAGCGTGCAAACCGCCCGTATGCCGTCGAGGCGGGCAGCCGCCGCGATGGCCGCCGTCCCCCCCAGGCTGTGTCCGACCAACAGTGCAGGCATGCCGATCGTGCTCTGCATCCAGTGCACCGCCGCCACAATGTCCGCCACGCTGGACGAAAAGCCACCGCGCCCGAAGTCGCCTTCGCTCTCGCCCAGACCGGTGAAATCAAAGCGCAGCGTGGCGATGCCCTGCTGAGCCAGCGCCCGGCTGATGCGGGTCGCGGCGAGAGAGTTCTTTCCGCAGGTAAAGCAGTGGGCAAACACCGCCAGGGCTTGTAACGGTGCATGGTCCGGGCGTTCCAAGACACCCACCAGCAGACCCTGGCTGCTGCCAGCGAAGCCTACCTTTTCGCTGCTCATGCTTTCTCCAGTGCCAGGGCGTTGATGCAGTAGCGCAGACCGCTGGGCTTGGGTCCGTCGGGAAACACGTGACCCAGGTGGGCGTCGCAGACGTTGCACGTCGTCTCCACCCGCACCATGCCGTGGCTGTTGTCTCCGTGATAGCCCACCAGACCCGGGGCAATGGCCTGCGTGAAGCTGGGCCAGCCGCTGCGGCTGTCATATTTGGTCGACGCATCGAATAGTTCAGTGCCGCAGCACACGCACCGGTAGATCCCGGGCGAAAACAGCGTACACATCGAGGAGCTGTGCGCCCGTTCGGTGCCCTTGAGCCGCGTGATTCGGAACTGCTCGGGCGTCAGCTGTTGGGCCCACTCGGCTTCGCTGCGCTCAACTCGGCGCGGTGGCGTCGGGTTGCCCGTTTCCACCAGTTGAATCACTCCTTTCCAAGTCAACATGTCGGGCCCAGGCTCCGGTGCCGCCGGTTCGTTTTCCAGCCGCTTGAGAAAGGTGACGAGCTTGTCGGCGTCGATTCGGAAATGGTTGTAGACCACTCTGCCATCGGGATCGATCAGGATGAACCAGGGTGTGCCGCCGTTGCGGTAGCGGCGCATCAGCTCCGAACCCGCGCCGTCCTGTTCGTCACCGGCGTCGTGCCCGAAGGGAATGCCCAGCGCGTAGCGGGAGTGATTGGCCAGCATGCGCTCCCAGGTGTTCGAACCGAAGTCCTCGAACACGGTCTGGACTGCGGCGAACCCGACGAAGTCGCTCCCCCGAAACGCGTCGACCACCCGGGCAAGCGCCGGAAAGCCGGTCGCATGGCACCCCGGGCAGGCGTCCTGAAAACAGAAGATGAGCTTGAACCGGCCGGGCATGCGGTCCAGGTCGAAGTGTTCCAGCGCCTGGCCCGACGCGTCCACCCACCGGGTCACACCCAGGGGAGCGGCCGCTTCGCCAAGGACACCGGGTTCCTGTTTCGTTGTGGTCATGCGAAGTCTCCTTTCAGAAATCGTTGGGTACCCCAATCAGGTGCCGCAGAAGGTGCGGTGGGCTGCGGCCACTTCGGGCGAGGCCGGCAGCGTGAATGGCCGCGCGGACTCCACCGTCTCGTACGGCCGCCCCAGCACCGCCAGCAGGCGCTCGAACGGACCGAGGTCGGCCTCGTCCACGGCACTCGACAGCGCCGCCTCCACCTGGTGATTGCGCGGGATCACGAAGGGATTGACCGACCACGCCGTTGCGGCGCAGTCCTGCAAGGTCCTTCCCTCCCGGGCCATGCGCTGGCGCCAGCGCGCCAGCCAGTCCGAGAGCGCCGGGCGCTCCCGTCCGAACAGGTCGTGCAGTGCGGCATCCGGCCCCGTGATGGCGTCGGACAGGAGGCGGAACGCCAGCGTGAAGTCCACCTTTTCCCGCTGCAGCAGCTGCAGGAAGTCGTCCGCCAGGGCGCGGTCGTCCGGCTCTTCAGCGGCCAAGCCCAGCTTGGCGCGCAGCTGCCCGGTCCAATGCCGGTCAAAGCGCACGGCAAACCCGGCCACCACCTGTTCCACCCGTTCCACGACGTCGATATCGCGGGCGTCCAGAACCGGCAGCAACGCTTCGGCCAGACGGGCCAGGTTCCATTGCGCCATGGCCGGCTGCTGGCCGTAGGCATATCGCCCCTGACGGTCGATCGAGCTGAACACCGTGGCCGGATCGAAACCCTCCATGAACGCACACGGACCATAGTCGATGGTCTCGCCCGAAATGCTCATGTTGTCGGTGTTCATCACCCCGTGGATGAAGCCCACGCCCATCCAGCGTGCAATCAGCTGCGCCTGCCGCTCACAGACGGCCTCCAGCATCGGAATGGGCTTGTCGGAAAGCTTGGCGAGGGCGGGGTCATGCCGCGCCACGGCATAGTCGAGCAGCCGCCGAAGCATCACCTCCTCCTCCCGCGCCGCGAAGAACTCAAAAGTGCCCACCCGCAAGTGGCTGGCCGCCACGCGCACCAAGATCGCCCCGGGGGGCGAGCCCTCGCGGTTCACCCGCTCACCGGTCCGGATCACCGCCAGCGCACGCGTCGTGGGAATGCCCAACGCGTGCATGGCCTCGCCCATGAGGTACTCGCGCAGCGCCGGGCCCAGTGCCGCCTTGCCATCGCCACGGCGCGAAAACGGCGTACGGCCCGACCCCTTGAGGGCCAGGTCCCGACGCTGTCCTGCCGTGTCGATGAGTTCCCCGAGCAGCAAGGCGCGGCCATCCCCCAAGTGTGGCGAGAACTGGCCGAACTGGTGTCCCGCGTAGGCCTGCGCCAGCGGCGCCGCCTCAGCCGGCATTTCCACGCCGGACAGCCACGCCAGACCGGTCGCAGACTTCAGCGTCGCCGGCTCCAGCCCCAGCTCCAGCGCCAGGGCGTCGTTGAACTGCACCCAGGCCGGGGCCGGGGACGGCTCGGGCTTCCAAGGCACATAGAACCCCTGCATGTCCCGGAAGAAGCTGTTGTCAAACGGCAGCCGAAACGCCGGGCCCGTCCCCGGCGTCTTCGGCTCCGACACGGCCTTTGGTGTGGACGCACGCATGACTTCAGGCCGCCTTGAGACCATCGTTCGAAGCGCCGAACGCCCCGATCAGCTGCCGCTCGTCGAGCTCGAAGTCGCTGTAGAGCACCTCGTCCAGCGGATCGATCACCAAAAACCACGGCGTGCCGCGCGTCCCGTAGTCCGCCATGAGCGACGACGCGCGTCCGATCGCAGGGTCGTGTCCGAACGGAATGTTCAAGCCGTAGCGCAACTGCGTCTCGCGCAGGCGCTCGAAGGTGTTGGACTCGGCGCCCTCGAACACGGTCTGCACCGCGGCAAACGCGAAGCCGCGATCGCCCAACGCCTTGATCAGCTTCTGCAGGGTCGGAAAGCCATGGCTGTGGCAGCCCGGACACCAGTGCTGGAAGCAGAAGATCACTTTGAACCCGTCGCCCAGATCGGACAGCTTCAGCGGTGCCATGCTGCGCCCTTCGCCGTCGATCCACCACGGCACCCGCAGCTCGGGCGCCTGTTGAATGCACCGGGATTGCATCACCATCTCCTCAGGAAAAAAACAGACACACCGGGTCGGCCCGCCCACTGGCGCGCCGACCCCCACCGTTCTTGAGCGTTGGCCGTCAGCCGATCTCGCGTCGCGGCAGCTTCCAGCCCGCACGGGGGTAGTGGCAGGTGTAGCCGTTGGGGTGCTTGACCAGGTAGTCCTGATGCTCGGGCTCGGCCTCCCAGAACGGCCCCGCGGGCGCGAGCTCGGTGACCACCTTGCCCGGCCACAAACCCGAGGCATTCACATCGGCAATGGTCTGCTGCGCCGTGGCCAGCTGCTCGTCCGAGGTGTAGAAAATGGCCGACCGGTAGGAACTGCCGCGGTCATTGCCCTGGCGCCCCGGGGTGCTCGGATCGTGGATCTGGAAGAAGAACTCCAGCAGGTCGCGAAAGCTCGTCTGCGTGGGGTCGAACTCCACCTCCAACGCCTCGGCGTGGGTGCCGTGGTTGCGGTAGGTGGCGTTGGGCACATCGCCGCCGCTGTAGCCCACACGGGTGCGCAACACGCCAGGCAGCTTGCGCACCAGGTCCTGCATGCCCCAGAAACAACCGCCGGCCAGGACTGCTTTTTCGCTCGGGTTCATCGTGATCTCCTTCAAAGTTCTGCCTCAAGGCATTGAACCTGAAGTCGGGTCCGTTCGGCACAGCACAACGGCATTCGGCGTCCGCATCACGCCACCGATCGTCCAGAACCAGGGCGCGATGGACCTACGGCTGACTCAGATGCTCCATCTGCCAAGCGCTGGGCGATTGCCCCGAGGCCCGTTGAAACGCTCGCGCGAATGCGGTGGCATTACCGTAGCCCACCTGAGAGGCCACCGCCTTCACTGCCTGCCCTTGCGCGAGTAGGTTGCGGGCAACCGCCATGCGCCAGTGGGTCAAGTAGGTCAACGGCGGTATGCCCACCACCTGGACAAAGCGCAGGGCAAAGGCAGACCGGGACAGGTGCGCCAGCTCCGCCATGCTGTCAAGCGTCCAGTCGTGCTCTGGCGATTCGTGCAGCATGGACAGCACCACACCCAGACGGCTGTCGACCATGGCCTCCAGCACACCGCCGGACAGCAGTTGCCGATCAATCAGGTGACGCACAAGCACCACGAAGGTGTATTGCAGCAGGCGGTCGATCGCTGCCCGATAACCAAAAGCACGTGCCTCGGCCTCCTCGAACAGCAGCTCTACCGGTCGCTGCAGCGATGACGTGGCGGTCAAGTCAATCACCGTGACGTCCGGCAAGATCATGTCCAGCGGCGGCGCCAATTCACTGAGGGTGGCGCACATCAGGTCCACCCCCTGCGGCCCTGAGCCCTGAACCCAGTGCTCCAACGCGCGGGGAAGCAACAGCACGCTGGGCGCCCGCACGTTCAGCGGCGCAAAGCCCTTGCGCGTCAGTTGCAGCTCGCCGCGACTCAGCAGGTGCATCGTCCCCTGCTTGAGGCCGTCAGCCTCGGATCCCTGCGTCAGGGTACAGAGATTTCCCGAGAAAAACATGCGCGCCGTGGGGGTGAACCGTAACAGCTGGTTCAGCAGAGAGGCGTTCGGCAAGGGAGTGCTTTGGTTCAAGCGCGTGACACCTGTTGTGGGTTAGACCTTGATTATCTTGGAGCTTCCGCCTCTCCTTAGAATGACTGCATGCCCCCCCCGTCCCTTTCGTCCAGCATCTCTCGACACCACCAAGCTCCCGCAGAAATTGAGGGCCAGGCGCTCAGGACGTCAAACTTCCTGCGCCAGGTCATTGAAAAAGACCTCGCCACCGGCACCTACGCCCAGCGCCAATGGGGCGGCGGCCCGGGTGATGCCGCCTTCCACGACGCCGGCCAGCCCGACCCGGCCAAGATCCGCACCCGCTTCCCGCCCGAACCCAACGGCTACCTGCACGTGGGCCACGCCAAGAGCATCTGCCTGAACTTCGGCCTGGCGCGCGACTACGGCGGCGTCTGCCACATGCGCTTTGACGACACCAACCCCGAGAAGGAAGAAAAGGAGTACGTGGACTCCATCCTCGACGCGGTGCAGTGGCTGGGTTTCAACTGGGAATCCAACTTCAACGGCAAGCAGGAAAGCCACCTGTACTACGCGTCGAACTACTTCGACTTCATGTACCGCGCGGCCGAATACCTTATCACCGCCGGCCACGCCTATGTGGACGAGCAGACAGCCGAAGACATGCGCATCAACCGCGGCGACTTCGGCAAGCCCGGCGTGGACAGCCCCTTCCGCAGCCGCAGCCCGGAAGAGAACCTGGCCCGCTTCCGCGAGATGCGCGACGGCAAACTGGCCGACGGCGCCGCCGTGCTGCGCGCCAAGATCGACATGGCCTCGCCCAACATCAACCTGCGCGACCCGGCCATCTACCGCATCCGCCGCGCCACGCACCACAACACGGGCGACGCCTGGTGCATCTACCCCATGTACACCTTCGCGCACCCCATCGAGGACGCGCTGGAGCAGATCACCCACAGCATCGCCACGCTGGAATTTGAAGACCAGCGCCCGTTCTACGACTGGTTGCTGGAGCGTTTGTGCGAAGGCGGCCTGCTCAAGGCCCCACCGCCGCGGCAGTACGAATTTGCGCGCCTGAACCTGACCTACGTGATCACCAGCAAGCGCAAGCTGGCGCAGCTGGTGAACGAGAAGAAAGTCAGCGGCTGGGACGACCCGCGCATGCCCACCATCGTCGGCCTGCGCCGCCGCGGCTACACGCCCGAGGCCATCCAGCTGTTTGCCGAACGCATCGGCGTGACCAAGAGCGA
>JAKOTN010000036.1 GCA_029776255.1 Pseudomonadota bacterium
TTAGTATTATCATGAAATCCTGTTAATAACATTTTTTGTGTATTGGAAACATATCCAATGCTAGTAATCTATTCCTATCGATAATCCATTAATGAATTCTATATAGAATTTATCAATGAATTATTAATTTTGTCGCGATTTAATAATTCATATCCTGCTAATAATTGAGGATTTGTAGTTATCATTAAAAAATTCCTCCTACACATATTTTTAAAAATTATTGAGTAACTAATGTATTATGAGCTTTATTATGAGGGTTATTTCGTTGAGATCTTAACGAATATCTTATTGGATTATATTGGTTATATAAATCTATCTATAATAATATATTGTCAGTATCACTTTCATTATTATTTGCCAATTCAATTGTATTGAAATTATAAAATTCTATATCATATATAGATGTTTCTAATTTAATTTTTGTATATGCAGTATATGCCCCAACATAATATGGTATATCTGTTCTGTAATTTTGTATATCTTCAATTAATTTAATATTAAAGTCTAAAAAATTGTAAGATACCGAATATGTATATAACAAATCTTTTAATGGTATTCTATACATATACACCATAGACTATTGTCGATTAATCATTTTGATATTAAATAAGATAATTTCATGCCGCCATTTATTATTCATAAATTGCTATTTTGGTACTGATTTTAAATTATGTTTGATATCAATATTGAATTGTTTTAGATTAATATTACCAATATTTTGTGTTATTTGATATATTATAGATAATTTAAAATCTCGATATTGATATCCATCATCTGTTAAATGGGAATAATAATAATCAAATATATTATAGTCAAGATAATTATTTCCTTGCCAATCTTGGCTAATTCTATTTAATAGATTGATAGTTATTTTGTCATTCAGTCTTGTTATGGAAAATGTACCATCTTTCAATTCATAATATAACGTCCCAAATAATTGTTTGTCATACTCGGTAAATGTCAAATTTCTCTATCCAGTTACCAAATACATAGGATTTATTTTATAATTTCTGTATCGTTTGGAAATAGTATGTGATAGTAATATATTTAATGTTTTATAACTATCATATGGTATAATATTTTCTATTTGCGGAGTATATGCTTTAATATATGTATTTGGTATATAAAAAATATCAAAATTCTGTTTATAATATCTATTAGAATAAATATCCTAATTACTAATATCAGAATTTAATCTATTCCCAGGATTTAATAACGATTTATATATAGACGTTTTATTATATTCATTATTAGATAATCCAATGACATCAATTCTATCTATATTATTAGATATGTTTATAGCATACATTTCCTAGTTATTATAATATGTATATGTTTTATATATATTTATTCCATCTGAATTAGCACATGGTATATCTAAGTGCTAAAAACTATTATAATTATTATCATGATTGATAATATACTATTGATTATTTAATTGATACGCTATAACAACGTTATTGTGTATATTCATCTAAAATTTTAATTCTACATTTTGTGGAATATTAGCAACTGTACTTGAATCAATTAATGTGTATTGATTGGATTCAGTATATTTAAATCTATATAGTTTTAATGTTGTACTATTTGTAGTATATACATATAGATATGTTTTATCATTATAAAAATATCGAAGTTTTTCATTTGGGAAAGTTATGACACTATCGTATATAGGTACAGATCTATCTAATAAATTTAATAATGATTGTTTGACAACAATTATTGTATTATCATTCGTTTGAATTAAAATATTTTTATGTATATTATCCTAGCATACTTGTGAGATCTAAGAAATAGATTCTCTCAAATCATGTGTTATTAGCAATTTTCCATTAGGCTATATATAATGTATCATCTTATCTCTAGTAATAACAAAAATGTATTTATCTAAAAATATAAACTCTAATGAAGGTAATGTAAATTCAAAATATTGATATATTGGTAGATACCAATTCACTTGATTCTTAGTAAGAGATACAATGTTTTTATCATTCTATATGATT
>JAKOTN010000080.1 GCA_029776255.1 Pseudomonadota bacterium
TTCCCTACGCCACTCATGCCGACATGAAGGCTGTCAGCTTCGAATACATCGAGGTCTTTTACAACCGCAAGCGGCAGCATTCGACCCTCGGTTACAAATCGCCGATTCAGTTCCTGGAAAACTGGATCAGAGAGCAGCATCAGGAAAAACTGATAGCATGAAACTTACCCTTTGGCAGACGAAAAACCGAGGGAACCTCAGATTGCCGCGTTGAGCGCCAGCAGATTGGTTTGGCCGGCGATTTCCTTGATGACCTTGACCACCGACGAAATCTGGTTCGAATGTTGTCCCACCTCTTCAATGGTCAGCGAGGTGCGTTGTACGGCGTCGGCAATGCGCAGCATTTCTTTCGCCGCCTGCTCGATGATCTTGCCGCCCTCGGTGGACAACTCACCCGACTGACGGGAAATGTCAAGCGCCTCGCGTGCGCTGTTCGACACAAGATTGCTACTGGCGGCCATTTCTTCTATCGCCGCCGCCATCACCTTCGTCGACTCGCTTTGATTGGAGGTACTGTCGGCGAGGTGGCCTGACGAGGCGGACAGGCTTTGCGCTGAAACCGCGACCCGATCGACATCATCCAGGACTTTGACGAAGGTCTGCTGCAAGCTAGCCATCAGCTCGTCGAAAGCCTTGGCGGTTTCACCAACCTCGTCGGTACTGCTCAGGGTAATGCGCCGCGTGAAGTCGCCACTCTCCTGAACCTGGGTGATGGTGGCGCGCATCCGGTTCAACGGCCCGGTAATCGAGCGGACGATGGAAAAGGCGCTAAACAAACCGAGCAGCAAGACCACGGCACCGACGGCGATGGTTGTGTTACGAATGGCCGTGGTCGTCTCCTTTATTTGCCGGGTGCTAGCCTCCAGTTTGACACTCTGGTGATCCTCCATCGCCTTGACCGCTTTCAGGAAGGGCACGAGCATGGGAATCATCTCTTCCCCTGCCACATAAGTCGCCTCCTCGCGCTTACCTTCCTTGACCATTTTCACCACCCGGTCCAGACCAGCGACGTATAGGCCGCGATGCTTCTTCATTTCCGTCAGCAGTTTGACATCCTCTTCCGAAGCGGCCAGATCGCTGCTCAGACTATCAAGGAGCGCCGAATTGGCTTTGTTCCGCTCGTCGATCTGGGCAATGATTTTGGCGTTGATACTGGCGTCGGAATTCAGCAGCACCTCCATGCTGGAAATGGCATTATCCTTGACCGTGGAATGAATCGAACTGATGCGCGACTTATTCGCCAGATCGGCGGCAATGTGCGCCGCATCGCCATCCATGCCATAAAGCTTTACCACCACCAACGCCGCTAAAAAAACAACCAACAACAGAATCAGTCCAAATCCGAAAACAAGTTTTTTCCCAAGTCTCATGTCAACTCCGCCTTCGACACGCTTTTGTTACTTTCAACCGGGCTGGAATCGGAATTGATCCCAACCCGCTTATCTTTCACCTCGGCCTGACTGACGGTCCACATCGCCACGAATCCTGCGGGCAGGAAAAAAATGGGGAATCTAGTTGTCCAGCTCGCTGGTGATGGTCTGACACTTCGTATAACGTTCCTTCTGAATACCACCGGCGATCTTTTTGGCTTCCTCATCGTTGCCCTTCAGTATTGCCGGAACCAGTTCCTTCTCACGCGTATTCTTGAAAGCATTCCAATTATCGACCAGCTCCTTGAATTGCGCCTCCTTGCCCGCCGGCGCCTTCATCTTGGCGAGTTTCGCACTGACCGCGTCAGCCGTGTCTTTCACCACTTTCTGGTGATCCGGACCGCGCTTATCCTTATTAACAAGCATGCTGACAAGGGATTCCCTAGCAGCCGTTAACAATACGCGCAACTCACCGAACTCACCTGCGTCCGCCGGCCCGGAAATACCAGTGAAGGCTATCGTGGCAATTATTGCAAGAAACTTTTTCATGACATTTTCTCCGTGTGTAAAAATTAATAACAAAAAAGCTTTAATCGCCCAGACCGGCTGATTGATCGATCCGTATTTTTAAACTAAAATTCTCTCCGCTTGAATTTAGAACCTTGAAATAAAAAATTTCCACCATGAATATTAGCAATACCACGGTCACGATCATGCCGCATGAAAATTGGCGTCGTTCCATGAAAAACCATCCGGAAATCAGAAACCCTGTTGTTATCACGGCGTTCCGTATTCAACAACGAAAACGATTCACCATACTCATCATTCCCTCGGCAATACTCTCCATTTCGGTCGCTGTTTCGCTATTGGACGCCATGGCCGCCGTTGTTTCTTCCAGCATGCAGGCGATTTCCTCGACGCGTTGCGCGATATTGTCGCTAACTAGACTTTGCTCCTTGGTCGCGTCGGCGACCTCGCAGATTCGATCCAATGTCGTCCGCGCGCCCTCCTCGATTTGACGCAACGATCCGGCCGCGCTAGTGGCGGCCTCGACACCCGCGGTCACTCGTGGCAAGGTCGCGTCCATCGCCCATACCACCTCGACGGTGAACGCCTGGATACCGGCGATCATCGTTTCTATCTCGACAGTTGCCGTGGCCGTCCTCTCGGCCAGTTTCCGTACCTCATCGGCGACCACCGCGAAACCTCGCCCCTGCTCGCCGGCACGCGCGGCTTCAATTGCCGCGTTCAATGCCAATAAATTGGTCTGACCGGCGATATCCTTGATAACGCTGGCAATTGACGAAATTTGGTTGGCGCGCTCCTCAAGCCCTTGGATACGGGTCGATGCTTCTTTGACACTCGCTTCGATTTCCTTCATTTCGGCCGACGCGGCCTCCGCCCGTTTGAAACCTGTCTCGGACAACGCAACGGATGTTGTCGAATTGATTTTGGAGTCCTTGGCGGTATCGGAAATATGATTGATGCTGACTGTTAGCTCCTCAATCGCCACAGCCATCGACGAAGCCGCATCGGATTGCCTTTGCGAGGCATTACTTACCTCGCGAGACGCCAGACCGATGTTTTTCGTGGCTTTTTGCAAGCGGGTGGCATTTTGTGCGAGATCGGAAACCATTTGACGTAGCGATCTGATCATTTGGCCCGCTGAATCTAGAATACTGCCTTTGGATGTCGAATGAACCTCGACGGTCAAATCCCCAGCCGCCGCGCGGGACATCAAATCAATGGTGTCCGCCGGCTCGCCACCAAACTGTTTCACGATACTTCTTGATATCAGAAAAATCACCGATGAGACAACGGCGATAATCACTATTGAAATAATACCCAGACCAATGGCGGCTTTATTAACCATCTGATCGACATCGTCGACATAAACACCCGTCCCCACAATCCATTGCCATTCCGGCACCCCTATCACATACCCGCGCTTTGGCTTCGATTCAGTCTGTCCGGCGCGAGGAAAAACATAATCGAAATAGCCTCTTCCTTCTTTTCCCCTGGCCACGAGCGCATCCCACATCTTAAAACCGGCGGCGTCCGTTTTTCCGATAAGCACCTGTCCTTCGATTTTTGGATTTCCGGCCACCATCAGCGCGCGACCGTCGAAATCGTAAAGAAAGAAATAATCGTTCGTTCCAAAACGAAGCGCACGCAGCGTCTCCTTGGCCTGCCGCTGTGCGTCTTCCCGGCTGAGAATTTTTTCCGCTTCCATTTTCTGGTACGAGGCGACGATGCCTTGCGCCACCTCGACGATATCCTTGATCCGTTCACTATGCGCGGCCAACGCATCCCGCTTGACCTGAAGGAGCGAATAAGTAGCCAAAAAAATCAGGCCAAAAATAACCGTCGACGCAGACAACAAGAGTCTGGTAACAATTCGCATCTTTTCGATCTTGATCATTTGTCAATCCTCGTCGCTTGACGTTGATTTGAAAACCCATGGAAAACGGTAAAGCTCGGCACCTTGCCACCCGAAACAGAAGCACGCTGCCTGCCGCGACACCTACCTTATTTTCAGGATAGCGAGGTTTAGCCGGTCTTCAAGCCCGCAAAAAAAAACGCGAAAAATCGCGTCGCGGATCTCAACCAGAAAAACGAGGATATTCGCCACCGTAGACACTTGACATTTAGCGCTGAAGCCCCGTCTCGGAACAATCGCGGCCAAGCAGCGCCAGCCACCACCTTCCCTTGAGTCCGACGCACCCTTAGACTGCCATCGATTCCCCAATGGAACCCGTCGATGCCCACCGCCAACGCTCCCCAACCAGCCCGCCGCGACCTCGAAGCGATCTCGCTGATCGGATTCGTGCACGGCGTCTCGCACTTCTTTCATTTGTTACTGCCGCCGCTTTTTCCCTGGCTAATGCGCGATTTCGAGCTGAGTTTTACCGGCATCGGAGCGACGATGACCATTTTCTTTGTCGTCTCCGCGATCGGACAAGCCGTGGCGGGTTTCCTGGTCGACCGTTTCGGCGCGGCACGCGTGCTCGGTGCCGGCATCGGCTGTTTTTTTCTGGCGGCGCTGTTGCTGTCGCTCGCCGATGGTTTCACCACTCTGGCCACGGTGGCGGCGCTGGCCGGCCTGGGCAACAGCGTTTTTCACCCCGCCGATTTCACGGTTCTCAATCGCCACGTTTCGCCGCCGCGCCTGGGGCACGCCTTCTCGATCCACGGTCTGTCCGGCAATCTCGGCTGGGCGCTGGCGCCGGTCTTCATGACCGGCATCGCCGCAATTGCCGGCTGGCGCGACGCGGCGCTGGCCGCTGCCGGACTGGCCGCCATGGCCCTGGCGCTGCTGTTCTGGCGACGGCGAACGCTGGCCGATCCGCCGGGCATCGGCACGGCGCGCGCCGCCGAGTCCAGCGCAACGGTTTCGGCGTTCGCCTTTCTCCGCTCGACGGCGGTGTGGCTGTGTTTCGCCTTTTTTTTCCTGATCACCACCGCCTTCGGCGCGATCCAGAATTTCGCCACTCCAATCCTGCAAAGTCTGCACGGCCTGACGCTGGCGGCCGGCGCGACGGCGTTGTCGGCGTATCTGCTCGCCGGCGCCGGCGGTATCGTCGGCGGCGGTTTTCTGGCGCAAAAAGGCGGGCACGACCGTTTGATCGCCGCGGCGCTGGGCGTGGCCGCCCTGCTGGCCGTTGCGCTAGCGGCGCTGCCGCTGCCAGCGTGGGCGGTATTGCCGCTGATGGCCGGCATCGGTTTCTGCACCGGCGTCGCCGGTCCGTCGCGCGACTTGCTGGTGCGGCACGCGGCAACCTCGCGCTTCGGGCAAGCGGCCTACGGGCGGGTTTACGGCTTCGTCTATTCCGGACTCGACGCCGGACTGGCGCTGGCGCCAATGCTGTTCGGCGGTCTGATGGATCGCCGCCGCTTCGCGGCCGTTCTGATCGGCATCGCCGCGCTACAGGGCCTGGCGATCCTTACCGCGCTGCGGGTCGGCGGCGAGGCGAGGGAACCGGCCTGACGCATCGGCAGCGGCTGCGCGCGATCGTGCCTGCCGCGAGTGTCAGAGCGCGCGCCGGCCAGTATCCAATTCGCGACCGCTGGTGTATCGTCGCTCACGGAAAACACGTCCGCTTCGTTCCACCGCCAATCCTCGACACGCCATGACGATACGCCAGACTCTGCTGCTATGGATCGCCGCCCTGCTGCTGGGCTGTTCGCAACCCACGCACTTCAATTCCACGGACATTTCCGGCGCCGACTGGGGCAAGGACTTTCAGCTCACCGACTCACGCGGGCAGCCGCGCCGGCTGGCGGACTTCAAGGACAAGGTGGTGGTGGTTTTTTTCGGCTACACGCAATGTCCGGACGTCTGCCCGACCACCTTGTCGACCATGCGCGATACGCTGGCGCGGATGGGCGACAGCGCCAGCCGGGTACAAGTGGTGTTCATCACGCTCGATCCGGCGCGCGACGGTGCGCCGATGCTTGGCGACTACGTCGCCGCGTTTCATCCAAGCTTCATCGGCCTGTACGGCGACGAGGCGACAACGGCGGCGACCGCGAAAGACTTCAAGGTCTTTTACAGCAAACACCCGGGGAGCAGCCCCGACAGCTACAGCATCGACCACTCGACCAGCAGCTACGCCTTCGACCCGCAAGGCCGGTTGCGCCTGCTCATCCGCCACGGCGACACACCCGAAAACATCGCCGCCGACCTCAAGCGGCTGCTGGCCGGCAAATGACTTCTCCAGGAGGCCACGCGTGCAACGCTTTGTTCTGCTGCTGATTTTTATTACCTTTCAGGCCACCGCATCGTCCGTTGGCGAGGGAATCAATCTGGACATCGGCACGCCACCGGTGGTGGTGGTCAAGCACAGCCTGGCGCAACGCGCGTCGCGGCTGGTCCGTTTTTATGAACCCGGCATCATCGGCCTTGGCGACGACGGCATGGTCAAGCTGCGCGACGGCAGCCGGCTGACACTGGTGCAAAGGCAGATCGCAGAAAAACTGATCGACCAGGAAAATCCAGACCGCAATTCGCTGATTTACGCGCTCGCCGAGGCGCACGGCGGCAAGACCGCCGAGCCGGCGGCGCGCGCGGCGCAAATCAGGCGCTGGAAAGAGCAATTTCACAGCGGTTGGTGGCTCCAGGATGCGCAAGGAAACTGGCGCCAAAAGCCGTGACGGAACCGGCGACCCGCTGCGACATTTTGTCGCGGCGCGCCCGATGGCATGCTCCTTATAATGCTTTTCCCTATTTGAAAAAGGAGTCGGCCGTGAATACAACGCTCAATAAATGGGCAGTGGCGATCGCGCTCGGACTGGCATCCGCCGTCGCTTGCGCCGGTGATGTCGAGATCAAGGCACCTTGGGTGCGCGGCACCGTCGCCGGTCAGCAGGCGACCGGCGCGTTCATGGAATTGAGCAGCCGTGACGGCGCGACGCTGGTCGGCGCCAGCAGCCCGGTCGCCGGCGCCGTCGAAATCCACGAAATGAGAATGGAAGGCAACATCATGAAAATGCGTCAGATCCCGCGCCTGGAACTCCCGGCCGGCAAGCCACTGACGCTCGGACCAGGCGGTTATCACGTGATGCTGCTCAATCTCAAACAACCGCTTCGAAAAGGCGACACGGTACCGCTGACGCTACAAATCGAGGGATCGGACAAGAAAGTGGAGACGCTCCAGATCGCGGCTCCCGTCCGCGACCTGACAGCGGCGACGAACGAACATAAACATTAACCGCCTACCGGAAACACCGCTCGAGCACCCGCTCGAACGGAGCGGTGTCTGGAACGCCGCGACGGAACGCCACCAACGCCACGGCCTTTCTCGCGGCTCAATAAACCTTTGGTCACCAAATAGCTGACCTGTCCGCGATTGCCGGTCGGGCCGGAACGCACGGCATCGCCATCAATAACGGCCTTGTTTCCCGAAATCGGGCCTGATCGACTCGGCATCGACCGCCACCGTCCTGGCCACACGTGTCCCGACGACGCGAAATCGTCATCATCCGTGACATCCATCGCCCCATCGAAAAGTGGGATGTGCGACTATTCGCTCAAGCACCCGTCCAGCCAACGTGCTTTCGCACGGCATTGCCGTCGGAACGGGTCACAGATGTTTTCTTCCGCCGTGCCCCGAATTCGCCAACGCCCCGCTCCCGTATGAAGTGGCTTCGATTGATCTCTCTGCGGCAAATGCTCACCGTACCGTATGTCGTACTGGTGTTTCTGTTGACCGCCGCCATCGGTGGCCTGACGTATTCGGCGGGACGAGTGGCCGTGGACACCCTGTCGGAGCAACTGCTGTCGGAGATGGTGTATCGCATCGCGCAAGCGGTGGAACGGCATGTTTTCGGTGCCGGCGCGGTGCTGGAAACGGCATTTCCGAAGGATGTTCCCGCGCCGGCAAGAATCGAGGACGACTTCGCAAGCCTGCGCACCCGTTTCTGGCTCGCCACCTCGGTACACCGTCACCCAAACAATTACGCCTACTACGGCGACCGCAACGGCCAGTTCTTTGGGCTGCTGCGTTCGTCCGAAACCGACGCCGAGTTGCGCGTGCGCACCGTCGACACCGGCCCACGAACGATCCTTCATTTCTCCGGCATCGCCGGCGAACTGCGGGAGCCGATTCGCGAAACGCGGGTCTTCGAGCCGCGCGAGCGCCCGTGGTACACCCGTGGCAAGAATTCGCTCTTGGACACCTGGACATCGGTATATATCGACTTCAAGACCAACGAGCTGGTCGCCACGCGCGCCAGGCGGGTCAACAACGCGCAGGGCGAATTTCAAGGCGTGGTGGCCACCGATCTGCCCTTGCAGCATGTCAATGATTTCCTGCATTCCTTGCGGCTGACGGCCAACGGCATCGCCTATGTGGTCGAGACCGACGGCAGCCTGATCGGCACTTCGCGCGGGCCGCTTTTGCTCAAAGGCGAGTCAGGCGACAACAAACGCGTGAGCGTCGAAAACAGCGACGATCCGCTGGTGGTCGCCAGCTATCGCGAAATAAGCAAGCTGTTGCGGCCGTCGTCCGCCGCCGTGGCGCCGCGCACCGCCGTCTTCGAAACGGCGACCCATGGCGAAGTGGAAGCGGCTTACGCGCGCATTCAGGACGCGGCCGGCCTGGACTGGATCATCGTCGTCGCCGTGCCGCGCCAGGACTTCCTGTTTTCCGTCACCGAAAATTTCAAGCGCACCGCCGCGTTTGCCCTGCTTGCCTCGCTGATGGCCATCGCCATTGGCTTGATGATCCTTTCGGTGGTCGCCCGTGACCTCCGGCAACTGGCAAGCGCCGCGCGCCGGATCGGCGACGGCGATTTCACCACCTTCGACGTGATGACCCGCAACGACGAAATCGGCGATCTGGCGAAAAGCTTTCGCAACATGCAACTGAAACTGCTGAGCGACCGCCTCACCGGCCTGGCCAACCGCGACGCCTTCCTGCGCCGGGTCGAGGACCGTTTGGCGCGGCAACAGGGGCTGCTCGATCCGCGGCCGTTCGCCATTCTGTTCATCGATCTCAACCGTTTCAAGCACATCAATGACAGTTTCGGCCACGATGTCGGCGACAAAGTGCTACAGGAAATCGCCCAGCGAATGCTCGCCGGGTTGCGCAGCCGCGACATGGTGGCGCGCTACGCCGGCGATGAGTTCGTGGTCATGCTCGACGCGGTCAACAATGCCCACGACGCCGAGCGTGCCCGCCACAATCTGGAACAGATGTTGTCTGCCCCGCTGCGGTCGATCGATCCCACGGCATCGCAGGAGAAGGCTGGCGCGGCCGTTGGCCTGGCGATGTACCCGGAGGACGGGGAGGATGTCGAGTCGCTGGTCCGCCATGCCGACGCCGACATGTACCGGCGCAAGCAAAATCGGCCGGCGGCGGCCCACCGGGCGCCGCCTGTCTGAGCAATCGGCTACGCCGGCACGAACCAGCGTTGCGAACCCTCGCCGACTTCGCGCATCGGATAGCCATAGAGCCGGCTCAGGGACTCGCCGGTGAGCACGTCTTCGCAACGTCCCTGCTCGCTGACGCCGTCACCGAAAAGCAGTAGCGCGCGCGTGCAGTAACGAACCGCCAGACCGGGTTCATGCAACACCAGCACGCAGGCCGTCTGCTCGTCACGACTACGCGCCGCCAGCAGTTCGAGAATCGCGATCTGGTGGTTCAGGTCGAGATGGGCCAGTGGCTCATCGAGAAGGAACAGCCGCGGCGCCTGGCACAACAAGGTGGCGATCGCCAGCCGCTGCCGCTCGCCGCCGGAAAGCGTCCGCACATCGCGCGATGCCAGTTCGTCCAGCCCGACCGCGGCCAGCGCCTGCCGCGCAAGGCGGGCATCGTGTTCGGATTCCCAATCCCAGCGACCGAGGTGCGGGTGGCGCCCGATCAGAACGCTCTCCAGAACCGTGGCCGAAAAGGCTTCGCCACGCGTTTGCGGCAACCAGCCACGAAGACGGGCGCTCGCCCGCTCGCCCCACTCCGCGTACGAGCGCCCATCGAGCCGCACCTCACCGGCACGCGGTTCCCGCAAGCCGGCAAGCACCGACAGGAGCGTCGACTTGCCGGCGCCGTTGCGTCCAAGGATCGCCAGACGCTCGCCGGGCGACACCGCGAAATGCAAATCGCGGCAAAAGGTCGCCTCGGCAATACCGACGGCGAGGCCGCGCGCGGTCAAGAGCGGGGACACCGACTCCATTTCAGGCACCCCGTGGCGACGCACGCGCCAGCAGGAACAAAAACACCGGCACTCCGATCAGCGCCGTCAGCACGCCGACGGGTAACTGCCGCGGCGCAAGAACGGTTCGCGCCAGGGTATCGGCGATCACCAGCAGACTGCCGCCGGCCAAGGCCGAGGCCGGCAACAGCAAGCGCTGATCGTTGCCGGCGGCCAGACGCACCAGGTGCGGCACGATCAAGCCGACGAAGCCCACGGCTCCCGCATGCGTCACCGCCGCGGCGGTGGCCAGCGAGGCGACGAAATACACCCCGCGCCGCAACGGGCGAACCGCAACGCCCAAGGCCTGCGCCACGTCGGCGCCGCGCGCCAGCAGATTCAGTTCACGCGCGAACGGCAAGGCAAGCAACAAGATCAACAGCAAGAGCAGCAACACCAGGCCCGGCTCGCCGGTCTGCGACAGATCGCCCATCAGCCAGAACAACATGCCACGCAAGCGGTCGTCGGGCGCCACGGCCAACATCAAGGCGACGACAGCGCCGCAACCGGCGGCCACGATGACCCCGGTCAGCAACAGTCGCGACTGCGTCCAACCCCCTTCGCCGTTCGCCAGGCCAAATACCAGCAACATCGCCGCCAGCGCGCCGACGAAGGCCAGCCCGTTGATGCCGGCGACGCCCAAGCCGAGAATCATCGCCAGCAAGGCGCCAATACCGGCGCCGCCCGAAATGCCGAGCACGTAAGGATCGGCCAGCGGATTACGCAACAACACCTGCAACAACGCACCGGACAGCGCCAACAAGCCGCCGCACGCGAAGCCGGTCAGCGCGCGCGGCAAGCGCAGACCGCGCACCACCTCGCTGGCCATCCCGGCGTCGCCGCCCGACAAGGAAAGCCACACCTCGCCGGGAGAAATACCGAGGCTACCCACCGTCAGCGCCATGGCGATACTCAGCAGCGCCAGACTCGTCAAGGCGGCGAGGATCAGCAGGGCGCGGCGACGGGTGGGCATGAACGCCTAGAAATCGTAACGTCCGGCGACGAAGAAACCGCGCGCGTCGGCCGGGTAGAAGTACGTATCGTGGTAAAAAGCGGAATATCCGGCGATCGGCGCATATTTCCTGTCGGTGGCGTTGAGCACCTTGGCGGTGATTTTCCAGGGTTTGAGATCCCATGCCGCTTGCAGGTCAAGCGTCGTGTAACCGGCGAGCATGCCCTGCGCGTTGGCGAAATCGCTGCCGTAACGACGGTCGCCGACATGACGCACCGCCGCCGAATAAGTCCCCGCCTGACCGGCGTTCCAGGTCATTTGCGCGCCCAGTTGCTGGCGTGGCGCCAGCGGCACGGTATTTCCGTCGTAAGCGCCGCTGCGAAACCTGGCGTTGGTATAGGCATACGACATCTTGGCCGACAGGCTGGTGGAGATCCGCCAGTCGGCCTCCAGTTCGGCGCCGCGGCGGCGCGTCGGATCGAAATTGACATTGGCGAAAAGCGCGCTGTCGTAACCGATTTCATCGCTCAGATCGAGTTGATACGCCGAGGCGCGGAGGGTCGCCGGTCCGACGGCGACACTACCGCCGATTTCACTGATCCGGCCATGCTGCGGTTTGAGATCGCCGACGAAGACTGGGTTGAAAAAGGCATCCTGACCGAAAAGCTCATCGAGATTGGCGAAACGAAAGGTCGTGCCGGTCTTGCCGTAAACCCGCCATCCGTCGCCGGCATAGGCCAGACCCACATCGTACGCGCTGCGCGTGCGCGTCGCGTTGCCTTCTATCGCCGGGCTAAAGTACGGCGCGTACGCGTCCTGATGCGCCGACTGCTTCATCCGCTGGCGGCGCGCGCCCACCGTCAGGCTGAGGTGGGAAGTGAGCTTGCTGACGTTTTGCAGATAGAAAGCGGCACTCTCCTGCTTCGCGCCCTGATCGGCAAAACCGGTGTTGTTCGAATCGACTTTACCGTCGTAATAATCGAAACCGACCACCGTTTCGCTGGCCAGGACACCCAGATCGTGCCGCCAACGCAAACGCGGTGTGAAAGACGTGGTGTCGCGCACACGACTGCTGGCGGTATTGCCGTAACTGGCGAAAAACCTGCCATCCAGCGTCTGATGCTCGAAGCCAACTTCACTCTCCAGGGTCAAGCGGTCGTTCACGCGATACGACACACCGGGGCGCAAGCGATACCCATCGCGCGCCTCGGTATTGCGCGGGAAACGCGTGCTAAGCGGCTCATCGCGATAGGCGGCGCTGAAGAGCGCGCCCGGCTGCCCGGACGACTCCCGATAAGCGGCGAAATCGGCGAACAACTCGCCGGCGTCGAACAGCCAGCCGACACGCCCGCTGCCGGCCTGCTGGTCCTGCTGGCCGTTCTTGCGATAGCCGTCGGCATCGGCGTGGTTGAGGAATAAGCGGTAATACGCCTGATCGTTACCGTTCCCGAACTGGATATCGGCCCCCTTATAACCGTAACTGCCGATGGTTCCCGTCACCGCCGCCACCGGTCGCGCCGATTTCTTGGTGATGATGTTGATCACCCCGCCGCTGGCGCCATCGCCGTAGAGCACGGTGCCGGAACCGCGAATGACTTCGACGCGCTCGACGCTCTCCAGCGGAATCGACGACCAGATGATGCTCCCCAGATCGACCGGATTCACCCGCTGACCATCCAGCAGAATCAAGGTATTGCTGCCGGCGGTGGCGCCGAAACCGCGCATGTCGATCACCGCGTCCCGCCCCATGCCGCCCCCAAAATGGCGGACGTCGATACCGGCCCGCGTGCCCAGCACATCGGGCAGATTCTGAGCCGGCGTATTGCGGATGTCTTGACCGGTAATAACGGTGATATTCGCGGAGACACCGGGGTCGGGCTCGTTGAACCGGGTCGCGGTGACCACCACCGTTTCGAGTGGCTGCTCGGCGGCGATGGCGGTATTTGAAAAGGCTGGAAAGAGTGCGGCCAATAGCGCGGCCCGCGTGGCGCTGCAAACAGCACCCGCATTGCTCGGATGTGGCATGATGGATTTCTCCCTATCGCCGACGGGCGTCCCCGCAAGTCGGCAGGCAACAAAACATGGAGTTGCACGAGGGGAAACCGCGACGAGCGAGCGCATCGCCTTCCGTGTCCGCTTCCCCGCGACACTTCCGTTCTTTGGTGCGAAGGCCGGTATCCGGGCTCGCAAGTCTTGATGTGTCGCCTTCCCAGGCACAAAGCCCAGTGGCGTATCGACACACCCACACTCGCTTACCGTTGCGGGGGCAGCACAGGCATGGTGCCTTTCGAACACGCACCTGTTTCCCGTTTGACCGCGGCAGCGAAACTGCCAAGCGGCACCTTGCACACATTTTTCCGTCGCGGAAGCAACGGAGAAGGCGATTATAGCGGGAGACGGACCCAAACGCCGAACGATTCAAATCGCCGCCACACAAAACACCTTGGGTGATCCGTAGGAGACAATAATGTCCGACGAACTCCTGAACTTGCTCGATCGGCGCTTCCCAACATTCGCCGCCAAATTGCGGTCGCGTCCCGACGCCAACCTGGAAAACGTGGCGCCTGGTGCGTCGGACAACGATCTTGCTGACCTTGAAACATCGCTCGGCATCCCGCTGCCCGACTCCTACAAATCGCTTCTTCGATGTGCTCGCGAGTTCTGGCTTTTCGGAGGTGCGGTTCAATTTGGCTTCCAGCATCCATTCATTCATGATTTCCAACCGTTCGACGAACTCTCGCCACGGCAACAAAAGACCGTTCAACGAAAAAGCGGCGGCCGCTGGCCACCACCCTCAAACGGCATGTTGTGTTTCGCGGAGTTCTTCATGGAGGCGGACGGCGATCAGGTTCTATTCGATGTCACAAATGGAATGGTCAACGGCGAATATCCCGTGATGTACCATGCGCATGAATCGAGTCCGCCTTCGGTCCGCAAGCTCGCCGATGACTTCGAAACGTTCTTGATCGACTTCCTTGATTACCAACAATGGGCAGGCGAGGACGCCACATGAATCGTGGCATGACAATCGGTTGCGGGCCGCGCCGTTTCTGAATTCGAAGTTGGTTGACCGCGCCCCGGTTAACCGTGCCGTTAAACCTCGCACGCCATGAAGGACCTATCGTGGTTCAAGCGCTGGACTCCTCTTCGGGATACTCCATTCCCGGTACAAGAAGTCGCCATTCCATTCACGACATCGCCCCATCGGCGTTCGCATGCACGGTCGACTACAACTTGACGGCATTGGGGACGCACCACGATTTTAATAACCGAAGAATGTGTAATCGCCTCTCGATTTACTTCATTTCCAGAGACACCGCGATCAACACGCCGTTGAAATAGTGCTTCGCCCATTGAAAATCCGGGAATCGACAATTCACCGGCATCCGACTTTTTATTGCAATCGTCTGCCTCGCCGGCCACGACGCATCGCGCCGACCGGCCGGGGTCGGCGAAACGAATGGAGACCGCCCACGTGATCCCTCACGAACTTCCCCGCTTTCAGGCGCTGAACGGTGTTTATGAGCCGTCCGGCATCCAGCCGCTTGCCGACGGCCGCTTTATCGTCGTCGAGGATGAGGAACGGCACGCGCTGAGCCTGCTGCGCATCCGGAACGACCACGTCGAACGCAAGGCGCTGAACGCGCCGTTCTGGTCGTGGGGCGACGGGGATTTCTGGAAGCTCGACGATCTGGAGGGCGTTACCGCCGACCGTGCCGGTCACGTCTATGCGATCACGTCGCACTCGCGCGACAGCGACGGCGACGAACACAAAGCCCGGGAACGGCTGGTCCGCTTCCGCATCGACGGCGATAGCGTCGTCGACCCGCAAGTGGTGGGCAACCTGAAACGGGCGCTGACGGAAGCGCATCCGGTGCTCGCCGCCGCCGCCGAGGTTCGCCGGGTCAAGACCGACGGCGGCTTGAATATCGAGGCGCTGGAAATGAGCGCCGACCAGCGCCGCTTGCTGATCGGTTTCCGCAGCCCGCTGCTGGACGGAAAAGCCATCGTCGCCAGCCTCGAAAATCCGGCCGCGATTTTCGACGACCGCGCCGCGCCGCGCATCGCGCCCAGGCTGACGACGCTCGATCTCGGCGGCAACGGCATCCGCGCCCTGGCGCATGTACCGTTCCTGAACGGCTACCTGCTCATCGGCGGCCCCGTCGCCCGCGAGCGCGTCGCCTTCGAAATGTGGTTCTGGAACGGCGACGAAAACGCACGCCCTCGCCGCGTTCGCGTGGCCGGCTTGTCCGGTTTCGAACACGCGGAAGGCGTCGCCGCGGCGACCATCGACGGCCGGCCGAGCCTGATCGTGGTCAGCGACGACGGTAGCCGCGAGGACGGCCGTTTCGCCAGTTACCTGATTCTGCGGCCCGAGCAACTGCAAATCGAGTCTTCAAGCCCCCTTCACGAGACGGACGCGCCACGACCGATCCCGTGATAATCGATCCCCAGCTCGCGCATCATCTGGGGGTCGAACAGGTTGCGACCATCGAAAATCACCGGTTGCTTGAGCAGCGCGCGTATCCGCTCGAAATCCGGACTCTTGAATTCGCGCCATTCGGTGGCGATCAGCAAGGCGTCGGCGTCGCGCAGGGCATCGGCCTGATGGCTGGCGAAGCGCAAGCCGGGACGGTCGCCGAACACCCGCCGCGCTTCATCGATGGCCACCGGATCGTAAGCCTGCACCGCCGCCCCGCGCGCCAGCAGTTCCTCGACGATCACCCGACTTGGCGCGGCGCGCATGTCGTCGGTGTTCGGCTTGAACGCCAGACCCCACAAGGCGAAGGTCCGTCCCTGCAAATCGTCGCCGAAACGGGCGCGCACCTTGTCGACCAGCACCCGCTTCTGGGTATCGTTGGTCGCCTCGACGGCGGCCAGCACGCGCAGATCGATGTCGAATTCCCGTCCGGTGCGCACCAGCGCCCGCACATCCTTCGGAAAACAGGACCCGCCGTAGCCGGTGCCCGCGTATAAAAAGTGCGTGCCGATGCGCGGGTCGCTGCCGATGCCGCGCCGCACCAACTCGATGTCGGCGCCGACGCGCTCGGCCAGGCGCGCCAGCTCGTTCATGAAGCTGATGCGCGTCGCCAGCATCGCGTTGGCGGCGTACTTGGTCAATTCGGCGCTACGCGTGTCCATCACCTGCACCTTGTCGCGGTTGCGCGAAAACGGCGCGTAAATCGCGCGCATCAACGCCGTGGCGCGCTCGTCGTCGGAACCGACGATGATGCGGTCCGGGCGCATGAAATCGTCCACGGCGGCCCCCTCCTTGAGAAATTCGGGATTGCTGACCACCGCGAAGTCCAGCGCCGCGCCGCGTTCGGCCAGCGTCTCGCGCACCGTCGCCTTGACCCGGTCGGCGGTGCCCACCGGCACCGTGCTTTTATTGACGATCACCTTGTAATCGCTCATGTACTGGCCGATACCGCGAGCGGCGGCCAACACATAGTGCAAATCGGCGGAGCCGTCCTCGTCCGGCGGCGTGCCGACGCCGATGAACAACAGCGTGCCATGCCGCACGGCGGCGGCGACGTCGGTGGTAAACCTCAGCCGGCCATCGGCGGCGTTGCGCCGCACCATCGGCAGCAATCCCGGCTCGTGGATCGGCAAACCGCCGCTATTGAGTGTCGCGATCTTGTGTTCGTCCACATCCAGACACAGCACGTGATTGCCCATTTCCGACAGGCAGGCGCCGGTAACCAGCCCGACGTAGCCGGTGCCGATGACGGTGACTTTCATGAGACACGAACTCCTTTCTCACGCCCGGTAATAGGCGCGATACCAATCGACAAAACGCGCGATGCCCTCGGACAGCGGCGTGCGCGGCGCGAAGCCTATCCATTTTTCGAGCGCGGCGGTGTCGGCGAAGGTGGCCGGCACATCGCCCGGCTGCATCGGCAGCAACCGCTTCTCGGCGCGGCGACCCAGTTCGCGTTCGATGCAATCGATGAACTCCAACAGCGGCACCGGCTGGCGGTTGCCGACGTTGAACACCCGGTAGGGCGCATCGCTGCTCGCCGGGTCGGGCGCGCTCGCGTCGTAGGCCGGATCGCCCCGCGGCGCGCGGTCGCCGACCCGCAGCACCGCTTCGGCGATATCGTCGATGAACGTGAAGTCGCGCCGCACATGGCCGTGATTGAAAACATCGATCGGCCGGCCCTCGAGAATCGCCCGGGTAAACAAGAACGGCGCCATGTCCGGCCGGCCCCAGGGCCCATAAACGGTGAAAAAGCGCAGCCCGGTGGTCGGCAGGCGGTAGAGATGGCTATAGGTATGCGCCATCAGCTCGTTGGCCTTCTTGGTCGCCGCGTAAAGGCTGACCGGGTGATCGACATTGTCGCTTTCGGTGAACGGCAGACGGCTATTGCCGCCATAAACGCTGGAACTGGACGCATAGACCAGATGCTCGACGCCCTGCCGGCGACAGCCCTCGAGAACGGCGGCGAAACCGACCAGATTGCTATCCACGTAAGCGTCGGGGTTGGTCAACGAATAGCGCACGCCGGCTTGCGCCGCCAGATGAACGACGCGCTCGAAACCCTCGGCGGCAAACAGCGCCGACATCGCGGCGCGGTCGGCGATGTCCATGGCCAGAAAACGGAAGTCGCCCTGCCCCGTCAGACGCGCCAGACGGGCACGCTTGAGCGACACCTCGTAATAATCGTTGAGATTGTCGATGCCGACCACCCGGTCGCCCCGCCGCAAGAGGCCAAGCGCGACATGCATGCCGATGAACCCGGCGACGCCGGTGACGAGAATTTTCAAGAACAAACCTCCGCGAATGGCTGGCGACGCGCCAACGCCGGGCCGGGCAAGCAGAACCCCGGCGGGCGTGACGAACGACCAACCCGGAGTGTAACCGGAGTCCCCACACGCCACCCGGAGTCCACCCGTGCCCGAAGGCCGCCTGTTAGACTGGCGACCGTCCGCGCCCCTCCCGGCGACCACCGCCCGTGTGCCGGCGCCGCGATCGGGTGACGGCGGCGCCGAAAACCCGCCGGCGCGCAAAGACCCTAAAATAAACCGTTTACCGGCGAGAAAGCCGAAAACATCGTCGAAAGTCCGCATGCCCACCTTGAACTGGATCGGCAAGGAAGCCGTCGTCAAACACCACCGGGAAGTTCCCAGCCGCCTGCTGGAGCCGGTGCCGGAACTGTCTTGCGGGCCGGCGCAAGGCAAGGACAGCGGCAACCTGATCGTGCAGGGCGACAACCTGCACGCCCTCAAAGCGCTGCTGCCGCGTTACGCCGGGCAGGTGAAATGCATCTACATCGACCCGCCGTACAACACCGGCAACGAAGGCTGGGTTTACAACGACAACGTCAACAGCCCGGAGATCCGCAAGTGGCTGGGCGAGGTGGTGGGCAAGGAAGGCGAGACGCTGGACCGGCACGACCGCTGGCTGTGCATGATGTACCCGCGGCTCACGCTGCTGAAACGGTTTCTGCGCGAGGATGGGGCGATCTTCATTTCCATCGACGATAACGAAGTGGCCGCGCTGCGGCTGGTGATGGATGAGATTTTTGGGTCGAAGAACTTCGTCGCGACCGCGCTATGGCAGAAAATTTTCTCGCCGAAAAACTCTGCACGTCATTTTTCAGAAGATCACGATTACATAGTTGTGTACGCGTCGAATGCAGATAAGTGGAAGCCAAATCTCTTGCCACGCGGTGAAGACGCGAAGGCGCGCTACAAGAACGACGGAGGTCCGCTCGGCCCTTGGACCTCTGGGGACCTACAAGCGCGGAATTACTATTCTGAAGGAACCTACCCTGTTACTTGTCCTTCGGGGCGTGTAATACCGGGGCCGGGGAAAGGCATGTATTGGCGAATTTCGAAAGCGAATTTCGACCGCCTAGATAGTGAAGGTCGCATTTGGTGGGGTGAGTCGGGTAACAACATGCCTCGACTCAAACGTTACTTGTCCGATGTAAAAGACGGTGTTGTCCCACAAACCATGTGGTTCTACAAGGATGTCGGCCATACCCAGGAGGCAAAAAAGGAATTATTGGATCTGGTGGACTTCGACACATCCGCCGATGTTTTCATCACCCCCAAGCCCACCCGCCTGCTGCAGCGCATTCTGCAAATCGCTACCGATTCCGATTCCCTCATCCTCGACTCCTTCGCCGGTTCCGGCAGCACCGGCCACGCCGTCCTCAAGCAGAACGCCGAGGATGGCGGCACACGCCGCTTCATTGAAGTGGAGATGGTTGCGGAGATCGCCAACAGGGTGACGGCTGGACGCACGCAACGCGTCATCGCCGGCTACACCAACGCCAAGGGCGCGGTCGTCGCCGGCCTGGGCGGCGGTTTCCAGTTCTGCCGCCTGTCCGCCGAACCCCTATTCGACGCCGACGGCCAGATCCGCCGCGACGTGCGCTTCGCGCAACTGGCCGAGTTCGTCTGGTTCGCCGAAACCGGCGCCGGCCTTGATACACCAATGCGCGGCGCCGCCGAGTCGCCGCTGCTGGGCATCCACGAGGGCCGGGCCATTTATCTGCTCTACAACGGCATCCTCAAGGACCGTCGCGTTGCCGGCGGCAATGTGCTCACCGGCCCGGTGTTCGACGCGCTGCCGAAGTTCGCCGGCCCGAAAGTGATCTACGCCGCCGCCAATCGCATGGGCCGCCGCGCGGCGCGCGAGGGCATCACCTTCAAGCAGACCCCTTACGCGCTGGAGGTGTGAATGCTCATGAATTCCGCTGCTGCGCGAGCCGATCGCAACGTTGTCCGGTGCTCGCTCCTCGCCTATCCATTCGATATGTCTCGTCGCTCCGCGCCGTCCGCCTTGTGCTCGGCCCGCTCGCGACGCGGCCTTCAGGAGCATTGAGCCATGTCCGGATTCACCCCGAAAATCTATCAACAGCAAGTGCTCGACAGCGTGGAAGCCTATTTCAAGGCCTGCCACGAACTGCCGTCGCCGTCGATTGCCTTCACCGCCACCACCGAGCGCCTGTGGGGACGCGGCAACCCGTACAACCCGCTGTCGTCCGATTTCCCGGCCGACATGCCGTACTTCTGCCTGCGCGTGCCGACCGGCGGCGGCAAGACCTGGCTGGCGGCGAAGAGCGTGGCGCTGGTCAACACGCATCTGCTGCGCGGCGAGTACAGCGTGATTTTGTGGCTGGTGCCTTCGAAGCCGATCCGCGAGCAGACGCTGCGCGCCTTGCGTGAACGCCGGCACCCGTACCACGCGGCCTTGCGCGAGGCCGGCCCGATCACGGTGCTCGATCTGGACGAAGCCAAGAGCGTGACGCGGGCGACGCTGGACACTTCGACGACGATCGTCGTCGCCACCCGGCAGGCGTTTCAGGTGGAAGAGGAGGAGTGCCGCAAGGTGTATGAGTCCAGCGGGGCGCTGATGCACCATTTCGACAATCTCTCGCCGGCGCAGCGCGACAAATTGCTGACCGATGGCGAGGGCGGCGAGCGCACCACGCCCTGTTCGCTGGCCAACGTGCTGCGCCTGCGCCGGCCGTTCGTGGTGGTGGACGAGGCGCACAACAACCGTACCGAGCTGGCTTTCGACATGTTGGCGCGCTTCCGCCCGAGCGGGGTGATGGAACTGACGGCCACGCCCGACCTGGAACGCACGCCGAGTAATGTGCTGCACAGCGTTTCCGCCGCCGAATTGAAAGCGGAAGAAATGATCAAGCTGCCGGTGGTGCTGGAAACCGAGCCGAACTGGCGGCAATGTCTGGCCGACGCCATCGGTCGCCGCGATGCCTTGCAAACGCTGGCCGACGAGGAGCGCCGGGCGGGCGCCGCCTATTTGCGGCCCATCGTGCTGATTCAGTCGGAACCGCGCCGGGCCGGCGTGGAGACGCTGGATTTCGAGCGGGTGCGCCAGGAATTGATCGGCAACCACGGCATTCCGGCCAACCAGATCATCGTCGCCACCGGCGAGGAAAAGGGGCTGGAGCAGATCGATGCGGATTTCAAGCTGGGCATCGCCGATCCGGCCTGCCCGGTCAAGTTCGTCATCACCCAGAAGGCGCTGGCCGAAGGCTGGGATTGCCCGTTTGCCTACATTCTGGTGAGCATGGCGGCGCTGCATTCGGCGACGGCGGTCGAACAGTTGCTCGGCCGGGTGCTGCGCCAGCCCGACGCCAGTCATCGACAGGCACGCGCCTTGAACCAGTCCTACGCCTTCGTGGTGTCGCGCGATTTCGCGGCAACGGCGGGGGCGTTGCGCGATCGTCTGGTGTCCGGGGCGGGTTTCGAGCGGCGGGAGGTGAATGCGTTCGTGAGCGCCGCCAAGGCGGAACAATCGCGGCTGGATCTGGTGGGGCACGCCGGGCGCGTGGTCGTCCGGCCGGTGGCGATTACCTTGTCGGAAAAGCCGGACCTGAAGAGCGTGCCCAAACCGGTGCGCGACAAGGTCCGTTGGGACGGCCAGCGCAACACGCTGACGATCAGCACGCCGCTGACGGTAGATGAGGCCGACGTGCTCAAGGCATCGGTGACCTCCGAAACCGCCGCGGCGGCGATCGGGGCAGCCGCCGAGGTCAGCCGCAGCACGGCGATTGAATTCTTCCAGACGCCGGCCGAATTGGGCGAGCGCTTCCTCGTGCCGCGGCTGGCCTTGCGCGTGCAGGGCCAGCAAGGTGAATTGGTGCTGTTCGATGACCCGGAGGTGCTGGAGTACCCGTGGGACCTCTCGCCCTGCGATGCCGCGCCGACGGCCGATGAGCTGACGGCCTTGGGTGCCGCGCTGAAGGTATCGGAAGGCGGCGAGATCGACATCGATGCGGGCGGCCACGTGGTGTCGCGCTTCCTGCCTGAGTTGCAGCGCGATCTGGGCCTCGTCTATCAACCTGAAAACTGGGATGAAATTCGCCTCGCCACCTGGCTGTGCCGCAATCTGCCCGAACCGTCGCTGACCCACGCGAGCAAGCAGGCGTTTGTCGCCGCGTGGGTCACCGATTTGCTGCGTCGTGAAGGGTTCACGCTGGCACGCGCCAACTTGCAGAAGTTCCTGATCCGCCATCTGCTCGAGGCGCGTATTCGTGAACTGCGCCAGCAGGCCGTCGACAAGGCGTTCCAGCAGACGCTGTTCGGCGACGGTGCGGCATCGCGGGTGGCGGTAACCGAGCACGACGCCTTCGAATTCCTCGCCCAGGCCTATGCCCCCAGCCGCGACTACGACGGTCGCTTCGGGCACTTCGATTTCCGCAAGCACTTTCATGGGCGCATGGGTGACTTCGACAGCAAGGAAGAATTCGCGTGCGCCTGCCAGTTGGACACGTGGGCGCAGCAGGGCCGCATCCGGTTCTGGGTGCGCAACCTGGTTCGGCGTGAAGGCAGTTCGTTCTTTCTGCAAAAGGCCAACGGGCGTTTCCATCCCGACTTCCTGTGCCAGTTACCGGGCAAGGACGGCCAGCCGGGGCCGGTTCTCGCCGTCGAATACAAGGGCGGCGACCGGTGGGCATCGGCGGCGGACGACCGGTTGATCGGCGGCCTGTGGGCCAGCCTGTCGGACGGTCGCTGCCGCTTCGCGATGGTCAAGGACAAGCACTGGGAGGGGATAGCGGAGCAACTGACTTGAGCGCGCGCAAGCCTCCGCCACCGCCCTCGCTCTGGCGAGCCGCGCCGCCGTTCCTGCTGGCGCTGGCGTGCGCCGGCGGCGGCGCCGCGCTGGCGGCCCATCATCCGCTGGGCCATGCGGCGGCCTTGTCTTTATTCGCGTTGGCCTGCGCCGCCGCCGCGTGCTGGCCGACCGCGTGGCTGATCGGGTGGTCGGCCTTGCTGCCCGGTTTGGCGCTGGCCCCGTGGTCGGGGTGGATCGCTTTCGAAGAGTTCGACCTTCTCACCCTGGCGGTGGCTTTCGGCGGCTATCTGCGCTGGACCCGGCGGCGCCCGGATGGCGCCGGCGACGATGGCGCGGGTTTGGGTTGGGCCTGGCTCTGGGTGCTGCTGTGGTCGGCATCGGTGGTCCTGGCCGGGCTGCGCGGCGTGGTCGATGCCGGCGGCTGGGTCTTCGACTGGTGGCAGGCGTACCGCGGACCGATGAATGCCCTGCGACTGGCCAAGCCGACGCTGGCCTTGTGGCTGCTGCTGCCGCTGTGGCTGCACGCCTGCCGCCTGCCCGGCGATCTCGCGGCCCGCCGCCTGACGCTGGGCCTGGTCCTGGGCCATGGCGTGGCGGCGCTGGCCTGTCTGTGGGAGCGTCTGGCCTACACCGGCCTGCTCAACTTTTCCAGCGATTACCGGACCACCGGCCTGTTCTGGGAAATGCACATCGGCGGCGCGGCGCTGGACGGTTATCTGGCGCTGACCCTGCCCTTTGCCCTTCATTGGTGGTGGCAGGCTCGTTCCCGCCTCGACTGGGCGTTGGGCGCGGCCGTCAGCCTGCTCGGAGCCTACGCGGCGATCACCACCTTCTCGCGCATCGTCTATCTGACCTTGCCGCTGGGCATCGCCTTGATGCTCGCCTTGCGTTGGCGCGCCACGCCGTCGGCGGCGCGCGACGACGGTCTGGCGACCAGTCAGCGGCTCGCCACCGCCGTGCTGGGCAGCGGCGCGGTGGCGGCAATGGTTTGGATTTTTCCGCACGCCGGCTATCGCGGCATGCTGGGCGTGCTGGGGAACGCGACACTGTTGCTGATGCTCGGGCCGCGACTGGCGACGCTGCGTACCCGCCATGTGCTGCTGACCGCCGTGCTGGGGCTGGCCGTTGGCGGCGTGTCATGGGCGATGCTGGGCGACAGCGGCGGCCCGCAAGACGCCAGCAAGGGCAGCTATCTGGCTTACGCCGCCGTCACGCTTGGCGCGGCGGCGGCGGCGATTCTGGCCAAGGGCCGCCCACGGTGGCTGCTGGCGGCGCTTGTCGGCTACCACGCCTCGCTGGTGTGCACGGTGCTGGTGGCGGGACATTGGGGCGGCGCGCCGGCGTTCGTCCATACGCTGCCGCTGGTCGGAGTCGGCACGGCGGCGCTGTTGGCCTGTGCCCTGCGCGCCGCGCATCGCCCGCCGCCGTGGCCGGCCGAATGGCGTTGGCAGGCGGGGCTGTTGGGCGCCATGGCCACCGCCGCCGTGATGGTCGGCGTATTCGACGGCGGCGCGTACATGAGCGACCGGATGACGACTCTTGAACTGGACCGTGGCGACCGGCTGCAACACTGGCGCTCGGCGCTGAGTCGGGTGCCCGCCGACGCGCGTTGGCTCGGCGTGGGCTTGGGACGCTTCGTCGACCGTTTCGCACTCGAGGCCGACCCCAAGCAGCGCCCCGGCGACTTTCGCCTGAGCACCGCCGACGGCGTGCCGACGATGCGCATGGTCGCCGGCACGCACGTTCAGGGCTGGGGTGAAATGCTGCGCTTGTCGCAACGGATATCCCGGCCGACAGGACTCGCCACCGCCCGCGTCACGTTGCGCGGCGCCCACGGCGCGCCGCTGCACGTCGAGGTCTGCCTCAAGCACTTGCTGTACGAGGAAGGATGCCTGGTCGGCCAGCAAAACGTCTCGGCGCCGGGGCCGGACTGGCAAACGGTGGCGATTCCATTGGCAGGCCCGCCGTTGCCCGTCGACGACCGCGGCACGCCGCGCTGGACGGTGTTTTCGCTGGCCACCGAGGACGCCGAGCACCCCATCGACGTGCGCGAGATCTCGCTGCGGGACGCCGACGGTCGCGAACTGCTGCTCAACGGCCGCTTCGACGAACAAGGCGCGCGCTGGTTCTTCTCCAGCGATCGCCACCACATGCCTTGGCATGCCAAGAATCTGGCGGTGCATCTGCTTTTCGAACAAGGCTATCTGGGATTGCTCGCCCTGGCCGGCCTGAGCGCGACCGCCTTGTGGCGTGTCTGCGCCGGACGCGCGCGGCGCCATCCGCTGGCGCCGGCGTTGGCTGCGGCACTCCTGGGTTTCTGGTGCGTCGGGGCGATCGACAGTCTGCTCGACATGCCGCGCGTGAGCACCCTGTTTCTGCTGCTCAACGCCATCGCCTTGAGCCTGCGCGCGCCGTCCGCCGCCGCGCGGCACGGCTGACCCGATGTTGACGGTGTCGGGCAGGCGCCGCCAAGGCCCGGTTCTGGTCCCCGGCCTCCGTCGAGTGCTATATTTCCGCCCGGCCGGGCGTCGCGCCGGCGGACCGTCCGACGGCTAGCGGCATCGGCGGGAACCCTCTATCCGGGACTGCACCATGTGGAAATCCATTCTTGCCATCTCCGTCGGCGCCGCGCTCGGCGCCTTGCTGCGCTGGCAACTGGGGCTGAAGCTCAACGCGTTTTTTCCGACCGTTCCGCCCGGCACGCTGGCCGCGAACCTGATCGGCGCTTACGTCATCGGCCTGGCGATTGCCTTCTTCGCCACTTTCGCCGGCCTCGCGCCGGAATGGCGTTTGCTGGTGATCACCGGCTTCTGCGGCGGTCTAACGACTTTCTCGACCTTTTCCGCCGAATTGGCAACCCTGTTGCAGCAAGGCCGGTTGCTGGGAGCGCTGGCCATCGTGGCGGCGCATGTCGTCGGATCGGTGCTGATGACCTTGGCCGGCATCGCCACCGTCGCCTTCGCCAGAAGCTCGGGTTGAGGTGGTGACCACCGCCGCCGCCGCGTTTCGGTCGCCGGGCAACGCGGCACGCGCCGCACAACGATGGGAGACAGGCATGCAGGGTTCGTTCCTGAGATTCTACGTCACCGAGAGTCAACGGCACCGCGGCGTGCTGCTGTGGGAATGGCTGCTCGAACAGGGCAATACGCTGGGCGTGCGCGGCGGTTCGGCGTTTCGTTCGATCGGCGGTTTCGGCAGACGTCACGCCATGCACGAAGATCGCTTCTTCGAACTGGCGGGAACCGGCGGTGTCGAGGTCGAGTTCGTGGTCGGCGAGGAGGAGGAGGAACGCTTGCTGGCCTTGATCCGCCAGGAAAAAATCCGCCTTTTCTACACCCGTATCCCGGCATGTTTCGGGGTCATCAACCCGGACGCCGACGACGCCCCCGACCTGACCGCGTAGTCCCGAGACCTCCGAGAACCGTTTGCTCGCGCGCGACGGTCCGGCACTCAATCGGCGCGAAAGGCCCGCACACCGAGCAGCACGCCGACGACCAGCAGCGCGATTCCGAGCAGCACGTACCCGTCGGGCAGCGCGCCGCGCCAGATGAAGGCATAACCAAGCGCGGCCAGGGTTTCGAACACGATCAATTGGCCGGTCAGAGCGGTCGGCAACCGCTTGCTGGCGCGATTCCAGAGCAGCGTTCCCAGCCACGAGGCGCAGAAACCAAGCAGCAACATCAGTCCGACATAGTGCAGGGGGCGCGGCCCCCAGGGGTAGGCGAAACCGTCATCGCCCCGGAAATACAGCGCCGCGCCCGCCATGCCGAGCGCGGCCAGCGGCAGTGTCGCCAGTCCTTGCGCCACCGCCCAGGTTCCCGAAGCCAGTTCCGGCCGTTGTCGCAGCCAGCGGGAATTGCGGACCGGGTACCAGGTCCAGGCGGCAACGGCGACCAAGGCCAGCAGGACGCCGAGATAATGGTCGCGCGCACCGCGAACCGTGCCGAAATGATCTGTTTCCTGGCCGTTGACCAAGGCGATGCCGACGGCGATCACCGTCAGCGAGGGCAACAGCCGGCGCCATGGCAAGGCGTCGGCGCCGACGTTGGCAACGATGGCGATGACGATCGGCAGCGTGCCGATCAGCATCGTCGGCACCGGCGCGCCGGCCAGTTGAATGGCGGCGGCAAGGAACAGGTAATAAAGGAGGTTGCCGACCAGCGCCAGTTCGCCGGCCTTCCACCAGTCTCGCCGCTGTAGTTCCCGCAATCGCCGCCCATCGGCGACGGCCAGGACCAGGGCGATGACGCCGAAACCCAGGTAACGGCCGAAGGAGAGCATCGCCGGCGGGTAGTCGGGCAACATCAGGGGAACGACGAACACCAGCCCCCACAGCAAGCCGGCGCCCAGGGCGCAAGCAACGCCTTCCGCCAGCGCACGGCGGGCGGATGCGTCGCCCGGCGCGCGCGCGGGATCGTTCGTACGGTGCAAGAAAATCAGTCGAACGGCTGATGGCGGAAGCGCGTCACGCTCGACAACACCGGCCATTGCGGCCACTCGATGGCGTCGAGCATGTTCTTGACCACCAGGCCCAGCTCGGTGTCGCCGCTTACCGACAGTTCGCGCTTGAAAAACAGTGTGTCCGGATCTTCCTGACGCGCCAGCAGTTGCAGGAAGGCGGAGAGATTGGCTCGAAAAGACAGATCGGGAGCCGTCGGCGCTGACAGCAACGGCCGAAAAAGGCCGTCGCGATAGCAAAAACTCGCCTGACCACCGGCATCGATCACTTCGACGACAAAACTCCGGCCTTCGAGCGGCAGCAGACTGTCCGCCGGCAGCAGCCCGGTCTTGGCGGCGGCGTTCAGCGCCGTGGCCAGCGCCAGCGAGTGCGGCCACTGCGGCAGATGCGGGCCGATCGCCGAAAACAGGCGCGGCAGTTTGAAACGGGGTATTGAAAAGCCTTGGCTCATCGCGGGTTTCCTTCCAGGGGAACAGAGACGACAGGTGGCCGCCGCACGATGCCGGCATCGCCGAACCAGTAGCCGTCGACAAAGCCGTCGCTGGCCCAGTCGGTGGTATCGGACGCCGCCGCCCGACCGTGACGCGCGGCGTCGAAAGCGTCGACGATCGCCGCCAGCGCCCGCGCCTGCGGACTGATGCGGACGCTCTCGATGCCCATTCGCCGCAGATCCGGGATTTGCGGCAGCAAATTGTAGGTTTGCGCCGACATCGTCTGAATGCCGTTGATCGTCAGGAACGCTTGCCCTTCGCGAGTGCGCAAGGTCATTCCATCCGGATGATCGAGACATTTGAACTGGCAATCGTCCTTGTTGAGTTGGTGGTGCCGGGCGGTGAAACAGCGCGCCGAGAACGCCAGCGGCAGTTTCCCGAAAACGAACACCTCGGTTTCGACTCCCGGCGGGCGGCTGCCGTGCAGCGTTTCGATCAGCCGGCGGTCGCCTTCGAGCGGCGGCAGCCAGCGCCGCATGCCGTAACGGGCGAAGGTCGCCAGCGTCGCCTCGTTGTAGATGTTCAGATGCGGCCCGGCGACGAAAGGACGCCCTGCGGCGATGTTCACCGCTCCGAGATCGTTCGCCTCGAGCAGGCAATCGGGAATTTCCGTCACCTCATCGGCCAGGCGCCGCAAGGTTTTGAGATCGCTTTCGGACTCCAGCAGGGCCTGCGCCGAGACGACCACCTGTTTGCCGGCCGCGCTCAGGTCGCGCGCCAGACCGAGCCAGTCGCCGACGCGCAATTGCTGGCGGCGCGAGCAGACCGCCTCGCCGAGGTACACGATGTCGATCGCCGGGTTCGCCGCCACTTCGGCGTAGAAGGCCAGCACTTCATGCTTGGGCCAGAAGAAAAGCAGCGGCCCGAGAGCGAGTTTCATCCGCGCTCCGCCCTTAGCGCCACGGACGGTTGTAGGCGCCAAGCGTCACCTGGCTCCCCTCGGCGACCTTGGCCAGTTCCGTCCGCCACGCCGCCTTGGCCTGGAACGGCCGGTCGCCGCGCGCCAGTTCGTCGAGCGCGGCGCGCAGGGTGCGCGTCACCTGCGCGACGTAGGTCGGGCTGCGTTGCCGCCCCTCGACCTTGATCGCCGCGACGCCGATGGCGGCGATCGCCGGCAGGATTTCCAGCACATTGAGGCTGGTCGGTTCTTCCAGCGCGTAATACGTCGCGCCGTCGACCTCGAAGCGACCCTTGCACAAGGTCGGATAGCCGGCGGGCTCGTCGTCGGCGAAACGGTCGATCAGAATACCGTTGAGGCGGGTGCTCATCCGGCCCGGCGAGCGCTCCCACTTCACGTATTTGGCCGGCGAGCAGGCGCCGACGGTATTCGGCGATTCCCCCGTGGCGTAGGAGGACAACCAGCAGCGGCCCTCGTTCATGACGCACAGACTGCCGAAACCGAAGACCTCGATCGCCACCGTCGTATGGCGGATCACCGTTTCCACTTGCGCCAGCGTCAGCACGCGCGGCAGCACCGCCCGGCGAATGCCGAATTCGCGCTGGGCGAAATTGACCGCCTCGTAGCTGGTCGCCGATCCCTGCACCGACAGATGCAACCGCAGATCGGGGTGTGTTTTGCTGGCGTAGTCGAGCAAACCGACATCGGCGAGTATGACCGCGTCGACACCCAGGTCGGCGGCGCCATCGACCGCGCGCCGCCAGTCGGCGGCACGCCCCGGTTGCGCGAAGGTGTTGATCGCCATCAAGACTTGCCGGCGACGCGATTGCGCATACCGGATGCCTTCGACCATCGCCTTGTGATCGAAATTCAGGCCGGCGAAGTTACGGGCGTTGGTATCGTCGCGGTAGCCGAGATAAACGGCGTCGGCACCGTTGTCGACGGCGGCCTTGAGCGCCGGCAAGCTACCGGCGGGGCAAATCAGTTCCGGAATTTTCTGGCGTGCCACCATCGTCGATCTCGTCAAGCGGAGTGCGTCAGTATACCGACCTCGCCATGGGCGTGACTTGACGTCGGTCAATTGACCGATATTTTGCCGAGCCGCGTATCGAGCGCGACGCTTGCTCATTTCGATCCGATCCCGAAACGGCGACCGCGAACCTGGCATTCAACGCCCTGGCCCGCGGCCGATTCAGGCAAGCGTGCCGTCGATAGGCGAAGGCGGTTGGAAACGAATCGCCATCGACCTTTCCAGGATGTGAGCGACGATATTGAACGGCTGTCGGTCCGGCCAGCGGATGTCAAAAGCGGCGCCCACGGCGGCGATGGCGAAGCGCTGGAGTGGTCGCCAACCAATGCTCAGCGTTTGCGCGCGGCGTTGCCCCATGCGCCGAGAACAGCCAGCAGGGAGTCCATCTCGCGGCTTAACTGCTCGAGCAACTCGTAGAGTTCGGCGGCGCCGCCGAAAGCGGCGCGTTGCTGTAGACGTTCCGCGAGTCGCAGCGCCGGTTCCGCGCCAAGAATGGACAGCGCCCCCTTGATCGACTGGGCCAGCGACGCGACGCGCGGCCAGTCGGCGCTGGCGATGCCTTGACGAATAAATCCCAGATCGCGCGGACCGTGATCGAGAAAGAGATCGGCGATCAAGAGCACGGTTTCGCGGTCGACGGCCGCCAGGGCGGCGGCGTAATCGAAGCGGCCGCGACCGTGCCGGGCACCTCTCGATTCTCGCGCCAGGGCGGCGGCGCCATGGCGGCGCAACAAGCGCCGCAGATCCGGCCCCTTGACCGGTTTCGCCAAGTAATCGTCCATCCCGGCGGCGAGACAGATTTCGCGGTCGCCCTGCATGGCATTGGCGGTCATGGCGATGATCGGCGTGGCGGCCTTGCGCGCGGCGGCTTCGTCGGCGCGAATCAGCCGGGTCGCCTCGATGCCGTCCATCACCGGCATCATCATGTCCATCAGCACGATATCGAATCCCCGTTGGCGCATCAGCTCGACGGCCTGCCAACCGTTCTCGGCCAGCGTCACCTCGCTACCCCAGCGTTTAAGCAGCATGCTGGCCACTTCCTGGTTGATGGGGTGATCCTCGACCAGCAGCACATTCAGCGGCAGATAATCCTCGGCGGTGGTCGGCGGATGAGCGTCGACACTTGGCGCGGCGACATGCGAATCGAAGAACCGGCCCAGTGCCGATAGCAATTCGTCGCCGACGATCGGTTTGGTCAGGCAAATGGCGCGACCGATGTCGCGGCAACGCTCGGCGTCGCCCTTGCCGGCGGGCGACGAGAGCATCGCCAGCGGAAGATCCGCCATCCCCGCCATGCCGCGAAGCTGCCGCGCCAAGTCGAAGCCCTCCTCGACACCCGTCAACGACACGTCGATCAACGCCAGATCCACGGCGGTGGTCACCGACAGGACGACCAGCGCCGCTGCGGCCGATTCCACGTCGACCACCGACACGCCAGCGCTTTCCAGGGTGCGTGTCAGCGCGACGCGATTCGCCGGATGGCCGTCGACCACCAGCACGCGCTTGCCCGCGAGTCGCGGCGGCTTGGTCGGCGGAGCGCCATCCTCGGCGGCAACGGCGCACGGCAAATGCAGATGGAAAGTGCTGCCCTTACCGACGGTGCTTTCGACCCGGATGCGTCCTCCGAGAATGCTGGCAAGCCGCGCCGAGATGGTCAATCCCAGCCCGGTACCGCCATATTGACGAGTGGTCGAGCCATCGGCCTGCGAAAACGCATCGAAAATGGTCGCCAGTTTCTCCGGCGGAATGCCGATGCCGCTATCGGCCACCGCAAAGTGCAAACCGGTCGAGTCGCCACCGTCGGCGTCACGCTCCAGGCGAAGCACCACCTGGCCATGCCGGGTGAACTTGATGGCATTGCCGATCAGATTGACCAGCATCTGCCGCAAACGCCCAGGATCGCCGACGACACACAACGGCAGGTCGGGCGCGATGTCGCCGATCAACGCCAAGCCTTTTTCATGCGCGCGCAAGGACAAGGCTCGCAAGGTTTCGCCGACGGTTCGCCAGAGATTGAACGGAATGTGTTCGATCACCAATTTGCCGGCTTCGATCTTGGAAAAGTCGAGAATGTCGTTGATGATCGTCAGCAGCGCCTCGGACGAGGTCTTGACCGTCTGCATGAACGCGCGCTGCTCGGCGGTGAGGCTGGTATCGAGCACCAGTTCGGTCATTCCGATCACGCCGTTCATCGGCGTGCGGATTTCATGGCTCATGTTGGCGAGAAATTCGGATTTGGCGCGACTGGCGGCTTCGGCGCCTTCCTTGGCGCGACGAAGTTCCTCCGACGCGCGCTTGGCAGCCGAAATATCGACCACATAACCGTTCCACGACGAACCGCCGTCGGGGGCCGCGATGCCCTGCGCCTCGCCGTGCACCCACACCGTTTCCTTGCTGCGACGATGGACAAAGCGGAAGTCCACGGACCAGCGCAGCAGGCTGCTAGCCGATTCGGCGATCGACGCGCGGATCATTTCGCGATCGTCCTCGTGGAACAAGGCAAACACGGCGTCGGCGTCGGCGACCGCCTCGTCGGCGGACAAACCGGCGATATCCTCGATGCCGCGACTGAAAAAAGTAAACGCGTGCTTGCCCTTGCGCGGTAAATGGTATTGATACACCGCCAACGGGATGTTCTCCGTTACTTCTCGCAGGCGCGCGTCGGCCTGCTTGAGCAGGGTGACGTCCTGCCAGATGCCGGTATATTTGACGCTGGCGTCGTTTTCCGAATGCGACGCCGGATTGAACTGGCCGCGAATCCAGCGCCGCGTGCCGTCCGGCAGCCGGATACGATAATCGTCCTGCCAGGCGTCACACCGCGCCGCCGCCTGGAGAATCCCTTGCAACACGCGTGGACGGTCGTCGTCTTCGATCTGCGCGATTGCCAGCGTGGCATCCGCGAACACGGCGCCGCGTTCGAGGCCGGTGATTTCGGGCACGCGATCGCTGAGAAAGGTGTAACGAATCCGTTCGCCGGCGATTTCGCATTGAAAAACGGCCGCCGGCACGGTGTTGGTGATCTGGCGCAAGCGCAACTCGGCGTTGCGAATCAACGCCTCCTGCTCTTTCCGCTGAGTGATGTCGATGATCGCCCCAAGCAGTCCAGCGACGCTGCCATCGGGTTTCGTCAGCACCACCTTGTGATAGATCGTGTCGCGCAGCCGACCGTCTCGCCCCATGAGCTTCGTTTCGTAAATCTGCGAACCTCCGCCGACGATCAATTCCTGGTCCATCCGGGCGTGCATCGCGGCCTGCTCGGCGTCCGGAAGAAGATCGTGGACGGTCTTGCCAACCCAGACGCGACGGTCCACACCGAGCAGGTCCTCGACCGCCTTGTTGAAACCCAGGTAACGACCGGCGACATCCTTGTGGTAAACCGGCACCGGTATGGCGTCGAACAGTTCATGCACGAAATGCAGTTGCTCCTGCAGTTGCTGCAAGGCCAGACGCCTCTCGGTGATGTCGTTGAGCGTTCCGGCGTAGGCAACGCACGCGCCGTCGGCGTCGAATTCCGCACGGGCGAACACTTCGGTCCAGCGCTCGCGACCGTCTTTCGTCTGGTAGCGGGTTTCGTCGCGAATGAACGGGATCTCGCCACGCGCCAGCGCGGCAAAACGCGCCGCGGCTTCCGCGCGATCGGCGGAACGAACAAACTTGAACGAGGGTTGCCCCAGGCTTTCGTCAAGGGAAAAACCGGTAATGTCGGTCCAGGCCGGGTTGAGATAGGTCCAGCAACCGCTGGCATCGGTACGGAAAATCACCTCGGTCAGGCTTTCGACCACGGTGCGGAAGCGTTTTTCGCTCTCGATCAGTCGCGCCTCGGCATGCTTGCGGGCGCTGATGTCGGTACGAATGGCGATGTACTGAACGGGCTGTCCGTTCCGATCGCAAAATGGCACCATGGTCGCATTGACCCAGTACAGTTCGCCACCGCGGGTGCGATTGCAGAGTTCGCCATGCCAGACCTTGCCGGCACTGATCGTCGCCCACAGATCCTCGAAAAAACCCGGCGGTTGCAGTCCCGAATTCATTCGCCGATGGTTGGTTCCCATCAGTTCCTCACGGCTGTAACCGGTGATCTCGCAGAATTTGTCGTTGGCGTAGGTGATGTTGCCGAAGACGTCGGTCATGCTGACGATCGCGTGCTGATCGAGAGCGAATTTCTGATTCGCCAAATTGACCAGCGCCGCCTGCAATTCGCGCTGGTCTTTCTCGCGCTGGCTGACGAGATCGGCGATCAAGGCCGAAAGCGATTCCAGTTCGTCGCCTAACGCCGGCGGCGGCTCGCTGCCGTCCTGACGCAAGATGTCGTCCACGGTGTTGCGCAGGGATTGCATCGCGCGGTTACGGCTGGCCAGATCGTTCTTGAGGCGCTCGTTGGCTTGCAGCAACTCGCTCGAACTCAAATCCAGGCTGCGCGTCTTGAGGGTCAGATCGCGATCGCTTTGTCGGTAAGCCTCGTCGACCTGCTCAAAAAAATCCGTCAGCCCGTTCAACACGCCGGCTGCCGCCTCCGATACCTGGCCCCCGCCGGCGAGACGGCGTAATTCGTCGAGAGTGCCCGCCATGTGCTCGGCGTCGATGCCAAGCGCGCGGCGGATTTGTCTGAGCAGGAGTTTGTGCATGTGCTTGCGGCGGAATCAGCCTTGGCGGGAAGAGATCAGGTTTCGCTGAAATAACTGATGGTCATCGTTTGATTGTGCAACCGGCAATCGCCCGACGGACGGAAAGGACTGATTTCGCCGTAAGAGTAGAAACCGGCGAGTGTGGCGGCGTGCCGCGCGAAAACGGCGCCGACAGCTTCCACTTCCTCGTCGACGCGTCCGCCCATCACCAGCTTGCGACCGACGCAACTGATCAGCAGCGCCAGACCCGAAACATGCTCACGCCCCGTCGCGCGCAACATTTTCAGCGCATCCGCCGCCGCCGTCTCGGCACCGTCCACCAGGGCATCCGTGTTGGCGTGCATCAGTTTCACGTAGCCGCCTTGCTCGATCTCGCCGGCCAGCGTCAGACCGCCGCTGACTTCGTCAACGCCGAGGATGGTCCGGATCAGCCCAATCTCGCGATGATCGTCGCCAAGCATGGCAAACGGAAACAGCAGGCCGGATGCCGGCAGTCCCTCGGCGTGCTCGCCAAGATAACGCTTGTATACCGCCAGTGCCGGCTCGCCGTCCAGTTCGTACAGGACACTGCCAACACTGCGTGTGACCTTGCGCACCGGACCAAAGGGCGACCATCCACCGTAGGAGGCGTGACAAAAATCCAGTCGATCGCCATAGAGACCAAGCGCGACGATGGCGTCGTTGCTCAGGCCATCGTTGTTGAGCACCCAGGTCTCACGAAACGCGCTGCCATCGCCCGCCAGCCCGCCGGTGACCGGCACGCGAGAACCGAGAATGGCGTTCATGCCACGCAACAGGGCACAACCGTTGATCCGAACCCCTTGGCCAAGAACGATCACCGCGCGCAAACCTCGCTCCGGCAACCGCCGGGCCAAGCGTTGCCCCGCGGCAAAGGAATCGTCCGTGTCGGCCAGGCGCGTGGTGGCCTGAACCAGCGTGCTGCTGTCGAGACGCACGGCGGTGACCACGCAGGAATTGTCGCCAACCCCGGCGGCAGAAATTTCGCCGGCCGTCGAACACCCCATCCTATGCGCTGCCGGAAAAGCGGTGGCCAGCGGTGCCGCGACCGACCGCAGCAGCGGCGCGCTGCCGAAAGCAAGCACCAGATTGGGCCGCGGCGCCTGAAGGAGCGCCAGTTGTCCGGCACTATCCGAAGCGTCGCTGAGGACGAACTGGGCGATTTGCACGAAAAATGTCTCTCTGTTGAAGAGCCGCCGGAACCCCGACGCGCTCAATTTCTCAGAATACTGCCGCCTCGCGGCGGGAACAAGAATTTAGTCGAATTCGATCTGCCGCGCCTTGCGTGGCACGGTAGCGACTAATCGATCATAGAGGGCGTTCGGCAAGACACGCAAGATCCGTGCGACGAGTGCCATTTGCCACGGCAGGACGGCATGGCGCCGACCCTGGGCGACCACGCGCGCGATGGTCCGCGCCGCTGCGTCGGCGGAAATCATGAACGGCATCGGAAAGCGGTTCGCGGCGGTCATCGGGGTACGGATGTAACCGGGGCTGACGGTCACCACCTTGACGCCGCTATCGCGCAACTCCAGGCGCAGACTTTCCAGATAACTGATCGCCGCCGCTTTCGAGGCGCAATACGCTTCCGCCCCCGGCAGGCCGCGAATACCGGCCAGTGAGGCAATGCCCACCAGCCGGCCCCGACCGGCCGTGCGCATGGCGGCAACGAAGGGCGAGAATGTCGCCACCATGCCAAAAAAATTGATGTCCATGACCCGGCGGATGACTTCGAGATCTTCGGCGTATTCGGTCAAGGTACCGACCGACACACCCGCGTTGGCGATCACCACATCGGGCACACCGTACCGGGCGATGAACCGATTGGCGGCATCGCGAACGGCAAGTACATCGGTGACGTCCAGCGGATAGCAGGCGATCTGCCCCGGCCAGCGCGCGGCCAGGCTTTCCAGCGGCTCGCCACGTCTGGCGCACAAACCCAGGTGCGCGCCTTGCGCGGCATAACGTTCGGCCAGCGCCTTGCCTATCCCGGACGAGGCGCCGGTGATGAAAACCTTGAGCATGAGCGAGGAGGTGGCGGAGAAAAATCAAGACGCCCGGGCACCGGGCGTCCGCTGCCGCTCAAGAACGGCGACCAGGGGGTTCACCGCAAGCGCTTCGCTGGCACCCGCTATTTTTTCTTGCGTTCGCCGCGCGCCTTGTCGATGACCCGATTGGTCAGAGGCAGCAGATCCGCCAGACCGCCGATATCCTTGCCGGTGACCAGATACTTGCCGTCTACAGTCATCGCCGGAACGCTGGAGATCTTGTAGGGCTCCACCATCTGCTCGGCACGCTTGACTTTGCTGGCGACACCGAAGGAATTGTAGGCATCGGCGAATTTTCTGGCATCGACGCCTTGCGAGGACGCCCACTCCGCGATGCTTTTGTCGTCGAAAATCCGGTTGCCGTTCTTGTGGATGGTTTCAAACACGGCGGCGTCCAGCCGGGCCAGATCCCCGGTGACCTCCAGCGCGTAATGAAGCTTGGCCAGATTGGCCCATTGCCAGCGGCCGAAGGAAACCGGCACTCGTTTGAAAACCACATCGCCGGGCAAGGTGGCCGCCCATCTGGCAACCAGCGGATTGAAGTCGCTGCAATGCGGGCAACCGTAGGAGAAAAATTCGAGCACTTCGATCTTCGCCGCTGAATCGGTCGCCTGTGCCGGAACGATCGGCACGTAATCGCGGCCGACGGCGAGTTCGGCGCGAGCGGGCCACGCGGCAAGCGCGAGCACGGCGAGGGCAAGGGTGATCAAGCAACGGACCATAGCGTGAGGCATGAGCGTTCTCCTGTCTTAATCTTTTTTGACGACGTTGGCGTCAATGCCCTGTTTGGCCAGATCGGCGCGCATGTGCGTGACGTCATCCATTTTGTGATACGGCCCGATTCTGACGCGATACCACACTTTATCTTGCAGCATCACTTGCTGGATACGGGCTTCCGCACCGATCAACGCCAGTCGCGCTTTTTGGTTGTCGGCTTCCCCCGCGCTCTGGAAGGAACCCGCTTGCAGATAGATCGGCTCCTTGAGCGTCGTGTCCTTTTCGGGCTTGCTCTTGATCTCCGCCGGTTTGCTGTCGCTTGGCTTTTTCTCCGCCGGCTTGGCGACCGCCACCTTCGGTTCACTCGGTTTCGTTTCGCCGGCCTTGGCCTCGGCTGGCTTGGGTTCGCCGGATTTACCGTCGGTGGGTTTGGCGGCCGGCGGCTTGGTTTCGCCTTGAGCGGCGTCGGTCGATTTTGGCTCCTCCGGTTTCGGATCGGGTATCGCCTCGGCCTTGCCCGGCAGTATTTTGTAAAAATCGAAACGTGTTTTCTCGCTTGCCGACGGTTCGCCCGGTTTGCCGGGCAACGGCAGTGGCGCCGGACCCGCGGGCGGCGTCGCCTCCGGAGTGGCCTGCGCGGCCGGCTGCGCCGGCGGTTTGCTGGCGGCAACCGGCGGAGATGCTTTTGGCTGCTGACCGTTGGTGGTGAATGGCAATGGCGCCTTGTTGACGTACCAGACCACGCCGGCGACGACGACCATGCCGATCACCAGCCCGACAAACAAGCCGATCAGCGTGCCGCCACCCGTCTTTCGGGTCACCGGGGTTTTGCGGGGTTTCATATCGCGACTCATGACAAACCTCTGCTTTCCGATCACATCGATACGGGGCAGGAAACGCCCAGAATCGTCATGCCATTGCGGATGACCTGCCGGACGGCCGTCGCCAGCGCGACGCGCGCCTCCTTGAGCTCGGCATCGTCGACCAAAATACGTTCCGCATTGTAGTAACTGTGAAATTCCGCCGCCAGATCCTTGAGATAGAAAGCGATCAGATGCGGAGCCAACTCATTCGCCGCCTGCTCGACCAGGGGCGGAAATTCCGCCAGACGGGCGGCCAGCGCCAATTCGCACGGGCTTTCCAGGCGGTCAAGCGCGCTTCCGGCGAGCGTGTCCAACTCGCCGTCCCACAGCGCCAGAACCGAACAAAGGCGCGCGTGCGCGTACTGGATGTAGTAGACCGGGTTGTCGTTCGACTGGCTCTTGGCCAAATCGAGGTCGAAATCGAGGTGCTGGTCGGATTTGCGCAGCACGTAGAAGAAACGGCAGGCGTCGTTGCCGACATCGGCGCGCAAGTTACGCAAGGTGACGTACTCGCCGGAACGGGTTGACATCTGCGCTTTCGCCCCCCCGCGATAAAGGACGGCGAACTGGACCAGCGCCACATCCAGCCGCGCGGGATCGCAACCCAGCGCCTGCAAGGCGCCCTTCACCCGTGGAATATAGCCGTGGTGATCGGCGCCCCACACGTTGATCAAACGCTCGAACCCGCGTTCGATTTTGTTGAGATGGTAGGCGATGTCGGAGGCGAAATAGGTATACAAACCGTTGTCGCGCTGGACCACCCGGTCCTTCTCGTCGCCAAAAGCCGTCGACCGAAACCAGCACGCGCCGTCCTGGACGTACAGGTGACCGGCTTCACGCAAACGTTCAATACACCGCTCGACCAAGCCGGTATCGAACAGCGACTGTTCGGAAAACCAGACATCGAAATGCACGCCGGAATCTTCCAGGTCGCTCCGGCAATCGGCGAGCTGTTCGGTGAGCACGAAATCGTGCACATAGAGCCACTGATCGCCGAGCAAGGTTTTGGCATTGGCAATCAGCGCGTCGAGGTGCGCTTCGCGCTGCCGCTTGGCCTCGTCGTCGCCGCGCACCGGGTCCGGCAGACCGGGCGTATCGGCCAGCACGCTCGCCAACGGTCGGAAAAGGCGTTGGTCATGCGCGGACCGCAACCGCCGTGCCATGTCGCGTACATAGCCGCCCTGATAGGCATTCGGCGGAAAGGGTACGGCCTCGCCGGTCGGTTGGCACGATTCCAGGTAACGCAGCCAGGTCGACAAGGCCAGGATGTCCATCTGCCGGCCGGCGTCGTTGACGTAGTATTCGCTGGTCACGTCCCAGCCGGCGAAGGCCAGTAACTTGCCGAGACTTCCGCCATAAGCAGCACCGCGACCATGGCCGACATGCAGCGGCCCGGTGGGATTGGCGGAAACGAATTCGACCAACACCTTGCGCTTGCCACCAGCCGACGAGCGGCCATAAGCCTCGCCGTGCTCCAGCACGCCACGCACGACGTCAAGCTTGGCGCCAGGTTGTAAGTGAAAGTTGATGAAACCGGCGCCGGCGATGTCGACCTTGGCGACCACGGGGGAATACGGCACTTCCGAAAGCAGCAACTGGGCAAGTTCACGCGGATTGCGCTTGAGCGTGCGCGCCAGTTGCATGGCCAGATTGCAGGAAAAGTCGCCGTGCGCGGCCAGCTTGGGGCGTTCGATAAGAATCGTGGCCTCGGCTTCGGCGGGCGCGACGCTGCGCAGCGCGGCACGCATCAGTTCGGCGATGTGGGTCTTCAGGTCGTGACTCATCGAAGGCATGCTGGGAAAGATTCGGTCAAGCGGCGGATTATACGATGCGGGCCGTGCGCCCGGGCGAACGTTAGACAGCACGACAAGACGCGTTGCCGGGTGTTTGTGTGTAAACTCTCACATTTACCCTTATTCATCCCGTCAAGCGTGCGACTTTTCCGTCTCGTCAAAATTCTGAGTATCGCGAGCCGCTACGGCCTGGACGAGATGATTCTCGAACACGAACCGAGCGGCCGTCTGGCCGCCCTGTCGCGGCTCTTCCATTTCTGGCGCCGCTTCGACAGCCCGCCGGCGGTTCGCCTGCGACTGGCGCTCGAATCGCTGGGGCCGATTTTCGTCAAGTTCGGCCAGGTGCTGTCGACCCGCCGCGATCTGCTGCCCGCCGATCTGGCCGACGAACTGGCCAAGTTGCAGGATCGCGTACCGCCGTTTTCCTCCGAACTGGCGCTGGCGCAGATCGCCAAGGCGTATGGACGGCCCGCCGACGAGGTATTTGCCGCGTTCGACGCCGTGCCGGTGGCCAGCGCCTCGATCGCGCAAGTGCACTTCGCCCGCCTGCGCCCGGAGGACGGCGGCCACGAGGTGGCGGTCAAGGTGCTGCGACCGGAAATGCACGGCGTGATCGCCAACGATCTGGCGCTGCTCGACACCTTCGCCGGTCTGCTTGAAAAAGCGTGGTCGGACGGCAAGCGTCTGAAGCCGCGCGAAGTGGTCGCCGAATTCGCCAAGTATCTCTACGACGAACTGGATTTGATGCGCGAAGCCGCCAACTGCTCGCAATTGCGGCGCAACTTCAGCGGCTCGCGGCTGCTACGGGTGCCCGAAGTCTATTGGGACAAATGCACCACCACGGTAATGGTCATGGAACGCATGCGCGGCATTCCGATCAGCCAGACCGACGCACTGCTGGCCGCCGGCGTCGACCTGCCGGCGTTGTCGCGCGCGGGCGTCGAAATTTTCTTCACGCAAGTCTTTCGCGACGGCTTCTTCCACGCCGACATGCATCCCGGCAACATCTTCATCGCCACCGACGCGGCGCATCACGGCAGCTATATCGCGCTCGATTTCGGAATCGTCGGCACATTGACCGACAGCGACAAGAACTATCTGGCGCAAAATTTCCTGGCGTTTTTCCAACGCGATTACAAACGCGTGGCCACCGCGCACATCGAGGCTGGCTGGGCGCCGCCCGACACGCGCGCCGACGAATTCGAAGCCGCCGTTCGTGCCGTCTGCGAGCCGATCTTCGACCGGCCGCTGCATGAAATTTCTTTTGGCCGCGTGTTGTTGCGCTTGTTTCAGACCTCGCGACGCTTCAATGTCGAAATTCAACCGCAACTGGTCATGCTGCAGAAAACCCTGCTCAACATCGAAGGTCTGGGCCGCCAACTCGATCCCAACCTCGACTTGTGGAAGACGGCCAAGCCGTTTCTCGAACGCTGGATGAGCGAACAGGTCGGACGACGCGCTTTCCAGTTGGGCTTGCGGCAAGAGGCGTCCTATTGGGCGCGCACCCTGCCGCAACTGCCGCGCCTGCTGCATCAGACGCTGACGCAGCAATCGAAAACCGCGGACCTCAGCCCGCTGCTGGTCGAACTGTTGCGCCGGCAACGCCTACAGGCCAATTGGCTGGCGGTGATAGCGGTAGTGCTGGCGGCCTTGCTGGTCGGCCAATACCTCTAAAAACCGCGAGAACCGGGCGTGGAACCGTCATCATCCGGACCGGTCAACGCAGAGTACGGCCACCCGCCCGTCGGCGACCGGCGGCGGGCGATGAGCGCGCAGACCTTTCAGCGACGCCGGCGTTTCATTCGAACCCCTCGGCGCGGGACGCCTCTCGCCGGCTTTTTCGTGGACACCCGATGAACAGACGACCGCTACGTATCGGCCTTTCCGCACGCATCTACCACCCGCAAATCGGCGCCACCGGCTTGCAATCGAAGTCGCTGCAATACCTGGAGCAATCCGTGGCGCACTGGGCCATGTCCCGCAATGTGATGGTGCTGATGATTCCAGCCGTCAGCGGCGACGCCAAGGTCCATCGCAGCAGCATCCGCCTTTCCGATTACGCCGAGTATCTGGACGGACTGATTCTTCAAGGCGGCGCCGACATCAACCCGCAAAGCTACGGCGAAGAAGCGTCACACCCCGACTGGGTCGGCGACCGGGTGCGCGACGCCTACGAGATGGAACTCCTGCACGAGTTCATGGAAGCCGGCAAGGCGGTGCTCGGCATCTGCCGGGGCGCCCAGTTGATCAACGTCGCGCTGGGTGGCACGCTCTATCAGGACATCGCCACGCAGATCGCCACCGCCGGCGCGCACCTGCACCCCGATTATGACCGCCACAGCCACGCGATCGAATGGACCAGCGACTCCGAACTGGCGAAGCTCTATCCCGGCATCGGCGGTGGCCGCGTGGTGTCCATCCATCATCAGGCGATCAAGGCGCTGGGCCGCGATTTGCGGGTCGAGGCGCGCGGCAGCGACGACGGTCTTATCGAGGCGATCCGCCTGCAAAGCGGCAGACCCTATGTTCTCGGCGTGCAGTGGCACCCCGAATTCCACCCGCCCGGCAACGAGGAGCTACTGGATTGCACGCCGATCCTCGACGAGTTTCTCGGCGCCGCGCGCGGTCGACGGTGGTGATTCCAGCGCCGCTCCGGCCGTGACACCGGAACGGACCTCGGACCATGGAACGGCCACCTCGACCGTTCCCGGAAACCGCGTCGTCAAAGCCAGCGCGACAACACCGTATACAGATCGGCCTGCTTGAACGGCTTGGCGATGAAGTCGTTCATGCCAGCGCGGAAACAGCGCTCGCGGTCGTCTTCAAACACATTGGCGGTCAAGGCGACGATCGGCACCCCGCCCCGTTCGCCGCCCTGCTCCCGCTCGCGCGCGCGAATCCGTTGCGTGGCCTCGAAGCCGTCGAGATCCGGCATTTGACAATCCATCAAAACGACGTCGAAGCGTTCCCGCCCGGTGATGTCGACCGCTTCCAGACCGTTCGCCGCCAGGCTGACGCGCAGCCCGAGCGCTTCCAGGAAAGCTTGCGCGACGACCTGATTGACCGCGTTGTCCTCGACCAACAGCACGCTCCCGCGCAATTGCTCGCTGTCCGGGCGGCTGGCAAGCGGCGGCGCGGCCGGCGGTGCCGGCTCGACGGCGAGGCGCAACGGTATTTCCGCCCAGAACGTAGATCCCATCCCCGGCGAACTGTCGACACCGATTCGCCCCCCCATCAGGGCGATGATCTGCCTCGATATCGCCAGACCGAGTCCGGTGCCGCCGTGCCGCCGGGAGTGCGACCCGTCGGCCTGGGCGAAAGCGTCGAAAACACGGGCGCAGTCCGCGGCGGCAAGACCGACGCCACTGTCGCGTACCGACAGGCGCAAGGTCTCTTCGTCGAGACAGGTCACGGCAATGGCAACGCCACCGGTATCGGTGAATTTGATGGCGTTGCCGACCAGATTGGTCAATACCTGTCGCAGTCGCGGCAAATCGCCGTGCAGGCGAGCCGGGACGTCGGCGGCGACATGCCCGGTCAGAGACAAGCCCTTGCTGTCGGCGGCGGCGAGAAAGACGTCCACCAGTTCCCGCACCAGAACGCGCGGCTCGTAGTCGACTTCCCACAGTTCCAGTTTTCCGGCCTCGATTTTCGAAAAATCGAGTATGGCGTTGATCACGTCGAGCAGATTTTGCCCGGAACGGTAAAGCGTTTCGAGCCGACCGCGCTGTTGCGCGGTCAGGACGGTATCGAGCAGGAGTTCGGCCATGCCCAACACGCCGTTCATCGGAGTGCGGATTTCATGGCTCATGTTGGCGAGAAACTGCGACTTGGCATGACTGGACGCCTCGGCCTGTTCTTTGGCGGCCTTGAGTTCGAAGCGAAAACGAATGGCCTCAATGGTGTCTTTCTGAAAACGCCACGCGCTCACCAACAGGATGTAAATGAACAGCAGCAGACTCAGCCCGCAGAGCTGCTGGTTTCGCGCGCCCGAGATCAGCAACACGGACGCCATCGATCCGGCCATCGACACCGCGAAAGGCGCGAATGCGGGGAAATACGCCGAGAGGGTGAATAAACTCGTCGCCGTGACGCCGGTGACGAACATGCCCATGAAGAACATCCCGAACGGACCGACATCGAAAGAAAACAGCACGGTCCCGCAAACGGCCCAGATCAGGCCGCCCACGGTGCTGCCGGCGACGAACAAACGTGCCCAGAAACGGGCGCGCGCCGGCGGCGGCGCGGCACGACGATACGCCCGGATCAACAGATAGCGGGCAGCCACCACCAGATGATGCAACAGGTACCAGCCAATCAGCAGGTGGTGGGCAGTGGTCTCCCAAAGCACGAGAACCATCAGCGTGGAACCGAGGATCGACATCGCCAGACCGTGCGGCAACTGCTGGTAGATCATGTCGATCTGCTCGGCGAAAACCCGTGACTCGAAATCGTCACGTTGATTTTGTGGGTGGCTCATCGTAGGTTCCGGACTCGTCGATGGGGTTTGCGGCGCTACGCTTCACAAACAACCGCGACAGCGAACATGACTACCGGCAAGAACGTGTTGCCGGGCGACACACGCCTTCCTCTCGGAAAAAGCGGCGAGGCAGGCAAGGAACATTGCCGGCGCGTCACCCCCCTCACAGCGGGTAGTCGAAGCGTCTCAGCAGTTGCGCCGTCTCGCACACCGGCAGACCCATCACACCAGTATAGCTACCCGCGAGGTGTTCGACGAAAATGCCGGCATAGCCCTGGATGCCATAGGCGCCGGCCTTGTCCATCGGTTCGCCGGTTGCGACATAGCGCGCGATTTCCGTCGATAGCAGCTGACGAAAACGCACCTCGCTGATCGAGACCACCATCTCGATCCGCGTATCCAGGCTGACCGCCACGGCGGTCAGCACGCGATGGGTCCGGCCGGAGAGGCGTGTCAGGATGCGTTTGGCGTCGTCGGCGTCGCGCGGTTTGCCAATCGTTTCGCCGTCCAGGTCGAGCGAGGTATCGGCGGCCAGGATCGGCTGCCGTCGCAATTTCCGCCACTGCACGATACGGTAGCCGTTCTCCGCCTTGCTGCGGACGACACGCTGAACATAGGCCAGCGGCGCCTCGTCGGCCAACGGCGTCTCGTCCACCGCCAGCTCGCCGCGCGGCAGGTCGCGGCAAAGGATGGTGTCGAAACCGACGCCGATCTGTTGAAGAAGTTCGCGCCGTCGCGGGCTGCGCGACGCCAGGTAGATGCGTAGGCCGTGGGTGTTGACGTGCATCAGCCCTCCCGGTGATAGGGATGTTGGCGAACGATGCTGACCGCTCGGTAAAGTTGTTCGCAAAGCAGCAGGCGGGCCATGGCATGCGGCAGCGTCAGGCTTGACAGACGAAGGCTGTCGTCGGCCTGCCGTTTCAAGCGCTCGTCCACGCCGTCGGCGCCACCGATGACGAAAGCGGTATCGCCGCCGACGCGCAGCCATGCCTCCAGCAAGCCGGCGAACTGGACGGTGTTCAGATCCCTGCCACGCTCGTCGAGGACGACGGTTCGCGCATAACCTTGCAGCGCGACCGACAAGCGGCTTTTTTCAGCGGCAAGCAATTGCTCGCGGTTTTTCGAGCCGCGCGCCTCCGGCTTGATGTCGACGATGCTCAACGGCAGTTCCCGCGGCATGCGTTTGATGTACTCCGCGCAGCCGGCCGCGATCCATGCCGGCGGTTTGTGGCCGACGGCAAGGACGCCGAGTTTCACGGGACGCTCGCCGGTGCTTCCACCGCATCGGCGGCGAATCGGCGTGCGCGCGGCGGCCCCTTGCCGCCCCAAAGTTCTTCCAGGTTGTAATACGCGCGAACCGCCGGCTGCATGACATGGACGACGATGTCGCCGAGATCGACCAGCACCCATTCGCCAAACTCCTCGCCCTCGCAGGACAACACCTGTTCGCCGGCTTCGCGCACCTTGTCCTGAACGTTGCGGGCCAGGGACTTGACCTGGCGGTTGGAATCGCCGCAGGCGACGACGATGCGTTCGAAAAGCGAGGTCAGGCGACTGGTATCGATGACTTCAATATCGCGTCCCTTGATGTCCTCGAGCGCGTCGACGACGATTTTTTCCAGTTTTTGGAGTTTCATTGGCACTTGGGGATTTGATTTTCCGGGTAAAGGCGGTGTTCGTGACTATAGGCGATCACGTCGTCCGGGAGCAAATAGCGCGGACTCTGACCGTCACGCAACAGTCGGCGGATGCGCGTCGCGGAGATCGCCAGCTGGTCCATCGCCAGGCTGACGATGCAACCGGCTGGAGTCCCGGTGAGCGCGGCCGGACTCTCCCGAAACCGTTCGCCGTAGTCGGCGGCCAGAGCCGGCGGCAAGTTGCCGGCGTCGATCGGGTAGCCCGGACGGTGCGCGATGGCCACATGCGCCAGATCGAACAGCGTCCGCCAGCGATGCCAGCCGGGCAAGCCGGCGAACGCGTCGGCGCCGAGCAGCAACACCAACGGCCGTCGTGGCCCACAACATTCGTGCCGCCGCAGGCGTTCGAGCGTGAGCACGGTGTAGCTGGTCCGCGCCGCCTCGACTTCGGCGGCATCGACCGAGAAACGCGGATTACCGGCGGTGGCCAGACGCACCATCGTCAAACGATGTGGCGCGTCGGCTCCCGGCGCGCCCCGCAAGGCCGGCTGACCGGCCGGAATCCAGCGCACCCCCGCCAGACCCAGGCGATCGATCGCCTCCTCGGCCAAGCGCAGGTGGCCGAAATGAACCGGGTCGAAAGTGCCGCCGAAAATACCCAGCGGCGCGCCGTTCGCCTCGTCAGGCACGGGTGTCGGTGCTGACGAACACATCGCGATAACTGACGTAGAAACTGGCATACAGGGTCGGCATGACGATCAGGACGATGGCCATGGTCAAAACCGTCGTCAACACCCCGGTCGCACCCGGAAAAAGGGCGGCGAAAAGTCCCAGCACCACCAGCGGCAGCAGCGTCGCGCCGGCCATGATCGCCAAGGCATAAACCATGAACGCGCGCCAGTTGCGCACACAGGCCACGAAACTGAAGAACAGCGCCTTGGCCGGCGAGAAGCCGTGCCAGCCGACCAGCACCGGCGCATACCAGTAAGCCATCATCAGCGGCCCCAGCAGAACCAGGGCAAGCTGGGTGGCGGTGAGCAAGGCGCCGCTGGCGACGCTTTCCTCCTCGGGCTTTTGCCCGGCGAGGATCATGCGCATCAGTGCGCCGTCGTCGAACAGCGACGAGATGGCCAGTATGCCGACCGTCGCCGCCAGATAAATGGCGCCGAGCACGAGCAGCGACCGCAAATGGCTGGCGAAACCGGAGAACAGCAAAGGCATGCTCACCGGCCCTCCCCGATCGATGCTCTGGCAAACGTTCATCAAACTGACCGAAAACGCGGGAATACAGACCGTGCCGACAACCGTCCCGATGACGGGAAACATGTTCACCACCGCCATCAAGGTCCAGTAGCTGATCACCAACAACGTCAGCATCAGATGATTCTTGCGGAAAATTCCAAAACCGGCGCTGAGCCAGCGCCAGCCACCGGCGGCGGAAAGAGGAAGTACTTGCATGGCGAAGTCGTGAAGAGGAGTTTCAGGCGGTGACGAAAATATCGCGATAAGACGCGTAAATCGAACCGGCCATTACCGGCCCAAGGACCAGAAAACCGAGTCCGACCGGCAAGGCGGCAAAAAAAGACAGGATCAAACCGATCAAACCGTACACCAGAAGCGCGAGGATATTCTTGAGACACGCGTTGAAACTGGCCTGCAGCGCCTGAAGCGGCGGCATGTCATTGAAAAACACCAGCGCCGGCGCGAACCAAATGGCCATGGCCACCGGCACCGACAACAACATCCACAGCACTCCGGCGACAAAGAAACCGCCGATGGCGATACCGGCGCCGAGCGGGTTGCCCAGCGCCAGCGCTCCGGCCACGCCGCCGCCGGCAAGGATGAAAATCAGCAGCGAAACCAGCGCCACGCCAGCCATGTACCACACGCCAAGCATCACCAGCGCGTGGCTGTTGCGCCGGAAACCGGCGAAAAGATCGCCGATCGTCAGCGTTTCGCCGTCCGCCGCCTTCCGGCAGGCAAGCAGCATGCCGGCGGCGAGAACGGGGGTCAGCAGATGCGCGACCAGCCAGCCGACCAGCGGAACGATGTGCAGCCCCATGAAAATGACGATCAGGATGACCGTCATCGCTATCCAGACGCCGGGATTGACGACAAAGATCGCCCAGCCTTGCCGATACCAGTCGAAGGCATTGCCGGCCTCGACCGTCCGGCAATGGCCGTCGAACAGTGGGGCGGGTATGGGAAAGTTGGTCATCGAAACGCTCTCGTCGTGATCGAAACAACAAAGGATAAAAAGCGATGCCGGTCGTGCCAAGTCGTACTACCTCGCGCCAAGCCCCGCATGGCCCGGTCCCGCCAGGCGGACCCGGGACCGCGAGCCGTCAGCGACGACAAGCGGCTAGAAAGTGCCGATGACCCACATCGGCACGCTGAGCGCGGGCGCGCCGGGCGTCTCCATGGTGGTGAACACGCCATCGCCGGTGCGGTCGATCAGGACATAGGGAACGCCATGTTCGGGCGTCACCTTGATCATGTACAACTTGCCGTTGACCCGGTGTTCCTCGACGGTTTCGCCTTCGCGCTTCCGGATCGTCACCTCCGGCTCCAGGGCGGCATCGAAGGGCGCCATCTCCGGCGGTGGCGGGGGCACGGCCGGCAAGGGCTGAAGATCGGCCCGACCTTGTGCGAAAACGGCGCCGGAAACCAGTAGCGCGACGAAAAACAGCTTAAGAATGCGATACATGCGAAACTTTCCGGATGAGTGATCGGGAATGATGTCGGGCGTCGCCAGCGGCCACCGGGCACGACAACGTCTCGTCGCGATTGTAGTACAGATTGGACACGCCCCGCGCCCGCCGGTTGCCACCCGTCGGTGGCGACGGCGAAGTCTGCGATAATGGCGGCGCGACATGGTGCCGATACCGGTGATCATGCGCTTTCTTGGACGGGTCGCCGGCCCGCGACGGGCACACCGCCGGTGTCGGCCGACTCTCTTGCAACGCACTGGCAACTCACTCGCCCGGATCGCCGCAACGCCATGCCTACACTGCTGTTGGTCGACGGATCGTCGTATCTCTATCGCGCTTTTCACGCCATGCCGGATTTGCGAACCACGCAAAATGAACCGACGGGGGCAATCCACGGCGTGCTGAACATGCTCCGGCGCCTGGAAAGCGATTATCGGGCCGATGGCATCGATTTCAAGGCCTGCGTTTTCGACGCCAAGGGAAAAACCTTTCGCGACGACTGGTATCCCCCGTACAAGGCCAACCGGCCAAGCATGCCCGACGACATGGTTCGCCAGATCGAGCCCCTGCACCGGGCGATCGCCGCGCTGGGCTGGCCGCTGCTGACGGTCGACGGCGTCGAGGCCGACGACGTGATCGGCACCCTCGCCCGCCGGGCGGCGGCACGGGAAGTGCGGGTGGTGATTTCGACCGGCGACAAGGACCTCGCGCAACTGGTCGGTCCGCGCATCGAACTGGTCAACACCATGACTGGCGAGGTCCTGGACGAAAACGGCGTGATCGGCAAATTCGGTGTGCCGGCCGCGCGCATTGTCGATTACCTGGCACTGGTCGGCGACGCGGTCGATAACGTTCCCGGCGTGGACAAGGTCGGCGCCAAAACGGCGGTCAAGTGGCTCGGCCAGTACGATTCGCTGGACGGCGTGATCGCCGCCGCGCCGGAGATTGGCGGTGTCGTTGGCCAGAATCTGCGGCGCGCGCTCGACTTTTTGCCGCTGGCGCGCCGCCTGGTCACCGTGCGCTGCGATCTCGATCTCTCGCTGGAACTCGCCGACCTGAGGCCGCGCGCCGCCGACCGCGCGCGGCTGATCGAACTGTTCACCCATTTCGAGATGCGCACCTGGCTCAAGGAAGCGCGGCAAGGCGCGACACCGGACGACGACGCGCCACCGCCGACGTCGGTCACCCCGCTCGTCGACGGCGCGCATCGCGCCGCTTACGAAACGATTGTCGACTGGTCGAGATTCGAGATCTGGCTGCGCAAAATCGAAGACTGTCCGCTGACCGCGCTGGATACCGAAACGACCAGCCTCGATCCTTTCGCCGCGCGCATCGTCGGCCTGTCGCTGGCCGTGTCGCCCGGCGAGGCGGCTTATCTGCCGCTGGCGCACGCCTATCCCGGCGCGCCGGCGCAACTGCCGCGCGACGAGGTGCTGGCGCGCCTGCGCCCCTGGCTGGAGTCGCCACGCCACGCCAAGATCGGCCAGAACCTGAAATACGACCAGCACGTGCTGGCCAACCACGGCATCGCCCTCGCCGGCGTCCGCCACGACACCTTGCTGCAATCCTACGTCCTGGAATCCGGCAAGGATGGCGTGCGCGGCCACGATCTCGGGCAATTGGCGGAACGTCATCTCGGTCTGGCGACGATTCCCTACGAGGCGCTGTGCGGCAAGGGCGCCAAGCAGATCGGTTTCGAACAGGTGGCCATCGACCAGGCGTCGGCCTACGCCGCCGAGGACGCCGATCTGTGCCTGCGCCTGCATGAACGGCTGTACCCCCGGATCGTCGGCGACGCCGGCCTGAGCCGGGTTTATGAACACATTGAAATCCCGGTCCGCGACATCCTTTTCCGCATGGAACGTGCCGGCGTGCTCGTGGACAGCCCGCTTCTCGCCGAACAGAGCCATCAACTCGGCAAACGCCTGCTCGAACTGGAGGAACAGGCGCACGCCGCCGCTGGCCAGCCCTTCAACGTCAATTCGCCCAAGCAGTTGGCCGACGTGCTGTTCACCAAGCTTGGCCTGCCGATCAAGAAAAAAACGCCGTCGGGAACCCCATCCACCGATGAAGAAGTGCTTTCCGAACTGGCGCTCGACTACCCCTTGCCGAAAATCCTGCTCGAATCGCGGCAACTGGCGAAACTGAAAGGCACCTATACCGACAAGCTGCCGAAAATGATCAATCCCGCCACCGGCCGCGTGCACACCAGCTACGCGCAGGCGGTGGCGGTGACTGGCCGCCTGGCGTCGAACGACCCGAATCTGCAAAACATTCCGGTACGCACCGCCGAAGGCCGCCGTATCCGCGCGGCGTTCATCGCCCCGCCGGGCTGTCGGATCGTCTCGGCCGACTATTCGCAAATCGAACTGCGGATCATGGCCCATCTTTCCGAAGATCCGCGCCTGCTCGACGCCTTCGCCGCCGGCGAGGACGTGCATCGGGCCACCGCCGGCGAAATTTTCGGCGTCCCACCGGCCGACGTCGGCCCCGACCAACGGCGCGTCGCCAAAACCATCAACTTCGGCCTGATTTACGGCATGAGCGCCTTTGGCCTCGCCCGTCAGCTCGACCTCGAACGCGGCGCGGCGCAAGCCTACATCGACCGCTATTTCGCGCGCTATCCCGGCGTCGCGCGCTACATGGCCAGCACGCGCGAATCGGCGAGGACTCTCGGCTACGTCGAAACCGTTTTCGGCCGCCGTCTGTGGCTACCGGAAATTCGCGCCACGCAGGCCGCGCGGCGACAGGGCGCCGAACGGGCGGCGATCAATGCCCCGATGCAAGGTTCGGCGGCCGATCTGATCAAGTCGGCGATGATCGCCGTCCAGCACTGGCTGGACACCGAAAACCTGCGCAGTCGCCTGTTGTTGCAGGTGCATGACGAACTGCTCCTCGAAGTCCCCGACGACGAGCTGGCCCGCGTGCGCGCCGAGTTGCCGGCGAAAATGACCGAACTGGGCGGTCTGGCCCGCCTGCGCGTGCCGCTGCTGGTCGATGTCGGCGTCGGCGACAACTGGGATCAGGCGCATTGAACCGGCGCGCGCCGTTGGCGCTTGCCGGCGCGCTGTTCCTGGCGGCCTGCGTCACGCCGCCGAAAATCGTCGCCGTCTACCAAACCGAAGGTTTCGAAGCCAACGAAACCTTCTCGCGTCTCTTCGACGCCAGCGTCGACGCCACTTGCGAAGCCGCCCGCCGCGCGCTGCTCAGCCAGGGGTATCAACTGAGCACGGTAAAGAACGATTTCATCAGCGCCAACAAGCACTTCCAGCCAGAAGGCGAAACGCATGCGCAGATCGTGTTCAATGTCGTCTGCGTCGCCGAAGGCACGCACGGCAAGGTCGCCACCGCCTATGTCAACGCCATCCAGGACAGTTACGCGCTGAAGAAAAACCCGAATTCGGCCAACCTCGGCGTCAGCGCCCTCGGGTCGCTGTCCATCCCGCTGAGCGCGACCGCCGACTCGCTGGTCAAGGTCGCCAGCGAAACCATCCCCGCCGGACCGTTCTACGACCGCTTTTTCGTGTTGATGCAGCGTCAACTGGCGCAAGCGCCGGACGACCCGCCGGAACGCTGATCGCCGGCAGGATCGCCGTGCGGCAGTCAGGTGCTGGCGGCACGGCGTATCGCTTCGATATACGCCGCCTGATCGATGGCGCCGCCTTGGCGCTGCGCGTGCCACAGCGCCTCGCCGAGACACTCGATCAAGGCGTGTTCGGCGTCGTGGACCTCGAGGCGGCCGCGCAGCGTCTGGTAAGCGGCGCGAATGCCGCGTGGCTGGTCGATGCTGATTTGCTCGGCGACGGCGAGGTGCAGCGAAAGGTGCAGAAAAGGGTTCATCCGCCCGCTTTCGGGAGTGAACTCCTCCGTCAGGGCGAGATCCGGGTTTTCCAGCAGGGCGTGGTATTCGGGATGGTTGGCGATCAGATCGGCGGCCACGGCGTCGGCGCCGTCGACAACGCAACGCTGGCGATGCTTGCGCCAGGCCTCGCAAAAGAATTGCCGAACCTGCTCGCGACTGGGATTAAACATGCGGCCTCACAGGGATTTTGCTCAGCAAAGCGGTGACGACGGCATTTTGCAGCGAACGGTTCCCGCCGGCCGGCTTGGCGGCGATTTGCCCGGTGCCATGGACACCGATCAGCGGCAGCCCGGGAAAGCGCCCTTGCAGGATGGCGACATCGCGGTCCTCGCCGTCGTAAAAATACGGGCCGCGACCGATACACGAAAATACCACCGCGCCCAGCGGCGTCGGCGCCGCGACGGCCAGCCGGTCGACGCAGCGGCGCATGTCGTCGGCGGCGGCTTGCGGCGAGCGCAAGGCCCACACCAGCTTTTGTCCCGGCGACAGGCGCTCGGCCAGGGTCAGCGACCGGTCGGCATTGGCGGCGATCACCGCGATCGAGCGCCCGGCGCCAGCGGCGAAAGCGGTCTGCCAAGCGTCGGGCCGCGCCGCGCCACAGGCGTCGTGGTCGTCGAAAACGACGGCGCAGACCGCCGCCAAAAACCGCGTTTCCGGATCGCGGTGGGTCGCCGGCAGTACGTGCAGCAGGTGATCAAGCGACGCTTGACCGGCCATGGTGAGCACATCGTAGGCACGACAAGCGCCAACCGGGCACGGCTCGCCGAGCAATTGCCAACCTCGCGACACGCCGCTGTCGACCTTGACGCCCAACGGACGAACGCTGCAATGCGCGGCCAGACGCGCCTGCTGCCAGGCCAGCGGTTCGGCGCGCCCGTCGCGACCGGCGAAGCTGCCGCCGAAACGGCTTGGCGGGGCCTCCCATTCGGCGGGCGGCGTGCCGCCGGCGTAACTGAGAATGATGCGGGGCACGGCGGCATCGTCCTGCTCCGCCGCCCGCGCGACGGCGTCCGGAGGACCCAGCGCCAAACCGCCGGCGAAGACCATCGCCGCCGCCGCCGGCCGATCGAGCGCCCAGCCTTGCTCGGTGAACACGCCGGCGGCAACACCGCCCGCCACTTGCATGCAGCGCGCCGCGCGCGCGACGGCGGTGAGCGCGCGCTGGGCGTGCCGGGAAAAATCGGCGCTCAGGAACAACAGCACGCCATTGGCCTGGCTTTCGCCGGTCCGCGCCAAGGCCCGCCGGAACGCCTCCTCGGCAAGAAACGGCTCCGCTTCGTTGCCGACCGCCAGCGCCGTGGCCACGCTCACCCGCCCGGCGCTCCGACAGGGTCGAGCGTCTTTTCCGGATAGGCGCAGAGATCGGCGAGACGGCAACGCCAGCATTCCGGTCGCCGCGCCTTGCAAACGTAGCGGCCATGCAGCAGCAGCCAATGGTGCGCCGAGTGACGGAATTCATCGGGAACGGCTTGCAGCAGCGCGTTTTCGACGGCCAGCGGCGTGGCGCCGATGGCCAGGCCCGTGCGGTTGGCCAGCCGGAAAATATGGGTATCGACGGCGATCGTCGCCTCTCCGAAAGCGGTGTTCAACACCACATTGGCGGTCTTGCGGCCGACGCCCGGCAAGGCTTCGAGTTCGGCCCGCGTCCGTGGCACGTCGCCGCCGTGCTTTTCTAGCAATTGCCGGCAGGTGGCGACGACGTTCCGGGCCTTGGTCCGGTAAAGACCGATGCGTTTGATGTAGTCGGCCAGGCCGTCCTCGCCCAGCGCCAGCATGGCACCCGGCGTCGGCGCGACGGAGAAAAGCGGTCCGGTCGCCAGATTGACGCTTTTATCGGTAGCCTGCGCCGACAGGATCACGGCGACCAGCAACTGAAACGCGCTGGCGTGGGCGAGTTCGGTGCTCGGTTCCGGATCGGCGGCCCGCAAGCGGATGAATACCTCGCGGCGTTGCGCGTCGTTCATGACCCGCCCGACGCCGGCTCACACGCCGTCGGCGAGCGCCGCCGGCGGTCGGGCACCCGCCTGACGCGCGGCGGCACGGGCCTCGGCCCAGTTCTTCCAGGCGATCAGGCAACCGAGCAGGATGAAGGCCCCGGGCGGCAGGACGGCCAGCAGCAGGCCGGGGTAATCGGCGGGCAACAACTGCAATGGACGCAGTGCCGGAAAGACCATGTCGATGCCGCCGAACAGGGTGCCGGCGCCGATGAATTCGCGCAAGCCGCCAAGCAAGCCGAGCGTCCACAGCATGCCGACGCCCATGAACGCGCCGTCCAGGACCGACTGCAAGGGCGGGTTCTTGTTGGCGAAGGCTTCGACGCGCGCCAGAACGATGCAGTTGGTGACGATCAGGGGAATGAAGATGCCGAGCACCAGATAAAGGTCGTGAAACTGGGCGTTGAACACCAGATCGACGACGGTGACCAGCGCGGCGACGATCAGGATGAACACCGGAATGCGGATCTCGTGCGGAATCCAGTTGCGCAGCATGGCAACCGCCAGATTCGACATCGCCATCACCACGATGGTCGCCAGCGACAGCATCACCCCGTTGACCAGATTGGTGGTCACCGCCAGCAGCGGACACATGCCGAGAATTTGCACCAGACTGGTGTTCTGCCGCCAGATGCCGTTCCCGGCGATTTGACGAAATTCCTCGCGATTGATCATTGCGCTTCTCCCGCGGTGACGCCGACCAGTTGTCGGCGATTTTCGGCGACGAACTTCAGCGCCTTGTTGACCGCCTTGACCACCGCGCGCGGCGTGACCGTCGCACCAGCCACGGAGTCGAAACGACCGCCGTCCTTCCGGACCCGCCACTCGCGGTCGCTCACCGTCGCCAGCGACAGACCGTCGAACTGCGTGATCCACGGCCGTTCCTTGTTCTTGTCCTTGCGCGGCTCGATATAGTCGCCCAGCCCGGGGGTTTCCTTGTGCTGCGTCACACGGACGCCGAGCAAGGTGCCGTCGACCGTCACGCCAATCAGCAGACGAATCTTGCCCGAATAGCCGTCGGGCGCGATTGCCTCAAAAACCAGCGCGCTGATCTTGCCGTCCTTGCGGGCGCGATAGGCCGTAGACGCCTCATCGGCGCCGAGCAAGGGGTTCGCCGGCAACGGCACGCTATCGGTCAGCGGATCGTTGTCGTAGATCTGGCGCGGCAATACCTCGCCGATCAGTTTCATTTTCTCGGTCGCCGCCGCCGCTTCGATGGCCGGCTGCGTCCAGAAATAGGCCCCCGCCAGCAAGCTGGTGAACGCCACCACGAAGATCAGCAGGATGATCGCCGTGCGGGTGGCCATCCGGGCGGCGCTCGGGGGCTGGATCGGCGAGGTCATTTTTTACCCTTCAAGCCGAAAATCGGCGGTTGGGTGTAGAGATCGATCAGCGGCGCGCACAGATTCAGCAGCAAGACCGCAAAGGCGACACCATCCGGATAGCCGCCGAAAACGCGAATCACGTAGGCCAGCATGCCGGCGGCAAACCCGAAGATCGCCTTGCCCTTGGGAGTGGTGCAGCCGGAAACCGGATCGGTGACGATGAAGAAGGCGCCAAGCATCGCGCCGCCGGAGAACAGATGGAACAAGGGATCGGCAAACCGTAGCGGTTGCCACAGCCACAAGGCGCCAGCCAGCGCCCCCATGCCAGCGAGGAATCCCAAGGGCGCGTGCCAGGTAATGATCTTGCGCTGCCACAGCCACAGACCACCCAGCAAGTAGCCGCCGGTCACCCATTCCCAGCCGCGACCGGCGAAATTGCCGAAAATCTCCTGCGAGGCCAGCAAGGTCGGCACGTCGACCGCGCCCTCGCCCAGTTTGAGGGCGGTTTTCAGCGAATCGAGCGGTGTTGCGCCACTGATGGCGTCGAGTCGCGGCGCCAGACCGGCGATGATCCGGCACTGCTCGACGAAGCTCAGCTTGAGACCCAGCGCCGGCCACTGCGACATCAGCGCCGGAAAGGAAACGATGCAGACGGCGAAGGCGATCATCGCCGGGTTGAAGGGATTCTGGCCGAGTCCGCCGTACAACTGCTTGGCGACGACGATGGCGAACAGGGTACCGACCACCACCAGCCACCACGGGGCCAGCGGCGGAAAGGCCAGTGCGACCAGCCAGGCGGTGACGATGGCGCTGCCATCGGTCAGAAACAGACCCAGCGGTTTACCGCGCACCTTCAGCATCAAGGCTTCGCCAAGCAGCGCGGCGAGCGTCGCCACCGCCACCTGCACCAGAATCGCCGGTCCTAGCTGCCAGACGTAAGCCGCGATGCCCGGCAGCAATGCCAGCAGCACCTGTAGCATGACGCGGGTGACGCCGGTGCGCTCCCGCAACAGATAGGGGGGCGTCGAAAAGTCGATCATGCGTCCTCCACCCGCTTCGGCGCGTCGGCCTGTTCCGGCGTCCCGGCGACCACAGCGGCGCGTCTGGCCTCGACGGCGGCAATCTCCCGCCGCTGCCCGGCGGTCGCCGGCTCGGTGTTTTTCGGTTGTACGGCCTCGCGTTGCGCGCGGGCGCGCTCCATGGCCGCGGCGATGGTCGCCCGCTTGGCCGCATCGGCGTCGGTGGAAGGCGGCAACGCCACCCCGTCGGCCGAGGGAACGGAGGCGGCGGCGGAATCGGGTACTGCGGCGGAGACGGTCACCGCCGGCTTGGCCGCGCGCGCGGCGGCGGCCTTGGCCAGACGCTCGGCTTTTTCCGCCTGTTCGCGTTCCTCGCGGGCGTTGCGCCACTCGAAACGGGCCTTGGCGGCATCGGCCGCCTGCTTCTCACGCTCGCGAGCCCAGATTTCGCTTTTGGCGAAGCGGAAATACTGCACCAGTGGAATGTGCGATGGGCAGACATAGCCACAGCAACCGCATTCGATGCAGTCGAAGATATTGTATTCCTGTGTCTTGCCGAAATTTCTCGCCCGCGCGAACCAGTACATTTCGAAAGGCTGCAATTCGTGCGGACAGGCTTCGGCACAGGAGCCGCAACGGATGCACGGCATCTCCGGCGGCGGCGCGGGAAACATGGCCGGGGTGCCGGCGATGAGGCAGTTGGTGGCCTTGACCACCGGCGCCGCCAGGTCCGGAATCTCGAAGCCCATCATCGGACCGCCCATCAGGAAGCGGGCCGTATCGGCCTTCGCCCGTCCGAGAGCGACGAGGTCGCGCATCGGCGTTCCCAGCCGCACCTCCCAGTTGCGCGGCTCTTCGACGTTACCGGTCAGGGTGACGATGCGCGAAACCACCGGCTCGCCATGCGCCAGCGCCCGATAAGCGGTATACGCCGTGGCGACATTGAAACATTGCACGCCGAGTTCGGTCGAGCGCTTGCTCGCCGGTACTTCCTTGCCGGTCAGCACGCGGATCAACTGCTTGGCGCCGCCGGCAGGGTAACGTGTCGGCACGGCGATGACCTCGTGATCCTCGCCCAATGCGGCAACCGCCGCTTTCATCGCCGCCACCGCTTCCGGCTTGTTGTCCTCGATGCCGATCAGCACCTGCCGGGCTTGCAGCAGATGACGAAAAATGGCGCCGCCACGGACGATGTCCTCGGCCCGTTCGCGCATCAGCATGTCGTCGCAGGTCATGAACGGCTCGCACTCGGCGCCGTTGATCACCAGATGCTCGACTGGCACCGTCTTGGCGGCGGTCAATTTGGCGTGACTCGGGAATACCGCGCCACCCAGGCCGACCACCCCGGCATCGCGCAACATCTCGCGCACCCGCTCGGGCGCCAGAGCGCGGTAATCGACCGGCTCGCGCGGCAGCCATTCGTCGCGACCGTCCGGCTCGATCACCACCGACAGCGTGGTCAACCCCGAGGGATGGGCAGCCACGTGCTCGGCGATGTCCTGCACGAGGCCGGAAGTAGGCGCGTGCACGGCGGAAGACACCCAACTGTCGGCGGCGCCGATCCGTTGTCCCTTGAGCACAGTGTCGCCGACCTTGACCACCGGGTCGGGGATGCCGCCGATGCTCTGGTGCAACGGCACGTACAAACGCTCCGGCAAGGGCGCCTCGCCGATCGGCATCCGCACCGACGGCGCCTTGTGGGTTTGCGGCTTGACGCCGCCCTTGAATTTGAACAGATTCCGCAACATTCGGATCGCCTCAGGCGGCGCGCTTGATATCGATCACCGGGTATTTCCACTTCCAGTTGTCGAGATTTTCGGCGATCGGCTGCATGACGATGCATTCGACCGGACACGGTTTGATGCACAGTTCGCAACCCGTGCATAGCGGCTCGACGATGGTGTGCATCTGTTTGGCGGCACCGACGATGGCATCCACCGGACACGCCTGAATACACAAGGTGCAGCCGATGCAGGTCTGCTCGTCGATGATCGCCACCTGTTTTGGTTTTTCCTCGGCGTCGAGTGGCTTGGCATCGCGACCGAGCAGATCGGCGAGCTTGCGCACCCCGTCCATGCCACCCGGCGGGCAGAGATTGATCTCGGCCTCGCCGGAGGCGATCGCCTCGGCGTAAGGCTTGCAACCCGGGTAGCCACACTGGCCGCATTGCGTCTGCGGCAGGATCGCCTCCACTTTCTCGACCAGCGGATTGCCTTCGACCCTGAATTTGATCGATGCGTAACCGAGCGCCGCACCGAGAACGACGGCGCCAAGCGCCATGACCGCCAAGGCAATGATCATTGGTACTTGTCCAGCCCGGCGAAGCCCATGAACGCGAGACTCATCAGGCCAGCGGTCACCATGGCGATCGCCGTTCCCTTGAAATAGGTGGGCACCTCGGCCCCCTCGATGCGTTCGCGAATACCGGCGAAAAGCACCAGCACCAACGAAAAACCCACCGAACTGCCGGCGCCGAACAGCAGCGACTCGACGAAATCGTACTTGTTGGCGACGTTCAACAGCGGAACGCCGAGCACGGCGCAATTGGTGGTGATCAACGGCAAATAGATACCCAGCACCTGATGCAGCACCGGGCTGACCTTCTGGATCACCATTTCGGTCAACTGGACGATGGCCGCCACGGTAACGATGAACGACAAGGTGCGCAGATATTCCAGCCCAAAAGGCATCAACAGGTAGTGATCGATGATGTAGCTGGCGCCGGTGGCGACGGTGAGCACGAAAGTCGTCGCCGCCCCCATGCCGAAAGCCGTTTCCAGTTTCTTGGACACGCCCATGAACGGGCACAGACCGAGAATCTTGACCAACACGACGTTATTGACGAGCACCGCCCCAACGATGATGAACAGGTAGTGGGTCATGTTTGTCGTCGGCAAAAGGTGAAATGTTTCGAAGCGCGGCGATTATCCTCCGCCGATGACCCGCATTCAACCACTTTATCGGCCATCCCTCGATGGCTCAGCGCCGACGGCGCCTGGCCACGGCTCGCGCCGCCTCGGCAACCAGATCGGGACCGCGGTAGATGAAACCCGTGTAAATCTGCACCAGACTGGCGCCAGCGGCGATTTTCGCCGCCGCGTCGTCGCCACGCAGGATGCCACCGACCCCGATGATCGGTACCTCGCCGGCCAGAGCGACCGACAACTGCCGCAACACCTCGGTCGACGAAGCGAACAACGGCGCGCCGGACAAGCCGCCGGCCTGCTCGGCATTCGGCAGACCGTCCACCGCCGCGCGCGAAATGGTGGTGTTGGTGGCGATGACTCCGTCCATGCGGTGCCGCCGCAACAAGTCGGCAATCGCCCGCAGTTGCTCGTCGTCCAGATCGGGAGCGATCTTCAGCGCCAGAGGCACATAGTTGCCGTGCCGGTCGGCAAGCCGCGATTGCGCGGCTTTCAGGCTCCCCAACAAGGCGTCGAGCGCGTCGTCGCGTTGCAGTTCGCGCAGATTCTTGGTGTTCGGGCTGGAAATATTGACCGTCACATAACTGGCCGCGCCATAGACGCGCTCCAGACAAAACAGGTAATCGTCGGCGGCTTTCTCGATCGGCGTGTCGAAATTCTTGCCGATGTTGATTCCCAGCACACCGCCGTTCGAGGTGAACTTCGCCGCCGCTACATTGGTCAACAGCTTATCGACACCGTCGTTATTGAAGCCCATGCGATTGATGATCGCCTGCTTTTCTGGAATCCTGAACATCCGCGGCCGCGGATTGCCCGGCTGCGGTCGCGGCGTGACGGTTCCGATTTCGATGAACCCGAAACCAATGGCCGCCAAGGCGTCGATGTGGTCGCCGTTTTTGTCCAGCCCGGCGGCCAGACCGACCGGGTTCGGAAAATCGATCCCCATCACCCGCACGGGGTCTGGCGGCACGCTCGGGGATAGCACGCAACCGATGCCGGTGGCCCTGAGCAAATCGATGCCGGCCATGCCGATACCGTGCGCGGTCTCGGCATCGAGGGCAAAAAAGAAATTGCGAATCAGTGGATATAGCATACGGTGATTTTACCGCATCGCAGCATCCGGCGCTTGTCGACACGGCGATTCCTTCCGCGCTTCGCGACCGTCATCGTCGATGCTTTCGGAACGGCAACCGGCGACCGCGTATTTTTCGCGCCGATCATATTAGAATGCCAGCGGGGAAAAGAGGGTCGGGGCCAACCCTGGGCGCGGAACCGCCGATGACCGGAAACAGTCATCGACGGCTCGGCCAGTTGAAAGAAAGGTACGTGCCATGCAATTGCTGAAAACCACCCTGGCGTGCCTCCTCCTGTGCACGGCCGGCGTCGGAGACGCCCTGGCTGATCGTTGGCACGGCGGCGCGCGCGTTGGCGTGGTCGTCGGCCCGACCTGGGGACCCTATTACCCCGGTCCGGTCTATTACCCGCCTTACCCACCCTACCCGTCGTACTACCCGCCGGTCGTGGTGGCGCAGCCGGCGCCACCGGTTTACGTCGAACAGACGGAACCGCCGGCAACCGAGCGTCCCGCGCCGCAATCCCACTATTGGTACTATTGCGCCGCCAGAAAAGCCTATTACCCTTACGTGAAGACCTGTCCGCGCGGCTGGGTCGAGGTCGCGCCAGTTCCACCACGTCAGCCCTGAACACGGCCAGGAGAAAACCGCATGAAATCAATGAACAAGTACCCCATAGTCCTGGCCAGCCTGCTGCTCGGTGCCTGTGTGAGCGTGCCGACCGGCCCGACAGCCATGGTTTTGCCGGGAAGCGGCAAGAGCTTCGACCAATTCCGCCATGACGACGCTGACTGCCGGCACTATGCCTATGTACAAGTCGGCGGCGCCACGGCCGGTGAGAACGCGACCAACGCCGGCATCAACAGCGCCATCATCGGCACCGCGATCGGCGCGGTCGCCGGCGCGGCCATCGGCGGGCGTAGCGGCGCGGCCGTCGGGGCCGGCACCGGCTTGCTGTTCGGTAGCGCGGCCGGCACCGGCGCCGCGCAAAATTCCGCCTACGGCACGCAGCGCCAGTACGACAATGCCTACGTCCAGTGCATGTACGCCAAAGGGCATAGCGTTCCCGTTGCCGCGACCACGACACGGCGTCAGCAGACGTCGGCGGTCAGCCCGACACCGAACTATAACTATCCTCCGCCGCCGCCCGGCAACCCGCCGCCACCGCCGCCAGGTTATCGCTGAGACCAGCGGAACCTTTATCGAAACCTCCACCGATCACGGGTTCGGCGAAACGATGTCGGACCCGCGATCGGTTTACAGTCTCGCAAGCGCAAACACGGCGGCGTGGATGACGTCGGAAACGGCTGACCGGCCTCACGCATCGTGCCCGCGCCGGTCGACGATCGGCAATCTCAAGTAGAATGTGCCGCCCCACCAACGGAAGCAGACGAACAGCGCGCATGGAACTACAGGGAAAACGAATCGTTCTCGGCGTCAGCGGCGGTATTGCCGCTTACAAGGCGGCGGAACTGCTCCGCCTGCTGATCAAGGACGGCGCCACGGTACAGGTCGCGATGACCGAGGCGGCGACGCATTTTGTCACCCCGGTCACTTTTCAAGCGCTTTCCGGCCAGCCGGTATTCATCGACCAATGGGATGCGCGCATGGCCAATAACATGGCGCACATCGATCTGTCGCGTCACGCCGACGTGCTGCTGGTGGCGCCCGCCTCCGCCGATTTCCTGGCCAAGGTGGCCAACGGCCTTGCCGACGACCTGTTGAGCACATTGGTCCTGGCCCGCGATTGCCCGCTGCTGTTGGCGCCGGCGATGAACCGCCAGATGTGGGAGAACCCGGCCACCCGGCGCAATGTCGCCACCTTGCGCGCCGACGGCATCGCTATCGTCGGGCCGGCCAGCGGCGAACAGGCCTGCGGCGAAACCGGCCTTGGACGCATGCTGGAGCCGGAGGAAATCCTCGCCGAACTGATCGCCCACTTTCAACCGAAAGTACTGGCCGGCAAACGCGTCCTGCTGACGGCGGGGCCGACCTTCGAGGCCATCGACCCGGTGCGCGGCATCACCAATCTGTCGAGCGGCAAGATGGGTTACGCCATCGCCCGCGCCGCACGCGAGGCGGGCGCGCAAGTGACACTGGTCTCCGGGCCGGTGGACCTTCCCGCCCCGCCAGGTGTCGAACGCATCGCCGTGACCAGTGCGCGACAGATGCACGCGGCGGTGCATCGCCAAATCGCCGCGCATGCCGAAAACGCCGCCGATCTCGACGTATTCATCGCCGTCGCCGCCGTCGCCGACTATCGGCCCGCCACGTTCATCGCCCAAAAGATCAAGAAAGCCGCCCAAGCCGCGCCACCAATGATCGAACTAAGGCAAAACCCGGACATCCTCGGCGAAGTCGCCGCCCTGCCGAAACCGCCGCTGTGCGTCGGCTTTGCCGCCGAAAGCGAAAATCTGGCGGCCTACGCGGAAAACAAGCGCCGACGCAAAGGCATTCCGCTGATCGTCGGCAATCTGATCCACGACGGATTCGGCGGCGACCGCAACACCCTGATCCTGTTCGACGACGACGGTCAGCACCCGCTCGCGCCGGACTCGAAACTCCGTCTGGCGAGGCAACTCGTGGCACGCATCGCCACGTTGCTGGAGAAACGCCGATGAATCGCCGCGTGGACGTCAAACTGCTGGACGCCCGACTGCGCGACAACCCGCCGCGCTACGCCAGCGCCGGCGCCGGCGGCCTCGACCTGCGGGCCTGCATTGCCGCGCCGCTGACGATCCAGCCGGGCGAAACCGTCCTGATTCCCACCGGCATCGCCATCCACCTCGCCGACCCGAGCCTGGCGGCGATGATTCTGCCGCGTTCCGGTCTCGGCCACAAACACGGCATCGTTCTCGGCAATCTGGTCGGCCTGATCGACTCCGACTACCAGGGCGAAATCATGGTGTCGACCTGGAACCGCGGCCAAACCGCCTTCGCCCTGCAACCGCTGGACCGCCTGGCGCAACTGGTCATCGTCCCGGTGCTGCGGATGGATTTCAACATCGTCGAGGAATTTGCCGCCAGCGCGCGCGGCGACGGCGGCTTCGGCAGCACCGGTCACGCCTAGCAGGCTGCTGAAATACCACCTCGCAAACGCGACCGGCAGTACTCAAACGAGTTGTTTTTCATGATGCGGAGGGTGTTTTCCGTTTTTCGCGCGCATTTGTTGGTGATTCCGAGGTGTATTTTCGTCATATTGCACCCAGTGGACGAATTGCTCCCAACGTGCGCATGCGCGTCAGGTTGTAGGCAGTCATGGTCAGCACGAACAACTGATCGACCTTGTCCAACCCACGCACCATCACCTGGCGTATCGGCCCGATGAATTTGGCCCAGCCAAATCCTTGCTCAATGAGTTTGCGCTTTTGCTGGGAGATTGCATAGCCGTCACTGTCGGCAATCTCGTCCGGCACGGCAGAGCGACGATGACTGGTGTTCTGTGCGACATGGGGAATGACGTTCAGTTCGGTGAGCGCCGCAATAAACTCCTGAGCATCGTAGCCCTTGTCGGCGCCGAGAGTGACTTCGGCGGATGCATCAGCGACTTGGCGAGCATCGGCGATCATGGCCTTGGCGGCTTCCCTTTCCGCATGGCCATCGGCCGTGGTGACGACCGCACTGGCAATGAGCCCGTGACGGTTGTCGCTCAGGGTGTGCCCCATGTACCGCAACTCGCTGGCGGTATTGCCTTTGCGGTACAGTCGGGCGTCTGGGTCGGTGCGAGAGGCATGGGTATCGTTGCTTCGCCGCTGGCACTTGAAATTGCCGCCATCGTCATCGCTACCATCTTTGCGCAGGAAACTCTTATGCCCCGCCCAGGCTTGGATCAGCGTGCCATCGACGCTGAAATGCTCCCCCGAAAGCCAGCCTTTCTTCTCGGCAATGGCCAGTACCGCATTGAACAGTTCGATCACGGCATCGTGGGCAATCAGGCGTTCGCGGTTCTTGGTGAAAACGGTGGGTACCCAGACAGCATCATCCATCGCCAGGCCGATGAACCAGCGAAAGAGCAGGTTGTACTGCGTCTGTTCCATCAACTGCCGCTCCGAACGAATGCTGTAGAAGATTTGCAGCAGCATGGCGCGCAGGAGTTTCTCCGGAGCAATGCTGGGCCGACCGCCTTTCACTTCCGCTGCATACATCCCGGAGAGCAGCGGTTCAATCTCCTTGAGGGCCTGATTCACTATCTCCCGGATCGGCCGCAGCGGATGCTGCGCCGGCACAAAATCGTCCAGACGACGCATCGTGAACAAACTCTCGGTGAAGGTATCGGCTCCGCGCATGATCAGCTTTGTCTTCTCGGCAATCTTGGCGAACCTCTATAACGCTTTGACCCGCTGTCTCGTCAACAGGATGAAGGAGTATTTCAGCAGCCTGCTAAGGCAACTGTGTTCGATAGCGTTCACGATTGCTCAATCGCACGCATGAAAGCCACCTCCAACGACAAACTGGGGCGAACCTCCAACAACACATGCCCGGCACGGCGCAGCGCTTCGAGATGCTCCCATAACCCGATACGCGACACTTCGCCGATCCAGCGCCCCGAAAAATCTTCGCGCATCCCAACAACCGGATTAGTACCGAAAGTCCGCACCAAAACCATTTCCTGATCACCAGCGAGTTCGGCCGGCGAACGGACCGCTCGCAACACGCCTTCGTGAATCAGACCGAAGCGATCGGCCAGCCGTTCGACATCGTGCAGGACATGCGAGGTCAGGAACAACGTGCCACCGCCGCGCTTGTATTCGGAAAGGATATCGACCACGTCGCGGCGACCAATCGGATCGAGGCCGGACAACGGTTCATCAAGAATCAACAGGCGCGGGTTTATGCACAAGGCCTGCGCAATCGCCACCCGCTGGGTCATCCCTTTGGAAAAGGAGCGCAGCGGCTTGCGCGCGACATGTGCCAAACTCAAACGTTCCAGCCATTCCATGCAGTGTTTTTCAAGCGAAGCGACGCGGACCCGATGCAGGCGCATCCCCATGCCGAGAACTTCAAGAGGCGTCAGATAATCGTACAAATAGGGATTTTCAGGGACGTAGCCCAAACCACGACGCGCTGTCGGGTTATCGACCGAAATGCCAAAAATACGTGCCAAGCCCTGAGTGGGTTGAATCAGGCCCATCAAAATTTTTATCGTCGTGGTCTTGCCGGCGCCGTTGGCGCCAATGAAACCAAAAGCCTCACCAGCGGCCACCGCCAACGACACCCCGGCAAGTGCTACAACAGGCTGCGCACGCCAAGTTTTCCGATAGCGTTTCTCGAGGTTTTCGACGGTAATCGCGGAACTGGTCATTTTGTGGCAACGAAAGAGGTATTCAGAACCGGCCAACCCGAGGCATCGACACCGAATCCCTGGCCCAAGGGATCTTTTGGGATTTTAGCAATCAGGCCACTGGCAACCAGGTCATCCAGACTTACAAGACCCCGTCCGTGTAGTTTTCGAAACCGAGTCGCCGCTTCTTGCAGGCTGGCGAGATCCTGCAAGCGCGCAGCCCTGACCTTGAGGTAATTTCGAAAAGCGCCCTGGGGCGAATTCGCCGCCATTGCCGCGACCATGTCTGCGGCGTTGGCAGTCCGATAACCTTTTTCGATCCAGATCGCTGCAAGACTCTGCAACGCCCATTCATCCTGCTGACTGCGCACTCGTGGCACGCCCTCCAACAACCACCTGGCACCGGTGGCCGGGTCTTTACGAAAATGATAAAACAAAAATCCGTAGTGAAATAATGGATACCAGTCGAAAGTGCGCGCCGCCGAGGCCTGGCCCAAAACATATTCGGCGGCGTCGACTTGCCCGTTCCAGGGCAACATTGCCGCCGCGATGTAGTAATTGTCCTCATGCGCCGGATTAAACCAAGCGATGTCACGCTGCAGTTTTGCTTGAACCGCATAGTCGTCGGCGCTCATGCGACCCGTATCGGCAACCAGAACACGGAAACCGGCGACATTGGCCGCCAGATAACGATCACCACCCGCTAACAGCACTTGTGCGAAACGCGGCAGTGAAATCAGCAATTCCGGCGCGGCCGTATCGGTTCCGACACTACTCGCCAGTCGCTGTTGCGCCAGGCCATATACCGCCAGCGCGACCGACAATGTACCGAAGAAAACCGACCGGCTACGCCAGTACTGCATCACACAAACTCGCGTTTGGCAAATAAACGACTGGCCAAAAGCAGCAGCAGCAGAATATACGCCAGCGCCATCGTCACTGCCCAGTACACCGACTCACTCGAAGGAGCCAACTGATACATTGCCCATTCACGCCAGTCCAAACGGGACAAATCGGGCAATACCCACCGGACCACATCGATCACGGGATTGTAGCGGGCAAGCAAATCAGCATCGCCATCTGCCCCTTGCGACAAGTAACTCACCGTTGCCCCCAAGGCTTTGCCGGCAATCGCAAAAGCAGCCCCCAGCGCCAACGGCAGCGCCGTAACCGTAGACAATGCGGCAATACACAAGGCAAACGTGGCGACCAGCGCGGCGTCAAGAGTAAAACCGGCCACGGTAGCCCAGAAGGGCACGCCCAGTGACGGTGGGAATTCCTGGCCAAAGCCACCACCGGCCAATAGCACCGCCAGGAGCAGCAACATGCCGAGCACAATCGCCGCCAGCACGGAAAGAGCCAGCACCGCCGCGAAGCGCCCGGCGAGAAAAGCTCCGCGCGCGACGGGATACGCCAAAGAAAACAGGATCACCCGCCGGTCGATCTCGCGCGCCACCAAATCCTGAACCCAGAAAAGATTCAGCAATACCAGGCAAAACCGAATACCGGAAAAGCCGACATCCAGGGCCACGGTCTGCGGCTGGCGTGGAGAAAAATAGCCCGACAGATAGGCCAGACCGATCATCAACACGCCTAGCACGAACACCGCCTGAAAACTCTTGCCTCTTAAACCCGCTCGCAAGCCGGATAGCGCGAAGTCAAACATGTCCGTTCAAACAAAAAAAGGCGTGCCCGCAGCACGCCCTCTGTCCGAAAACACTACGATTGTGGTGCAGCGTCCGAAGCCGCCTTCGCATCAGTATCACCAGCGGAACACGTCGCTGCCGCGCAAGGGCTACCCGCTACCGAACCGCCGGCAGTCGAACCACCAAAGCGCGACTTGCCTTTACGGGAGCTCGCACCAACCGTATAGAGGGTCGTCCTGCGGTCATTGCCAACCAGATCGACATTCGCCGAGCATTTCGGAGTAAAAGCGACCTTAACAAAATCGCTGGTACTGGCGGTAGCCGTAACTGTCGAGGAACCGGCGGCACCGCCGGTACAAAAAGTTTGCTCGCCTGCCGCGTTTGCCGACAAGGGGGTAATCGCCGCAGTCGCAAGAACGGCGCAGAGAACGATTTTCTTCATGAGAACACTCCAATCAGGGAAGATGAGTTACGGGGCCGTCGAATTTGCAGCGGCAGCCGTCAAGAGATTCTTGGCATCCGATTGCGCGGATTTATCTTCACCCTTCTTGGTGTAATCGGAGAACTGCGGAATAGCAATGGCGGCGAGGATGCCGATGATCGCGACGACGATCATCAGCTCAATCAAGGTGAACCCTTTTTGCAGCTTTTTCATGGTTTTCGACTCCTTCCGGTAGGTGCAACGGACAATCCGTTGCATTACCTAGAGCACTTTTCGTGCCACCGTCGAAACCGGGAAAGAAAGCCGTTTTTGCGCTTGTTCGAGGGGATTTGTCACCAAATCACGTCACCCCGCTGACAAAAATTGTCAGATTCTTCACGGATCATCACACGCCGGCACGTTTTCCCGGCGGCGTTCAGGCGGTGAGTACACGGACCTCGGCCGTGTGCTCCAGACCGTCGTCGTGGAGCGGAATCGCCTGGTCGCCGCGTTCGATGCCGTCAACGGTAACGCCGCTGACACCGCTCCGACTGTCGCTGGAGGGTGTTTGTACAACGACGATGTGGTAGGTGGTTTGCCGGTAGCGGTAATGCAGCGTAAAGCCCGGCCAATCGGCGGGCAAACAGGGCGCAAAATGCAATTGTTCGCCGCTCCGCCGCAAGCCAAGCAGCGATTCGACGAGCAGCCGGTACAACCAGCCGGCCGAGCCGGTATACCAGCTCCAGCCGCCACGACCGGTGTGCGGAACGCACGCGTAAACGTCCGCGGCGACGACATAGGGTTCGACTTTGTAGGTGGCGACGGCCTCCGCCGACAACGCATGCGACATCGGATTGATCATTCGCAGCAGTTCCCACGCGCGCTCGCGGTCGCCGAGGGCGGCGAAGGCCATCGCCGCCCAGATGGCGCCATGGGTATATTGCCCACCGTTTTCCCGCACGCCGGGGACATAGCCTCGAATGTAGCCGGGGTCGAGGGACGATTGATCGAACGGTGGGTCGAGAAGCTGGATCAGGGCATGCTCGCGGCGAACGAGACGGGTATCGACCGCCTGCATGGCCAGACGGGCACGCGCGAGGTTGCCGAGGCCTTCACCCACGCCGGCCAACACCGACCAACTCTGGGAGATGGAATCGATCCGGCAGTCGACGTTGCCGTCCGACCCCAGCACGGTGCCGTCGTCGAAATAGGCGCGCCGGTACCATTGGCCGTCCCAGCCGTGCTGTTCGATGTTCCCGCGCAACCGCCTTTCCTCCATGCGGCAAAATTCACCGAAAAACGAGTCGCCATGGGCGGCGGCAAGCCCGGCGAAGCGCCGGAGCACTTCGCAGAGGAAGAAACCCAGCCAGACGCTCTCACCCTTGCCGTGCATGCCGATCAAATTCATGCCGTCGTTCCAGTCGCCCGAACCGATCAGCGGCAAACCGTGTACGCCAAACCGCAGGCCACGCCGGATGGCACGCACGCAGTGCTCGTACAAGCTAGCCATTTCCGCCGAGCGACTGGGGAGGTCGTAGTAGGAATCATCCTCCGGGTTAACCGGACGGCCTTCCAGGAAAGGCAGTGTTTCGTCGAGCACGGCGCTGTCGCCCGTGCAAGCGATGTAGCGGCAGACGGCCAATGGCAGCCAGAGATAGTCGTCCGAACAGTGCGTGCGCACGCCGCGACCGGCCGGTGGATGCCACCAATGGAGAACGTCGCCTTCCTGGAACTGGTGGCTGGCGGAGCGTAGCAGATGCTCGCGAACCAGCGCGGGTTCGGCGTGAACCAGGGCCATTGCGTCTTGCAACTGATCGCGGAAACCGAAAGCGCCGCCCGACTGATAGTAGCCGCTGCGTGCCCAGAAGCGACAGGCGAGGGTCTGGTAGATCAGCCAGCCATTGGCCAACACATTGACCGCCGGATCGGGCGTTTCGATCCGCACGGCGGACAGCGTGTGTTGCCAGCGCTGCTGGACGGCTTCGAGGGCGGCGCGCGCCGCCGCCGCCCCGCGGAAACGGTGGACGAGGGCGTTGGCTTCGTCAGCGTTGCGTCCGACGCCGAGCCGGAAGACGATTTCACGCGCCTGCCCGTCGGCGAGGTCGAAGCTGACTTGCATTGCCGCGCACGGATCGAGCCCCGCGCCGACCTTGCCCGAGAGACGCTCGCGGCGCATGGCCGCCGGGTCGCTCAGCGAGCCGTTGCGCCCGATGAATTCACCGCGGTCGCCACTCACGCCACGCCGTGGTTCGTCGACATCAAAGAAAGCCACCCGGGCGGCGAATTCGAGGTTGTAGGGGTTGCGGGCATGGAGCGCACCGCTGCCGGGATCGATTTCGGTGCTGACATGCATTGCCGTTTTGGCGCGCAAGTCGCCGAGCACCCATTCGACATAGGCAGTGGCCGATAGCCGCCGGGGATGACCGGATTGGTTGCGTATTTTCAAGACCGAGAACTTGACGGCGGCGTCGATGGCCACGTAAACCCATAATTCCGAGCAGATGCCGTCCTCAAGTGTCGTGAAAACGCTGTAACCGAAGCCGTGCCGGATGACGTAAGGCGCCGCCGCGCGCATCGGCAAGGGTGTCGGCGACCAAACGCGGCCGGTCATTTCATCGCGGAGATAAAAGGCTTCGCCACCGGCGTCGCTGACCGGATCGTTGTGCCACGGGGTCAGACGAAATTCGTGCGCGTTCTCGCCCCAGGTGTAGGCCATGCCGCTTTCCGAGATCACGGTTCCGAAGCGAGGATTGGCCAGAACGTTGACCCATGGCGCCGGCGTCACCTTCCCCTGGGGGAGGACGATCACGTATTCGCGGCCATCGCGGTTGAATCCGCCGAGACCGTTGTATTGGAACAGATCGCGGTCGGACGGGAGTTCGTCGGCGACGCCGACAAACTCCTCTTGCCGAGGGTGTTTTTTCGCCTTGAACAGCGCCGGGCGCGGTTCGTCGAGGCGGATGCGGTCGAGTTGCTCGGCCAGCGTTCCCCGGCTGTCGGCGATCACCACCCGGGCCACCGACTGCAACAGAATCCGGTCCTCGCTGGAATTGATGACGGCGCGTGCCGCCGACTGCGACAAAATTCGGTCTTCGCTGGAAAGGTGTTGCGTCGAACGCACGAAGATGCCGCCCGGCCGATCGATCAGATTGGCGCCAACACCCGACGCGATTATCCCCATGATTCGTTCCTGCAATTGCTGACGATAACCGCCGTGATCCTCGTTCCAGATCACCAGGTCGACCGTCAGCCCCTTCAGACGCCAGTAGGCATGCGCTTGGACCAGCTGGCGCACGAGATCAATGTGCGCGCCGTCGGCAATTTGCAACAGCACGATCGGCAGGTCGCCGGAAATCCCATAGCCCCACAAGCTGGACTGTCCGCGATGATTCCGAATCAAAACGGCAGGATCGGCGCGCAACGCGGCGGAGGCGTGGATCACTGAGCTCGCGAGGCGCACATACCGTTGCGAGTCGGCTTCGCTGGCATTGAGCTGCCGCAAAATCAACTGACTGTGCGTCCACGCCAGTTCGAAGGCGCGATCGGCGAGATGCCGGTCGCGGTACTTGTCGATCAGACTTACCGCCAGGTCGCGCGTCTCGGCGACACCCGAAACGATATCGATCGTCAGCGACTGTTCCGGATCGAGGTGGCGAGAACAGCGGATGGCGACAATCGGATCGAGAACCGAGCCGTCGCTGCCGGAAAGCGCCGCCGTGTCGCTCATCGCCGCCGGATTGGCGGCGCTTCTGGTGCGGCCGATAAAGCGCGAGCGATCGGTTTCGTAGGACACCTCGCCGAGGTCGACGCCGTGGCCGGTAATCAGATGCAGCATCCACGGCGTCTGCTGGCCGACCGAGCGCGGCCGGCGGTTGCACAGGATCGCGCGGCGCTCGGGCAGGATTTCGGTCTGGACGAACAACTTGCTGAATGCCGGGTGCGCCGCGTCGGCCGCCACCGGGGCGATCACCACCTCGGCGTAGCTGGTCATCTCGATGCGCCGCCGCCGCCGCGAGCGATTGGTCAGGCGCACCCGGCGCAACTCGATGTCGTCTTCCAGCGACACCACGATTTCGGTATACGTCTCGAAAACACCGTCGCCAACGGTGTCGCGCCGACGAAACTCGGCGCGCCCCTCGGAAAAGATCACCTCGTAGCTCGCCGCCCGCCTGCCTGTCGGCTGATGGGCGGCAGACCACAAAACCGCGTTCTCGAAATTTGTTATATCACGTATATAACAAAAACTTCCCCAATTGTCGCAGATGCCGTCCTCGGACCAGCGAGTCACCGCCAGATCCTTCCAACGACTGTAGCCGCCGCCGGCGTTGGTCACCATCACGTGATAACGGCCGTTCGACAACAGCTTCACTTCCGGTGCCGGTGTGTCAGGCGTGTTGTACATACGCGGCGGCGCCTCGGCCGGCGAGGCCGACAACAGTTCAGTCAATTGCGTCGCGCCCTGGAACAGGTTGCTTGTCTTGGGAATCCGCTCCTGCAGCAACAGGAGAACCGCCTGGAATTGTCGATCGGACTCGAAACGACGCTGCATCGGACGGTCCAGCAACAGGAAGGCCAGCGCCAGCAGGCTCATCCCCTGGTGATGCGCCATGAAGGCGCGTACCACCACTCGTTTTTGCCCACGTCGTTGCCGTGCCGGCGTGTAATCGATCGCTTCGAAAAGACCGAAACGACCGACAAAGCCCTCGTCGGCGAGCCGGCGTAGATTGGCGCAGGCCTCCTCGGGCGCAACCATCAAGGCCAGCGCGGAGGCGTATGGCGCGACGACCAGATCATCGGCCAGGCCGCGCTTAAGCCCCAAACCCGGCACGCCAAAAGCGCGATACTGGTAATTGAATTGCGCATCGACGATGTTGTAGGCCGATTCGGAAATACCCCACGGCACACCGCGCCAGCGGCCGTACTCGATTTGCCTGGCCACGGCCGCCTTGCATGTCTGATCGAGAAGAGTGTTTTCGTACGTCGGCATCACCAGCAGCGGCATCAGGTACTCGAACATCGAACCGCTCCACGACAGCAGGACTGGCTTGCCACCGGCGCTGGTGAGCAGGCGCCCCAAATTGAACCAGCCGGTCTGCGGCAACTGCCCCTGGGCGATGGCGACAAAACTGCACAAGCGCGCCTCGGACGCCAAAAGGTCGTAATAGCTGCTGTCCATCCGGCATTCGTCAACGTTGTAACCGATGGTCAGCAAATGACGCACTTTGTCGTGTAGAAAATCGTAATCCAGGTGGGCGAAGTCGCCCGCCTGCGCCGCTAGACCCTGGAGGGCCACCAAGCGCTCGTTGGCTCGCGTGGTTCCCTCGGCAAGCCGCTGCCGCAGCGCGTCGAGCCACTGCCGTTGCTCCGGCGTCGCCATGGCGGCACCTCGGCAAGCAATGCGCGCACCCAGATCGGCGTCATCGACCGCCAAGGCGCGTAGACTCGGGATGCCGCCGTCGGGAAGCAATCCGACGAGGTCAAGCCCGGCCGGCGCCGTGGGCAACGACAGCCACGGCGCGAGGAAAACGATGTCGTCGCGCGCCTGCCGACATTGCCGATCGAGCGCCCGCGCCCACTCCCCGGCCTCGGTTGCCGCGTCGTGAAAACCGACCATGGCGACCAGGTCGGCGGCGGCGACCGCCAGCCGCTGGAGTCGCGCATGCACCGCCACCAGGTTGACCGGTCCCACCCGCGTTGTTGCCACTGCCAGCTCGCGGCGAAATGCGCGTAGCGCCGCCTGCACCGGCGAAGCCATGCCGGCCGCCGTTTCGTCGATGAGTTCCACCGTGTCCGCCATGCCGTCGAACAAGCGCGCGGCGAGAATCGGGGCGTCGGCAAGCGCGGCGATCCCGGCGCGCAAGGTCAACAGGTGGCCGGCCAAATTGCCGCTGTCGACCGTCGAAATGTAACGCGGCGGCAAGGGTTGCAAGGTCAGCGTGTCGTACCAGTTGTACAAATGTCCTCGATGCCGTTCGAGCTTGGACATCGTGCGCAAGGTATTCGCCGTGCGTTCAATCAGATCGCCAGCCGGCAGGTAGCCAAAATCGTAGGCCGACAAATTGGCCAGCAGCGCCATGCCGATGTTGGTCGGCGAGGTGCGGTGCGCGACCGTCGCGCCGTGATAATCCTGATGGTTATCGGGCGGCAACCAATGGTCTTCCGGACCAACCAGACGATCGAAGAAAGACCAGGTTCGGCGGGCCAACATGCGCAAGAACAGTTTTTGCCGGTCTGTCAGCGCCACCGCGCGCGGACGCAGCGGCAGGCTGAGCCACCAGGCAATGACAGGTGAAAGCAACCACAGCAGCAGAATCGGCGCCGCTGCCGCCAGCACCTTTGGTTGCGAGATCAACAGATAAACCGCCGTCGCCACCGCGACTGCCGGGCCGATCCACATCGCGCGCACCGACGCGACCAGCGTGTGGCGATTTGCCGTGTCGGCGACACGATTGGCCTCGTTCGATGGTTGCCACTCGAGCAGATGATGACCCGAGAACAGCAGGCGCCAGAGCGTGCGTCCAACGGCATCGACACTGAACAACGCCTCATAGGGCAAACACGCCAGCTCGAACGCCAACCGTCCGGCGTGCGCCGCGGCCTGATTGGCCATGGTCGCCAGATGCCAACCAAACGAAACCTCTGCCGCCTTGCGCGACAGATCGACGCTTAGACTGCAAAGCGTTGGCAGCAACAGGATACCGAGCACGGCGGCGGTCCATGGCAGCGCCGGTGGCAGCGCCGTCCAGCCCAGTAGCAAGAGCAGGAACAAAGCTGCCGGGACGAGACTGCGACGAAGATTGTCGAGAATTTTCCATTGCGACAACAACGACAGGGGATTCCGTTGCCGAACGAAAGAGGCCGGCTCGCCCGCCACACCGGTGCCGCTGACCGGTGTTGGAACACCTCGCCGCAGCCAGCCGGCCAACTGCCAATCGCCGCGAATCCAGCGGTGGCGGCGGCTAACGTCGGCGCTGTAGCGGGCCGGGTAGTCCTCGTACAAGTGCACGTCGCTCAACAGCCCGGCGCGGGCGTAACACCCTTCGATCAGATCGTGACTGAGAATACGATTGTCGGGAAAACGTCCGCCAAGTGCCAGATCGAAGGCGTCAACGTCGTAAATACCCTTGCCGATGAACGAGCCCTCGCCGAACAAATCCTGATAAATGTCTGAAACGGCGCGGGTATACGGGTCGACACCCGGCTCCCCGCCGTACAGCCGGGCATAACGCGAGCGGTTGCTTCCCGTCAGGCTGTTGGCCACGCGCGGCTGCAGAATGCCGTAGCCTTCGCTGACCCGCTGCCGCGTGGCGTCGTAGCGCGGACGGTGCAGTGGGTGCGCCATGGTGCCGACAAATTGGCGCGCCGCGTCGCGCGGCAACTGCGTGTCGGTATCGAGTGTGAGCACATAGCGGATCTCGGCGAGCCGCGAGGTATCGCCGACAATCAGCGAAAAGGCGGCACCGGCTCTCGGGCACGCCCGCAGCAGCGCATTCAGATCAGCCAGCTTGCCACGCTTGCGCTCGTACCCCATCCAGATGCGCTCGCCAGGATTCCATCGGCGCGGACGGTGGAAGAGGAAGAACAGATCGCGGCGCATGCCGTCAGCCGCATATTTTTCGTTCAGCGCCTCGATCCCGGTCCTGGCCGCCTCCAGCAGCGGCCCGTCTCCGGGAAGCGATTCCTGCGCGGCATCGGTAAAATCGGTCAATAGGGCAAAGTGCAGGCAGTTATCGCGATTGGCGAGCATCCGCACCTCAAGTCCCTCGACCAGGCTTTCGACGCCAGCCACGCTGGTGAGCAGCGTCGGCACCACCACCAGCGTTCGCGAACTCGGCGGGATGCCATCGGAAAAGTCCATTCGCGGCAGCAGGCGCGGCATCACCAGCAAGGCAAGCAACCAGTTCACCAATTCGACCGCCAGTTGACTAACGCCCAGCACAATAAGCAAACCGAGCGATGGCAGGGCGAAAGCGACCGCCCAGGCAGGCCTCCCGACCATCGGAAAACAGGCCAACAGAGCGCCGCTCGGCAGCACGCCGAGCAGAACGATTGCACCGAGATAAATCGGCACCGGACAGCGGCTGAACGCCCTGCGCAGCCGGTCAATGGAGGACGGTCGAAAGGCCAGCGCGTGTTCGAGTTCGGGCACACCTTTGTCGATCAAATTATAACCAACGTGCCGGGAACGATCGCCGGCATCGCCACCACTCGCCGCCGCCCGAGCCAGATCAACCGCCTTACGTGCCACTTCCCTTTCCGTCAGACGACTTTTCTTGGCCATTTCCTCGGTCGCATGGCGGTAGCGATCACGGCTGGCAAAATCCATTCGCGCGTAGACGCCATCGGGGTCCTGACGCAACGTCTGCTCGACAACACTCATGGTTTCGACAAATTCTCGCCAGTCGATGGCGCCGAGCGCACGCAAGCTGCCAATGCTGTTGCTGACCGAGACTTGATCGGCCGCTTGTTGCTGGTTTTCCACTTGCACCAACTGTTCGATCGTCAAACCGGATTCGGCGAGTTGTTGTTCGAGCCAGTTAACCGGCAGGGCCAGCATCGGACCACGGCCTTGCAAGCGGCGCGAGAGTTCGGCGACAAACGAACAAACCATCGGCGGCGTCGAGCGCGCCATGTCGGCGATCACCAGGACCATGCTCTTTGGATCGTTGGTGGCGGTTTCAACGATCCGGTCTGCCCACGCCGCCGCCAGATTCCGCTCAACCCGGGCGGCGGCGATCCGCACGGCAACCCGCCGGAGATTTTCGATCACGGCCAGCCGCAGCATGATCGGTATGGCCCACAACTCTCCAAGCGTGAGCGCAGTGACGGACTGATAGGCGACCACGAAACGGCCAAGGCTATCGGTATCGAGATGACCGTCACCATGCGCCACCACCTCCAGCGCGACGTCATAGATGCGTGGCTGTCCGGCGGCCGTGCCGGCAGCCAGACGCGGCAGTTCCCGGCTGTATCCTTTCGGCAAGTGCCTCTTGGCGGTACGGATTTGTTCCTCGATGAGATAGAAGTTGTCGAGCAACCATTCTCCGGCCGGCGTGATCCGCTGTTTGTCGGCGCCCACACCGCTCAACAAGCGGCAAACTTCGATCAAAATACGTTCGTTGGCCGCCAATCGCGCCAGCAACCGATCCGATCCACTGGTCGATATCACTCTGTGCGATGCCGCGAGAATCCTGCCGCGCTGATCCATCTGCTCGCTACTGAACAACTCGGCGCGGAGCGGTGCTTCCTCCTCGGCTGAAATTCGTGGCCAGTCACTACCACGAGGCAGTGTTCTCAGCCCCTGCAAATAGTCGGCGAGTCTGACGGCGACGTTCATTTCAACAGGGCCTTTCGACGTGTGAGCGAAGGGCGCGACAAGGCGCATCGGATCGCCTTGAACTCAAGAACTCTTGGCGCCATCAATGCACGGTTGTTGCCGCAAGCGACCCCATGGCGTGGGAAGCCGCCGAGAACATTCACATGGTCAGCCCAGCGGTGACCAACACTCAAGGTCCGAACAGCGCATCGTCACTCGTCACGACAACACGAAAAATACGCTGCACGAACCCCACCGGGCGTGGTGCCCGGCAACAATCGGCGCCTGTTATTTGACCAACATGTCGTTTTTTACGGAGCGCACGCCCGCAACGCCGCGCGCCACCGCGACCGCCTTGTAGGCTGCCGCTTGCGAACTCACGAAACCACTCAGTTGCACAATACCCTTGAAGGTTTCAACGCTTATTTCCATCGATTTCAATGTCGGTTCGGCAAGAACGGCCGCCTTGACTTTGGTCGTGATGATGCTGTCGTCAATGTATTCGCCGGTTCCTTCTTGCTTCGGAGTCGATGAGCAGCCGACAGAGGTCACCAACGCCAAGGCCAGACAAGCGGCCGAAAGATATCTGCTGATTGGACTCATGGTTGGTTCTCCTTGAATAAGCCATACAAGACTGGCCACTGTCAGTCGACCTGTGATGGCGCTGCTGGCCAACAAGTGTTCGCGCCGGCCGCCCATGATCGGGCGTGAGCTGCGGAAAGCATCCACAAAGGAATGGCCCGAGTTTCCCCGCGGTTACCGCGACTGGCTCACGTTCGACACGCTCACCGGAAGCACGTTCATCGCGGCGGCAGGGGTTGTTGCTTACTGGAGGGAAATACCGTCAGTGGCTAGACAGGCCGGTGGCGACACGCACCGTGCCTTGCGTAGCGCGCGAGGTATCGGATGTCGGAGGGTTGTGGGTTACACCATTCAAAACTCGAAAATCTGATTGTTCCGCAACATTTTCGGCGCCGCATCGCCAAAAGAGGTGGCGATTTCCGCCATCGTCAGATCAATCTGACCTGGCTTAAGGTGACTAACGTAGACTTCCGGGACGCGGGTCAACTTGCGAAGTTCGCTGGCCAGCATGGTCGGGCACAAATGTTTGGATATTTCGGCGAGCGATTGCTCCCGATTCGGAAAAGCGGTTTCGATCAACAGGTAACGCAAATTGGCGATGCGGTTGACCACCGGCCAAAAGGCATCGTTGACAGTGGTGTCGCCAGTAAAAACCAAGCTTCCGGCGCCTGAATCGAGTTGATAGCCGACGGCCGGCACCGTGTGCTCGGCCGGCAAAGCGGTAATGGTTCGCTCGCCCAGCCGAACCGCCTGACCTATGGCGAGCGGCCGGTACGTCATTGACGCCTTCTCCCGGCTTGGAATAACACTGAAATCCGGCCAGATCACCCAGTTGAAGATGTGTTGGCTGATGATTTCGAGCGTCGCCGCCGTGGCGTAGACCGTCAACGGCTTGTCGCGCAAATCGCTAACCGAATCAATCAACAACGGGAGTGAGGCGATATGGTCGAGATGCGAGTGCGTCAGAAACACGTGGTCGATACGCGCAAGTTCGTTGAGCGACAGGTCGGCCACGCCGGTACCGGCGTCGACAAGCACATCGTGATCGACGAGTATCGAGGTGGTTCGCAGGTGACTCCCGCCTATACCGCCACTGCAACCAAGCACCTTGACTTTCATGCGCGCTCCAACGGGTTTTCCGCAACCCCTGTCGATTGAAGACTGTTCTCGCGACGACCACCGAACCGCCACGCCCATCCTGAAAATCCCGCCATGTCACTCTTTCAGGAAGAATTCCATTTTGACACCAGCGATTTCAATGACATCGCGGTTTTGCAAGCAGTACCCTTCGAAGTCGAGCACCTTGCCATTGACCGTCGGCAACACCTTCCCTTCGCCGTGCGTCAGAAAATAGCCTCGCGGCCTACGGGCAATCACCGCCACTTGTACGCCAGGCTTGCCAAGCGTGGTCGACGTTTTCAGGAGTTGCAGCTCGCGACCGGCGTTCGAACCGCTGAGCAGGCGAATGGCGGCCAACGGCAAGCCGGTCGTCGTTGCGGCCGATATTGAGGCGTTTACCGGCTGGCTGTCGTTCGGCGTTTTTGGAAACGGGACCGACTCAACATGAAAATCCCGCCCATGCGGGTCTGACGCCTCGCCGATCCCTTCGCCGAACGCCAGGTATTTCATCTTGTACTTGCCCAATTCGATAAGGTCGCCATCCTTCAGGAAATGTTTCCTGATCGGCTGACCATTGACCAGCGTGCCGTTGGTGCTATTCAGATCTTCAAGAAAAGAATCGTTGAGAATGGTCACCACCGCCGCATGCTCGCCGCTGATCGCCATATTGTCGATCTGGATGTCGTTATGCGCCTTGCGTCCAATGCTCATGCGTTCCTTGAGCAACGGAATTTCCTTGAGGACCAGACCATCCATGCTGAGTATGAGCTTTGCCATTGCATTTTTTCCTTAGCTAAACCATGAGCGCAGTTTCAACCAGCCCCTCGGCGCCACCGGGAACTGGTGCAGGATCTTGATCACAATCACTGAAATATTGTCTTCCCCGCCATGACTGTTGGCCAAATCAACCAGTTCGGCGACCATCCGATCCGGATAAAGGCGAAATTCCTCAAGTAGATATTGAATTTCCTGGTCCGTGACCATGTCGTGAAGACCGTCCGAGCACAGCAGGTAGATATCACCCGGACGCACTTTATAAACGTGCACCTCCGGTTCCACCGCGGGTTCGATACCGAGTGCGCGTGTCACCAAATTGCGATTGACCGCGTATCGCGCTTCTGCCGGCGACACCAAGCCGCTGTCGATCTGCTCTTGCAATAAAGAGTGATCGCGCGTTAGCGCCTTCAGTTTGCGTCCGCGCAGACGATAGAGACGCGAATCACCGACGTGCGCCGCCACGAGATGATCGTCGCAAAACACCGCGACCACCAAGGTCGTACCCATCTCGTGAAACGGCGTTTGTTGTTCGGCTGCATCGTGAATAGCCGAATTGACAACCGCGATTTCGCCACCAATCAGGCGCCGCAAAGACGATTGCGCCGCGTGACCATTGGCAGAATGAGCGGGGGTATTGGCGAATGTCGCTAGCAGCCTGTTCGCCAAGAGCGTCGTTGCCATCTTGCTCGCCACTTCTCCTGCATCGTAGCCACCCATGCCATCGGCTAGAATCGCGAACCCATGCGTCAGATCGACCAGGATCGAATCTTCGTTGTCGCCTCGCACCAATCCTGGGTCGGTACGCATCGCGACCTCAAGGGCACTCGAAAGACTGTTTGCCACGTCTCCTCCAGATCAGGCACCGGCAAACCTGTCGGCCGCAGATTAGCTTATTTTGTAACAACGACCGTGACAAAGATCACATTCATCGCAATCGGCCAAGCTCATTTCAGTAGCTTGAAACCAGCATGGACAAACGACATTCCGTAAAAAAGCCAGCCATATTCTTTCTTTTTATCAGAGACAAATACAAGAAACCGGCTCAAGCGCCATAAGGCAGGTCTCCACCCCGCCCACTTTCTTTCGCCAGCGCCTCCAGCCTAACGGCGAGGGCCAGATCCTGGATGGCCATGCCTTGCGACTCGAACAGCGTGATGTCGTCGGTACGGACTCTCCCCGGTCGCCGCCCGCAAACAATGTCACCCAGTTCGACCATATCGCGCGCTTGCAAACGGCCTTTCTCCAACCATGGCAACAAATCACCGGCCTCGCGCAGTGCTGTTTCGATACTATCGACGGCGATGAGTGCGCAGCGCTTCAGGACATCTTCCCCAAGTTCGCGCCGAATAAGCGCATTCGACCCGGCGCCATTGATGTGCGTGCCCGGCGACAGCCAATCGGCGTCGAACAGCGGCGTGGTGGCCGTGGTAACGGTACTGACGATGTCGCTGCCCCGCACCGTTTCTTCCGCCGACGCTGCCGCGACGACATCGACGCCAAAGCGCGCCGACATCCGCGCGCAAAACGCCTGTAGCCGATCGGCTCGACGCGCATGGACCTTGACCTGCCGCAACGGCCGGACCGCCAGCAAGGCTTCGATGTGCCCCTCAGCCTGCCAGCCCGCGCCGAAAACACCCGCGATCCGCGCATCCGGTTTCGCCAGCCAGCGGGTCGCCACACCCGAAGCCGCGGCGGTCCGCATCATGCCCAAACGGTCGGCTTCGAGTACCGCGCGCAGTTCTCCGGTGGACGCCCGAAAAAGATGAACCAGGAAACGCACTCCCGAGCGGTTGCTGGTATAGGCTTTATAACCAATGGCGTCGAGTCGCGGCAAGGCGCCCTGCAAGATATGCAGCGTCGTTTGCGGCAAACGCGTGCGTTGTCGTGGAATGTCGACGGCCTTCCCCGCCGACAGATCGCGGTGCGCCTCCTCCACCGCTTCCAAAGCCAGCGACATGGTCAGCAATTGTGAGACTTCTTGTTCGCTCAAAAACAAAGGCATAAAACCCTCGGTACGTAAATCGAAAGTCGGATCAAGGTCGGGCGGCGGAGAAACCCCGTTGGAGAACGCTCGCGAACCATGATTTTAACGGTAAATCTTGCCATTGAAGGCAAACGAAAAAGGGCAGACTAAAAGTCTGCCCTTTTTCATGCGACACCGGTCGACCAAACTTGTTCGCCCTAGATCATGGCCTTGATCAGTTTGCCCATTTCCGACGGATCGCGAGTCACCTTGAAACCGCACTCCTCCATGATGGCGAGTTTGGCGTCGGCGGTATCGGCACCGCCCGAAATCAGCGCGCCGGCGTGACCCATGCGCTTGCCCGCCGGTGCGGTGACGCCGGCGATAAAGCCGACGATCGGCTTCTTCATGTTCGCCTTGCACCACATCGCCGCTTCCGCTTCATCGGGACCGCCGATTTCGCCGATCATGACCACCGCGTCTGTATCCGGATCGTCGTTGAACAGACGCATGATGTCGATGTGCTTCAAACCGTTGATCGGATCGCCACCGATACCGACCGCCGACGATTGGCCAAGGCCGATTTCGGTCAACTGACCAACCGCTTCGTAAGTCAGGGTGCCCGAACGCGAAACGACGCCAATGCGGCCTTTGCGGTGAATGTGGCCCGGCATGATGCCGATCTTGACTTCATCCGGCGTGATCAGGCCTGGGCAGTTCGGACCGAGCAGCAAAGTCTTCTTGCCGCCGGCGGCTTCGCGCTTCTTCATCCGGTTGCGCACCATCAGCATGTCGCGGACCGGAATGCCTTCAGTGATGCAGATCACCAGATCGAGGTCGGCCTCGACGGCTTCCCAGATCGCGGCGGCGGCGCCTGGAGGCGGCACATAGACCACCGAAACGGTGGCACCGGTTTGCGCGGCCGCCTCCTTGACCGACGCGTAAATGGGAATATCGAAAATTTTCTCGCCGGCTTTCTTGGGGTTTACGCCAGCGACGAAGCAGTTTTTGCCGTTGGCGTACTCCTGGCACTTTTCAGTGTGGAACTGGCCGGTTTTGCCGGTGATGCCCTGGGTAATGATTTTGGTGTCTTTATTGATCAGAATCGACATGGGTGGCTCCTTAACTGACCGCAGCAACGATCTTGGTGGCGGCTTCGGCCATTGAATCCGCAGTGATGATCGGCAAACCCGATTCGCTCAGGATTTTCTTGCCGATATCCTCGTTGGTCCCCTTCATGCGAACGACCAGCGGCACGGTCAGGTGCGTTTCCTTGGCGGCGGCGACAACACCAGTGGCGATGGTATCGCAACGCATGATGCCACCGAAGATGTTGACCAGGATGCCCTCGACCTTGGGATTCTTGAGCATGATCTTGAAGGCCTCGGTGACCTTCTCGGTGGTCGCGCCACCGCCAACATCCAGGAAGTTGGCCGGCTCGGCGCCGAACAGCTTGATGGTGTCCATCGTCGCCATCGCCAGACCGGCGCCATTGACCAGGCAACCGATGTTGCCGTCGAGCGAGATGTAGGAGAGGTCGTATTTCGAGGCTTCGAGTTCGTCGGCGTCTTCTTCGTCAAGGTCGCGGAAAGCAACCACTTCCGGCTGCCGGTACAGCGAATTCGAATCGAAGTTGAACTTGGCGTCGAGCGCCTTGATGTTGCCGTTGCCTTCAAGGATCAGCGGGTTGATTTCCGCCAGCGACGCATCGGTTTCCATATAGCAGGTGTAGAGTCCTTTCAACGCCGCGACGGCGTTGGCCACCGATGCCGCCGGCACGCCAATGCCATTGGCCAATTGCTCGGCCTGCGCGTCGGTCAAGCCTTCCTCGGGATCGATGAACACCTTGAGGATTTTCTCGGGGGTTTTGTGCGCCACTTCCTCGATGTCCATGCCGCCTTCGGAGGAAGCCATCATGGCAACCTTCTGGGTCGCGCGGTCGGTCAGCGCGGCCACGTAATATTCCTTGCGGATGTCGGCGCCTTCTTCGATCAGCAGGCGGCGCACCTTTTGACCCGCCGGACCGGTTTGATGGGTCACCAACTGCATGCCCAGGATCTGGCCGGCGTACTGGCGAACTTCGTCCAGCGACTTGGCGACTTTCACTCCGCCACCCTTGCCGCGACCACCCGCGTGAATCTGGGCTTTCACCACCCAGACCTTGCCACCCAGGGATTCGGCTGCCTTGACCGCGTCATCGACGGATTGACAGAACACCCCGCGCGGAACCACGACGCCGAATTTCTTCAGGAGTTCTTTTCCCTGATATTCGTGAATTTTCATGCGCTTTCCTTGCTTGAGTTGAGGTTGCGAAACGTAACGACCACGGGCAGAACCAACTACCCAGGCTTTTGGCCACGATACCAGCGCGGGTAATAGCGCCGAACCGCGTCCGAATGCGATTCCAGCGCGTGACAGCGGTCGAGCTGATAGGGCTTATGCTCGCTATCTTCGTTGTCGCGCACATCGCTGGCGAATGTTTGCAGCGCGGCTGTCGGCAAAGACATCGCCAACTCGCTGAGGTGTGAGCAGCCGCGGGTGCCGCGGAACAGATTTTTGACGGCTGTCCGGAATCCATGAAACAGGTTGAGACCAATCAACCGGGAGTAATCGGGGGCGATGCGATCGCAATAGCCGTTGTAGGGCATGGCATCGATACATGCCGAGGCGCCGAGAATGTTCATCCTGGCGTCGATGGTCACCCGCACCCACATGTCGTGCACTGCCTCGCCGGGTTTTCGAAGACCCGACGACAACGGATAGTCGTGATCCTTGGTGTCGATCAGGTGCGCTTCGATGTCCCAGTAGCCGTCGACTCGCTTGTAGCCGTCGAACTGAACGCGACGAACGTGCATGCGAGTGCGCTGAACGACGGGAGAAGACAAGGGCATCGAGGAATCCTGAGGGGATTTGCGATCTGGCGAAAGCCTCGCGGATGAGCGGAAATTCTACACCAATTCGCCATGGCGGTTTCGGCAAAATTCATAATTATGGCGAGGGACACAGTCAGTAGACTCGCCGCCTGAAAAGCGTCAACGAGCGGCACTTCCCAAGGCGTGCGCTTTTCGGCCGTTGCCGGCACGGGCCATGCATGCACCGCCCTTCCCCGGTTGTCCCTCGACGATTCCCGCCCCCTGCCCCGCCGCCTCAAGAGGTCAACAGGCGCCCGATTTCGGCCAGACCGGCCGAGAGCATCGCCAGATCCCGCGGGGAGTCGTGCTTGATTTCGTCCAGGACGGCGCGCGCGGCGACGGTGACCGGCCACTTGTTGGCGAACAGTTTGCGCAGCAGGGACAGACGCAGGCGAGCCAGATCCGCGGCGAGGTGGGCGCGCGCCCGCGCTTGCCAGCGATTGCCGGCCGGCAAGCGATTCACAGCCGTGGCCAGCCAGTCGAGGTCGACCTCCGCGGCGATTGCATGCAAGGCGTTCGCCACTTCGGGCAACGGCCGATCGCAAGCGCGGGATAGATCGACCAGATCGATGGCGGCCACCACCGAGGCGCGCTGCTCGACCAGGGCCGTCACCGCGTCGATGCCCCGATGGCCTTGCCGCAGGCGATCAAGCGTTTCGGCGACCGCTGGACGATAGGTGGCGATCATCTGACGTATCGTTGCGCCGGCGCCATGGTGGACCAGCAGCATGCGCGTGACGGCGGCGGTCATCGCTCTTAAGCCCGCCATCAATTCGAACTGACGATCCGCGGCGATGACGAGGTCCAGCGATTCGATATCGCGCCAAAGGATTTCGGCGTCGAGGACGCTGTTGGCGGCATGAAAAGCGCCAGCCACCCGCGCGGCCGAGGTACCCGTTTCATCGACGGTATCCATCACGAACATGGTGCCCATGCGATTGACCAGTCGGTTGACCAATTGGGTGGTGACGATTTCGCGCTTCAACGGGTGACTGGGCAGCCGCTCGCCGCAGGACTCGAGGAGCAGTGCCGGGAAATAGCTCGCCAGCAGATCCTGGAGGTCGTCGCTATCCGGCAGATCGGACGCCAGGATGGCTTCCTTGAGTGAAATCTTGACATACGCCAGCAACACCGCGATTTCGGGTGCCGTGAAGCCGCGTTTTTGCTGCGCCCGTTCGAGCCGGCCCTTGTCGTCGGGCAGCGCCTCGAGAACACGGGCCAGGACACCGTGTTCTTCAAGATGACGAATCAGGCGCGCATGCGCTTCGAACAGTTCGGCACCGTGGGCCGCTTCCAACGCAATGGCTTGCGTTTGCTGGTAATTATCGGCCAACACCAGATGGGCAACGCTGTCGGTCATCGAAGCCAGCAAGGCGTCGCGCTGTTTGCCGGTCATGTCGCCACCACCGACCAGACCGGCGAGCAAAATCTTGATGTTGACTTCGTGGTCGGAGCAATCGACGCCGGCCGAGTTGTCGATGGCGTCGGTGAACAGGCGACCGCCGCCCAGGGCAAACTCGACGCGCCCCTTTTGGGTCAGCCCGAGGTTGCCGCCCTCGCCGATCACACGCGCGCCGACCTGATTGGCGTCGATGCGGAGTACATCGTTAGCGCGATCGTTGGCCTCCTGATGGCTCTGGCTGCTGGCTTTGACGTAGGTGCCGATACCGCCGTTGTAAAGCAGATCGACCGGCGCCTGCAACAGGGCCGTGATCAATTCCGGCGGGCTCATCCGCGTGCGCTCGGTACCCAGCCAGGCACGCACTTCCGCCGACAGCGGAATCGACTTGGCGCCGCGCGACCACACACCGCCGCCGCTGGAGATCAGGGCGGCATCGTAGTCCTGCCACGACGAGCGCGGCAGCGCGAACAGCCGCCGCCGTTCGGCGAGGCTTCGCGCCGGATCGGGATCGGGGTCGAGAAAAATATGCCGATGGTCGAAAGCGGCCAGCAGCCGGATGGACGGGGACAGTAACATGCCGTTGCCGAATACGTCGCCGGACATGTCGCCGATGCCGACGACGGTAAATGGCTGCGTCTGGATATCGACTCCCAACTCGCGGAAGTGTCGCTTGACGGCTTCCCACGCGCCACGGGCGGTGATCGCCATTTTCTTGTGATCGTAACCGGCCGACCCTCCGGAAGCGAAGGCGTCGCCGAGCCAGAAACCGTACTCGATGGCGATCCCGTTGGCGATGTCCGAGAAACTGGCGGTGCCTTTGTCGGCGGCGACGACCAGATAAGGGTCGTCGCCGTCGCGACGACGAACGCCGGGCGGCGGCACCACCCGGCCCGCGACCAGATTGTCGGTCAGATCGAGCAAGCCGCGAATGAAGGTGGTGTAGCAAGCGATCCCTTCGGCCTGATACGCATCGCGTTCGCCGGGCGGCGGCAAGCGCTTGCAGACGAAACCGCCCTTCGAACCGAGCGGCACGATCACCGCGTTCTTCACCATCTGCGCCTTGACGAGGCCCAGCACTTCGGTGCGAAAGTCTTCCATGCGGTCCGACCAGCGCAAGCCGCCACGGGCGACGCGCGCGCCGCGCAGATGCACGCCTTCCATCCGCTCGTTGTAAACGAAGATTTCGCATAACGGCACCGGTGCCGGCAGGAAGGGAATCGCCGCCGACGACAGTTTGAAAGACAGATAGTTTTTTGCCTGACCATCGCGGCCGGCCTGATAGGCATTGGTGCGCACGGTCGCTTCGATCACCGCCTGGAAAGCGGCGAGAATCCGGTCGTCGTCGGGGTTGCCGACCTGCTGCAAGGCGCTGCTCAAATCACGGGAAAAACCCGTCGCGCGCGCCTCGTCGGCGGTCGGCGAAAAATGCGCCTCGAAGAGTTCGACCAGACGACGCGTGATCGTGGCGTGCGCGGACAGACAACGCTCGACGTAGGTCTGGCTGAACGGCAGGCCGGCCTGTCGCAGGTAGCGGCTGTAGGCACGCAAAAGGGTGATTTGCCGTCCATTCAGGCCGGCGAGCAAGACCAGACGATTTAAACCGTCGTTTTCGGCCTGTTCGCGAAGCAGTCTTTCGAGCAGTTCGACGAACGCTTCGCGCGTGCCATCGTCGTCGAGCGCCGTCGCTTGCGGCAATTGCACGGCGAATTCGGCGATGTGCAGGTCGCTGGACGGCAGGGCGAACGGTTGCTCGGAAAGCACCGTCAAGCCCAGGTTTTCGAGTATTGGCAGGATCGCCGACAGCGGCCGCGGTCGACCGCGACGGAACAGTTTGAGGTAGTGGTGCGCGCCGTCATCGCCAAGCGCGGCGCTTAATTTCACCTCGACGCGATCGCTGCGCTCCGCCGCCGCCAGGCGTTCGAGATCGGAGACCGCCGACGCCGGCATCACGCGCTCCTGGTACGACAACGGCAGTTCAGGCACGTAGCGTCGCAGCAGACGATTGCCATGCTCCTCGCCATGGTGCTCGATCAGGTGCTGTTTCAGTTCGTCGCTCCAGCCGCGCACGATCCGCGCCACCTGCTTTCCGATGGCCTCGGCATCGTAGCGGTAGCGGGTGCCGACCGGGGTGTGGACGATGAAATGCAGCCGCGCCAGCCGTGAGTCGCCGAGCATGACGAAGTAGTCAACGCTGACCGCGGCCAGCGTTTCGCGGAGCAATTCCGAAATCCGCTCACGGGTGCGGGTATTGAACCTGTCGCGCGGCATATAGACCAGAGCGGACACATAGCGACCCCAGGCGTCGTCGCGCAGAAAAACACGCACCTGCTCGCGTTCATATACCGCCACAATGCCGCGAGCGATGCGCGTCAAATCGGCCAGCGAGATTTCGATCAACTCGTCGCGAGGATAGGTTTCCAGCACGTTGAGCAGGGTCTTGTCACGATGGCTGCGCGGCAGAAAACCCATGGCTTGCCGCACCGCGGCGATCTTGTGGCGCACCAGCGGCAGTTCGGTCGCCGCGACATGATAAACGTGCGCGGTGTAGAGGCCGACAAAAACGCGCGCTCCGGCGACGCCGCCTGCGTCGTCGTAGCATTTCACGCCGATGAAATCGAGATAGGCGGGGCGATGGATCGTTGAACGGGCATCCGCCTTGACCAAGGCCACCGGCAGCGGGTCCCTAGTCAAATCGGCGACGCCGTCGGGAATCCCCGCCAGACAGCGGCCGTAGTGAGGGTGGTCGGCGCGTCGCAGAACGCCGCGGCCACTATCCGCCACCCGCTCCAAGGTAGCGCCGGTGCTGTCCGGGCGATACTCGGCGTAACCGAGAAAGACGAAATTGTTGGTGGCGATCCAGCGCAGGTAAGTCGCCGCGTCGTCGCCGCTGGCAACGGCGGCGGCGGCCACCTCCTCGCCGGCGCGGCGCATGCAGTCCTGCATCGAGGCGCCGTCGTCGACAGCCGCCCGCACGTCGTCCAGCACGCCATGGATTTCCTGCCACACGGCGTCGAGAAAAACGGTGTCGCCAATACGGTCGATTTCCAGGTGAATCCACGATTCCGCCTGGCAGTCGGCCGTGCCACGCGTTTGCGTTCGCCGCACCTTGCCGTCGGCATCCCGGTCGACGCCGAGCACCGGGTGCAACAGGCGATGAATCGCCAAACCGTGGCCATATACCACCATGGTGATCGAGTCGACCAGGAACGGCATGTCGTCGGTCACGATGTCGATCGCCGTATGCGGCGAATGCCAGCCGTGGCGGTCGAAATCGGGCGTGTACAAGGCCACGGCGGCGCGGCCGGGCTGCCGTTGTTCAGCCAGGCGAAAATGCTGAACGGCGGCACCGAGCAGATCTTCAGGGCTGGCGTCGCCGGCAGCGTCGCTCAGGTCAACATCGACGAAATACGATTCAAGATGTTCGGCGAGTGTCGCCGACAGTTTCTGCCGGCTGGCGATTTCGCGCAGATTGCGCCGTAAATCGAGCGGGGATTCGGTTTGCATGCTCATGCCTTTCTCCAGTGCCCCCAAAGGAGCGACGGACCGCCAGACAGGCGCGTGTACCGATCATCGGACATCGGATCAGGTGCGGTGAATCGACTCCGACGACTACTTGGCGCCCGTGCGAAACACTATGAATACAACCAAAGCGACCAAAGCAACCGAAAAATACGACCAAAAAATTCGCGACACGTGGCCGGAAAGCCGGAAACAACCTTCCCGGCTTCCGGCAAGGCCTAGTGATGCAAAATCTTGGCCAGAAACTGCTGCGCGCGCTCCGAACGCGGATTCTCGAAGAATGCCTCTTTACTGTCGTCCTCGACGATGCGACCCTGGTCCATGAAGATCACCCGGCTGGCCACCCGTTTGGCGAAACCCATTTCGTGCGTCACGCACATCATGGTCATGCCCTCGCGCGCCAGTTCGGTCATCACGTCGAGCACTTCGTTGACCATTTCCGGGTCGAGCGCCGACGTCGGTTCGTCGAAGAGCATGCAGATCGGGTCCATCGCCAGCGCCCGGGCAATCGCCACGCGCTGCTGCTGGCCACCGGAGAGCTGTCCGGGGTATTTCTCCGCCTGCGCGCGCAGACCGACGCGGTCCAGCAGCTTGAAGCCCTTGTCGCGCGCCACCTCTTGCGTGCGCCCAAGGACCTTCACCTGCGCGATCGCCAGATTGTCGATAATGCTCATATGCGGAAACAGTTCGAAGTTCTGGAAAACCATGCCCACCGTGGAACGCAGCTTGGAAAGATTGGTTTTCGGATCGCCGACGGACACGCCATTGACGATGATCTCGCCGCTCTGAAACGGCTCGAGACCATTGACCACCTTGATCAACGTCGATTTGCCCGAACCCGACGGCCCGCAGACGACAATCACCTCGCCCTTGTGCACCTGTGTGGAACAATCGGTCAGGACCTGGAACGCGCCGTAATGCTTGCTGACCTTGTTCATCGTAATCATCGACATCCCTCCTCTGGTGATTTTGCTGTCGTTTGGATCGCCCGTCGCTTCAGGCGATCTTGAGCTTTTGCTGATAGCGCCGAACGATTCGCGATGCGGTGAAACAGATCACGAAATAAACCGCACCGGCAAAAAGCAGCAACTCGACCAGACGCCCGTCGCGGTCGCCGACCTTGTAGGCGGCGCCGAAGAAATCGGCCAGCGCCGACACGTAAACCAGCGAGGTGTCCTGAAACAGGATGATCCCCTGGGTCAACAGCAACGGCACCATGTTGCGAAACGCTTGCGGCAGGATGATCAGCCGCATCGACTGTCCGTAGTTCATGCCCAGGGCGCTGGCGGCGGCCATTTGCCCTTTCGGTACCGACTGAATGCCGGCGCGCATGATTTCGGAATAGTAAGCGGCCTCGAAAAGCGCGAACCCGGCCATCGCCGACCCCATGCGCATGTCCGAACCGCGCGGAAAACCGAAAATGCTTTCCAGCAAATGCGGCACGATCAGAAAAAACCACAGCAAGACCATCACCAGCGGCACCGCGCGGAACAGGTTGACGTAACCGGCGGCGAACCACGACAGCGGTTTGATCGGCGATAGGCGCATCAGCGCCAACAAGGTCCCCCAGAGGATGCCGACAACCACGGCGGTCGCCGTTATCTGAATCGAAATCTTCATGCCGTCCCAAAGGAAGGGCAACGCGTTTGGAATGGAAGACCAGTCGAAATCGTACATTTCACTTTCCTCCGATGTAGCCGGGAACCCGCGTGCGCGACTCCAGCCAGCGCATGCTGAACATCACCACGACGTTGATGACCAGATAGGCCAGCGTCACCGCGATGAAGGATTCATAGGGCTGCGCGGTGTAATCGACCAATTGCCGTCCCTGTGCCGCCAATTCCAGCAAGCCGATCGTCGAGCAAACAGCCGAGTTCTTGAAAATATTCAGAAATTCCGAGGTCAGCGGCGGAACGATCAAGCGCACCGCCATCGGCAGAAGGACATAGCGATACGTTTGCGGCAAGGTGAATCCCATCGCCAAGGCGGCGTTCTTTTGCCCTCGCGGCAGGGAGTTGATACCGGACCGCACCTGTTCGGCAACGCGGGCGCTGGTGAACAAGGCCAGACAGATCATCGAGGAAAGAAACTGTTGCATGAATGGGTTGCTCTGCTTGAACGCATTGCCCAGGCTCTCCGGCAGCAACTCCGGCATCACGAAATACCAGAGAAAAAGCTGCACCAACAGCGGTATGTTGCGAAAAATCTCAACATACGCGGTGGCCAGACCCGACAGCCATTTATTGGGAACCGTCCGCAGCACCCCGACCACCGCGCCGACCGCCAGCGCAATCAACCAAGCCGACAGCGACAGGGCAATGGTCGTTTTGAAACCATGAAACATCCAGCCGAGATAGGTGTCGCCACCCGACGCCGCCGGTTGCAGAAAAACGCCCCAGTTCCAGTTGTAACCCATTTCGACTCTCCCAGGAACGAACAGGACAAGCGCGGCCAGGCGACCCCAGCCGTGACCACGACGAGGACCGGAATCAGGTCGCTATTCGCAAGGAATCCGCCAGAGACCGAAAGACCTCTGGCGAAGGCTTCTGAAGCCGGTGAAACTATTCGAAGGCCTTGTCGTTCGGTGACTTGTAGAGCTTCTTCATGGCGTCCGACAACGGGAAATTCAGATTCAAGCCTTTCGGCGGAATCGGCTGCAGGAACCATTTGGCGTAAATTTTTTCCGCCTCGCCCGAGGTCATGGCCTTGGCCAAGGCGCCATCGACCACTTTCTTGAACGCCGGGTCATCCTTGCGCAGCATGCAACCGTACGCCTCGTAGGATTGCGGAACACCAACCACCGTCCAGTCGCTGGCCCGTTTGGCCTTGGCCATTTCGCCGTAAAGCAAAGCGTCGTCCATCATGAAGGCAACCGCGCGACCGGTTTCCAGCGTCAGGAACGACTCGCCGTGGTCCTTGGCGCTGATGATGTTCATGTTCATGCGCTTGTCTTCGTTCATCTTGCGCAACAGACGCTCGGAGGTGGTGCCGGCGGTGGTGACGACATTCTTGCCCGCCAGATCGGAAAAATCCTTGATTCCCGAATTGGTCTTGGTCATCAAGCGGGTGCCGATGATGAAGATGGTGTTCGAAAAACCGACCTGCTTCTGACGCTCCGTGTTGTTGGTCGTCGACCCGCATTCGAGGTCGACCGAACCATTCTGGACCAGCGTGATACGGTTGGCCGAGGTGACGGGCATCAGTTTCACCTCCAGCTTGCTTAACTTCAACTCGGCCTTGATGGCATCGACGGCCTTAAGCATCAACTCGTGCGAATAGCCGATCACCTGCTGCTTGTCGTCGTAATAGGAGAACGGAATGGAGGATTCCCGGTGCCCGAGGGTGATCACGCCGGTATCCTTGATCTTTTTCAGCGTTCCGCCAGCATCCTGAGCCATCGCCGATGTTGCCAGCAGAGTCGTCGCCAGCGTTGCCGCCAGCATAAAGCACTTGGAATTATTGATCATCGTTTCTCCTCACTCTCCATTCGAACTTACAAGCACATAGAAGTTATCCAGCCAATGGCGGACTGCTGATTGTGGCATGACTGACTTGAGATGCCAAGCGATTGGCAACGCAAAAAAGGCGAATGCGCGCCGGACGTGGCACTCTCGGCCCTGGAAGGCCACGCCACGTCAATCGGCCGCGCGCGCGGTATCGCCAAATCATTAGAGTGCGAACAAGCCTTACAATTCAGCCTGCCGCAGATTCTCCGATCAATGCGTGACAAGGTCTCCGATGAAGTCCGCTGACATTCGCTACAGCATTCGCCCATGCAATCCTGACGCGCATCTTTTTGAAGTGCGCTGCACCTTGCTGGAAAGTGACCCGGACGGTCAGCGGTTTGCCCTGCCGGCGTGGATTCCCGGCAGCTACCTGATTCGCGACTTTGCGCGCCATGTGGTGGCCATCCGCGCCGAGAGCAACGGCAAGGCCGTGCGCCTCGACAAAATCGACAAGCATACCTGGCAAGCGGCCCCGGTGGACACGGAAGCCGCGTTGACCGTCATCTGCGAGGTTTACGCCTGGGATTTGTCGGTACGCGGGGCGCACCTCGACCGAACGCATGCTTTTTTCAACGGCAGCAGTGTTTTTCTCCGCCCGGTCGGTCACGAGCGGCGACCGTGTCTGCTCGATGTCCAACGACCGAGCGGCATTGCTTTCGAGGACTGGCGCGTCGCCACCGCGATGACGCCGGCCAGCGGCGAAAAAGGCGCGGCGCGGCGCCACGGCTTCGGCCTTTATCGCGCCGCCGACTACAACGAACTGATCGACCACCCTTTCGAGATAGGGACCTTCACCCTCGCCACCTTCAAAGCCTGCGGCGTGCCGCACGACGTGGCGATCAGTGGTCGCCACGATTGCGATCTGGCACGCCTGACAGACGATTTGACCCGGTTGTGCGAATGGCAGATCGGTTTTTTCGGCGAACCCGCGCCGACGACGCGCTATGTTTTTCTGGTGACCGTGGTCGGAGAAGGCTACGGAGGACTGGAGCACCGAAACTCGACGGCGCTGCTCTGCGCGCGCAACGATCTGCCTTACGCCGGCATGCGCGGCACGCCGGACGCTTACCGAACCTTCCTGGGCTTGTGCAGTCACGAATACTTTCACACCTGGAACGTCAAACGAATCAAGCCGGCCGCCTTCGCCACGTACAACCTCGGCGCCGAGAACCACACCACCCTGCTCTGGGCGTTCGAAGGTTTCACCTCTTACTACGACGATTTAGCCTTGCTGCGCAGCGGCCTGATTCGTACCAAGGACTGGCTGGCGCTGCTCGCCAAAACGATGGACGATGTCTGGCGAAATCCCGGCCGGCAACGACAGAGCGTCGCCGAATCGAGTTTCGACGCCTGGACAAAATATTACCGTCCAGACGAAAACACGCCCAATGCGGTGGTCAGTTACTACGCCAAGGGTGCCCTGGTGGCGCTCGCTCTCGACTTGACGCTGCGCGCCGGCACACAAAACCGGATCGCGCTGGACCACGTGATGCGCGCGCTATGGCAACGACACGGCCGATGCGACAAACCAGTCGGCGACGACGACATCCGTCTCCTCGCCGAGGAACTCTCGGGCCTGGATTTACGCGCCTTCTTCACCGAGGCGATCAATGGCACCGCGGACTTGCCACTGCGGCGGCTGTTGAAACCTTTCGGCATCCGCCTCAAGCGCGCGGCACAAAACGCAACACCATCGCTCGGCGTCAAGATCGCCTGTGACGGAAAAGATGTCAAACTGGCAACGGTGTATTCGTGCAGCCCCGCGCAAGAAGCCGGCTTGGCTGCCGGCGACTTGTTGCTGGCAATCGACGGTCTGCGCGTCACCCCCTCGTCCCTCGAAGCGCGGCTGAGTCGTCGAAAAGCCGGCGCCTCAGTCGAAATACATGCCTTTCGCCGCGACGAACTGATGACGTTCTCGGTGCGACTCGCGCCGCCGGTCAAGGAAAAACACACGCTGACGCTCGAACGGCAAAAGCATGCCGGGTTACGCCGGGATTGGCTGGGCCGGTAACCTCCACCGACCAACGACACAGCCGTTTCCTGGTCAATCCTCTCCTGCGGACATGTCATGATCGACCTCGCCCACCTTCGCAAAAACTACGAACGCGCCGAACTGAACGAGAGCGCCTCGCATGCCGACCCATTGCGCCAGTTCGAGCAATGGATCGGCGAAGCCATTGCCGCAAAACTCCCCGAACCCAATGCCATGACGCTGGCCACCGTCGACGGCCACATGCGCCCATCGACGCGGGTAGTGCTGATCAAGGGGTATGATGAAAAGGGCATCACCTGGTTTACCAACTACGACAGCAGGAAAGGCCGCGAATTGGCGGCCAATCCCTGGGCCGCGCTGCAATTTCACTGGATCGAACTGGAACGCGTGGTGCGCATCGAAGGCCGCGTCGAAAAAGTGGCCGACGAGGAAAGCGATGCCTATTTCGCCACCCGCCCGCTCGACTCACGCCTCGGCGCGTGGGCCAGTCCGCAGAGTCGGGTGATTGCCGATCGCGGCGTGCTGCTGGCCAACGCCGCCCGCTACGGCGCCAAGTTCCTGCTCCAGCCGCCGCGCCCGCCGCACTGGGGCGGCTATCGCCTGCAACCCGACACTTGGGAGTTCTGGCAAGGCAGAAAAAGCCGTCTGCACGACCGCCTGCGTTACCGGCTCGACGATCAAAGCCAATGGATTCGCGAGCGCCTGGCGCCCTGACACCGCCTCCTAGGCCCCTTCTCTCCTCACGGGAACGATCTCCTCGACAATCGCCTGCGTCGTGGAACAGCGCCACTTAACCTCGAGATCGTACAGGCGAAAGCCATATATCCGCCGCGGATCGTCGGCATACGCTGGACGCGGGTCTTGCGCCAACAGTTCGCACAACAACGCCTCGAGGTCGGGCCACCGCTGGTCGGCAAGTTGCGCCCGCGCCCGCGCCGTGAAGACAACGGACAACTGACGAGGCGGGCCGTCCACAAAGCCGCCACGCGCCGTCGGCAAACTTTCGACGAACGGAACATAGGGCTTAATGTCGAGAATCGGCGTGCCGTCAAGTAAATCGACGCCGGCAAACGTAAGTCGCACGCCGTCACGACTATCGATGTCGATTAACTCCACCAGCGACAAACCCAAGGCATTTGGCCGATAAGGGCTGCGACTGGCAAACACGCCGACCCGTTCGTTGCCGCCAAGGCGTGGCGGGCGCACCGTCGGACGCCAGAGTCCGGCCGTGCGATGGAAGACGAAAGTCAGCCAGACATGCGAAAACGCGGCCAGGCCGCGCACCGCCTCGCCGCGCGCATAGGGAGGCAAGAGTTGCAGTCGACCACGCGCATGCGGCGCCAGTCGCGGTTGCCGTGGAATACCGAAGCGATCGCCGAAGGGCGTGCGCAGGTAGCCGATTGGGGAGACCAAAAACTCAGGGGCAACGATCGGGGAAACAGGCATGGCCGAAAAGAGCAAGAAGGCGCCGCCGGACCACTAACCTGATCGGCAGAGCCGGACGCCGGATATCAAACGCCGGCCAGCCGGAGCGCGTGCGCGGCCATCGCCTGCATCACCGCCTCTGCCTCGCCGACCGCCGCCGCCAGTTGAAAATCAATCCGGGGATGACGCGCCCGCAACTCCTCGACCAGCAGCGGCACATCGCGTTGCAAATGACCGCCACGCGCGATGAACATCGGCAAAATCAGAATCCGCTGAAACCCCTCCGGCAGAAGCGTTTCGACGGACGCTTGCAAACGGGGCTGCATGAATTCGAAAAACGCGAGCTCGACACGCAATGCCGGCGCGTGTTCGCGCATGATCGAGGCGACATGTTTCAACGGCGCTGCCCACTCGGGGTCGCGAGCGCCATGAGCAAAAAGTATCAATGCGGTCTTGGGCATGCCTTTCTCCCGTCGCGACGGCGGTCGCCCGCGCGATTGACCATTTCAGGCTCACTGCCGGTCCGCGGTCAGTCCTTGCGCATGTGCAGCAGGTAATTGACATCGGTATCACGACCCAGGGAATAGCGCCCGGTCAGAGGGTTATAGCTCATACCGCACAAATCGTCTGCTTCGAGACCGACCTGCCGCCCCCAGCGCAAAATCTCCGATGGCTTAAGAAATTTCGCATAGTCATGCGTGCCTTTCGGCAACATCCGCAGAACGTATTCGGCACCGATGACGGCCAGCAGGTACGCTTTCGGATTGCGGTTGATGGTCGAGAAAAAGACATGCCCTCCCGGTTTGACCAACGCCGCGCACGCGGCAATCGTACTCGCCGGATCGGGGACATGTTCGAGCATCTCCATGCAGGTAACGGCATCGAAGCATCCCGCTCGCTCGGCAGCCAGATCCTCGGCGGAGATTTTGCGATAGTCGACCGCCAGCCCGCTTTCCAGCAGATGCAGACGCGCCACGCTCAGCGCCTTGTCAGAAAGATCGATACCGGTCACCGTCGCCCCCTTCCCGGACATGGCCTCGGAAAGCAAGCCTCCCCCACAGCCGATGTCGACGACCTGCTTGCCGGTTAATCGGCAGCGTTCGTCTATCCACCCCAGGCGCAAGGGGTTGATGTCGTGCAAGGGTTTGAAATCGCTGCTCGGATCCCACCAACGATGGGCCAGTTGGGAGAATTTGTCGAGTTCGGTCTGGTCGGCGTTGATCATCGGAAACGGTCCATTGAAGGAGTTTCAACTATAGCGGGGTTTCGGTCAGCGCCACAAGCGGCGCCAGCAGTCGACGCAGGGTAAGCACGCCGCCAGTCAGGCGCGCTCATTGTCACGAAAAAAAGCCCTGCCATGGCAGGGCTTTTCGAAGCCGTGATCGGTTTACTTGGTACCGATGAGTTCGATATCGACGCGACGGTCGGGCTGCAGACAATCAATCACTTTCTTGCTCTTCGGGCCGACACATTGACCGGCCTTGGTAACCGGCTGCTTCTTGCCCTTGCCTTCCGTATAAACGCGATTCGCCTCGATACCCTTGGCGACCAGATACCCTTTAACCGCAGCGGCGCGGCGCTCGGACAGTTTTTGGTTGTAGGCATCCGAACCAATGCGATCGGTATGACCCACGGCGATGACCACTTCCAGTTTGATGTCCTTGGACTTGGCGACGACCTCGTCGAGTTTGCGCTTGCCCTCGGGGCGCAAGGTGGCCTTGTTGAAATCGAACAGCGCGTCGGCGGAAACCGTGATTTTATCGGACGACGGCTTGGCCCCCGACACCGCCGCCGGCATGGCGACCGGACGCGCCGTTTCGCAAACGTCTTTCGGCAGCAGGTCCTTGTCGCACTTGCAACCGGCTGGATCGCTGGCGGCCCCTGCAGGAGTCCAGAAACCCGTGCGCCAGCACAGGCCGGTGCCGCTGACCACGACATCGCCTCGCTGATCGATCACGTAGACCCGATTCTGCGCTGCCGAAGTCTGCGCCTGAGCAAGCGCGGCGCCAAAGCCCAAAGCGGCAGCGAGTACGGCCATCATGGAGTTTCTTGCAGTTCTGTTCATCTAGGTTTCCCCTCATTGATTGAAGCCCGCGGAGAGTGTCCGCTTGACTGATATGCCCCGTTATTGACCGAACTATCACGGACGAATTTTATTTTGCCACAAGAGCGCCGTTTTTATCAATCCAGCTTCGTTGTTTTCAATCAGTTGGCCGTTTTCAACCCTGATCCGACCAGCCACCCAAACGTCCGAAACATGCTCACGGCCTACCGAGTACACCAGGTGGGAAACGGGATCGTAACAAGGAAAAAGCGCGAGATCATCCAAGCGCACGGCGCACAGATCGGCCTCTTTTCCAAGACGAATGGAGCCGACGACTCCGTCCAGCCCCAAGGCTCGCGCACCGCCAAGCGTCGCCATGCGTAAAACCTGATGCGCGTCGACGGCGTCCGCACGACCACTCCGCGCCTTGGCGAGCAAGGCGGCCAGGCGCATTTCCTGTAACAAGTCGAGTCGATTGTTACTGGCCGCCCCATCGGTCCCCAAACCGACATTGACCCCCTTGGCGACCAAGTCGGCCACCGGCGCGATCCCGCTCGCCAACTTCAGATTGGAACTCGGACAATGCGCGACCGAACACCCATGCCGCGCCAGCAATTCGATTTCGCCAGCGTCCAGATGCACGGTGTGGATGGCGATCAAGGCCGGACTCAACAGTCCAAGCCGACGGATGCGTTCGATTGGACGCACGCCGAAACGCTGCAAGCTGTCGTCGATTTCTTGCGTCGTTTCATGCAAGTGCAGGTGAATCGGCAGGTCAATCTGCTCAGCCAGCGTCAGTACTTTGGCGAAACTCTGATCGTCGACTGTATAAGGTGCGTGCGGGGCAAGACAAAACGACAATAGCGGTTTATCCAGCGAGCGCTCGCGAGCAGCCAGCCCCTTCGCCAAATAATCGTCCGGATCCGCCGCGTAGTTACTTGGAAAACAAAATGTAATCAGACCGATCGCCGCGCGAATACCCGCTGCGAGCGCCGCGTCGGCGGCCGCTTGCGGATGAAAATACATGTCATTGAAACAGGTGATGCCACCACGCAACATTTCGGCGCACGCAAGCGCCGTTCCGTCAAAAACAAACTGCGCGGAAACATGCCGGGCTTCAGCGGGCCAAATGTGGTCCTGCAACCACGCCATTAGCGGCAAGTCGTCGGCAAGACCGCGCAGCAAGGTCATCGCCGCATGCGTGTGCAGATTCACCAAACCGGGAATCAAGACATGCCGCGGTAGTCGTTTCAGGCGGCGAGGCGAAAAACGTGCCGCGATTTCGCTTTGCGGTCCGAGATCGACGATGCGGCCACCATCGATTGCCACCGCATGGTGGTCGAGCACGACGCCGTCAGGTTCGACCGGGACGATCCAACGTGCTTCGATAACAAGGTCAATCGCTTGCTCGGGCATGACACTTCAAAAGGCAAATCATTGGGACCAAAAAAAACCCCGCGACCGCGGGGTTTTTTGAGCGCGGCAAATATTACTTGGTGCCGATGAGTTCGATGTCAACACGACGGTCCGGCTGCAGGCAGTCGATGACCTTCTTGCTCTTCGGACCCACGCACTGACCTGGCTTGGTAACCGGCTGGGTCTTGCCCTTGCCTTCGGTAACAACGCGGTTAGCAGCGATTCCCTTGCTGACCAGATAGCTCTTGACCGCCGCGGCGCGACGCTCCGAAAGCTTCTGGTTGTAGGAATCCGAACCGATGCGGTCGGTGTGGCCCTTGGCGGTAACCAGTTCAAGATTGACAGCCTTGGCCTTGGCGGCCACTTCGTCAAGCTTGGCGCGACCTTCCGGACGGAGGGTGGCCTTGTTGAAGTCGAAGAGGGCATCGGCGGCAACGGTGATCTTGTCGGCCGACGGCTTCGCGGCACCGGAAACGGCCGGAGCGACTCTGGCCATCGGGGCCTTCTCGCAAACATCTTTCGGCAGCAGATCCCTGTCGCATTGGCAACCGGCTGGATCCTTGGCCGCCGCGGCCGGTGTCCAGAAGCCGGTACGCCAGCACAGACCCGTGCCGCTGACGACCACATCGCCGCGTTGGTCGATGACATAGACGCGCTCGGAAGCAGTCTGGGCTTGAGCGGCGCCAACGGCCGCGAACAGGCCAATGGAGGCCAGCAGGGTGGTAATGATTTTCGATTTCAAGATGTTCCTCCTCGAGTAATCTCTGTTAGGTCCGAATGCGTGAAACGCGATGCGATTTTTGCGCAGTCAGACGATTTAAGCATACAAACTTGATTGCCTTCAACTGCGAGTCGTCAATTGTGTCGTATTTACGCAACGTAATACTCGGCACACTCCGCATCCGGGCGGCAAATCAACGGTGTCAAAGTCTCGCATGGACTCTCCGGGCCAACGGCAAGTGTGTTGGCGAACGCCTGTCACCCCTTTTGATCACCCACGGATGCCATTTATATTTCCGTGATTTAGCAGCGCCTAATGATCGCCGCCGATCAACGAGCCGTAGGCTTGATAGGCGGCGATTGCCGCCAGCGCCAGAAAGAACACGCCGCTGATCCTGTGCAGCAACGCCAAAGGAATTTTCTGCAGGATGGTCCGACCAGCGAGGATGCCCAGTGCCGACGTGGTCGCAAGCGCGACGGTCGCTCCCAACCAAACGGCAAGCGGCGCGTGCGTGCTGCTCAGGGCAACAACGGCGAGTTGAGTCTTGTCGCCGAATTCGGCGACGGTCAGCAGCAGAAAAGTGGTGAAAAAAATATTGTGTCCGCTTTTCTCTTGGACTTCATCGTCGTCGTCGTCGTCGGTGGCACGCAGGGCGTGCACACCGAAAACGGCAAACAACACCGCCACCGTCGCACTGACCACGTAGTCCGGCAACCAATTGGCAATGGCCACCCCAAAAACCACCGCCAAGGTGTTCAATACGGAAAAAGCGGCGACGGCGCCGAGCATCACCGGCATCGGCCGATGCCGCGAGGCCAAGGTCATGCACACCAACTGGCTTTTGTCGCCGATTTCCGCAGCGGCGATCAAAACGAAACTTGTTGTCGCCGCGAGCGACAACTCGACCGCGCTGCCCGAACCGAGCAACGAGGAAAAGGCAGGTGCGATACTCGGCAAATTATCCATTCCGACTCCTTGAAATACCACCGCCCATTCCGCAAACGCGGGCGGGAACGGCGCGACCCCGAGGGCGCGGAGTATACTCTCCGAATTGTCGGATTGTCGTGGCGCATGCCTTCGTGCAGCCGTGCGCCGACAGCAAAACGCATCGCAAAGGAATGGCAGTGAGTTCAATAACGGACACGATCAACGCCTCGACAAAAGGCGAATCGTTGCGGCGCCACATTCTATTGCGTTTGGCCGCGGTTGCCGGGTCCCTATCGCTGGTGCTGCTCGCGGCACTGGTTTTTGCTTATCGCGGCCAGATCGAGAGCGAGCGTGGTCGTGCATCGCTGGGAGTCAACCTGCTGCTGCAAGCAGCTCTTGAAAACGCCATGCTTAAGCGAGACGTGCCCGGGCTGCGCGACATCGTCGAGCGACTGGGCCGCGTTCCGGGGATTCGCAATGTCGCCATCCTCGATCCGGTCGGAGAAGTGCGCTTCTCGTCGCAAGAGGCGCTCATCGGACAGCAACGGCCGGATCTGTTGCCGCCCGTCGGTTCGACGGCCCCACGTACCGATTTCGTGCTCGACACGAATCGCGTCGACGTCCTTCGATCGATCAACGCCGTGGCCAATCGCCAGCCGTGCACTGTTTGCCATGGATCGTTGGCCGCACACCCGGTCAATGGCGTTCTAGTGGTCGACTACGACGCGGCAGGAATTCGGCGAGAAGCCTGGCTCGGCGCCGCGCTGTTCGGTGCGGCCGGGCTGGCATTATTGGCGCTGACGCTGGCGGTGCTCTGGCGAACCTTGCGCAGACGGGTGCTGGCGCCCGTGGCGACGCTGTCGGCGGCGAGCACCGATCTGGCGCATGGGCAACTGGAACGCCGCGTCGACATTGCCGGCAATGACGAGTTGGCGCGGCTTGGGCGGCATTTCAACCGCATGGCCGATCAACTCGACCGGCAAATGCAACTGCTGCTGCGCCACGAGGCTTATCTGCAATCGATTCTCGACGGCCTACCCGACGCGGTACGCGTGATTCGCGTGGCGGATGCGCGCATCGTTCTGGCCAATGCCGCCTACAGCCAACAACTCGATGTGGCAAAGGACAGTGTCTGCGGTCAGTACTGCCATTTCAGCAGCCACGGGCGGGAGGAACCTTGTGTCGCGACACTGGTGCGCTGCCCGCTGCGCGAATTGCAAGCTCCCGGCGAGACGCTGAAGTGCACTCACCGTCATCGTCGTGCCAACGGCCTCAATTTTCAGGTCGAGGTGAACGCGGAACGTGTAGACATCGATTATGAGGGGCGGTCGGAACCGTTCATCGTTGAATCGATCCGCGATCTGAGCGATGCCGCGCAGGTGTCGCATGAACAGCGCCTTTCAGAACTCGGTTTGCTGGCCGCCGGTGTCGCGCACGAGATACATAACCCGTTGGCTTCGGTCCGCATGGGCGTTCAGGGATTGGCCCGCGATATCGACAGCGGGCGTTGCACGCTAACGGACGCGGGCGGTTATCTCAGTCTGATCGACAGTGAGATCGATAAATGCATCGCGGTGACCCGCCGCCTGTTGCTACTATCGCGCGCGCCGGAAAACAGCCTGCAAGTCGTCGACGTCACGCAGGCTCTCGACGACACCCGCCGTCTTCTGGAATATGACGCGCGCAGCAAGGGCGTGGTCCAGCGTCTGGAAGCGCCGTCCACACCCGTTCGGGTGCTCGGCGACGATAGCGAGTTACGGATGGTTTTCCTGAATCTGCTCCAGAACGCACACCACGCGATGACCGCCGGCGGTCGGCTGACGGCCCGCATTGGCGAAACACCCGGCTGGGCTTGCGTCGAGATTGCCGACGAAGGACATGGCATCGCAGCCGAGGACTTGCCGCACATCTTCGAACCCTTCTTCAGTCGTCGCGCCGATCGGGTGTCGGGAACAGGGCTAGGTTTGACCATCGTCAAGAATATCGTCGAGCGCCACCATGGCCGCATCGAAGTCGCCAGCGTCCTCAACCAAGGCACGCGTTTTGCCATCTGGCTACCGCTGGCCGAAAACGCTTTCCGGGCGGTCGCATGAAACAGAGCTTACTCGTGGTCGACGACGACGCGATTTTCAACGGTCTTCTCCGCCGACAACTGGAAGGCATGGGGTTTGCCGCGACGGGCGTCGGCAGCTGGGCGGCGGCACGGGCGGCCTTGAAGGAGTTCGAACCGCACGCGATCATTCTCGATTTCAAGTTGCCCGATGCCGACGCGGCGGAAATCCTGCCGGAACTAAGCGGCCAATATCCCATCATCGTGCTTACCGGTTTCGGATCGATACGCAACGCCGTCAACGTCATCCGTCAGGGCGCGGCGGACTATTTGACCAAACCCGTCAACCTCGACGAACTGGAACTGACCGTTCGCCGGGTGCTGGAAAACGCGCAGCTCAAGCAGTCGAATCAGTATTACCGCGCGCGCCTGTCATCACGCAACGCCAGCAATCTGATCGGCGATAGCGCGGCAATGAATGACGTTCGGACAATGATCGACGCCGCCGCCGCCAACGACACCACGGTGTTGATTCTCGGCGAATCCGGCACCGGCAAGGAAATGGTGGCGCGCGCCTTGCACGAGCGCAGCAACCGCTCCAGCGGCGATCTGGTGGTGGTCGACAGTTGCGGGCTGCAAGAGAGTCTATTCGAGTCGGAGTTGTTCGGGCATGAACGCGGCGCTTTCACCGGTGCCGAGCGACGCAAGAAGGGACTGATCGAGGAGGCGAACGGCGGGACATTGTTTCTGGATGAAATCGGCGACATCGGACCGGCGATCCAGGCCAAATTGCTGCGGGTACTGGAAAACGGCTCGTTCCGGCGCGTCGGCGCCACCAAGACGCTTAGTTCCGACGCCCGTTTCATCGCCGCCACCAACCAGGATTTGGCGAGCATGAGTCGCGACGGCCGCTTTCGCGGCGATCTCTATTTCCGGCTTTCGCGTTTCGTGATCACCGTGCCTCCGCTGCGTGAAAGGCGAGAAGACATCCCTTCGCTGGTCCGGCATTTTTTGACCCAGTTTTCGCGAGTGGCCCCCCCGTCGATCAGCAGCATGGGAATGGACATCCTGCTGGCCTATGATTGGCCCGGTAACGTGCGGGAACTGCGTAATGCCGTGGAGCGGGCCATGATGCTCGCGCCGGCCACCCACGAAATCGGCCCGGCACATCTGTCCTTCATTCGCCGCGGCGACGACACGGGGTTGACCTTGCGCTTTGCCGGCGAACCCAGCCTGGAACAGATCGAAGAAAGCTACCTGCGACAAGTGCTTAGCCGGCACGGCGGTAACCGACAAAAAACAGCCAGCGTCCTCGGTATCAGCGAACGGCACGTTTACCGTCTCATCGAAAAATACGGCGCCTGACCGGATGCCAAATGCCCGGCGCACACCATGACAAATTGTCAAAAAATTTTCCAATTTAATTCAAGGCATTAATTCACCCCCCCTCAAGACACCTGCCAAAATGACAGGCCGGCATATCATCTGCCCGGCCACCGTCTAAATTACAGTCTTAAATCAAATAATTACGAAATACAAAAACCTGGCCCCGGTTTTGCTTACCCAATGTAATTGAGGCACCGGTGCCTCGTGAATACCGTAAACAGGTATTCGCCCACGACTGTCACACTTTTCGAAAAGGGGTTCGTCATGAAAATGAAGCTGCTTGCCGTGGCCACCATGGCTTGTATCGCCTGCTCTTCCGCATTTGCCGCTGACCAAGCGGGCATGAGCGGCATGTCCGGCCAAAAAGGCATGAGCGGCATGTCCGGCATGGAAGGCCAAAAAGGTATGAGCGGCATGTCTGGCATGGAAGGCCAAAAGGGCATGAGCGGCATGTCCGGCCAAAAAGGCATGAGCGGCATGGACGGCATGTCGGGCATGTCCGGTGACAAAGCCAAAAAGAATAAAAAAGCCAAGAAGGTCAAGAAGCATAAGCAGGAAGGCATGTCCGGCATGTCCGGCATGTCCGGCATGTCCGGCATGTCCGGCATGTCGGGAATGAGCGGCATGGAAGGTCAAAAAGGCATGTCCGGCATGGAAGGCAAAAAATAATCAGTTGTAGCTCCTGGCTGTAGTGTTTGCGAGGAAAAACCGGTTTCTCCTTCCGGTTTTTTCCTCGCGTTTTTCCCGAGAGCTTATCGATGAAAGCCAATTTCACGGACTCTTGTTGTCGCCGTTCGCGAGCCAATCGTGTTTTCCTGATGCGCCCTGCCGCTCTAATCGCAATCGGAATTTCTTTTGCCGCCCCGACGGCGGCCAATGAGATCGCCGGTTTGGCCCCATACCAACGCCCGGTCGGCGCACCGGCGATTCGAACGGTGGCGCATGACGAGGCGTGGCGCGCGCGCGATTCATGGCGTTGCCACTCCGGCACCCGAGAGCTTGAAGTGGCTACACGACCAAGGCGCGTGGTACACGCCCTTCAACCGGCCTGGCATGACTGGCTATTACGATATTCGTGGCTGGCACTCATCGCCCACGACGCCGCGAACAGAAAAAAGAACGCCCTGATTTTCGCGCGCGGTTGACCAACGCGACCTTGCCGACGCGTTCGCCCCTACGCACATCCCATTCACCGACCACCTGATCGACGAATATGAAAACCTCGACACTGATGCTTGGCATGGCCGTTCTCATCGGCGCGACGGTGGGCGCTGGAATCTGGGTGGCCAACACACTGCCATCTCCCGAACAACGAGAAAAACCCGAGGCCAACTACCAGCAAGCGGTATACAGCGCCCTGCACTTCAAGCCAGCCATTGAGAGTGCCGACGATGCACAATGCCTGGCGTGCCATAAGGAAATTCTGAACGACAAGCCGCGTGTCTCCTCACCCGCCGGAGCGCGTGCGGAAAACGCCAAGGCGTGGTACCAGCAATTGACGACCTACTCCGGCGAACAGGACAGTTTTCATCGCCGTCACCTCAGCACGCCATTCGCCAAGCAGGTGATGAATCTCAAATGCAATTTCTGCCACCAGGGACACGATCCTCGCGACGAGGCACCCGGCACGTCGGCGACCGCGCCGAAGCAGACCGACACCGCTTTCACGCTGCGCAAACAGGTTAACCCCGAAACCACCTGCCTGAAGTGCCACGGTCAGATGCCATGGCAAAACATGGCCTTACCGGGACCTTGGATGGAAAGCAAAGAAGCCTTCCAAAACAATTGCCTACTATGTCACGCGACCGTTCGCACGGTGCGTCATCAGGTAAATTATTTGCACGCCAACGCGATCGAAGAAGCAGGCAAAACCAGCGGCGACGCTTGTTATGGCTGCCATGGCGGGCGCGCCTGGTATCGCATCGCCTATCCGTACCCACGGCACGCCTGGCCGGACATGCCCGCGGAAACACCGGACTGGGCAAAAGAACGTGCCATGGAATCCGAAGCGCGCTTCGCCATTCTTCCAACCGGCAAGAAATGACAGGGCCAACGATGGACACGAAAATCGAAACAAGCGCGTCGACCGCCGTGTCGGCCTGGGTCGAAAAGCTGCTCAACCCCGCGCGACGCAGCTTTTTGAAGACGGCGGCAGCAGGTTCGGCACTCGCCGCCGCTGGCAGCCTGATCGAGTTCGGCGGGGGTAAACAGACAGCAAAAGCTTTCGCCTATGAACCGTACCTCGGTGACGATCAATTACAGGCCGTCGTCACCTCCTGCGACCACAACTGCGGTTCGCGCCACATGCTGGTGGCGCACAAAAAGGGCGATGTGATCGTTCGCCTGTCGACCGATGATGGCCGTTATCAGGCGGGCGGCGCCTTCGGCAAGGACACGGTCGACGAACCGCAATTGCGCGCCTGCCTGCGCGGCCGCTCGTACCGCTCGCGCCTGTATTCCCCCGAGCGTCTGCTTTATCCGATGATGCGCGTCGGCGAACGCGGTGCCGGAAAATTCAAGCGTGTGACGTGGGACGAAGCACTCGACCATGTCGCCAGCAAAATGGTCGAGTTGAAACAAAAGTACGGACCGACCGCCATGCTCGACCAGGCCTACGCCGGCACCTCCTACGGTGTATTGCATAAATCGGATCAAATCGAAGGTCTGCTGGCGCGCTTTCTCGGCATGTTCGGCTGCCGGACCAACTCCTGGTCGGTGCCGAGCTATCAGGCGACGACCTTCTCTTCGCGCACCACCTTCGGCACCATCGAGGATGGAAACGAAGACGATGCTTTCGCCCATTCGAAGCTGATCATCATGTGGGGTTGGAATCCCGCGTATACCTTCCATGGCGGTAACACCTTCTACTACATGCGGATGGCCAAGCAGCACGGCTGCAAGTTCGTCGTCGTCGATCCGCAGTACACCGACTCCGCCGCCGCCTACGACGCATGGTGGATTCCAATCCGACCGAACACCGACACGGCGATGCTCGCCGGCATGGCGCATTACATTTTCACCAACAACCTACAGGACCAGGAGTTCATCGACGAGAACGTGCAGGGTATGGACGCCGGCACAATGCCCGACGAAGACTGGGCGAAGGACAAGGAAAACTTCAAGGATTACATTCTCGGCAAGTACGACGGCACACCGAAAAGCCCGGAATGGGCAGAAAAGATTTGCGGCGTACCGGCGGCCGACATCAGAAAGTTGGCGGATATGTATGCCCGCACCAAGCCGGCAGCGCTGAAAGCCTCGTGGGCACCTGGCCGCGCGAGTTTCGGCGAACAATACAACCGCATGGCGGCGGCCCTGCAAGCGATGACCGGCAACATCGGCATCCTCGGCGGCTGCGCGGAAGGCGTCGGCAAGGGCTGGCACGCGGAAAGCATCGCCTATCCCTACGACGAATTCGCCAATGTCTGGTTTGGCTCGATCAAATCCGACCGCTGGGCGCACTGCGTGCTCAACTACCCGAACGTGAAACGCGAGGAAATCGGCTGCTGGCCGCGCGATGACGAACTCGACGGCAAGATCCCCAACATTCGCGGTATCTGGTGGCACGGTTCGGACTGGTTCAACCAGCTCACCAACATCAACAAGGAAATCGAGGCGATCAAGAAACTCGAACTGGTGGTGTGTGCCGATTCAACGATCACTCCATCCGGCCTGTGGGCCGACGTGCTGCTGCCGATCGCGACCCACTTCGAGCGCCACGACGTCGGCTTGCCCTGGTACAAAGGGCACTACTACATCCACCGGCCGAAAGTGATCGAACCGATGGGTGAGTCGCGCACCGATCTGCAAGTGTTCACCGAACTGGCCTACCGGATAGAGAAAATCGACAAATCGGTCGCGAATTTTGGCAAGCGCTACAACCCGAAAGCCGACCGCTCCTATTTCGACAACCCGGACGCCGTCGACGAGGCATATCTGGTGGACTGGTGGCAAAACAAGGTCCAGGCGCATCAGGGCGTCACCATGCCCTGGGAGGAGTTCAAGCAGCGCGGCGTCTACAAATTCGTTTTTGACAAACCGCTGGTCGCCTTCAGGGAGCAGATCGAGGATGGCGAGGACTTCGACACGCCATCAGGGCGAATTGAAATCCTGTCCACCACCCTGGCGCGGATCACCGACTGGACCAAGACCCAGTATGGCTACCCGATCCCCTATATTCCGAAGTGGATCGAGCCTTTCGAATCGCTCAATCACCCGACACTGACCAAAGACTACCCGTTCCACATGATCACGCCGCACCCGCGCTGGCGCACCCATTCAATCTTCAACAACATCCCCTGGCTGCGCGAAACCTATCAGCAGGAAATCACCCTTGCCGCCAGCGATGCCAAAAAACTGGGCGTCCAAACCGGCGACACGGTGGAAGTGTGGAATGCCCGTGGCAAAGTCGTCGTACCGGCTTATGTCACCGAGCGCTGCATGCCGGGCGTGGTGGTACTGCATGAAGGCGCCTGGATGGACCTCGACAAGCAAGGCGTCGACCGCGCCGGCAACCCCGACTTCCTGACGCTGGACAACCCCAGTCCGGCGGGCGCTTTCGCTTACAACACCCTCCTGGTCAACGTGCGAAAAACCGTCCTGAGCCACCGACCGGGCTGGGACGTGCAGGCGACCGCCCGTTCCTACATTTTCCGGCGCGACGCGTGAGGTCCGACCATGGCGAACAAGCTCGACAAAGAACACGTCACGCAGGCACTTGAGCGAAAAGTGGCGCAAACCTATCACCCCGTGGAGCCGGCGATGCAACTGGGTTTCGTGCACAACAACGTCGACTGCATCGGCTGCCGGGCCTGCGAGATCGCCTGCAAGGACAAGAACGGCCTGCCGCCCGGGCCGCGCTTCCGCCGCGTCATGTACATAGAGGGCGGCAGTTATCCCGAGGTGTATGCCTACAAAATCAACATGTCGTGCAATCACTGCGCCGAACCGGCATGTTTGCCGACCTGCCCCACCGGCGCGATCTGGAAACGCGAAGCCGACGGCATCGTCGACATCGACTCGACGCTGTGCATCGGCTGCCGCCGTTGCGAAGCCGCCTGCCCCTACGGCGCGCCGCAGTGGGACCCGCGGGAACAGGTGATCAAAAAGTGCAATCTCTGCGTGGATGAAATCGACGCCGGCCGCAAGCCATACTGCGTGATGGCCTGCATGATGCGCGTGCTCGATGTCGGACCGATCACCGAGATTTGGGAAGGAAAACACGACACCAAGGCCGTTGCTTCGCACGAAAAAGTGGTCAAACAGGTCAAGAACATGGCCAACCCAGCGCTGACCACACCGTCGATCGCCTTTGTGCCGCACAGCAAGGGCAAGGTCGAAAGTTGAACACCTCCCTGCCCGAAGCGCTTGCGGAAGGACTCGCGGAAGACGCCGAAACACTGGCGCTTCTGCAAGATCGGGAACTAAACGCCGAAACCCTGTCCTGCCTTCGCCACCTCGCCTTCCCCGGCAATCTCGCCTTGCAAGCCGATGGCGAAGCGGTCAAGGCACACCAATTGATGACCACCGCCATGGCTACCCTCCCCGCCAAATTCGATCAAGCAACACTCGACGAATTGGCGGCCGATTTTGCCGCGATCCATCTCAACGGCGGTTACGGCGCCTCACCAAGCGAGTCGGTTTGGCTCTCCGACGATCATCTTATCTGCCAGGAGTCGATGTTCGCGCTGCGGCGCATTTACGCCGCCAAGGGCCTCGCGGCCCCCGACTGGCGACTTCGCCCGGACGATCATCTGGTCTACCAATTGCAATTCGTCGGCCACTGTCTGCGTACCGGCCGCTCCGATGACGACTGGCGAGCGCTGGCGGTCTTTCTCGACGAACATCCGCTGCGTTGGCTGGGGGATTTCGCACAGCGTGTTGCCCACCGTTGCGACACCGCGTTTTACGCGGCGCTGAGCCTGCTTACCGCCGCCTGGGTCGAGCAATTGCGCAATGTTCTTGCCGCGTTGCTCGAAGAAGCGAGACCAAGCCGTGAAACAATCGAAGCCCGAATGCAACGCACCCCGAAACCTGCGGACAGCGTTCCCCTGGCTTTCGTGCCTGGAATGGGACCAACCCTATAGAGGACCGCCCCCATAGACCCGCGCCCACGGGCCTACAGGCAATAAAGCGTTCTCTACAACAACTCGTCCCGACGACAGGAAAACAGGACTTTCTCCTTTGACGGCGCTGTACGGCTTGGATATAATCCGCACCTCGTTGGCCAGTTAGCTCAGTTGGTAGAGCAGCGGACTGAAAATCCGCGTGTCCGTGGTTCGATTCCGCGACTGGCCACCAGTTTTTCAGACGGCTCCCTAACGGGGGCCGTCGTCGTTTCTGCCGTCTGAACCTGCGCGGTGTTCTGCTGCGCTGCTCTGGCAATTTCCCGCGCCTCCGCTGCCAGAACGATAGGGAGCCAAATCTCTCGCTTCTTCGGGTCTTTCTCCGTCGTTAGTTCGCTCGCCGCGATGATCTCTAGCGGCGCTATTTCTAGCATTTCAGCGAGCTTTACGCATGCGTATGGCGGCAGTCCTTGCCGATGGCTTTTTGCGTTCCTGAGCGCGTTTACATTTTGTTCTAGCTGTTTGGCTAGCTCTACGGCGGTTCCGTATTTCGCTATTCCAGCTTCGATATAGTCTCTAAGTTCCATAGCCGCTTTTCGCCTGTTGACATTGTAATTTTATGATGTTACCGTGCGCGTAAATTTACGATGCGTAAATTTATGTGCACCCGGATTCTAGTGGGTTAGACCTAACAAGGCAAAAAGGTTTATGGAACTATCGAAACTCGCTCGGCTTCCATCCAGTCGCCAATTTATTGGCCCACTGGCTTTCGAACGTTTGCCGCGCGTTTTCTGCTTGGTTCCTGCACTCCAGTTCTTTCAGTGCGGTAGTAGGTCTTACGCACTCTTGCGACGGGCTGTAGAAGCGCGCCCAGTACTGTTCCTTGATGCTGACGTTCGTGTTCGGTTGCTGCGCGGGAATCATCTGCTGCTGAACGGGCGCCGGTCTGTCCCGGTTGGCGCGTTCAAGTGGCGCGCTAGCAATAGGCGGCTGGAAAGGACTGGTTACCGCTCGGTTAGGCTGGAACCATCTGAATGCGATAACCGCCAAGACTACGGCAACGACGACAGTCCAGACAGGAACGTAGCGGCTCCCTGTGTTCGTCTTCACTCGCTGCTTAAGGGTCACCCCCTCCCATCCTTCTCTCGCGGATCTGAATCGACTTCTTATGTCGTTCAGACGCCTTTCCTTTTTGTGCTCGGGTAGTTGATATGAATGGTATTCACGTTCGTCTAGCGCCATTCGCCCTGCCTCCGTTGACGGTGGGTCGAAAAAAATGAGCGTCCAGAATAACCCCAACCGCGATTCAGGCAAATGCCGCAGCTGTAGCAACAGTGAAGAATTGCGGGATTTCCCGACGATTGGTCATTGTTCGCGCCTCCGTTTCAATGTTTGCCAAGACGAAGAGATGGACTGTTGTTTTTTTCAGCTTTGTAATTCTGGCAGTCGCGTGGACACCATAACCGGCGCACTCCCCGCCCGCAGCGAAGCGAGGACGGAGAGCGCGCCGGTTATGGTGTCCGCTCTTGCGGCAAATTCGTTCCGTTTTTTCACCCTGTCCGACACCGGTATTTTTCATCAGCGGCGGTGTAGCACCGCTGATGAGTCCGGTCTACCAGACTACGTTGATTGGAATCCCGATGGCGATCGACACCGTAAAACTCCGGTCCCCGTCCATTGACGAAGGCACAGCGTCTTTCCTCGAAAGACAGTGCATCTTGAAGCAAGGCGTCGAACTGTCGTCTGGTGAAATCCTTTATGAAATCACGACAGGCAGTCTTGAAGGCTCGTGGGATTCCCGGATTGCCTTCAAGGTGCATCGTGAAGATTGGGTAACGGATTGCAACGGAAAGCTCCAGCAAGTGCCGTGTAAACCGTTCGTTGTTGTCGAGGCTTCGTATCACAAGTTCTTCCACGGCCAGAACATTTATGGGAACCCGACAGGGTTCCAAGAACTATCGAGACTGTTCATTAACCTCGTCGGTGAAATGCTTGCCGACGACAGTTATTCAGCTATTGAAAAAGCAAATTTGCTACCCGATCCAGCGAAGTGGGAAGTGCGCCGCGTCGATTGGGCCGAAATGTTTCGACTTTCGCCCGAAGCTCAAAAAGAGTTCTTCCGCGCTCTCAAGAATTGCAAATTCCCGCGTCGTGCACTCAAAGAAGCGAAATATGACACAGCAGTACATTTCCCCGGCAAGTTCACAACGCTCCGAATCTACGGAAAGGGCGCGGAATTTAAAGAGCATGACTTTGGAAGGCTGCGGCATTCACTCGTTGCTTACGCCATGCGACAAAACGGCGATATCGATTATGACCAAGAATTCGGCCAGCGCGTCTATGGTTGGGTCGAGAAGAAATCAAACGCGCTTCAGCGCCTTGCCAATAATCGTCTGCGGGCGGAAGTCCAGATAAATGCGGACAAACTCCATCACGACTTCGACGGGCGCTATCCGCTCGTTTCTGAAATCGACGACGACTATCTAATCAACATATTTAACGATCAAATGTTTAAACTTCTGCGCGAAGGGAGATCGGCCATGGAAACCGTGAGAACGTGTAATCAGGTATGGGCGCGGCTTGATGCCGTGTATGGCGACAAGACAGCAAAAAGCCTTCATTCGTTCTGGGTGACTTTGGCGGGACAGGGCGAAGAAGTTGTCCGCGAACGTTTCTCGAAAAGCCAGTTTTATGCAAATCGAAAAAAACTCGTTGACGCAGGTGTGAGCTGGTTGTCCTCCGATGTGTTCATCGTTCCGCAGGAAACGGCCTTGCCATTGGACTTCAAGCCGTTGTCCGCAGATCCCCGCCGCTGCGTCGGCAAAGTTTCTGCAAATTCGATTTTCAATTTCTGCCCGGTCGAGCAATACGGGCTTCGCAAAGCTGCTTAATTTTCTGAAGAGGTGCTGCCATGTCTATTGCTGAGAGCAAGTTGGAAACACAAGGGAAAACGATGTCTGTCAAGCCGGGTCAGTTGTATGTTTCCGGAAAGATTAACCAGATCGACAAGTTTCACAACCGTAACAAAGAGACTCGCTATCGCAATCGGGTCCTGATGAAAGACAACTCGGACGACTTTGGTTATCCGATGCCCGTTGACGTGGTGGCGGAGCAACCGCTTGGCAAGCCAGGCGAATTGTGGGAAGGCGTCGTGATCATTCGCACGTTCCGGGGTGATTACGAGACTCGACCAGATGAAAACGGCGAGGTCAAGAAGATCAAGCAAGTTCGGCTGGATTGCTACTTCACCGAATAGTTTCGCATGCGAAACATTTTTAATCGTGTAAGGGGTTGAACGTGTGCATGTCGGCGCTACGGCGTTTCATTGGTGTTTCTGGTAATTGGGTTATTGCTTCGGCAATCGGTGTCTCGATCTATTGGGGCGCGGCATTCGCTACAGCGTGGCTCGGTGGTGCGTTCTGATGGCTGCATACGCTTTTCAAGGGCTGTGCTACGCCACGCCCGCCGCAGCGCTGACAGCCTTCAACAACCAATACCCGATCATCGGCGACAACAACATGACGTCTTTGGTGTCGTCTGCGATCACTTCGTCGGGTGTGATCGGCTACATGGTCAATACTCGCCCCCTGACTAGCAACAACCTCTACAGCCGTACCGGGTCGCTCTCGCTGGCCACTTGCACAAAGCCTGATGTCCCGTACGACTACACGGGCGCGGGGGCGATCTGGGCGTTTTTCTTCACAACGACGCTCGGATTCTGGCTCGTTGCGAAAAAAGCCGGATTGATTCTCGAAGCCGTCCGGAAATGGTGAATTCCCGCGTTTTGCGGAATCCGTTGGGCTTGCGGTTTCAAGCTCGTTTTTCCCGCGTTTTGCGGAATCCGTGGGGCTTGCGGTTCCAAGCTCGATTTTCAGGAGTTACAAACATGCTTAAGAATCTCAAAGCTGCGATCCTCGGTCTGTTCGTCATGGCCTTCTCGCTCTGCGGCGTTTCCGCGCATGCTGCTGGCGTCGATCTGACCGCCTTGACCACCGCCGCCGATTTTTCGACGACGACCACCGCCATTTTGGCGATTGCTGCCGCGCTGATGGTCGTTTACATCGCGTGGAAGGCTGCCGGTCTGGTGATTGGTGCTGTTCGCCGCCTCTAATCCCGCTAGGCGCAAATGAAAGGCGCGGCGTCCTCAGCGATTCCGCGCTTTTTTTCATTCTGGGGGAAATATGCCAATTGATCTGAGTGAACTAGTCGCTGTAGCGGTCAGAAATATGAATCCTATTGTTCTGGCCATTCTGTCTGTGGCTGCTGGGCTGAAGGTCTTGGCGGTGACGTTCACGGCCTGCTACATCGTGATTGCTACGGCAAGAGGTCAGCGCTTCATTGGTGGCCGCATATATCAAGGTGTCGGCTCTGGTCGTCGTGGTGGTTGTGGTCGTCGCGGTAGGTGGTAATGATGAATGGCGATATGTGGAATTTGTTGTTCGCGTTTTGGGGAATAGTCGGCGCGTGTGCCGTGATCTGGGGGCTGTCGTGAAACTGAATAGACGTGTTCGAGCTTATCTTTTGTCGTTTTGGTTTGCGCTCGGTTCGGTTGTTCTTCCAATTCGAGAGGCGCGTGCCATTGTGCCTTTTGTCTCGGTTGCTATTGCTGCGCTCGGCGCGGGTGGCTCAATTATTACGGCAGACATTCTTGCAACTACGGCGTCGGCGCTGGTTGGTGGAACTATCGTCGCTCTTGCGATCACGCCGAAAAATCTGGGTGATGAGCCGTCGATGACGCGTATTCCGTTGACGACTTCGCCGGCTAGTTCGTCGGCGATGCCTGCGCCGTCTGTTCCTTCGAGCGCTACGCAATCGACATCGACAAAATATAATGGTATCGGCGGATATATTTACGATACTGCTACCGATGCATGTAATTCGTCTGTTGCTGTTTACAACGAAACGTGCACGTGCACTGGTTCTATATGCATGCGTTCCTCGGGTAATAGCTTAATTGTTTTTTCTTTAACAACCACGATTTGTCCTTCGGGCTATACGGCGTCGGGTTCTTCTTGTGTTTTGAATAATGCGCGTGTTGCGGCATCGGATGGCAATTATGATCTCGTCCGTTCGGGTTCTACGTTAAGTGATCCCGGTGTTTCCGGCGAAAAAGATGCCAAGCCGAATAATGTCGCTGTCAGTTCCGGTTCTGGCAAGATTTGGGGCACTAATTCCGCTGGTCAGAATTTTGTAACGACGATTACTCCAACGTCTGATGGTGGCTCACAGATTCAGACTCAGACGCAAATATCTGGGGGCTATGTCAATACGTCGACGGTGGTTGTAGGTGCTAACGGTGCGGTTGATTCGTCGACGTCGTCGAGCGCTACTGGTTCGATTTCTGCGGCGGCTGACGCTGCGACAGCGCCGACAGTGACTCAATCGTCAACGAACGCTCAGGCCATTCAGTTTCCTGACGATTATGCCCGGACCGGCGAAGTGGCTCGCGCTGCTCAAACGGTTGTTACAAGCGTCGACCGTATCCATACCGATCTGACGTCAACGACGGAAGTGTCAGACCCTTCCGCCGACACTTCCGCGTTCTCCGAGGCCTTCTTCAAGGGCACGTTCACAGGCGTCCTGTCGTGGCGACTTCCTGCCCATACCTCGACGTGCGCCACGTCGTCTTTCGAGTGGATCGGCAAGACATACGCAATCAATCAGCATTGCGCCTTGATGGATGATTACAAATCGGAAATCTCGGCCGCGTCTGTCCTGATGTTCACGATTCTCGCCTTGTTTATCGTCCTGAAAGCCTGATATGCCGCTACCTGCTCTCTTGGTTCCGTTGGTTTCGTTCATCCTCCGTGATCTGGTCGTCAATTTTTTTGTCTTGTCCGGTGTCGTTGCGCTGGTGGTGTTCCTTGTCCCGTTCGCTGCGGGATACCTCGCGTCCTTTGTCGGTGTATCCAGCCTGACGAATGCATTTGGATCGGTCGCGCCCGGTGTCTGGTGGTGGCTCGACATGTTCCGCCTCGACTACGGCGTGCCGCTGGTCATCTCGGCCTTCGTGGCGCGGTTCCTGATTCGTCGTCTTCCTGTGATTGGGTGATGAAATGAAAATTTCTAGCATTCAATGTGATGATGGAACGGCGCGAAATACGGCCCGGATGATTGCTGCCGATGGTTACGCCGACAAAAGCGCGATCAATATAAAGCGCGTGGTGCTTTAATGGCCATCAAAGCCTATGTCGGGGTAATGGGTTCCGGCAAAACCTATGAAGTCGTCAGCGTCGTTATTTACAACGCGCTCAAGACGGGTCGTCGTGTTGTATCCAATATCGCCGGTCTCAACTTCGAGGAAATCAAGGGGGCATTGATCGCCGAAGGGGTCGAAGAGTCAGCTATTGGCGAACTCGTCTGTGTTCCTCACGAAAAGATTCTCGATCCACTGTTCTGGCGTACCGATGAGGATGACAAACTCGGCATTGATGCCTTTATTCAACCCGGCGATGTGATCGCCCTGGACGAGATTTGGCGGTTTTGGGATGGCCTTGGCCTGAAATTCGCCGATGGTCGCGGTCGTCGTCCTGAACGAGTCATGAATTTCGTCCGGATGCATCGCCAAATGACGCAACCAAAAACCGGCGTGTCCTGTGATCTAGCGATTATCACCCAAGACCCTGCCGACGTTCACCGGAGTATCAAGGGAGTCATCGAGGAAACGTATCAGATGACGAAGTTGACGGTAGTCGGTCAGGAAAACCGCTACCGTGTCGACGTCTTCCATCGGACAAGGATGACACGCGCCCCGATGCGTTCGTTTTTCCGTGAATACGACCCCAAGAAATTCAGCTTCTACAAGTCGCACAGTCAAGCGAAAGCCGGCGCAGCCGACGCTAAGGAAATCAACATCGACGACCGAGGCAACGTTCTGAAAGGTGGCCTGTTCAAGTTCGTTCTTCCGTTAATGGCGCTGCTTGGCATTATCGCGGTCTGGTTCCTCCTGCGCTTTTTCAACCCGCCGAAGGACAAAGACAAAGCGCCGGAAGCTGCGGCATCTGGTCAGGTGGCATCTGCGACGACTGCTGCCGGCGAGAGTGCTCCAGGGGCGAAACCGGACAAAAAGAAGCTCGACGTGTCGGACGATTGGCGGCTGATCGGCTGGTTTACGAACAAGTCAGGCGATGTGTCTATCTTGGCTGCTGACGCGCAGTCGCGTACTCGATCTGTTTACGATCCTCCCGGCTTCCGTGTTCGCGGCTGGTCGTCCGCCGTCAAGCTCCCCGAAGGCGACATGATTACTTTCTACAGCGGCCAAGCGCCGACGAAGCGGGATACACCCGCGATGGTGAAGCCATGAAACGATTTCTTTTTCTCGCGCTGTTCTCGGCGCAAGTCTTCGCGGCGCAGCCGCAAGCCTTCAGTTTCCAATTCAAGGAAATCCGCTTCCCCGATCTGCTGCGGGTGGTGTATTCCGAAGTCCTTGACCGGTCGTATGTCCTCGACACGGAACCGCTGAACAATGAAGACCTGTTGACGGTTCATATCAAGGATAAGACCGCTATCGAGGTCAATGCGTACATAGACGCGCTACTCGATGCGCGAGGCTTTGCCGTCCAGCGCCGTGGCGCTGTCGACATCATTACCAAGAAACCGAAAGATGTGGAACCGGAAAAAGAGGTTTTTGTGTACCGTCCGCGCTTCCGCTCGGTCCAGTACCTTCAAGATCTGGTGATCGCACTGCTTCCGAAAGGCAGCTTCTCCGGCCAGCGCATGATATCGAACGGAGTCGGGGTTGGTCAGACATCCGCACAGACCGCGATTCCGGGCGCTACAGGTGCACAAAACCAGACCGGCAACACTCAGACCGCACAACAGTGGCGCGGCGTTCCTGATACCGGAACAAGCGCCTACAGCCAGATAGACAAGGCGCAGCAGGATACGCTTGTCTTCTCGGGCGAGGCGAAAGATGTGCGCAAGCTCGATGCGCTCCTGAAACAACTGGATACGCCATCGAGCGAAATTTTGGTCAAGGCGGTTGTGTACGAAGTCCAGACCACTCAAAGCGAAGGGAGCGCCGTGACACTCGCCGCCGCGATCCTTGGCGGCAAGTTCGGTATCGCAATTGATGGCGGCGCGTCGACGTCCAATGCGGTCAAACTCAAATTTAATAACTTCGATGCGGTGTATTCGGCGCTGTCGGGTGACAAGCGTTTCAAGCTCGTCAGCGCTCCTACGATGCGCGTCAAGAGCGGCAACACGGCGCGATTCGTCGCCGGCTCCGATGTGCCCGTCCTCGGTTCGGTCAGCTATCAACAGAATGGCGCTGCTGTCCAGTCTGTTGAATACAAGTCGAGCGGCGTGATTCTCGATCTAAAGCCCCAGGTACGGGAAGATGTGACAGACCTAACGATTTTCCAGCAGATAAGCTCTTTCATCCAGACGCAAACCGGCGTCAGCAATAGCCCGACGCTGCTTAAACGTGAGATACAAACTCAGGTAGCGGCGAAGGCTGACGAAATGATTGTCCTGGGTGGCCTTGAGGAAAACAGTTCTACGGTCAGTGAGTCCGGCCTGTCGTTCTTACCCAATTTCTTGCGCAGCGCCGGCAACGACCAGACCAAAACCGAAATCATGGTTGTATTGAACGTCCAGCGGCTCTGAGGTAGATTATCGGCAAGAGGCGCTATGCAGATGCTCTATGACGTTGTTGCCCGCTGGCTCTACGGGTTTTGGAATGTACCGCTCAGCTATCCATCAGTGTATGGACAGCGATGTCTTCGTCAATCTCAGGCCAATGCACGCCGATTCCTTTTCCGATCAAGCGCCAGTTCTGGCGCTGATGGCTTGAGGCATCGCGCAGTCTTGGAAACCACTCTAGCGGGGCCGAGATTTCTCGGCCGTCAGCAAGAATGAAATGTAATGAATCCTCGTCGACAAAAACATCGATTGCATGAGCGTTCAATTTAACCGCCAAAGTGTTCATTCCATTTCTCCAAAAACAGTGCACGGTGTTCGATGATCAAAGCCCGAACCTTGGTCAGTTCGTGGCTTCTGAAACCTTCCGACATTGCCAGATTGACCGGATTGATCCAGTACTTAGCAATTTTGTCGCCATGTTCTACATGGATATGTGGCGGTTCCGCGCCTTCTCCGCTGAAGAAGAAAAACCGGAAACCCAAAACAGTCAATATTGTCGGCATGGATTGAGTCTAACGAAACATTGGAATCTGTGCCATTGCATTCAGTTCCAAGACTAGCTGACGCGGTTTTCCATTTCGGCAGCGTACACGGGGCGGCTATGCCGCCTCGTGGATCTGCGTCCTGATTAAGCAATCGATTTCACAATGACTTGCTGCACCTGCGCCAGAAGTTCGTCCAGGTCGAAGCTCGCCCAGATGGTGCCGGCCATGTAAGCAGCGATCTCCATCGCGTTGACGTTGTTGTGCATATCGACGACTCGTCTGACGATCTCGTTTCCTTTTGCCTTTTTCGCCTCCTCGAAAAACGTCTTCAGGTAATCGCTCAAAATGTGGCGTTGTTGGGGTGTCAGCGTTTCTTGATCATCTGGTGTTGAGTGGAAATTACATAGCACGGTATCGCAGATGTGCATCGGATTCTTTAGCCGTTCTTCCTCGTTCTTTTTGCGCTTTGCCTCCCATAACTCTTGCTGCCGCTTCTGCTCGGCCTTCCGCTGCGCGACCGCTTCCGGGTTGTTCTTCTCTTCCTGCTCTTTAGCATAGGCGTCTGCTTTGGCCTTTGCGGCCTCGTAGGCGTCTTTGACGGTTTGCCGTCCAGCGTTTCCGCTCTTGATCTTTTTAGCCAGGTCGCTGCACTCGCACCAGTCGAGCGGTTGCAGCTTATCGAGCATCAACACGATTTCGAGATCCTCCGTGTAACCGCCTTCTAATACCTCCTTGGCGAACTGTCGGAGATCCGGACACGATGCCGCCAGATGCTTCGATACCCAAGACTTCGATTTCTTCATGTGCTTCGCCGTCTCGGTCACGCTCTTTGTCTCGTCGTATTTCTCGCGCACCGCTGCGGCGAGGTCTTTGAGGCTCAAGTTTTCGCGCTGGATGTTCTCGGCCAGTTGCATGGCCTTCGCGGTTTTGTCTGTCGTCTCGCCAATGATTGCTGGCGCATCAGTCAGACCGGCAAGCAAGGCTGCGCGATAACGGCGCTCTCCGGCGATCACAAGGAAGTTTCCTTCCCCAGGGTTCGGGCGCAGTAAAAGCGGCTGCATCATGCCGCGACTGGCGATATCTTCGGCCAGTTCGCGCAGCCTTTCTTCGTCGAATTCGGTTCTGACCTGCTTACGCAATTCGATCAACGAAAGCGGCATCATTACAAGGTTCGATGGTGCCCGCACCGGGGCCAGGTCGAGCGACTGCTGATTCTTGTCTGTCTCAACCTTCGCCGCCGACTTGGCAATGGCTGCCAATCCGATCTGTTCCGGTGTATCCAAACTGATCTGGACTGATGCATCCCGTGCCTCGCTCTTGATCGTGGTTTGCGGTTGATTCGGTGTTTGCATGGCTACTCCTTTCGTGGTTGTGATCCGTCCTGATTGCATTGCCCGTGCCGTCGAGGAACAGGGGGCAGGCTTGCGAAAATCAAGGGAGAAAGCGGAAGCCGCAGCTAAGTGAGCGAAGCGAATCTGAACGGGTGAGCATTTCAGCGCAGCGGCCCTTGAATTTCGCTTGCCCCCTGTTACACGTCGGCGTTCTCGGGCAATGTAATCAGGACGGATCGCGGCCACGGATGTGGCAACCCCGGATCGGTTTCCGCAAATCACAAGCGCGAAGCGCGACTAATTGCCGCGTAGCGGCTACGGGTTCATGTGCGCAGCACTCACAAGCGGAGCGCGTAGCCCGAAGGGCGAAGACGAGAGGATCGGAAGCGCGGCGCAGCTGGTCGCGTAGCGACGGAACCCCTGGAAGAGCCGCGCCCGTAAGGGCCTCGCAATATGACTTAAGTTGTAGAATTAAACACATGAAAACATGGTCAGATGCGACGCGAAAATGGATCGACGAAACCAAACACAAACGCGACCATCGCTGCGACAAACTCAAGATTCAATGGATAAGCGAACACTGGAAAGACAAGCCGCTGCATGAAATCGACCGCGAAAGCATCGACCAGCTGGCCAAGAAAAAGGCGCAGACCGTCAAACCTGCCACCGTCAACAGATATCTAGCCCTTATTCGTGCCATCCTTCGCCGCGCTGCACACGAATGGCAATGGATCGAAAAACCCCCGTATGTGCGCCTCGTTCACGAACCCGCAAGGCGCGTCCGCTGGCTCACGCCAGACCAAGCCAAAAACCTCTTGGACGAACTGCCGGAACACCAACGATTCCCCATGATCTTTGCGCTATCCACCGGCCTGCGAGCATCCAACGTTCTCGGCCTCACATGGGAACAAATCGACCTAACAGGCTGCTCAAAAACCCCGCCCCAGCTACGCCGATGGGATAATTCGAACCTTGCCTGAACGAGATGGAAAAAAGATGAGAAGGCCCGACACGACGCAGCCTGCGATGTTCAGCTACCGGACGCTGGAAGAGCGGATTCCGGCAAGTCATCCGCTGAGGAAGCTGCGGGTGGTGGTCGATGGGATTCTGGGCGCGAT
>JAKOTN010000082.1 GCA_029776255.1 Pseudomonadota bacterium
TCCCTGCGCAGGCCGTGATCCGCGCCTGATGGATGCCGAGACCGATCACGCGTTTGTACAGCGCCACCCGTTCCACGCCACCTCCTGTCGATTGACACTCAAGGGCGGAAGGTGGCGGGTGCCGGAACTGAATGTGCCTGAAGGCGACAAGTCGCCAACGGCCTGTTTCGCGTGCGCTCTCTATCGACGCAATCCGGGGGGGCGCGTCAGTCCGGCGGGTCACGTTAGACGCGGGGGCGAGCCGCCAAAAACTATCACGACCTCTACCCAACACCTGCCACCCCGAAGTCTCTTTCATCTTCAGGGGGGATGCCAGCCACCATGTTCGTTAGAGGCGGTCAGAGTTGTGGTTGGCAATTCCTGTACCCTAGATCAGCTTCGTGGCCACTTTGACCACGTGGTTTCGTTCTTGATGGACAGGGCCACGCGCACGCTGCTATTTGGGGAAGTGAGGATCAGCCCCTTCGAGTGGACTTGCACCGACTCACTGTGGTCGCAGGCAAGGTTAAGCCTGTGGCTGACATCGTTGCCCGCCTCCGCGCCAAGCGAGCCACAGTCTGATGGCAGGCACATCTGCCAAATTTGAGGTCCTGCTCACCGAGGGTGCGGAGCAGGATTTGGAAGCCATCCACGACTACATCTCCGAGTTCGACTGCGTGGTCAACGCCAACTGTGTGTTGGATGAGTTGATGGACGTTGTGGATAGTCTGTCGAAGTTCCCGGAACGCGGCAGCTATCCAAAGGAACTGGTCGGCCTTGGGATCAAAGAATACTGCCAGCTCTTCTTCAAACCCTACCGCGTGATCTACCGTGTCACAGGCAACCAGGTCACTATTTACTGGATTGCGGACGGACGTCGTGACATGCAATCCGTACTCGCTCGCCGCCTGTTAGGCGCTTGACCCGCAGCAACCCGCGCCAGCACTCATAAGCTCGGGAGGCCGGTCGGCGCATGGTCCACTATCCGCCACCAAACAAAAAGACCAACCTCCTCATCGGGTTGGTCTTTTTTATTCTGGCGTATGTCAGGACCGGTGTTCGATCCGTCCAAAGCGGCCATGCTTGAAATCGTCGATCGCTTGCGCGATTTCCATTCGCGAATTCATGACGAACGGGCCGTACCCGACGATGGGTTCATCGAGAGGTTCGCCGTTCAGTAAAAGTAGCGACGTGTCTTCGACGGTTTGAAACGACAAACGGCTGCCTTCGCGCGTCATGACGGCCAGTTCGGCGGCTTTAACCGCGGGATCTTCGCCAATGCGAATGGCGCCTCGCCGGACGAAAAGTGCCGTCGTATACCTTGCCGGCAAGTCGAACGACACGTGTTGTCCGGCCTTGACGCGAATGTCCCAGACATCTACCGGGGTAAAGGTCTTCGCTGGACCCGACACCTCGCCGTAGCGCCCGGCAATGACGCGAACCGTGCCCATTCCATCGGCCAGAGCGACTTCCGGAATCTGGTGCGCCACGATGCCCTGGTAGCCGGGAGCGGCCAGCTTGTCTTTTGCCGGCAGGTTCACCCACAACTGCACGACCTCGAACGTGCCGCCTCGTGCCGCGAATTCCGGGCTGTGATATTCCTCGTGGATCAAGCCGGAGGCAGCCGTCATCCATTGCACGTCGCCTGGGCCGATGGTGCCGCCCCCGCCAGAGGAATCGCGATGCGACACCCCGCCATCGTAGACAATGGTCACGGTTTCGAAACCACGGTGCGGGTGCTGACCGACACCCCGCTTGTGCGATGTCGGCGGAAAATCGGCCGGTCCGGCGTAATCCATGAGCAGGAAAGGTGAAATATCCTCCGCGATATCGTTGTAGGAAAATATGCTGCGAACCGGAAAACCGTCGCCAACCCAGTGGCTGCCGTGGTCGCGTTTGACAAATGCGAGTTTTTTCATGATCACACTCCGTTGATTGATGTCGGCACTGTAACGGGCAGACAACAAAGACACTAGATGGTTAAATTCGAAAACATTTTTCGATGAGTTGAATAATGGATTTCAATGAAGCGGCCGTTTTCGTCAAGGTTGTCGACGCTGGCAGCTTTAGCGCCGCAGCGCGCCTGCTCGGCTTGCCAACATCGACGGTGAGTACCCGTGTGGCGCGCCTTGAAAAACGAATTGGCGCCACCTTGCTCCAGCGCACGACGCGACGCCTGCGTTTGACCGAATCGGGGGCGGTGTATTACCAGCACGCATCAACCGGTTTGAGTCATTTATTGGATGCGGAGGCGGCGGTCACCGAGTCGGCCGGCGAGCCGAAAGGTTTGCTGCGCGTGACCGCCCCCGCGGATCTCGGTGACCGTATATTGGTCAACATCATCAATCGATTGCGTCGTCGTTGCCCGCTGGTCCGTGTCGAGATGATGCTGATCGATCGCTATGTAGACCTGATCGCCGAAGGCATCGATGTCGCCATTCGGGTAGGGCCGTTGAAAAACACGACGCTGATCGCAAAAAGCGTCGGCCATGCCTTCTGGGTGCCCTTTGCCAGCCCCGACTACTTGAAAACGTCGCCGCCGCTGGATTCCCCATCAGCCCTGGCGCATCATTCTTGTCTGCAATTCACGCCACTTGGCGGGAACAGTTGGACATTCGCCGGCGATGGCGGCACCGTAACGATTCCGATGCCTGGAAAAGTCGTGATCAACGACATACGGATCATTCACTCGATGGCGTTGGCAGGCGAAGGCGTTGCCCTGCTGCCGGTTTACCTCTGCCGTTCCGACGGCGATTCCGGTCGCCTGACGCGAGTTCTGCCGGAATGGCATGCCAAAGTCGATCAGATCCACATTGTTTATCCTCGCCAACGTTTCATCCCGTCCAGGCTGCGAGCGTTCATTGACCTGGCATCGCAGGAACTACAGCAATGGCTCGACGACGTACGACCGTTGTCGTCCGCGCGGTCAAAAACGCTGCCTGGCGACGGCCATTGAGCGCCGTGCCATGTTTCGCATCGTCAATGGACTTTGCGGACCGATGGCACCGGCAACGACGCAATACCGGCCTGGATTGAAATTGCAGTGCATTGAACGATGTGTTACAACGGAAAGCCTATCGCGCAATCGTCCGCAGTCTCTATCGCCCATGGTTTTTTCGTTTTTCAAGAAACCGCCGTCGGAAAATAAAATGACGGCTCGTCCAACGGCCGTTGCTCGTCCGCAAGAAGGGAAAGGCGCGGGTTCTGGCGCGTTCGTCGGTACCCATCTGAAACCGCAGCCCGCCGGATTGGCACCCGGCGACAAGCTCGCCGACAGTCGCCAGACGCAAACCACGCAAGGTCCGCTGACCATCAGCGACTTCGTCTTCAGCGAAACTTCGACGGTGTTTCAAATCGAGTTGGACGTTGATCCCGTCGATGCCATGGCCGAGGAAGCCGCCATGCAATACGCCAACGGACAAGATGGCGCGGCGCGACAAGTCCTTGAAAACGCCGTTCGCGTGCATCGCTCGGGAGAGGGCGAACGCTTATGGTTGCTGCTTTTCGATTTCTTTCAACTCACTGGTGAGCAGAAGGCTTTTGACGCACTGTCCATCGAATACGCGCGGTGTTTCGAAAAATCCCCCCCCGTGTGGCGGGAATCCGCCACGGCGGTTGCGGCGGCTTCAGCGCGCTCAACGGGTTATGCCCAGTTCAAAGGGGACCTCGAGGAACGCAACAACGACGGTTTTCTTGGTCTGCGCGACGTGCTTGAAAAAACACCGTCGCTACGCCTGGATCTGTCGAAAGTGCGAGCACTCGACGCGGGTGGATGCGAGCGCTTGATCGGCTTGCTGCATGACACTCGGCGGCGGCGACGCGACGTGGAATTGCTGGGTATCGACGAAGTTGATCGGTTGCTGGATGACCGAGTGACCCTGGGCTGTGCGCAAGACCGCGGTTGCTGGCTGTTGAAACTGGAGTTTTGCCAGTTGCGGGGCCAGTTGGAAGCCTTCGAAGATTTGGCAATCAATTATGCGGTGACTTTTGAAATTTCGCCGCCATCCTGGGAACCCGGTCGGGTGGCCGAAATTGTGCCTGCGGCGTTAACGCTGGCGGTTGCCGACTCGTTGACCAGCGAAGCGTATTCGATCAAGGGCGATGTCAAGAGCGCCCGCTTCGCCGATCTGCCGGCTTTTGCCGCGACGAACGATCCGGTCCTCGTCGACTGTTCCGGCGTCACGCGCATGGATTTTCTCAGCGCCGGCGCTCTGCTGAATGTCTTGACGACGGTGAAACGCTCTGGCCGGCGAATTATCTTCCGGCATCCCCATCGTTTGCTTGCCGAACTGTTTCGCGTTGTCGGCCTGAAAGCCATCGCGGACATCGATTTCGTCAAGAATTGATCGACAACACAGAAATTTACGGGAGTATTGCATGGAGCAGTACCACGGCACGACGATCTTGTCAGTTCGTCGCGGCACACGCGTTGCCATGGGTGGCGACGGGCAGGTCACATTGGGCAATCTGGTGGTCAAGGCCAGCGCGCGCAAAGTGCGGCGCATACGCCAGGGGCAGATACTGGCCGGTTTTGCCGGTGGAACCGCCGACGCCTTTACCCTCATCGAGCGTTTCGAGGCAAAACTCGACCAGTATCAGGGAAACCTGATGCGCGCGGCGGTGGAGTTGGCCAAGGACTGGCGTAGCGACCGCGCCCTACGCCGGCTGGAGGCAATGTTGGCGGTTGCCGATCGGGAAAATTCACTGATCATTACCGGTAACGGCGACGTGCTCGAGCCCGAGAACGGCATTGTCGCCATCGGCTCCGGAGGGGCTTTCGCGCAATCGGCGGCTCGCGCCCTGTTGGAAAACAGCTCCTTGGAACCCGCTGAAATCGTTCGCAAATCGCTACAGATCGCTGGCGATCTGTGCATTTACACCAATCAGAATTTCACCATCGAGGTGCTGGAATAATCATGTCCGCCATGACGCCACAGGAAATCGTCCACGAGTTGGACAAACACATCGTCGGTCAGGGCAAGGCCAAGAAGGCGGTCGCCATCGCCCTGCGTAACCGCTGGCGGCGCGCACAGGTGGCCGACCCCCTTCGGCAGGAAATCACGCCGAAGAATATACTGATGATCGGTCCGACGGGTGTCGGAAAAACAGAGATCGCTCGCCGGCTGGCACGGCTCGCCAATGCGCCGTTCATCAAGATCGAAGCGACGAAATTCACCGAAGTCGGCTACGTTGGTCGCGACGTTGAAACAATTGTTCGTGATTTGATCGAAATCGCCATCAAAAACGGTCGAGAGAAGGCGATCAAGAATGTCCGCGTCCGCGCGGAGGACGCGGCGGAAGACCGCATCCTCGACTGTTTGCTGCCTCCGCCACGAGGAAATTTTTTCAACGACGCGCAGGTCTCCGAGGACAATGCGACGCGGCAAAAATTCCGCAAGAAATTGCGCGAGGGCGAGCTCGATGACAAGGAAATCGAGGTTGACGTCGCGGCGCCCTCGATGCAAGCCGAAATCTTCGCGCCGCCGGGAATGGAGGAACTGACCGCGCAAATTCAGGGCATGTTCCAGAACATCGGCGGTGGACGCAAAAAGTCGCGCAAGCTCAAGATTTCCGAGGCTCGCCGCCTGTTGATCGACGAGGAGGCCGCCAAATTGATCAACGACGAAGAGGTCAAGCTCGAGGCGGTTCGGAACGTCGAGCAGAACGGCATTGTTTTTCTTGACGAAATCGACAAGATCGCCTCGCGCAGCGATATGCACGGTGCCGATGTGTCGCGTCAGGGCGTGCAGCGCGATTTGCTGCCGCTGGTCGAGGGCACCACGGTGTCGACAAAGTACGGAATGATCCGTACCGATCACATTCTGTTCATCGCCAGCGGGGCATTTCATCTCGCCAAGCCGTCGGACCTGATCCCCGAGTTGCAGGGCCGTTTCCCGATTCGTGTCGAACTCGATTCGCTATCCGTTGCTGATTTCGAATGCATCCTGACCCAAACCGACGCTTGTCTCACCAAGCAATACGAAGCGCTATTGGCAACCGAAAGCGTGACGCTGGACTTTGCCGCCGATGGCATCAAGCGCCTGGCGGAAATCGCCTGGTCGGTAAATGAGCGCACTGAAAACATCGGTGCCCGCCGCCTCTATACCGTGATGGAGCGTTTGCTGGAAGATGTTTCGTTCTCGGCGAGCAAGGGCAATCTCGAGCGCGTTTCGATTGACGCTCGCTATGTCGATAGCCGCTTGTCCGACCTGGCGCAAAACGAAGACTTGTCGCGTTACGTGCTATAGCGATGTCTTGCTCGGAGCGCGATGTTTTCTGTTAGTGGCGCTTGGTCAATAATTTGCCGACGATGACGACAGCCATGGCGCCGACTGCTCCGCACACATGAGCGCCGTGCGGGAGGGCGCCGCGCCATGCCTCGGGAATGGCGGGGTCGCCGATCAACATGCCGCCCCCAATCCAGCCCAACAGTCCACCGCCGGCCGTGATGATCATTGGATAGCGATCCATAAGAGTCAATACCAGCTTGCTACCCCAGACGACGATAGGAATCGACACCACGATACCGAAGACGACCAATATGATCGAGCCATGTGCCGCGCCTGCGACGGCAATGACATTGTCGATGCTCATCACCGCGTCGGCGACAATGATCGTCTTGATCGCTCCCGCCAAGCTGGTGCTGCTTTGTACGTCACCGTGCGCATCGTCGCCGGGCAGAATCAATTTGACGCCGATCCAGAATAGCAGCAACCCGCCGACAATCTTCAAGTAGGGTATGGCCAATAGCTGCAAGGCGAAGTAGATCAGGAGCACACGCAAGCCAATGGCACCAAATACGCCCCAGAAAATCCCGCTGTTGCGCTGCTTCTCCGGGAGCTTCCGGCATGCCAGAGCAATGACCACGGCGTTGTCGCCGCCGAGCAATATATCGATGGCGATGATCTGGAAAACGGCGACCCAGAATTCAGGCGCGGCGAAATCGGGCATGCGGGAACGTATCCTGTTGTGCCATCCGCGCGGATGACAGCGAGCGTTGGCGGGAAGACCCCAAGCCGGGGAAGAAAACAGCGTATTTTCGCACAGGATCGTTGATTAAACGTTGCTGGCGGCCCAAAACGGCACGGCAAAAACAAAAAACGGCGCCGAGTCGGCCGGCGCCGTTGCTTCTTTGCCGCGTAGGCGGTGAATTAGTCCATCGCTTCGTACAAAGGCAAGGTCAAGAACTCGGGATACTCGGGCGTCAGCGACATTTTGTCGAAGATGACCGCCGCCTGATAGTAGGTGGCGGTGTCCTCTCCTTGGGCGCTGACTGTTTCTTTCACTTTTTGAAGTTCCTCGGTGATCATTCCGCGCACCATTTCGGTGGTAACCTTCCGGCCGTCGTCGAGAACGCCTTTCGGCGACACCACCCACTGCCAGACTTGCGAGCGCGAAATCTCGGCTGTTGCCGCGTCTTCCATCAGATTGTGAATGGGCACGCAACCGTTGCCAGCCAGCCAGCTGCCCAAGTAATGGATGCCGACGTTGATATTGTTGCGCACGCCGGCCTCGGTAATCGGTTGCGACGGCTGGAAATTCAGGAAGTCGGCCGCGGTGAAAACTTCATCGCGTTGCTTCTCCCATTGATTCGGGCGATCACCGAGTACTTTCTGGAACTCTTCGCCGGCGATGGCCACCAGTCCTGGATGAGCCACCCAGCCACCATCGAAACCGTCGTTGGCATCGCGCGTTTTGTCGTGGCGGATGCCCGCCAGTGCTTTCTCGTTGGCCACGGGATCGTTCTTGATCGGAATCAAGGCGCTCATGCCGCCCATGGCGGGCGCGCCGCGCTTATGGCAGATCTTGACCAGTTGCAGCGCATAACTACGCATGAAAGGCACTTCCATGGTGATGGCGCCACGATTGGCCAAGCAAAAATCGGCGTTTTTCTTGAATTTCTTGATGCAGGAGAAAATATAGTCCCAGCGTCCGGCGTTCAGGCCTGCCGAGTGTTCGCGCAGTTCGTAGAGGATTTCCTCCATCTCGAAGGTGGCGAGAATGGTTTCCACCAACACCGTGGCCTTGATCGTGCCGCGAGGCAAGCCGACATGCTCTTGCGCCATGATGAAAATATCGTTCCAGAGGCGCGCCTCGAGGTGCGATTCCATCTTCGGCAGATAGTAGAAAGGCCCGGCTCCGCGCGCGATTTGTTCCTTGGCGTTGTGGAAGAACACCAGTGCGAAATCGAAGATGCCGCCGGAAACGCGCTGTCCATCGACGGTGACATGCTTTTCATCGAGATGCCAGCCGCGCGGACGAATCTGCAAGGTGGCGATCTTGTCGTTCAACACATATGCCTTGCCGGCTTCGTTGGTAAACGAAAGTTGCCGCCGAATGGCTTTGTACAAGTTGATCTGCCCTTGAATCTGGTTCTCCCATTTCGGGCTGTTCGAATCCTCGAAGTCGCTCATGTAGGAATCGGCGCCCGAGTTGTAGGCGTTGATGATCATCTTGGCCTCCACCGGACCGGTTATTTCCGTCCGACGGCGCTCCAGCGCCTTGGGCAGCGGCGCGATTTTCCATTCGCCATCCCGGATCGCCTTCGTTTCCGGCAGAAAATCAGGCATTTCACCCGCGTCGATACGCGCTTGTCGAAGCACGCGCGCCTGTAGCAATTCCTGGCGGCGCCCCTCGAAGGCGCGGTGCAGTTTGGCAACCAAGGCCAACGCGTCAGGGGTAAGGATGGTTTCGTAGCCAGGTTGCAGTGGCGCGTTGACTTGCATGCCCGCAGGCAGATCGAGATTCATGTGGAACTCCTGTTTGATGGTGACGAGCGATGGGTGCATTCTATTGGATGCTGTAATTGAAGATAAGACCGAATAGAATCAAATTATTTTTTACTTTAAGTATCGAATAGGCCCATGAACCACCTTAAACAACTACAGGCTTTCGTCAATTCGGCGACACGCGGCAGCCTGTCGGCGGCGGCCCAGATTGAAGCGGTGACGCCGGCGGTAATTGGTCGCCGGCTTGACGCTCTCGAAGCCCGTCTCGGCGTCAAGTTGCTCCTCCGAACCACGCGCAGACTGTCTCTCACTTATGAAGGGCAGGCGTTTCTAGAAGATTGTCAGCGCATACTCAACGAACTGGCCAACGCCGAAGCCGCCGTTTCGCTCGGCAGCATTCGCGCCAGCGGTCATCTTAAAATTTCCGCCCCTGCCGGTTTCGGTCGTCGGCACGTGGCACCGCAAGTGGCATTGTTCATGCAAGCCAATCCCGATGTGACGGTCCGGCTGGACCTGACTGATCGGGTGGTCGATCTCGTAAACGAGGGGGTCGATTGCGCGATTAGAATTGGTGAAATGGCCGATTCGAGCCTGACCAGCAGCAAGCTTGGCGAAATGCGTCGCTTAATCGTCGCCAGCCCCGCATATCTGGCCTGTCATCCGGCACCCGTCAAGCCCGAAGACTTGGCGACCCACAATTGTTTATCGCTCGATCAGCAGCGTGGTTGGACCTTGCGTCAAACGCCGGAAGGCGACATCGCCAATCACAAGGTCTCCGGAAATTTCGAGTGCAACGATGGCGCGGTATTACATGAATGGGCGTTGGCTGGAAAAGGTATCGCCTGGCGATCAATGTGGGAAGTCGGCGACGATCTGCGCCGCGGGGAACTGGTTTCGTTACTGGATGACTATGCCGCGCCACCGGTTGGAATTTATGCGGTCTTCCCGGAGAGTCGACATTTGCCCATGCGTGTACGACTGTTCATCGATCAGCTTAAAACCACTTTTGGCAACTCGCAGTATTGGCGGTCGGACAAATGAGTTTATTAAACCGGCAGCTTGGCGTGTAATTCCACCCCCACGCCGTTCCGCTGAACGGCGTTTTTCGCGGACCGTGAATTTTTCGATCACATTCCGATGCACCGCCGAGCAATCGGCTTGGCCTGGTCACCAGAGCATGGTGCGGGCGTGTCGAAAAATTTTCAGACCTTGCCGGCGGCATTCTTTTTGGCGGCGCGTATCAGCGCTTTTCTTGCTTTCTCCGCCTTGATATGTGCCAATGCCTGCGCCCGGTTGCAATCTTTGCAATAAGAGTGCAAACCGTCAGAACTGCGGGAGTTCTTGTGAAATTCCAGGGCGGTTTTTTCCTGCTTGCATTTAACGCAAACCTTTACCCGCATGTCGATAACATCGTCATTCTGGGCGCGGTCGGGCAGAGCACTACCTAAAGGCGGCTGTACCGCGCGTGCCAAGGGTTGGCAGTCGCCGCGAGTTCCGGTTCTGCTGCCATCGGGTACTTCGTTACTCTCTTGCGGTAGCATCGCGATCGCCTCTAGTTGCTGATTTGAAGGATTGTCTGATTGGGATGGCGCGTGGTGTTCCATCAAGGAGGCAAATTGCACGTTCATGGCTTTATCCAGTAAAACAATGACAAAAAATTTATTTATGCATACCACCCACAGCAAACTTCGGCTTGACGAAAAGTTTGCGTCAAGGCGACTCGGCAATCAGATGAAGCAGCCCCTGAGAGGATTGGTCAAGAGAGAAATACAAACACTGAGGTTCCCTCGGTTTTTCGTCTGCCAAAGGGTAAGTTTCATGCTATCAGTTTTTCCTGATGCTGCTCTCTGATCCAGTTTTCCAGGAACTGAATCGGCGATTTGTAACCGAGGGTCGAATGCTGCCGCTTGCGGTTGTAAAAGACCTCGATGTATTCGAAGCTGACAGCCTTCATGTCGGCATGAGTGGCGTAGGGA
>JAKOTN010000130.1 GCA_029776255.1 Pseudomonadota bacterium
ATAGACTCAAATACCCCACGTTTGTATTCCACAGCGTCTTGTCTACGAGATTTAAAAGCATCTTTTAAATAATTAAAAGCTACCCATGGGTCAACAGACTCGCCACAAGTGTAAATATCTAACGACGCATATTTGTATTCTGGCCACGTATGAATAGCTAAATGAGACTCTGAAATTATTATTGCACCACTTACTCCGTGAGGTAAAAAGCGGTGAAAGGTGGATGTTACAATTGTTGCTCCACATTCAATAGCTGCTTTCGTCATTTGGTATTCGATCTCTGAAACATTGTTGAGTATTTCTTCGTCGCAGTCGTATAACTCTGCTATCAAATGTCTACCTAAAGATTTTGCCATCTCTCACTCCTCCTTAGGCGGTGGGTAGTTGACCCTCAGTACTAAGTGGTAGTGGTCTAGCATGTGTACCACTACCATTTTGTAATAAATAAATTTGATTACTAATTGAAATTGACATAATCTCAACTCACTTTATTAGAATTTTCACAGTGTTTTCATTCACATCTATTATTTTAGCTATAATATCATACCAATTCTAATCGCACTTATTGATAGATCTATATTTTAAAGTTTCTTTGTCTATAATTACATATTCATAGCATTGAGGTATATTAACAAACATCGATTTGTCAATAGTTAATGTTCCCTATAACGAAACAGGAATTTTAGTATGCCATAATTCATCTTCTGTCTAATTTAAAACCAACCCAAATTCTGATGTCACAATCCCAATTACTTTATCTATATCATTATATGTCTTTAATATCGATACTCTATTATTTATCATAACTACAGGATAATTTACCCATGATTTAAGAATATCTGTATCATTTATATATATATTATCTACTTCAAACTATTCCTACAAGTCATTCCAAACAGCATTATATACACGTTTGTTGTTAATTATTGCTGTACCATTATTAGATAATGAAATTATATCGATATTTTGCTATTTAAAACTCCCATTAGAATCACGCTTGACAATTGTATTAGGTGTATTGTTAGGAGTCTAATCAGTGATATCAGATGACGGATGTGTATGATTAGTTGTGGTATTAATAGTAATATTCTATGATCCATCAAATAACTATGACCCAGTTACAGAACCTGCCAATGAGATTGTCCTGGCAGTACTTAATTTAGATGCGGTTGCCTAGTTACCATTCAACTATGCGGTTATAGTACCAGCCTAGAAATTACCATTAGAATCACGCCGTACTAAATAATTTGCAATATTTTCACTTGACTAATCCGCTAAATGTGTAATTCCATTAACTGTCAAATCATTAGTTATTGTTACATTATTAAAAATCCCATTATTTCCTTTTATATTATATATAACTTCTAATCCTATTTGATCTGCAGTTTTATCATGCCCAGTTATAATTGCAAATCCATTATATGTAAACCGTGTATTTACTCCACTTGTGGCATTATTATTCGTTCCATCTCTATCACTATTGACAGTATTATTTATTTCAAATAATATATTTCCA
>JAKOTN010000055.1 GCA_029776255.1 Pseudomonadota bacterium
GGCGACCGGTGCGCGAATACAGCTGCTCGAAGGTCGCCTGCATCGCGCCCAGAATCCCATCGACCACCACCCGCAGCTTCCTCAGCGGATGACTTGCCGGAATCCGCTCTTCCAGCGTCCGGTAGCTGAACATCGCAGGCTGCGTCGTGTCGGGCCTTCTCATCTTTTTTCCATCTCGTTCAGGCAAGGTTCGAATTATCCCATCGGCGTGGCTGGGGCGGGGTTTTTGAGCAGCCTGTTAAACATTTCAAAGACATCGCCAACCCTTTCCCGCCATCTTCACCGCATCCTATCCACACCACGTTGGTGACCCTTGACGAGTCGGCGCACGACGAAGATACTGCTAGCCAATCGGTCGTTTTTGCGGCCGCTTTTTGCGGTCGCTCCACGCGTCCGCCGGATTATTGGCTTTTTGTTGTTTTGTCGAATTGCTCCAATCTTTTCCCATTTTCTCGATCAACCGACCCTGGAAAAATCACCATGAGTGCAGCACAGATCAAACCCGGCGTCGCCAGCGGCGACCAGTTACAAGCCATTTTCGAACTCGCCAAGGCCAAGCAATTCGCCTTGCCGGCGGTCAATGTCATCAACACCAGCACTGTCAATTCGGTCATCGAAACCGCCAAGGAACTCAACGCCCCGGCGATCATCCAGTTTTCAAACGGTGGCGCGCAATTCTTCGCGGGCAAGGGTCTGGATAACGCCAGCCAGCGCGCTTGTGTCGCCGGTGCGGTGTCGGGCGCCAACCATGTCCATCTGCTCGCCGAAATGTACGGTGCCACCGTTGTCATGCACACCGACCATGCCGCCAAAAAACTGTTGCCGTGGATCGATGGCCTGCTGGACGCCGGCGAAGCATATTTCAAGGTGCACGGCAAGCCGTTGTACAGCTCGCACATGCTGGACCTTTCAGAAGAACCGATTGGTGAAAACATCGAAATCTGCAAGCGTTATCTCGAGCGGATGAGCAAGATGGGCATGACCCTCGAGATTGAGCTTGGCGTCACCGGTGGCGAAGAGGATGGCGTGGACAACTCCGGCGTCGACAGTTCCAAACTCTACACCCAACCCGAAGACGTCGCTCTGGCTTACGAGGAACTTTCGCAAGTCAGTGATCGTTTCACCATCGCCGCCTCCTTCGGTAACGTGCACGGCGTTTACAAACCCGGTAACGTGAAACTGCAACCGATAATCCTGAAAAATTCCCAGGATTACATCCAGAAAAAATTCGGGACGGGCGAGCGCCCGGTCAACTTCGTTTTCCACGGCGGCTCGGGTTCGACGCTGGAAGAAATCCGTGAAGCCATCTCCTACGGTGTCGTCAAGATGAATATCGATACCGACCTGCAATGGGCGTTCTGGGACGGCGTGATGGGCTTCTATAAAAAGAACGAAGGCTATCTGCAAGGCCAGATCGGCAACCCCGAAGGCGATGACAAACCGAACAAGAAGTTCTACGACCCGCGCGCCTGGCTACGCAAGGGCGAAGACGCCTTCCGCGCCAGACTGAAACAGGCTTTCGCCGATCTCAACAACGTCGGGACGCTGGCGTAAGCGATTGTCGCGGCATGAAAGGGCTGGTCCAGGGTGGACCGGCCTTTTTTGTGCCTGCCCGAGAACGGCGGTCGCTAAAACGGCTCATTGAATCGCCGCCCCGCTCCGCACCATTTTTTCATCGAGGATCAAACCATGAGTTCCCTGGTAGAACAGCTACTTCAAACCGAAGCCCACAAATCGCTTTTCGAATCCGCCGTTCGTCAACTGCCATTGCCGGTCTGCGCCGCCTTCGGCTCGTCGACCAACCCGCAACCTGTCCGCTTCAAGAGCGCCGATTCGGTTCTCGGCACCAAGGATAGTGACGCCGTACGTCAACAATTCCCGCAATCGGTCGCCGCATCGGGCAACGCCGTCCTGACTTCGGCTGGCGCGACAATCAATCAAGCACAGGGCAAGCGCGTCGCGGTCCTGTTCTCGGGAGGTCCGGCCGCCGGTGGACACAATGTCGTCTGTGGCCTGAAGCGCGTTCTGGGTTCCGGAAACACCCTGTTCGGCGTCAAGGCTGGCCCCAAGGGGCTACTCAAGGGGACGCTCTTCGAGATCACCGACGCCAATGTTGACTTCATCATCAATACCGGTGGCTTTGATTTTCTTGGCTCCGACCGTACCAAGATCAAGTCCGATGAGCAGTTCGCGCAAGTACGCGAAACTTGTATCAAGCATAATCTCGACGCCATTGTCGTCGTCGGCGGCGACGATTCCAACACCAACGCCGCCGTCTTGGCCGAATCGCTTTTTACGGGCGTCAAGGCCGACGGTTCCGGGGTGCAAGTCATCGGCGTGCCGAAGACCATTGACGGCGACCTGCAAATAGGCAATTTACTGTCGATTTCTTTTGGTTTCGATACGGCCACCCGCATCTATAGCGAAATGGTCGGCAACATTTTGCAAGACACCAGTTCCTCGTTGAAATACTGGCACTTCGTCAAATTGATGGGCCGCTCGGCTTCGCACGTCGCACTCGAAGTCGCGCTACAGACCAAGCCGGCGGTTGCCCTGATCTCAGAGGAAATCGCCACCAAGAAGCAATCGCTGGCCAGTATCATCGACCAGATCGCGCAAGTCGTCGTCGAGCGCTCGCATAAAGGCATGAACTACGGCGTGCTGCTGGCACCGGAAGGCTTGATCGAGTTCATTCCTGAAATGAACGCCATGATCGCCGAACTCAACGACGCACTGGCACACCACGTCGCCGAGTTCGCCGCGCTGACCGACAACGAGGCCAAGGCAGCGTTCATCGGAAGCAAGCTCAGTGCCAACAATGCCGCTCTCCTGGCATCGTTACCGCACTACATTGTCAACATGCTGCTCGCCGAACGTGATTCGCATGGCAATTTGCAGGTGTCGCTGATCCCCACGGAACAACTCTTGATCGACATGACCAAGCAGCGTGTCAAGGAACTCGACCCGAAAGTTCCGTTTGCCGCGCACAGCCACTTCCTTGGCTATGAAGGCCGTTGCGGCGCGCCGACGCTGTTCGACGCCGCTTACACCTACAATCTCGGCCTCACCGCCGGCTCGCTGATCCTCGACGGGCGCACCGGTTACATGGCGACGGTTACCGGCCTGACCAGCGGCGGCACACCGCAAGCCATCCCATTGGCCGGCCTGCTGAATATCGAACGCCGGCACGGCAAGGATGAATTCGTCATTGAAAAAGCGCTGGTCAAGATGGATTCCCCAGCCATGCAATACTTTGTCTCGCGGCGAGAAACCTGGGCCACCGATGATCTCTTTGCTTCACCCGGTCCGCGCCAGTTCTGGGGTCCGACGACCCATCAGTTGCCGATCAGCGTGGCGCTGAACTCGGGTGCGGCGTCGCTGATGTTCGTCATCGGCTAAGCACAGCCCGTTCATTTGGCAAAAAGGGGCACCGGTAGCGGTACCCTTTTTTGTTTTAACGCGATGCCGCTCATCCGCGCCGAAGAAGGCTACCGCAGGCGAAACGGAAACGACTACAACATGTGCTCGAGGAAGGCGCGCGTACGCGGATGCGCAGGGCTGGCGAACATCTCGCGAGCGGCGCGCGCTTCCAGAATTTCCCCTTCATCCATGAACACCACGCGAGTGGAGACATCCCTGGCAAAAGCCATCTCGTGAGTGACGACGAGCATGGTCATCCGTTCATCGGCCAGTTGACGCATGCTGCGCAGGACTTCGCCAGTCAACTCGGGATCGAGTGCCGAAGTCGGCTCATCGAAAAGCATGATGTCAGGCTCCATGGCCAATGCGCGGGCGATGGCGACGCGCTGTTTCTGTCCACCGGAAAGACGCGCGGGATACGCGTCGCGCTTTTCCAGCAAACCTACCTTGCGCAGCAATTCTTCCGCCTGCGGGATGACCGCCTCGCGCGACAGCCCCTTGACGGTGATCGGGGCTTCGGTGATGTTTTGCAGCACCGTCAGGTGCGGGAACAAGTTGAACTGCTGGAAAACCATGCCCATCTTGCGACAAATCCGGCGCAATTCAGGCTCGGGCGCATAACGACAACAACCGCTGGCATCGGTGTCGACCAGGGTGTCGCCCTCGATGACGATCTCGCCGGCGTCAATAACTTCCAAATGATTGAGGCAGCGCAAAAAGGTACTCTTGCCCGAGCCGGAAGGCCCGATCACCGCGATCACTTCACCTTTGTCGATTGTCAAGGAGACGCCTTTAAGCACCTCGGCACGACCGAAGCGCTTGTACAGTTTACGGGCGGCGATCATCGGCGTGACGTCCATAAGCTCAGTCGTCGTAGACGGCATGGCGTTTTTCCAGGTACTGAAAACCCCACGTCAAAACAAGGGTCATCAGCAGATAAAAGGCGGCCGCGACAACGAAGGGCATGGTCGTGAAGTCGCGCTGAACAAGACCGCGGGCAGCACGAAGCAGGTCGTTCATTGCTAGAACGTAGATGAGCGACGTGTCCTTGACCAGGGTGATCGTCTCGTTGCTCATCGGCGGCAGAATACGTTTGATCACCTGTGGCAGAACAACGCGACGCATGGTTTGTCCGTAGCTCAGGCCGAGAACCTTGGCCGCTTCGTATTGGCCGCGCTCGATCGACTGGATACCGGCACGGAAGATTTCGGCGAAGTACGCCGCGTAATTCAGCACGAAAGCGACAATGGCCGCCGGAAAATCCGGTAGCCGCACACCAATCACCGGCACGAAAGGTAAGGCAAAGTAGATGAACAGCATTTGCAACATCAACGGCGTGCCACGCATCAACCAGATGTAGCCGTTGACGACACGGCCAACCAAACGCCATGGCGACAAGCGCAGCAGCGCCAAACCCAGGCCGAACGGCACCGACAACGCCAGCGTCAGGAGGAAGACGTGCAGCGTGACACCCGTTCCTTCCAACAGCGGCTGGAGAATTTCCAGAAAATAGGTCATGCCATCATGTCTTGCCACGCCAACCAGCCGACGACCGATCCGCGTTTGTATTGTCATGAAAGCGCTGCATTAACAGCGCGACGATTGTCGCCGGGTGCAGGCCGGCGACGGTCGAACAAGCCTACTTGATGATGTCCTTGCCAAACCAAGTGACGGAAATACGACCGGCGGAACCGTCTTTCTTCATTTCATCCATTGCTTTTTGCAACTTACCCAGCAACTCGACATCGGTTTTACGAACCCCGACGCCATATTCCTCGGTGCCGAAGTTTTCGTCGAGAACGACGTAGTCACCGGGCTTTTTGGCGACGTAGTAGCGACCGACGACTTCGTCGACCACCAACGCATCGAGACGGCCGGCACTGAGATCCAGCAAGGCAGTCACATTGTCGCCGAATTTTTTCAGTTCCTTGATTGATTTGGCGACCGGGTCCTTCTCCACGGCCTCGACCGCACTACTCCCTTCCTGGAGGCCGACCACCTTGCCGGCCAACTCGGCCTTGTTTTTGATTGGCGACTTGGCGGTAACCACCACGATCTGGCGATTTTCCAGATAGGGCGTGGTAAACGCGATGTTTTCCTTGCGCTTGTCGGTAATCGTCAGGCCGTTCCACAAGGCATCGACGCGCTTGCCGTTCAGCTCGGCTTCCTTGGCGTTCCAGTCGATCGGCTTGAATTCCACATCGGCGCCCAGCCGTTTGGCCGCTTCACGCGCGAGGTCGATATCGAAACCAACCAATTTGTTGTCCTTGTCACGGAAGCCCATTGGCGGAAAGTTGTCGTCAAGGCCAACGACGATTTTGGCGACGGTTGCCGGTTTGGTCGCCGGCGCGTCCGTTTTGCCGCACCCAACAAGGAAAACGCCGGCAAGCAGCGTGGCGAGCATCAGTGACGTACTTTTTTTCATGCGAATTGGACCTTTATCGACGAGAGATCGGAAGTGGATGACCGCTCTGCGGCTGCGTTACCCCGCGCACGGGAACGGTCGATGACGGACAAACCGGCATTATCCCGGAAAAAGCGGTCGTCACGGCAACCGGATCGGCGTTCTGGCGACATCGGTAGTGGCGGAAAACCCGCGGGTCCGCACACCGAGCACGCGCCAGGCTAAAATGAATGCCGATTTCGCACACGCCAGCATCGCTTTTGTACGCACAGCACCAACACGCCTCCAGGCGAATGCCCTCCGTCTTTTCTGAAAGCTCAAATCCATGCGCCCACCTCCACTTGCCGGCATCCGCGTTCTCGATCTCACGCGTCTCTTACCGGGTCCCCTGGCCAGCATGCACCTCGCTGACCTTGGCGCCGACGTGATCAAGGTCGAAGACACCGGCGCAGGCGATTACGCGCGCACCGCCGGCGCCTTGCATGGTGCGGTCAGCTACTTTCATCTGGTGAATCGCAACAAGCGCAGCATTGCCTTGGATCTCAAGCAAGCGGCAGGCGTCGATGCATTCAAACGCCTGGCAACGACCGCCGATGTCATTCTTGAAGGTTTTCGCCCCGGCGTGGTCGACAAACTTGGTATCGGTTACCAGGTGATCGCGGCAATCAATCCACGCATCGTTTACTGTGCGATCACCGGTTACGGACAGAACGGCCCCTACCGAGATCGCGCCGGTCACGATCTGAATTACCTCGGATATAGCGGACTTCTAGACCAGATCGGCAACGCCGGCGGTGCGCCCGCCGTTCCGAACTTCCAGATCGGCGATCTGCTTGGTGGCTCGCTAAGCGCACTGGTCGGGCTACTGGCGGCCGTCATCGACGCTCGTGGCAGCGGGCGCGGACGCTACGTCGATGTCTCGATGACAGACGCGGTTTTCGCGCACACGCTGTTCCCCTTCCAGGCCGTACAAGGTTTGGGCGAGGCATTACCGCGCGGCGAGGACCTCCTCTCCGGCGGCATGCCGAGTTACGGAGTCTATGCAACCAACGACGGTCGCCATTTCGCTGTCAGCGCAATGGAGCCGAAATTCTGGCAAACGTTCTGCGACGCAATCGAACGACCGGACCTGAAACCCTTCGCTTTCGCCACCGGCGGCGAGGGCCAACGCATCCGCCGGGAATTGGAAGCCGCTTTCGCGAAGCGAAATTTCGCCGAATGGACAGCGGTTTTCGAACACGCCGATTGTTGTGTCTCGCCGGTGCTGCGAATGGAAGAAAGCACGACCAACGCGCAACTGGTAGCCCGCGAAATGGTCGTCGAAGTGGCTGGCATCAAACAGCTCGCGCCGCCCTACAAAATTAGCGAACACCCCTTCGAAGCGCGCCTGCCGGCACCCGAACAAGGCCAGCACAGCGCCGAGATACTGCGCGAGGCAGGGTTTAGCGACCAGGAAATCTCGCGGCTGCGCGAGCAGAACACGATTTGAAATCGCACAATCGCACGATAAGTGCGACGAGCACCGCGACAATCACGCTGTAACTGAACCTACCCCCAGCGTCCCGCTCGAACGGGAGTCGCCAGCGGACGGATGGCGACCACGCCCACCGAAATGTTATCCCGTCCACCACGCTCTCGCGCCAGTTCGATCAATTCGCGACACGCCACCTCAGGCTCTCGATCCGTCACCGCCCGAGCGATTTCCTCCGGACCGATCGTCTCGTACAAGCCGTCCGAACAAAGCACGAACGACTCGCCGACGGTCGGTGACCCGCCACGCCGCGCGTCCACGCCCAACTGATCTTGCGTGCCCAGTGACCGCAGCAACACGTTGCGCACCGGATGTTGGCGCGCCTCCTCTGCGTCGATGATCCCCGCCCTCAACAATTGCTCGACCAGCGTGTCATCAACCGTCATTTGCGTGCATTGCCCGGCGACACAGCGGTACAGGCGACTGTCGCCGACATTGGCAAACAATACCTTACGGCCAACGAGCAACAGAACTGTCGCCGTGGTACCCATTCCTTCAAGCCTCGGATCCGACTGTGCGGCACGAAACACCGCACCATTCGCCTCCTCGATGGCCAATTCAAGCGCACGTCTGGAACCATTACCGGAAGTAGCGAAATAGCGCTCGCAGATCGTTTTCACGGCCAGATCGCTCGCCACTTCCCCGCCCTGGTGTCCTCCCATGCCATCCGCCAGCACAGCCAGCACCCCAAGGCGCTTGCGTTCTTCGGCATCCTGCGGAACGACAAAGGCGACTCTATCCTGGTTGCTTCGGCGTAAACAACCGATATCGGTCGCCATGAACGCCAAAATACTGTAGTCAACCGACGTATAGTCCATTAGCGGTTCATTGAAGGGGTTCGATCGAAACAGCCAAGGGGCGACGCATGTCTGTCACCGCGGGTTGTCTTGGGTAAATTGAGCCGTCAATTTTTTCGATCGTTACGATCACCACATCGCACCCCACCACATTCTCCATTTTTCGGAACGAACGGCGTTATTTTGCCAGCATGCCGTGTGTTTGCGAAGATAAGGAACAGCAATTCACCGACAAACAACGGTCAAGGCATTGCTATAACCATTCTCCCGCACCAGAGGTGTCAATGGGATATGAAATATTGATAACACGGCTGCTGGACCCGATCCGTACGTCAACACCAACCCGTGAGTTCAGGAGCCGACGTACCGATCATCACACCCCAGGGAACTTTCTCGATAATCAATTACAGCCGGCGCCACTGTACGCTTGATCCCTGGATACCGCCCCCCCTACCAACGCACCAACCAGCGCCGCCCACGGACACTATCCACACCACTTTCAGTGTTTTTCGTTCACCGCGCTGTCGTACCCTGCAGATCGAGTTCAGTTCGTTTCTCTGGAATCGTGGAATCGATCAGAATCGTCACACGCCTGTTTCGCGCACGGCCTTCCGCCTGGAGGTTAGGTTCCACGGGACGCGTATCGGCATAACCAATCGCCGTCAGCCGTTCTGAGGCGATCCCCGAGTCGGCAAACAAGCGCAATACCGTCGTTGCGCGCACGGCGGACAACTCCCAATTGGATGGAAACTGCGCGGTACTAATTGGAATATTGTCGGTATGCCCCTCGATGGTTACCGGAAAATCGGAAGGCACCAAAACTTCGGCTATCGACTGCATGGCTTTGATCAAGGACGGTTGCAACAGCGCCTGCCCGGGAGAGAACAGGATGCTGTCGTTGATTTCAATACTGACGCCTCGACTGGTTTCGAGAACCCGAACTTTTCCCTGTTCGATCAACGGTGCCATCACCCCCAGAATCTCCTTGGCGACATTGCGCATTTTTTCCCGTTGCTTCTGCTTTACCGCTTCTTGAGCCTTGCTGGCTAAATTGCTTTTCTGAATCGGCGCCGGAGGTGTCGGTACCACCATCGGCGTATCCCCAGCGGTATTGACGGGAACGCTGCGGAACGCATGGATCATGGAACTGCTCAGCACCCGATATTTCCCTTCGTTGACGGTGGACAGGGCATACATGACCACGAAAAAAGCAAACAACAGCGTGATGAAGTCGGCGTACGAAACCAGCCAGCGTTCGTGGTTGTCGTCGTGCTCTTCTTGGTATTTGCGGCGAGCCATCAGCTAGAGAAGATAGCCTTGCAAGCGACTTTCGATGATCCGCGGATTATCGCCATTGGCGATACCGACCAATCCATCGATCAACATTTCACGCTGTGTCACGAGGCGGCTGATGTGGGCCTTCAACTTGTTGGCTATCGGCAGGTATACCAGATTGGCCAGACCAACGCCGTAGATGGTGGCAACGAAAGCGACCGCTATCCCGGCGCCAAGCTTCGATGGATCCGAAAGGTTTTCCATCACATGAATCAGGCCCATCACCGCGCCCATGATGCCAATGGTCGGGGAATAACCACCCGCCGCTTCCCAGACGCGTGCCGACAACCGCATTTCATGCTCGAAAGTACCAATATCGACCTCCAGCACCTCACGCAACCGCTCCGGTTCGGCGCCATCGACCAATAGTTGCAGACCCTTGCGCGAGAAGCCATCCTGCAACTGTTCAACGATGGCATCGAGAGCCAACAATCCCTCACGCCGCGATACTTGACTCCAACCCGTGATTTGCCGTATCAGCTGCCGATGATCGACCACTGGCGGCACCCACACCCATTTCGCCATCCGTACACCACGCATGAAGGTCGTGTAAGAGCTTTGCAGCATCACCGCGCCCAAGGTTCCACCGACAACGATCACCAGCGCCGCTGGCTGAGACAGGGAGCCGATGTGGCCACCCTCAAGAAATTGCCCACCAACGACGGCCAGCAAGCCGACCAGTAAACCGGCGATACTGATCTTATCCATGACGCGTGGCTTTGCTCGTCTTCCTGCCGCCACCACCGACAATGCGAGCGCGCAAGCGCATCACCGCTTGACCGTGCAACTGACAAACGCGCGACTCGGTCACGCCCATGACCTCGCCAATTTCGCGCAGATTGAGATCCTGTTCGTAATAAAGCGCCATCATCAGTTTCTCACGCTCCGGCAAAGCCTCGATTGCTTGCACCAGCGCGCGACGCAATTCCTCGTTTTCCAGAAATCCGCACGGATCGGCACCATCGTCAACCAGATGACACTCCAGGAAATCCTCTCCCTCCTCAAGCACCATGTCTTCCAGATAAACGAGCTGGTGCCCACGCGCGTCCTGCAACAGTTTCTGGTAGTCGGCCAGCGTCATGCCCAAGGCGTCGGCAAGTTCTTTTTCCGTTGGCGCCCGCCCGTTCTCCTGTTCGAGTTGGGCAATGGCCTGTTCGATCCGCCGGCAGTCGCGACGCAAACCGCGCGGCAACCAGTCGTTCTCGCGCAAACCGTCAAGCATCGCTCCGCGCACGCGTTGCGCGGCATACACCTCGAATTGCGCTCCCATGCCCGCCTCGAAACGGCCAAGAGCATCAAGCAGGCCCAACATCCCGTTCTGCACCAAATCATCGATCTGCACGCTAGCCGGCAAACGGGCCATCAAATGACAGGCGATACGCTTCACCAGCGGCGCATAGCGCTGAATAAGTTGATCCTTGTTGAGCTGACCCGCAGCGTTATACATTCATTGTCAGGGTGACGATCAGGCGTGGATGGCGACCGGGTCTATACGTTGGCTCAAGTGTAGCAGTTGTTTCACGAATTGCTCGAGCCCGCCGGCGGCTTCGTCGTTCGCCGGCCAATTCATGAGTTCCTTGGCAAGCGCTTGATACGCCTGAGCGGCCAGCGACTCGGGAAATATGGCCACAACAGGCTGACAAAGCCGGGATGCCTGTACCAGCCTCTCGTCGACGGGTACATGGCCCGCGAAATCAAGACGGGCGATTCCTCTGCTACGAGTCACCCGCGCGATGTTGCCATGTATGGCAAGCGCCTCGCCTGCCGTCCGAACCTTATTGACCAAAATCCGGAAATGTTTCCGTTGGTAACCCAGACTGACTTTTTTTATCAACGCATAGGCTTCGGTAATGACCGATCCGTTCGGGGAAACAACGATTACCGTTTCTTGTGCAGCCAGACCGAACGGGGAAAAATCGAGTGGATGGTCGAGCGACGTATCGACCAACACGATATCCACTTGCGGACGAATGTCGGCAAGCGAGGAGAGCAAAATCCTTTTTTCGCTCTCGGTCAAACGAGCGAGTTGGCCGACGACGCGCGCCGCCTGCAACACGCGTATCCCTGGCGCAACCGGGACGAGAACGTCGGATAGTGACATCTCGCCGTCGATGACCTGCTGCAGGTCATTGGTGGCTACGGCGCCAAAGAATCCCGCCACGGGATCGTCGGTGTTTTCGTCCACGATCAATACTTCGCGACCTTGCCGGGCCAAAAGGGACGCCAGATTCGCGACCGACACGCTTTTACCCACTCGCTGGCTACCCGCGGCGAACGTCACCACACGCAATTGAGAACGGCTCAAGAGACGCCGCAGACCTGCGGCCTGGTCGCCACGGAACTCAGCCACGCAAGCCTCCCTGGACCGAAACGGCGCCACCGTCGGTACTGGCCAGCATCAACCCCGGCTCGACGCCGCTCAGACGATGCGGCGATGTCTCAGGGAGATCCTTGAACGCGCGGTGCAACAGATAAGAGCGATTCGGCAGGTGTAAGTCCTCCGGCACGCGCTGTCCGTTGGAAACGTAATAAAGTTTCAGTCGCTGGCGGATGATCACGTCCAGCGACGACGCCAATCCGGCGGCCTCATCAACCTTGGTCAGTATGCAACCGGCGAGATTCAAACCGCTGTACGCCCTGACGACATCGTCCAGGGTATCGCCGCGACTCGTCGCCGAGAGCAACAGCAAAGGTTCGACCTTGCTGTCGCCGAACATCGTCACCAGTTCGCCGACCATGCGGTCGCGCTGACTCATGCCCATGGTGTCGATCAACACCATGTGGGTATGTTGCAGATCGATCAAGGTGGCGCGCAAATCGTCGGCGTCCCTGGCGAGATGTACCGACACACCGAGGATGCGACCGTAGATGCGTAACTGTTCATGTGCGCCAATCCGGTAGCCGTCGGTGGTGACCAGCGCCAGCTTCCGCGCGCCGTGGCGCAACACACAACGCGCGGCCAACTTGGCGGTGGTGGTGGTCTTGCCGACACCGGTCGGCCCAACCAAGGCGTAGATCCCGCCGCGATCGACGATATCGGTTTCGCTGTTGATGGTCAGCATGCTGCGATCCGCCCCTCCCCTTACCCAGGCCAAGGCATGCCCCGAGTCGAGCTCGCGCGGCAGATCGGCAAGCAGATCACGCGCGAATTGCGGCGAAAAGCCGGCATCCAGCATCTGCCGCAGAATTTCGGTTTTCACCGGTTCCGCCCGCGCGGATTCACCCCAGGCAAAACCCGCCAGTTGTTGCTCGACGATCCGGCGCAAAGTGCGGATTTCGTCCATCACCGCGAGTGGAATGACATCCGCGCTTGCTTTTGGGGAAGACTGTGGCGGCGCATTTGTCGGCTGGAGTGCGTTGGTCGGGGTGTGCAACACGTCCGCCGCCGGCGTCGTCCGCGCGCTCGCCGCCGTGGAGCGTGGTGGCAGCGGCGGCAAGGGCGGCACGCGAGCTGACGCGCCCGACGTCGCGCCGGGTGAGCCAATCCCTCGCGGCGGTTTCGCGGCGACATCTCGCGCGAGGCCAGGGTCAGGAGTCGGCGGAAGCGCCATTTTGTCCCTGCCGCGTAAACGCGCCTCACGTTCCGGCGTCGGCACGATCATATCCATATCGCGCGCGGCGACCGCCATGATCTCCACGCCACCGGGGATGCTGCGATTGGACAGAATGATCGCGTCCGGTCCGAGAGTCTCCTTGACTTTGCGCAAGGCGTCTCGCGCGGTCGCGGCGATAAATTTCCTGACGTTCATACCCTGCCTCCGATAATAGAGGTGACTTTAATCATCCTGCTTTCAGGAACTTCGCCATGGGCGAGCACCTTGAGTTGTGGAATGCCGCGACGCAAGAAACGAGACAACAGCGAACGGAGATTGCCCGGCACCAGCAGCACCGCCGGCAGCCCTAATTCTTCCTGCCGTTGCGCTGCCGCGGCCGTTTCGCGCACCAGTGTGTCGGCCAAACCCGGTTCGATGCTCGCCCCTTCCCCGCCGCCGGCGACGGCCTGCAGCAGCACGCGCTCGAGTTGCGGATCCAGCGACATCAACTGGATTTCCGTGTTGCCCGGATAGATCTCCTGCACAATGGAACGACTCAAGGCAACCCGCACCAAGGCTGTCAGTGTTTCCGGATCTTGTGAACGAGGTGCGCCGTCAGCCAACGTCTCGATAATCGTCCGCATGTCGCGAATTGGCACCCCCTCGTCCAGCAGATTGCGCAACACTTTCTGTAACACGCCGATCGAGACGGCTTTCGGTACGACATCCTCGACCAGCTTGGGAATGTCTTTCGCCAAGTGATCGAGGAGTGCCTGCGTCTCCTGCCGACCCAGCAATTCCGCCGCGTGAGAAAGAATCAGGTGGTTAAGGTGCGTGGCAGCTACCGTGCTGGCATCGACAACGGTATAACCGTAAGCCTGAGCCTGTTCGCGCAACGCCGGATCGATCCACACCGCCGGCAGACCGAAAGCGGGATCCTTGGTTGCCGTCCCTGGAACCTGCCCGGCAACCCGGCCGGGGTTGATCGCCAGCAGATTACCGGGAAATGCCTCGCCTTCACCAATTTCCACGCCTTTCAACAAAATCTTGTAGGCATTGGGCTTCAATTCGAGGTTGTCGCGAATGTGAACCGGCGACACCAGGAAGCCAACCTCCTGCGCGAATTTTTTTCGTATCCCGCGAATCCGGCGCAGCAGTTCGCCGTCCTGCGATTTGTCGACCAGCGGAATCAGCCGGTAGCCCACCTCCAGACCAAGCACGTCGAGCGGCGCGACATCCGCCCAGCTGGCCTCTTGCGTTTCCTTGGCCACCGTCGGCGCCACCGCCACGGCTACCGGTGCGGCGTCGCGACCTTGACTACGCGTGTCGATCCGCCAAGCCATGGTGGCCAAACCGCCGGCAAGCAGTAGAAAAATGAAATTCGGCATGCCTGGAATCAAGCCGAGGAAGCCAATGATGCCCGCCGTCAAAAACAACAGTTTCGAGTTGCTGAAAAGTTGCGAAATGAACTGCGCCGACACATCTTCACGATCACCAACGCGCGTGACGACCATGCCGGCGGCGATGGAGATGATCAACGCCGGAATCTGCGCGACCAGACCATCGCCGATGGTCAGCAACGTATAGGTTTTGGCCGCGCTCCCGACATCCAGATCGTGCTGGAGAACACCGACGAACAAACCGCCCACCACGTTGATCAACATGATCAAAATGCCGGCCACCGCGTCGCCGCGGACGAATTTCGACGCACCGTCCATCGACCCGAAGAAATCCGCCTCCTCGGCAATCGTCGCACGGCGCGTACGTGCCTCGTCCTCGCCGATCAAACCGGCATTGAGATCGGCGTCGATCGCCATCTGCTTACCCGGCATGGCGTCAAGCGTGAAACGCGCGGCCACTTCGGCCACCCGACCGGCACCCTTGGTAATCACCACGAAATTGATGATCACCAGAATCGTAAACACCACCAGGCCAACCGCGTAATTACCACCAACCAGAAAATGTCCGAAGGCTTCGATCACCTGCCCCGCCGCTCCCGGGCCGGTGTGCCCTTCCAGCAGGACCACACGGGTGGACGCCACGTTGAGCGATAGCCGCAAGAGTGTGGTCACCAACAAAACCGTCGGAAAAACCGAAAAATCCAGCGGCTTCATCACACTCATCGCCACCAGCATCACGACCACCGAAATGGCAATATTGAAGGTAAAGAACAGGTCGAGCACAAACGCGGGCAGCGGCAACACCATCATGGCCAGAATCAGCAGAATCAGCACCGGTCCCGCCAACTGCTTTTGACCGAAGCGGACAAAAAAATCCTGCAAAGCCATGTTCGCGCTAGCCATTCACAGCCTCCGGAACGAATTCGCCGGGAACGGTGATTTCGCGTGGCGGCACGGGGTATTGGGCCGCCCCTCGCCGCCATGCCTGCAATTGATAAACGTACGCCAGCACCTCGGCAACTGCCGCGTAGAGAGTCGCCGGAATCTCCTGATCGAGAGCCACATGCCGATTGAGCGCCCGCGCCAGCGGCGCCGCCTCCAGCATCGGCACGCCGTGTTCCGCACCGACCTGTCTGATTTTCAGGGCGATTTCACCCATGCCCTTGGCCAGCACCCTTGGCGCGCCCATGCCATTCTTGTAAGCCAGGGCAACCGCATAGTGGGTCGGGTTGGTAACGATCACATCGGCGGCAGGAACAGCCGCCATCATCCTCTTGCGCGCGGCGTCGCGCTGCAACTGACGAATGCGCCCCTTGATTTCCGGGTTGCCTTCCAGCTCCTTGCTCTCCTGCTTGACTTCCTGCCGGCTCATTTTAAGTTTGTCGTGGTATTGCCAGAGTTGAAACGGCACGTCGATCGCAACGATCAGCACCATCGCCAACACCATCAGCAAAAAACTGAAACTGAGCAGATGACCGGCGCTCGCCATGCCCACCGGCAGCGCCTGCGAAAACATGGCCAGCAGGTCGCCGCGCTCACCCCAGAGAACCGCCGCGGCGACACCGCCGATCAGCCCTGTCTTGCCGAGCGCCTTGACCAGTTCCGCCAGGCCACTCCAAGAAACCATGCGCGTGACGCCTTTGAGCGGGTCCATACGGCTCAAGTCGGGCTGCAAGGCTTTGGCGGAAAAATTCCAACTGCCCATAAAGAAGGGCGCAAGCAAAGCAGCAACGACCAAAGCCGCCAACAACGGCGCAAAAGTCAGCAACGCATCAATCGAGATATCGGCCAAACGCGTCAGTATCAGTTGCGGCTCGCGCGCCAAATCGTGATCGACGATCAATCCGCGTCGAAAAATGCTTGCCGTCCGCTGCACCAGCCACGGCCCCATCATCCAAAAAACCGTCGCCGCGACGATCAAAATCAGGAACGCGCCGATCTCGCGCGAACGGGGGACCTGCCCTTCTTCGCGCGCCTGCTCCAGTCGTCGTGCCGACGCGGGTTCAGTTCTTTCGAGATCGCTTTCCTCAGCCATGTCGAGTTTCCGCCTTATTAACGCCAATTATAAAAAAAAACAATAAAAAATATGGCAGTATGTGATTTTATTTAGGCGGATTCTCGAATAGTGGCTGAAAAACAACAATTGTGGCAATCGTCCAAAAAAAAGGGGCCGAAGCCCCTTTTTTGGCGATAGCGTGCGGATGTCTATTTACCCGAAAACCTCCAGTGCACGCGGATGAACACCACCGACATCGCGTTCGGTCGTTGATGCCAAATCGGAAAGCAATTCCTTCATGTCAAGGATCAAGACGATTTGACCGTTCGAAAGTGTTGTCACCCCTGCCACCCCACGCGGACGGAAATCGTCCAGCGCCTTGATCACCGCATCATCGCGTCCAGCGAAGTTATCGACCGAGAGAATGAAATTGCGATCGGCGGACTGCATCAATACACCATACTCCGGTTGCCGAACCTGCGGCCAACCCAGCAAGCGGGAGAGCGCCACCACCGGCAAAATCTCGCCGCGCACCACCAGTGTTTCCCGGCCGCCGACTTCCTGCATTTTCTCGTGATCGATCGGCAAAATCTCGCGCACCATCGACAACGGCAAGGCAAACGGCTGATCGCCCAACAAAACCAGCAACACGGGGAGAATCGCCAGCGTCAGCGGCAGGGAAATGATGAATACGGAACCTTTTCCCGGCTCCGAACGAATTTCGATCGAACCGTTGAGCTTCTGGATGTTGGTCTTGACCACATCCATTCCCACACCGCGCCCCGATACCGCCGATGCCTGCGCCATGGTCGAAAAGCCCGGCAGAAAAATCAGGTTCAGGCTTTGCCGATCGTCGAGAGTGTTCGCCTCTTCTTCGCCGATGATGTTTTTCTCGATCGCTTTCGCCCGAATCCTCTCGGGACTCATGCCGCGTCCATCATCGGCAATGATCAGAATGATGTGATCGCCTTCTTGGCGTGCTTCGAGACGAACCACGCTCTTGGCTTGCTTGCCAGCCGCCAGGCGCTCGTCGGGCGATTCGACCCCGTGATCGACGGCGTTGCGAATCAGGTGGATCAGCGGATCAGCCAGATCCTCGATCATAGTCTTGTCGACCTCGGTTTCTTCACCGACCAGCGCCAACTCGACATCCTTGCCTAATTGACGCGCCAGATCGCGCGCGATACGCGGATATTTCTGAAACAGTCGTCCAATTGGCTGCATCCGGGTCTTCATGACCGAGTTCTGCAAATCGGAAACCAGTAAATCCAGCTGACTGACGGCTTGGTCAAGCGCTTGCAGTGTCTCGGTATCCGTGCGACCGGCGAGGATATCGGCCCTCAGGCTGGTCAAACGGTTCTTGGTCAATCCAATTTCACCGGAAAGATTGAGAACTTGATCAAGGCGCGCCGTATCTACCCGAATAGTGGTTTCGCGCGCCGCCGCCTTTTCTTCCGCGCGGCGCCCCGACGGCACGCCGGTGGCCACGGCGCCCGGCCTATCGCTCGCCCGCCGCCCTTCCGGAGGAAAGTGCGGTTTAAGATTGCTGCTATCAAGCTCCGCCGCCGGAGGCACGGACACCGGCGCGGGCGGCGGAGCGACAATCGGCTTGGCAACTGGCGCAGCGGATGGGGACGCGCTGCTTCGCGAACCGACGACAGCCTGATGTAACGCTTGCCAATCCGGACCGTCATCCTTCGCGGAAGGCGTAGCAACGGGCGCAGTCGCGGCTTGCACTGCTGGGGCCGGTGTTGGAACTGGCGTTGGCGTGGCGACGGGCGTCCCGCTGACTTCGCCATCCAACGCGGCTCGGAGACCACCAATTACATCGCCGGGCGCGGGATCCGGTTGCCGACCCTGGCCGATCTCACCAAACATGTTACGGATCACTCGCGTCGAGGCCATGATGGTGTCCATCAAGCCAGGATTGAGATTCATCTCGCCATTTCGCAACCGGTCGAAGAGGTTCTCCGTCAAATGACACAGCCTGACCAGTTCGGTAGCGTTAAGGAAACCGGCCCCACCCTTGATGGTGTGAAACCCCCGAAAGATGTCATTGAGCAATCGACGATCATCGGGACTCCGCTCAAGATCGACAAGTTTGTTGTCGACATCCGACAGAAGATCACCGGCTTCCTGCAGGAAATCCTGCAGGAGGTCTTCCATCCCGGCAAAATCACTCATCTTGAACCTCCTAAAATCCCAAGCTACCGAGCAGGTCATCGACCTGCTGCTGTGTCGCAACGACGTCGCTCTGCCCCTCGGCGTTGATGACCGGGCCATTGAGGAGGCTGATCACCGATTCGGTGCGCCGCTCGCCTGGCATGGTTTCAATCAGCACGCCCATCAACTGCGCTTCAATTTCCTGTGCAACGGCAATGATTCTCTTGATCACCTGACCGGTGAGATCCTGGAAGTCCTGAGCCATCATGATGTCGAGCAACTGCGCTTTGGTCGCTTCGGTCTTTTGCGGAACACCCGTTTTCAGAAAAGAATGCGTTTCCTCAGCCAGATGCTTGAATTCTTCAACACCCATTTTATTGGCGAACAGCGCGTCCCACCGACCCGCCAAATTCGCCGAACCCACTTCCAACTGGTCGAGCAAAGGATTGGCAATATCGGTTGCATTCAATACCTTGCAAGCCGCTTGCTCGGTAAGATTGGCGATATAATTTAGCCTATCCTTCGCATCCGGCAGGGCGGAGACGGTACTTTCCAGCAACTCGTTGTAGCCAAGATCGCCAAGCGTGTCGTGCAATCGCCGCGCCATCTGTCCGACGCGTTGAAAAACCTTGTCTTGTCCGCTCCAGCCTTCGCCACTAACTGTCGCACGGGTTGGACTGATGGGCTGATTGGCAACGGGACGCGCTGCGGGAGTTTGGGCAGCGGCAACGGAGTCAAACAAGGCTTGCAACTCTTGGCTGTCGTCGGTATTGGCATCGTTTTCCCGCACCTGCCGCAGGGTCGACGTGGTTGGCTTAGGCGCCTCCACAGCAGATGCCGCCAAGGCGATACTGTCAAATAGCGCTTCTAATTCTTGCGAATCCCCAGACATATCAGCGTCGCTCATTTCAGACACCCATCTTGTCAAAAATCTTCTGCAATTTTTCAGCAAGCGTCGCCGCAGTAAAGGGCTTGACAATGTAGCCACTCGCCCCCGCCTGAGCCGCCGCGATGATGTTTTCTTTTTTCGCTTCCGCGGTGATCATCAGGACGGGTAAATGTTTGTACGCAGGGGAACGGCGGATCTCCTGCAAAAGCTGCAAGCCGTCCATGTTCGGCATGTTCCAGTCGGTCACAATGAACTCGAACGACCCGTTCTGCAGTTTCTGGAGCGCGATCGCCCCGTCCTCTGCCTCATCCACGTTGGAAAAGCCCAATTCTTTCAGAAGGTTTCTGACGATGCGGCGCATGGTCGAGAAATCGTCCACCACCAGAATCCTCATCTTCGGATCAGCCATTGTTCACTTACTCCTGTGTGCTTTTCGTTCTATCAGCGTTCGAGCATTGGCCGCAGGGTGTCGGCAAGAATTTCGGGATCGAATTTGGCCACGTAAGCATCGACGCCCACGGCCTTACCCATCGCATGGTTCGCTTGTGACGATAGCGAGGAGTGCATGACCACCGGAATACCGGAAAACCGGGGGTCGCTTTTGATGTTCTTGGTCAGAACATAGCCGTCCATTTCCGGCATTTCCGCGTCCACCAGTATCAACCGGATTTCGTCTCGAACTTCGCGACCTATTTGCTGGGCGTGCGCCGCGATCCCCTGCAGGCGGGTCCATGCCTCGGCGCCGTTCGTGGCGTGCTTGTGCTTGACGCCAAGCTTGTCAAGCACCTCGGTGATCTTGCGGCGGGCGACGATCGAGTCGTCGGCAAAAAACAGACTGAAGTCATCGTCGACTTTTGCTGGCGGGATATCGACGATAATCGCCTCGCCAAACGCATTGGCCAGAATCTGCTCGACATCGAGAATTGACACCAATTTGCCGTCTTCGAGTTCGGTTATCGCCGTGATCAGCCCCTGATTCGTCGAAAGCACGCTTTCCGGCGCCTTGACTCTCTCCCAGTCGACGCGAATGATCCGGTCGACTTCGTGCACCAGAAAACCCAACGTTCGCTTGGAGTACTCGGCAACCATCATGGTTTTTCCATGCTCACTCGGCTGTTCGGTGGTTTCGAGAAACGAGATCAACGACAGCACCGGGATGACATTGCCGCGCAAGGAGATCAAGCCTTCAACCCCACGCGGCATGTTTGGCGTCTTCGTGATATGTGGCGTCTGTCCGACCTCGCGGACTTTGAAGACGTTGATTCCGAAGATTTCACGCGTGCCAAGGGAGAAGAGCAAAATCTCCATCTTGTTGGAACCGGCAAGCCGGGTTCTCGCATCAACACCCTCAAGGAGGTTTTTCCGCTCTGCCAAATCCATCGTATCGCTCCCGAGAAATCGCGTCATCAGGTCAACTGAACCACTGCCGCATGGCCCATCAATCGTTTCGTCAAGGTTTCCGACAAGCGCTGCGGTTCGAACTTCGGAACATACTCATCAACGCCGACGGATTTGCCAAGTTGTTGGTTCGACATTCCCGACAACGAGGAATGCATGATCACGGGAACACCGGCGAAACGTTCGTCGGATTTGATCTTTTTGGTAAGGATGTAGCCGTCCATCTCCGGCATCTCGATATCGGTCAACACCAGACTGATCATGTCGGACACTTGTTGTCCGGATGCCTGCGCATAGGCCGCCATTTTCTCCAGCTCCGCCCAGGCGTCGCCTCCGTTGATCGCGGCAACGTACTTGACGCCCATGGCTTCCAGGGTCCGCTGAATCTGTTTGCGCGCCACCGACGAGTCGTCGGCGAAAAACACCGTCAACTCGGGATTTTCCAATGGCTTGATATTGCGATAGACACTACCATCATCGTAGTTTGTGGTTTCCGAAAGAATTTTCTCGACATCCATCATCATCACCAGACGGCCATCCGGCAGTTCGGTCACCGCGGTCACCAATCCTCCCATTTCCGCCAAAAGCATGGCTGGCGGCACCCGCATCTGGCTCCAGTCGAGACGAAGAATGGTATCCACCCCTTCGACCAGAAACCCTTGCGTATGCCCGGCGTACTCGGTGACGATCATGATCGAACGGGGGGTTTCGGTATTCACGCCGGCATAACGAGCCAGGTCGACCACTGGCACGAGGACACCCCGAAGACTGACCATTCCTTCTACCGACGCCGGCATTTCGGGTGCCGCGGTGATCGGTGGTGTGCGCATGACCTCTCGCACCTTGAAAACATTGATGCCGAAAGTTTCGCGCCTGCCCGTGCGTGAATCGGCGCCTAACGAGAACAGCAGAATCTCCAGTTTGTTGGTCCCGGCAAGTTTCGTACGCGCATCGATGTTTTTCAGCAAATCAGACATTCTTCGTTCCTTCACGCAAAAACCACAAGCCTTTTCGCGGACATCATAATCCAATAAGTACCGTTAAGTCATGAACAAACAGATCGAATCCGTAACTCTGAACGACATCCGCGCCGCATTCTTGAACCCAACCGCCCCTCTGGCAGCACCGCGCGTCGGCCTGGGTCGGGGCCGGAATACGGTGTGCGTGCCTGCAGGGCAGGATCGAAACATTTACGTTGGCACAGTGCTTTCATTGGCGCCACATTGCTTGTCATCAGTGTCATTGAACGCGTATTTGGATTCGCTCCAATCAACCAAGCGGCCTAGACCGATGGATCAGCCGTGTAAAACGTCGGCGATGCTTGGTGTTGAATTTGCTGCGGCCCGTACAGGTAGCATAGACCAGCCTCCTTCGTATTGCTCCAGAAAAATTCTCCCTTGTTAGGCGTATCGGTTGTCGATGACTACGCAGGAGCATTCCTGATCATTGCGAGCCAGCGGTACGAGAACCGCAACCCGACAACCAGTTAAATAACTAATTTAATGATATTTTTAATAGAGAAAATGTCGTCGCTCATTTAGCGCTTGCCTGGCGACGACGGCCTGACCAGTTACCGTGCGGATCGATTGCCGGCCAGGATTCGTTTGACTGAAGTCAGCGCGCGCGATAGAGCAGTGTCGGATGCACCTCCTGCAACACCTTCTGAATCGCCCGACGCTTATGAAGATTCAGAATAATCGGAGAACGGGTGTTGGCCGCGATCGTGCCGCCTTCGGCCGCGTTGCGATAAACAATGATCACGACTGCCGCGTCCGCTGGATTTTCCAAGGCCAACAAGGCGCAGTCGGCATCGGAGAGTTCGATTTCATATTCGAGATCAATAACTTCCGGGGCCACAATGGGAAACATCACCGCCGCATCGTCGAGAGATTGCAACCAGAACACGGTTGGTTTGCCTTCCTCGTGAAAAATCTTGTAGCGTTTGCAGTCTGGAAAGCCGGCAAGACCTTCGGCAAACGTGAAAACGGTCTCCGGATCGACGGTGACATCCCGCAGACCAAAATTCTCAATATCGATTTTCATCAAATTCTCCTGATCCACCCTTGTAGTCGGACATACGACGCCTTCAATTTAGACGCTATCACCTCCCGGAGCAATTCGTCGCCGCTCGCGCTTGAGTTTTGACGCTCGATTGCGCATAGTGCGCGCTTTTTTAACTCGCTCAGACGCGCACGCGCCCACATTCATGACGCTTGAAATTCGCCTCCTTGAAAAGATCGCCGCCAAAATCGCGGCGGAAATCGGCTGTCAACCCTCACAGGTACGGGCCACCGCCGCTCTGCTCGACGACGGCGCCACCGTGCCCTTTGTTGCCCGTTACCGCAAGGAAGCGACAGGCGGACTGGACGACGATCAGTTACGTTTGCTCGATGAGCGTCTGATTTATCTGCGCGAGTTGGAAGAACGACGTGGTGTCGTTCTGGCGTCGATTGACGAACAAGGCAAACTGACGCCCGAGCTGGCAGCCGAAATCGACGCCGCCGAAACCAAACAGCGCCTGGAAGACCTCTACCTGCCGTACAAGCAGAAACGGCGCACCAAGGCGCAGATCGCCCGCGAAGCGGGTCTGGCGCCGCTGGCCGACGCCTTGCTGACCGATCCGACGCTGTCGCCTGAAAACGAGGCCGCACGTTGCCTGAATGCCGACGCCGGTTTCGCCGATACCAAAAGCGTGCTCGACGGCGCGCGTCAGATTCTGATGGAGCGCTTCGCCGAGGACGCCACCTTGCTCGGCGCCCTCCGCGCCTATCTCGACGAGCACGGTTTCGTGCAATCGGCCGTAATCGTCGGCAAGGAAAACGAAGCCATCAAGTTCCGTGACTATTTCGCTTATTCCGAAGCCATCGCCGCCATTCCATCACACCGTGCACTGGCGTTATTCCGAGGTCGCAACGAGGGACTGCTGCAACTATCGCTGGTACTCGATAGCGATCTTGACGAACGCGCCAGCGCGCCGAACCCTTGCGAGGCACGCGTTGCCAGACGCTTCGGCATCACCGACCAAGGCCGAGCCGCCGACAAATGGCTGACCGAAACGGCACGCTGGGCCTGGCGGATAAAAATAGCCCCGCACCTCGAACTGGAACTGATGAGTGCCTTACGCGACCGCGCCGAAACAGAGGCCATTCGCGTCTTCGGCGCCAACCTGCATGATCTGTTGCTCGCCGCGCCGGCCGGTCCGCGCGCCACCATGGGTCTCGACCCCGGACTACGCACCGGCGTCAAGGTCGCGGTGGTCGACGCCACCGGCAGATTGCTCGACACCGCCACCATCTACCCCCATGAACCGCGTCGCGACTGGGATGGCGCCCTGCACACCCTGGGGCTGCTAGCGCGTAAGCATCAGGTTGAACTGCTCAGCATTGGCAACGGCACGGCCTCGCGCGAAACCGATCGTCTGGCGGCCGATCTGATCCATCGACATCCCGAACTGCGGATGACCAGAATTGTCGTTTCGGAAGCCGGAGCATCCGTTTACTCGGCATCGGAATACGCCTCGCGCGAGTTTCCGGAACTCGATGTCAGCCTGCGCGGCGCCGTCTCCATCGCCCGGCGGCTACAGGACCCGCTGGCCGAATTGGTCAAGATCGACCCGAAATCCATCGGAGTCGGTCAATACCAACACGACGTCAGTCAGAGCAAACTGGCGAGGGCGCTCAACGCGGTGGTCGAGGATTGTGTGAACGCCGTCGGCGTCGATGTCAATACCGCCTCGGTTCCGCTGTTGACACGCGTTTCCGGGCTCAGTCAGACGCTGGCGACAAATATAGTCACCCATCGCGACCAACACGGCGCCTTCCGCAATCGGCAAGCGCTGCGAAATGTTCCTCGCCTTGGCGACAAGACTTTCGAACTGGCTGCCGGGTTCCTGCGCATCAACGACGGCGACAACCCGCTCGACCGCTCGGCGGTCCACCCGGAAGCCTACCCGCTGGTCGAACGCCTCCTCGCCGACATCCGAAAAGGCGTTCGCGAAGTGATCGGCGATAAGCGACTACTGAAAACTTTATCGCCGGAAAAATACGCCGACCAAAAATTCGGCCTGCCGACGGTCCTCGACATTCTTGGCGAACTCGAAAAACCTGGCCGCGATCCACGACCGGAATTCAAGGCCGCCACCTTCCGCGACGGCATCGAGAACATCAAGGATCTGCAACCCGGCATGATTCTCGAAGGCGTGATCACCAACGTCGCCAACTTCGGCGCCTTTGTCGACATCGGCGTCCATCAGGACGGCCTGGTACATGTCTCGGCGATCGCCGACAAGTTCGTCAAAGACCCGCGCAGCGTCGTCAGGACCGGCGAGGTAGTCAAAGTCAAAGTGGTCGACGTCGACCTGCCCCGGCAGCGGATCGCCCTGAGCATGCGTCTCGCCGACGATCCGTCGCATGGCGCGAAGGCCACCGCCCCCGCCTCGGCCAAAGCCCGGCAACGTCGGCAAGGCCAACCGGCCACCGTGGGCGTCATGGCCGACGCTTTCGCCCGCCTGAAGCGTTGAAGAACTTCACCGACGCAGCGCACAGCCGGCATCGATCATTGCGACCCGGCTGACCTTGGTCGTAAAACGGCAATGGCGGATAATCGTCAAACGCCACCCTTGCCTGACAAAACCAGCATGCTCGCTCAGTTGCTCGCCGACCATGCCATCGACACCAAACGTTATTTACGTCGGCGATACGCCGGAAGACGAAGCCGCTGCCGTCACCAACGGACTGCACTTCATCGGCGTCACCTGGGGTTACGGCGTTTTTTGATCGACAGAAACCCCGCGCGTCGGCAACGTGCAACAACTGATCGACTATCTGGCTCGAGGAAAGGCCTGATTCACTCAGTCGTAACGGACCACATCAACTCGCGGCAACGGGCACCCATCTACTACCGTCCACGTAACCTGCTTCCGGAACACCGTACGCGCCAGATGATCGCAATAGTTATCGTTGTCACCGCGCTTGGAGCAGCGGCGTCTTGACGCCTCGCAGATAGTTATCCCACATCCGCCGATACACACTCTCCAGCGAGTGAACAAAGCGCGGCATGTCGAAGAGCGGACAGTGGAGACGGTTTGCCGCCAACTTTGCCCGCAGAGCCAACAGCCGCTGCGGTTGGCCCACCAGATCGATGGCGATTTCGTAGTATTCCTCCAGCGATCCAGCGATCAACTCGTCGAGTCGGGCCGAATGCAACAAACTCGCGCCCACCCTGCCGGGAAAGGTGTCGCCGAGCAAAGCGACCATTGGAACGCCAGCCCACAAAATTTCGGCACCTGTCGAGTGCGAGTTATAAGGGAAAGGGTCGAGCGCCAAATCCGCCAATTGCAAACGACTCAGGTGATCCAGCCTAGAAGACACACGCGGCGCAAAGAGTAATCTTGCCGGATCGACACCACGCTTTTCCACTTCTACGCGCAAGCGGTCCTCCGCCGAGCCGCTAGGCCGACCCAGCCATAGAAAACTATTACTCGAGCCCAGCAATAGACGGCACCAAAGATCGAACACCGCAGGATTAAATTTGTAGCTGTTATTAAAGGAGCAAAACACAAAACCTTGTTCCGGCAAACCGGCGTCATGGCGTGACGGCGGTGAGGGCAAGAGGCTGCGCGTATCAAACGGCAAGTAGCAACCGGGCAACTGTGCAATGGTTTCACTATAAAAACCACGGTGGTCCAGAGGAGTAACCACAGGATCGCCAAGAATGTAATCCGCAAGCTTCCAATGGCCGAAGGTTCCAGCATAGCCAAGCCAATTGACTTGCACCGGCGCGCAACGCAAGGCCAATGCTTCCGGCCGACCATAGGCCGTCCATCCGTTCAAATCGACCAAAATATCAATTTTGTCGGCACGAATACGCTCTGCCGTCTGATCGATGCTGCAGGACAGTAAATCTGTGAATTGATCACACGCCTTAATCAGTCGTCGTCGGATATCGCTTCCATCGTCGATACCAATCGAATAACCAAACACCTCCACCCTTGACCGATCATGCAATTCGAACATTTCCGGTAGGATCCAGCCTACCGGATGATCCTTGAAATCGGTCGACAAATAACCGACCCGCAACCGCAAACGGCTTTCCGGAGTAGTCCCGAAACAACGTTCATGCTCAGCAAGTATCCTTGTTGGAATTGAGGCACAGGAAAATCTCGAGGCAACTCGACGCAACTCGTCGGAATTGACGCCGGGAAACGACAACAAGATAAATGGACTTTCCGTCAGATCGTGAAAGTCGGAACTGAGTGTCCTAAGCCTCGACAGTAATACATCAAAATCACGCCATTCGCACCGCTTGAGACTGGCGAAGAGCAACTGCGCCAAGGTCACGGAGTTGCTATCATCAGCTTTCCATAGCTCGTTTAAACAGGTCCACGCCTCATCATTGCGATTCAGTTTAAGCAAGGTGTTGGCAAGTTGCTCCACACCGGCCACATAATCGCCCGGATATAGTTCTATGGCCTTCAACAGATAGGCAATGGCTCTCTCGGGCTGCTGCATCCGCACCAAGGCGGCGCCACAATTCTTGAGTACCTCTGGATCGTCCGGCAAGATAGCCAGCGAACGACTGAAGCACTCTAGAGATTCGTCCCAACGCATTAAGGCCGAGAGAACAATCCCGAGATTATTGTGCAACTCTGGATCATTAGGATGTCGCTGCACAGCAAGTTCAATGATCGGCAAAGCATCAGCGTATTCACCCAGTCCAACCAAGGCAAATCCCAGTGCCTTCAAGGCCAGGGAATGCTGGGGATTCGCCATCAGAATACGGCGTGCAGCCGCCTCGATTTCCGGGTATTTAGCAGCCTTGACCAAGCGCATCAGTGCCAAGGAATTGGAGTCCAGCGCCGGACGAACCTTAGCGGTACGCGACTTGCTGCGAAAAGTTTTCATCTGCCTTCTTTTGCTCTAGCTCTAACAGGCTGCTGAAATACCACCCCGCAAACGCGACCGGCAGTACTCAAACGAGTTGTTTTTCATGATGCGGAGGGTGTTTTCCGTTTTTCGCGCGCATTTGTTGGTGATTCCGAGGTGTATTTTCGTCATATTGCACCCAGTGGACGAATTGCTCCCAACGTGCGCATGCGCGTCAGGTTGTAGGCAGTCATGGTCAGCACGA